>JAKSJB010000025.1 GCA_024398475.1 Bacteroidaceae bacterium | reverse complement strand
TAAATTTCATGGCTCTTTACGATTTACCTTGTACCATCGCGAGGTTTTTAGTTGGTTAATAGTTAAGTTTCTCCCTAAAGGGAGAGTCAGTAACGAATCAGTTACGAGTCAGTTACGAATCAGTAACGTTTCGCCTCTGATTTTCTCCCCTTTCGGAATCTGATGCAAAGTTACGGTGTTTGAAAATGGTAGTGGTAGGATTTGGTAGGATTTGGTAGGTTTTGGTAGGATTTGGTAGTTTTTTCTTGTTATACACCTATGGTTCTCCCAAATAATCCACAATTAAGGCGACCTGATGAGATGTGAATGATTTGTTTGTAGCAACGTAATGCCTTGACTTGAGTTCATCAACAAGCGTTGAGCATCGCTTTACCCAGTTCATGAGATGCTTGACTGCAATCTCAGGACTGCTGTCTGGGAAGTACAAAAGAGCCAGTTCTTTCTTTGAATACGAGCGAATATTGAAGTTTTCCATTGTGATTTTTGTTTTGGTTTGCCTTACAAAAATAATAAAAATTTTTCATATAAGCAAATGATTTTGAGGATTTTATCTACTAAAAATGTTATTTTCGTTTATTTGTTAAACGTTTAATTGTTATTTCCAACTGTTCTTTTCCCTATAGGGGTATTATATATATATAATATATACTCTACATATTAAGCTTAGACGCGCGCGCCTGTGCGTGTGCGCCCGAGACCATGTTTCGAAAAAGAGTGTATAATATACAATTTAACAATTTAATTTTTTTTATTAATCAACGGACCATGACAGGATTTATACTGAAATCTTTGACATCATACTGAAATGCCTTACACTTTCCTGAATTCGCTTACACTTTTGCTCTGGCTTATACTGAAATCTTTGACATCATACTGAAATACCTTACACTTTCCTGAATTCGCTTACACTTTTTGCTCTGGCTTATAATGAAATCTGTGACATCATACTGAAAAAGTTGACATCCCAGAAACCGTTTCAGTCCTTAGGGAGTCGTTACTGACTCGTTACTGTACTCGTTACTGACTTCCATAAAAGCCATTGGCTTTTTGAGTCTACAAGTCAACGAGTCTACGAGCAAGCCGTTCGGGTGGTATTCGATAACCTATAACCGACAACCGTTTATTTGACTTTTTGCGTTTGCGTTTTATTTTCCCAATAGTTTGTCCGTTTCATTTCTTTGCTTTATATTTGCGGTTGAATTAATGCTTTTGTTGATGACTTTTGTGAACATCGATTATTTGTTGACTCTGAAAATATATGGCGTATGCGTAGAAATGTGTTTTTATTGTTGGCTTTGTGTTTTGTCCTGTTGGGCTGTGATAAGGGTGATGATGTGGAGATTGAATCCAGGCATTCGGAATTCTGTAAGATTTCAAGGATGCTGTATGAGGTTACATATACGGATTATGGCAGCGAGTTCCCCAATGATAGTTATGATGCTATCTCGGGGGACATGGCGTGCTCCTGCGTGAGGAACGGGGACTTTCAAGGCAGAAATTTTGATTATTATATGAACCAGTGTCCGACAATTGTTGTGCGTACTACTGCAAAGGAGGGCCGTTATGCTACTGTAGGCGTTGCCCGTCTAGCTCATACTTCTGAGGCGTCGGTTGAATCGGGACTGTCGCAGGACAGGATTGATCTGCTGCCTTGGGCTTTGTTTGATGGCATGAACGAGAAGGGGCTTGTGGTGAGTTCGAATGTGGTGTCAAGGAATGATTGGGGCGAAACGCCTCATACGGGTACCAACAGGGATGCTCCGGAACTTAACGTCATTTGTGTCATCCGTCCTCTTCTGGATAATTGTGCTACTGTGAAGGAGGCGCTGGATTATCTTCGGAGATATAATATTACTCCGATGGAGTCGGAGTACATGAATCTTCATTTCATGATTTCGGATCCTGATGAATCTTATGTCGTGGAATTCATAAACAACAGGATTGTTGCCAGGCCTCAGTATATTATGACGAATTATTATCTGTTCCTGGATTCTATTACTGATTCTGCCGTTGGTGTTGAGCGTTATGATATTCTGAAGGAGAACTATGGGATGGGTGGTGAGAGTATGCGGGGGATGTGGAACCTGATGAGGATGGTCCGATATTCCAACCAGTATGATTTCCCTAAATATAAATGGTATAGTGAATATTCATTGTATTTCCCTTATTCCACGATTGGGGATGAGGATGTCAGGGGTATGTTGGATGCTATGCTTGCTGAACAGGCTGAGGAATGGCCGGAGGAATTGGAGTATGTGGGGGCGCATGGGTTCCGTGAGGATTCCGATTGGTGGGATACTGTCCACAACTCTATTTACGACATACGCAACGGTAAACTTTGGGTTACCGTTCACGAATGGTATGACTGTGTCTATGAGTTCAGCATTTCCGGAGGAAAGACTGTAAGGGTTCCGGCTGAATCTGCTGATTGATGGGGGCTGTTGCCTGATTAGCGGTGGTTGTGGCCGTAACGGTGGAGTGGGGCTAATTCCTGGGGTATTAAATGCACACGGACATGGTATTGTGTGCCGTGGTTTTGTGAAATATTGTCTATTCGCATCTAAGAACGCTGATTTGTGCTTTGTTTTTTTTATTTTACCTTTTTTTCTTATTATCTTTGCAGTGTAAATGTAAATTGTTTATACGGAAATGAAGATAATTGTTTTGGCAAAACAGGTTCCGGACACTCACAATGTGGGTCCTGAAGCAATGACTCCGGAGGGTACTGTTAACCGTGCTGCTCTTCCTACGGTGTTCAATCCTGATGATCTGAATGCGTTGGAACAGGCGATTCGTCTGAAGGAACTGAATCCGGGCAGCAGCATCACTATGCTTACGATGGGGCTTCCTAAGGCTGCTGACGTGTTGCGTGAGGGTATTTACCGTGGTGCTGATGAGGGTATTCTGCTTACTGACAGGGCTCTGGGCGGTGCTGACACTCTTGCTACGAGTTACAGTCTGGCTCAGGCTATCCGTAAGATTGGTGACTATGACGTGATTCTCTGCGGCCGTCAGGCTATTGACGGTGATACTGCCCAGGTGGGGCCGCAGGTGGCTGAGAAACTGGGTCTGCCTCAGATTACTTACATGGAGGAGATTCTTTCGTGTGGTGAGGGCAGGATTGTGTGCCGGAGACATGTGGATGGGGGTGCGGAAACGGTGGAGGCGCCGCTGCCGATTCTGCTGACGGTGAACGGTAGTGCTGCTCCGTGCCGCTGCAGGAACGTGAAGCGTGTGATGGCTAACAAGCGCAGGGAGTTTACGGTGTGGGGTGCTGCTGATATTGATGCTGATCCGATGCAGATAGGTAAGGCTGGCAGTCCTACGAACGTGAAGGCGGTGAAGAACATTGTGTTCAAGGCGAAGGAGACTAGGGTGCTTTCTGCCAGTGACGAGGATATCTGCAATCTTATTAATGAACTTAAAGAGAGTAATACTATATGATGAAACAGTCTGTATTTGTATATATAGAAATAGGTGAGCAGAACAGGGTGGCGGATGTCAGTCTGGAACTGCTTACGAAGGGACGCCTGTTGGCTGATGAACTTGGGGTGATGCTGGAGTGTATCTGCATCGGTTCGGGTCTTGACGGTATTGAGTCGCAGGTGATGCCTTACGGTGTGGACAGGGTGCATGTGTTTGATGATCCGCGTCTGTTCCCTTATACTTCCCTGCCGCATACTGCTGCGGTGGTTAAACTTTTCAGGGAGGAGAATCCGCAGATTTGCCTGATGGGTGCTACTGTGGTGGGGCGTGACCTCGGTCCGCGTGTGTCTTCGGCTCTGCATTCGGGTCTTACTGCTGACTGTACGCAACTGGAGATTGATGATTTCGACATGAAGGTGAAGGTGGGGGATGAGTTTGTGAACAGGCATTTCGACAGTCAACTGATGCAGATACGTCCTGCTTTCGGGGGGTCCATCATTGCTACTATTGTCAATCCTGAGCACCGTCCTCAGATGGCTACGGTGCGTGACGGTGTAATGAGAAAGGAAATCAGGGATGCTGCATACAGGGGTGAGGTGATTAGGCATGATGTGGGTGAATATACGTGTGATTCGGATTTCGTGGTGCGTGTGCTTGACCGCTATGTGGAGGAGGCTAAACATAACCTGAAGGGGGCGAATATTGTTGTGGCTGGTGGTTACGGAGTGGGTTCGAAGGAGGGTTTTGACCTTCTCTTTGCGCTTGCTCATGAACTTCATGCTGAGGTGGGGGCGAGTCGTGCTGCCGTGGATGCTGGATGGGTGGATCATGACCGTCAGATTGGGCAGACTGGTGTGACGGTGCGTCCGAAGGTGTATATCGCGTGTGGCATCAGCGGTGCTATTCAGCATATTGCGGGAATGAAGGATTCGGGTATCATCATCAGTATCAACAATGATCCGAATGCTCCGATTAATCAGATTGCGGACTACAATATTTGTGGTAGTATCGAGGAGGTGCTGCCTAAATTCATCAAGTATTACAAACTCAAATAGAAAAGAAACTATGGCGAATTCATATACAGATGTGCGTGAACTGAAGTTCCACCTTGATCATCCCTTGATGAGGCGTATTGCTGAACTGAAGGAACAGAATTATGCCGATGCCGGCAAGTATGACTATGCTCCGCTTGACTTTGAGGATGCAATGGATTCTTATGACAAGGTGCTGGAGATTGTGGGTGACATCAATGCCAACATCATTGCTCCCAATGCCGAGAGTGTTGATGCGGAGGGTCCTCATGTGGAAAACGGCCGTGTGAGGTATGCGGACAGGACTTACGAGAATCTGGATGCTACGACCAAGGCTGGTCTTAACGGTATGACGATGCCCCGACGCTATGGGGGACTTTCGCTTCCGGTGGTGGTGTATACTGCTGCCAATGAGATTGTGAGTGCGGGTGATGCGGGTTTTGAGAATGTGTGGAGTCTTCAGGACTGTATCGAGACTTTGTACTGCTTCGGTACTGAGGAGCAGCGTCAGAAGTATATTCCAAGGGTTTGTGCGGGGGAAACGATGTCGATGGACCTGACGGAACCTGATGCGGGCAGTGACCTGCAGTCGGTGATGCTGCGTGCTTCGTTTGACGAATCGGAGAATTGCTGGAGACTGAACGGTGTGAAGCGTTTCATTACCAACGGTGACAGCGACATTCATCTTGTGCTGGCGCGTAGTGAGGAGGGTACTCGTGACGGACGCGGTCTGTCGATGTTTATTTATGACAAGAAGAGTGGGGGTGTTGACGTGAGAAGGATTGAAAACAAACTGGGTATTCATGGCAGTCCTACGTGTGAACTTACTTTCAGGAATGCCAAGGCTGAGATTTGCGGTGACAGGAAACTGGGGCTTATCCGCTATGTGATGTCGCTGATGAACGGTGCCAGACTGGGTATTGCGGCTCAGTCGGTGGGTATTCAGCAGGCTGCCTATGAGGAGGCTCTTGCGTATGCCCGTGACCGCAGGCAGTATGGCAGGGAGATTATCAACTTCCCTGCGGTGTATGACATGATTGCTACTATCAAGGCAAGACTTGATGCTGGAAGGAGTCTTCTCTATCAGTGTGCCCGGTATGTGGATATCTACAAGGCTCTTGAGGATATTCAGCGTTCGCGCCAACTGAGTCCGGAGGAGAGGTCGGAGATGAAGAAATATCAGCGGCTGGCTGATGCTTTCACTCCGCTTGCCAAGGGTATGAATTCTGAGTATTGCAATCAGAGTGCCTATGACTGTATTCAGATTCACGGCGGTAGTGGCTATATGCAGGAGTATAAGTGTCAGAGGCTTTACCGTGATGCACGCATTACGAGTATCTATGAGGGTACGACTCAACTTCAGGTTGTTGCGGCTTTGCGCTACATCACCAACGGTACGTACCTTAATGTGATTAATGACTTGAATGCGGAACTGGATGAAAGGGTGAATGCTGTTGAAGATGGTGGAAAGAAATCTGAGTTCCTGGCTTATGTGGAACGTATCAATGAAATGAAGGTTGCATTGGAGGATTGTGTGGAGTTCGTGAAGTTACAGGATAATCAGGATGTGCTTGATTTCTGCGGACGCAAACTCTATGAGATTACTGCCTATACTATCATGTGTCAGTTGCTGTTGCTTGATACTGTGCGCTGTGAGGAGTTGTTCGGTGCCAGTCTGGTGGTGTTCTTCAATCATGCTGAGGCTGAAGTGGCACGTCATTCCAAGTATGTGCATGGCATGAATGCTGATGTTCTTGCCAGTTATATGAGGTCTTGATTTCGTATTCTTGATTTGATTTGTGTATAAAATCGAAAATAAATTGCCAATCAGCGTTGCCGATTGGCAATTTATTTGTACCTTTGCACCCGCAAACAACCAAAACCTGCGCTTGTGGTGAAATTGGTAGACACGCCAGACTTAGGATCTGGTGCCGCGAGGCTTGTAGGTTCGAGTCCTATCAGGCGCACAAGGTGAAATCCTACTTTATTTTTGAAATGATAAAATACTGAAAATGAGTGGTTTTTGCAATATTTGGTTTCCATGTGATTTTGTTATATTTCAGGAAATTTCAAGTTCGTGACATTTTCGTGCCACACTTTTTTGTTTTATATCCCTCCCTTTATGTTTACGGTTTGTTCTTTGACGTTATGTCTGAACAATGGTATTTGTGAAAAAAACGATTTTATATCACCTCATTATAGATTATTGAAATGAATAGGATATTGTTATTCCTGGGTGTTCTGCTTACTTCGATGTGTCTGAATGCGGCTCCTGTGTCTGAGGGTGCGGCGCGTCGCAAGGCTGAACGGTTCATGCTCCGTCGTACTGACGCTGGGATTGGTAAGGGTGCTGTGAATGTGAGGGCAAGGAAGACTGCCCGTACTCAGCCGTATTATATCTTCAATACTGCCGACGGTGGTGGTTTTGTAATTGTGAGCGGTGATGACAGGCTTCCGGCTGTTGTTGGCTATAGTACGGAGGGTGCCTGGCCGGAGGATGAAAACTGTGTTCCGGATGCCCTGAAGGTGATTCTTGAGCGGTACGGGGCTTATGTTGAGGCTGTTCAGGATGGAAAGGCGGTAGACCTGATGTCTGTAAGGCAGGATAATAATCCGAGGATTATTGTTGCTCCTTTACTGACTACGAAATGGGGACAATCGTATCCGTACAACAAGTATGCTCCTGAATGTACCGATACTGCGTTCGTGCGTAATCATCCTGACTATAATGGCCGTTTCCCGATTGGGTGTGCTGCTGTTGCCTTGGGTCAGATTATAAACTACTGGAAGGACAAGGGGGCTCCGCTGCATCCGCAGGACAGAAACACTACCGTGACGTGGCTGAATGATGGTGTCAAATTTAGTGAGGTGAAGCATTTATCCAGTGCTACGACCTATGACTATGCTAATATTCCGGACAGTATTTTCTTATCTCCGGAACTATCTGGTATGAGTGATGACAGGTGGGGTGTCTGTTCGGATGCCGTTGGTGTATTCCTGCGTGATATTGCGTATTCCGTGAATATGAGCTGGACTCCCGGCGGGGGCGGTAGTGCCAATCCTTTTGCTTGTGAGGGTGCTGCCGTAATGGGTATGGGTATGTCGTATGATGCCCGTACTTACCAGTCTGCTTTTTTCGATGGAAAATTGGATAATCCTGAATGGTGGCGGCTTATTCAGGAGGATCTGGACAACGGTATGCCGATATTCTATGGTGGTGCGGCAAAGGGGGTTCCTAACGCGGGGCATGCCTTTGTCTTTGATGGTTACGACTCGAATCATTTTGTTCATGTCAATTGGGGCTGGTCGGGTAAATGCAACAACTGGTTTGACATCAATTTTCTCAAGACTGATATGTATGACCTGAATGTGGATGACAGTTTTGACTTTGCTTGGGCAAACTCCATGATACATAACCTGCATCCTCGTGCTGAGGGTGAGGTGCAGACTCTCTCTGAGGAGAAGTTCTGCATAGACCAACTCTCGGTTGGGGGACAGTTGTCACAATGGAAATTTGGGGTTCAGGACAGAAATCTTACTTTGTACACCATCGTTCCGACTGCCTTTCAGGGACAGACCGGACTTGAATTCGACTATTCGCTCGTTCTTGCTGATTCTGCTATGAATACCATAAGGGTTGTGGATGAATATGATAGTCTCATTTCTTCTCTCGTCAAGGACTCAACCGTTATCACACCGTCATTTACTGTGGCTCGTCAGTTGAAGATGTTTGACGATGATTTGCCTGACGGTATCTATCATGTGTATCCAATGCTGCGTGGTTACCTGAACGGGGAATGTACGGACTGGTTCCGTCCTGTAGTGGCTGATTGTCCGGAAGGCGTGCTCCGTTTCCGCCTGAAGGGAAATGACGTGGCTTCATTTCCTGAGGAGTATGACAGGTATTATCATGAACCTTCGTTCAGCAAGCATGTTGATGGCTTGTCGGTTGACCTCCATGTGTTCTTCAACGAAGATCCTCTGAACTTGCAAGCTGACTCTGTACATGACGTGAATATGCTGGTTGACTTTTATCTCAACTGTGATTATGTGCCTGACGACTTGGATGCTGACTATGACTTGGCTGTCTTGGTTGTCAACGACGAGAATGAGGTGGTCAGCAGAATCTCATACCCAAGGTTTAGGAATATGACTGAGGATGTCGTGCTGTTTGGTGCTGGCTTCGTTGCGTATAATGGGGCTTTATCTGCCGAGTTGTCGCTTTCTCCGGGTAACTATACCTTGATTGTGGAGGATGAGATATTGGGTATTGACCTTGAATATCCTTTGGTTGTGAGGGATAATTCGACTGGAGTGGGTGGACCTGTACTGCAAAGGCGTGTGGATAATACTTCTTACTCTGTTCAGGGTATTCGTGTGGCTAATGACCATAAGGGTGTTGTCATAAATGGCGGAAAGGTTTTTTTGAACAGATAGGTTCTGTATCACTTAGGTCGGTTTATTCGTAAAATAAAAGGCGAGGATTTTTGAATCTTCGCCTTTATACTTTATCTTGATTGTATATTACTTTCTGTCTTGCTGCCGGTTAATCTATCTCATCGACTGTATATCCTTTGGGCAGTCGGCGGCAGTTGTACTGTGATGCCATGATTTCCCCGTAGGCTCCGGCTGAGAGTATTGCAAGCAGGTCGCCGCGCTTGGTCTTGCTCAGACGGACATCTTTGTCGAACACGTCACTGGACTCGCATATAGGTCCTACGACATCGTATGTTTCCATGTCGTCATCGGTGTTGGTGATGTTTACGATTCTATGATGGGCTCCATACAGGGCTGGACGTATGAGGTCGGTAAAACCGGCATCTACGATGACAAACTGTTTCGGACCGCTGTTCTTGACATAAAGTACTTTTGTGATGAGTCTTCCGCATTGACCGACAACGGATCTTCCCAATTCGAAATGCAGTTCCTGACCTTTACGCAACTTGAGTTTGTTGCGGAATATGCTGAAGTAATTTTCAAAATCAGGAATTGGATGTTTTTCGGGATGTTCGTAGTCGATTCCCAATCCTCCTCCGACATCTATGATTTCTGCATGGATTCCTGCTGCATCAAGTTTGTCCTGAAGTTCGTTGACACGTCTGCAGAGTGCTTCAAAGTCATCCATCTCCAGAATCTGACTGCCTATGTGGAAGTGCAGTCCCTTGAAGTTTATCTGAGGAAGTTCCTGACATAGTCTGATTACTTCCATCATGTCTGCCATGTTGATGCCGAACTTGTTCTCGGAAAGTCCGGTAACGATGTTGGCATGGGTGTGGGCTCCTACGTTGGGATTGATACGCAGGCATACGTCTGCAATCTTGCCCTTCTTTGCTGCAAATTCATTTATTACTTCAAGTTCTGGGATACTTTCAACAACGAAGCATTCGATGTTGTTGTCCAGGGCTGTCTGAATTTCCCAATCGGCTTTGCCTACTCCGGCAAACATAATTCTTGAGGGGTCGAACCCTGCATTGACAACGACTTCTATCTCTCCTCCGCTGACACAGTCGATTCCCAATCCTGCATCACGTATTACTTCAAGTACTTTGGGATTGGTACATGCCTTTACTGCATAATGAACAAAACTGTTCTCAATGGTGGCTGCGCCTTTCTTTATTTCGTCGAGTGTCTTTTTCAGCAGTTCAGTGTCGTATAAATAATATGGTGTAGTCATCTGTCGGATTATTTATTGAACAGGTGGTTGCTGAGTGCCTGGAGTGCTCGCTTCTTGTCTTCTTCGGCTATAAGGAACGAAATATTGTGGTTGCTTCCTCCGTATGAAATCATTCGTACTGGAATTCCCTTTAATGCATCGCTTACAAGTGCCTCAAAACCTACGTTGTGCCAGTCAAGGTCGCCTACAACGCATATTATGCACATGTTCATATCTACGTTGACGGTACCGAGTTTTTTCAGTTCGTTGAGTATCTGACTGAGGTTGTTGGTGTTGTCGATTGATACGGAAACACCGACCTCGCTGGTGGTAATCATGTCGATGCTGGTCTTGTAGGTCTCAAAGATTTCAAATACCTTGCGGAGGAATCCGTAGGCAAGCAGCATGCGGCTTGATGTGATGTTGATGGCACAGATGTCGTCCTTGGCTGCAACGGCTTTGATTTTTCCTCGTTCTGTCTGCTTGCTGATAACTGTACCGTATGCATCGGGTTGCATGGTGTTGAGGAGTTTTACCGGAATACCGGCAAACTTGGCTGGCTGTACACATGTTGGGTGCAGAATCTTTGCACCAAAATATGCCAATTCGCTTGCTTCCTCGAAACTGAGGTTGCTTACCGGTTGGGTTCCTTCGACAAATCGAGGGTCATTGTTGTGCATTCCGTCGATGTCTGTCCAAATCTGTATTTCTGATGCTTCTACTGCTGCACCTATCAGTGATGCCGAATAGTCGGAGCCTCCTCGTTTCAGGTTGTCGATTTCTCCGTATGCGTTACGGCAGATGAATCCCTGTGTGATGTAGATGTCGCAGTTTGGTTGATTCTCAAGTTGTACCTTGATGTTTTCGCGGATGTATTTGAGGTCTGGTTCGTCGTTCTTGTCTGTACGCATGTAGTCGAGTGCAGGCAGAAGTGCGGCATTGTATCCTTGCTCCTGAAGATAGAACGTAACCATGTTGGTGCTGAGGATTTCACCCTGACCAACTATTATCTTCTCTTCGAATACGGTGAAAGTACTTTTTGTGAATGAACGGATGAAATCAAATTCCTGCTTGAGAAAATCGTTGGCTTTCTGCTTGTATTCATCGGTTGAGTAAAGTTCTGCCACATGTTGGCGGTACTTGTCTTCCATGATGTTGATGTTCTCGTTTGCACCAACGGGATTCTTTTTGTAGAGATAGTCGGATATCTCGTATAGCATATTTGTAGTACCTGACATTGCTGACAGAACTACAATCTTTTGTTCGTTGTCGTTGCTGATGAGTTCTACGACATTTTTCATTCTTTGTGGTGATCCTACTGATGTGCCACCAAATTTCATTACTTTCATATTCGTGTGTATTGTTTTGTCGTTGAGATTATTCTTCTTCTGTATTCTCGTTATTGTCCTGTTCCTTTCCTGACTTTTCAGGTTTATTGCTCTTTCCTTCGGAATCAATATCTTCAAGGACTATGATGCTGCTGTCATTGCCGCTCCCGTCCTTTGCTTTGGTGTCTTCTACCTCATTGAATTCTTCGATGATTAATTCTTCATCCTTGTCTTCGCTTTTTATCTCTTCTTCTTCCTCTGCAATATTATTGTAGTCTGTAAGTTCTCTGAGGTGATGGTCCTTACATTCGAATACGCGTCCTGGATACTTGTCGAGAAGGTTCATGTTGTGAGTAATCATCACTACGGTTGAACCGTATTCTGTTACGAGACGTTGTAGCAGTTCTGTGATTTTCCTGCATGTATCAACATCGAGATTACCGGTTGGCTCATCTGCCAGAATCAGTTTGGGACGGTTGAGAATGGCTCTTGCAATGGCAATACGCTGCTGTTCTCCTCCTGACAGTTCGCTTGGCAACTTGTATCCCTTTGTTTCCATTCCAACTAATGAAAGCACCTCCTTGATTCGCTCATCTATCTCGTTCCTGTCCTTCCATCCTGTTGCCTTAAGTACGAATTGGAGATTTTTCTCAACAGTACGGTCTGTCAGCAGTTGGAAATCCTGAAAGATGATTCCAAGTTTTCTTCGCAGTTCAGGTAGGTATTTGTTCTTTAGTCCCACCATGTTGTAACCCATAACTTCTGCCTCGCCGTCGCTGACTGACAATTCGCCGTAGAGGGTTTTTAGCAAGGAACTCTTGCCTGTTCCTACTTTTCCGATGATATACACGAATTCACCCTCGTTGATACTGAATGTAACATCCGAGAGTACTTCCTGAACTTCCTGGAAGACGCTTACGTTCTTATAGTTGATGAGCATAGACATAGATTAGTGCTTGTGCCAGTTTGGATCGTGACGCTCAATGAGTTCACTTGCAATATCTTCTATAGAAAGACCTTTTGACGTGAGCAGAACAATGAGGTGATAGAACATGTCTGAGGCTTCATAGATAAGTCTGTCATCATCGCCCTTCATTGATTCAATCACCAGTTCTACTGCTTCTTCACCGACTTTCTGAGTCATGCGGCTGAGTCCGTCGCGGAAAAGGCTTGTTGTGTATGAACCTTCTGGCATTTCTTCGTGACGCTTTTCAATGAAACGCTGGAGTTCTGTGAGGAACATGATTGGATTTTCGTTCTTCTCGTTCCAGCAAGTGTCGGCACCGGTATGGCATACTGGACCTACTGGATTTACCTTGATGAGGAGGGTGTCGTTGTCGCAGTCAATGTCCATTGATACTACATTGAGGAAATTGCCACTTGTCTCACCTTTTGTCCACAGGCATTTGCGGCTGCGACTCCAGAATGTTACTTGTTTTGTCTCTACTGTCTTGTTGTATGCTTCTTCGTTCATGAAGCCGAGCATAAGCACTTTCAGTGTCTTTGCGTCTTGAATGATGGCTGGAACGAGTCCGTCCATCTTGTTGAAATCTATAGTCATAATCTTATGTTTATTCCGTTGTCAGTTAAATATTTCTTCAGTTCTGGAATTGGTATCTCTCCGAAATGGAAGACACTTGCAGCAAGTGCTGCATCGGCATGTCCCTGTGTGAAAGCATCGAGGAAGTGTTCACGCTTGCCTGCTCCTCCTGAAGCAATAACCGGTATGCTCAGTTCCTCTGACAGTTTATGTAGGGCTTGGTTGGCATAACCTTGTTTCACTCCGTCATGGTCCATGCTTGTGAATAGAATTTCACCTGCTCCTCTGTCGTTTGCTTCCTTTGCCCATTCAAACAAGTCGAATTCTGTTTCCAGACGTCCTCCGTTAAGGAAACATCTCCAACCTTTGTCTGTTTGCTTGGCATCGATTGCTACTACGCATACCTGACTTCCAAAGTGGTTGGCTATCTCGTCGATAAGTTCCGGACGGCGTATTGCTGCAGAGTTGATACTGATTTTGTCGGCTCCTGCATTGAGCAGTCGGTCTACATCCTGCAGTTCATTGATTCCACCGCCCACGGTGAACGGTATGTTTATTTCCTGTGCGATACGTGTTACCAATTGGGTAAAGGTCTTTCTGCCTTCATGACTTGCTGTGATGTCAAGGTAAACCAGTTCGTCTGCACCTTGTTCGCTGTAGATCTTTCCCAACTCAATAGGGTCTCCGGCTTCACGTAGTCCTACGAAATTGGTTCCCTTTACGGTTGTTCCGTCCTTGATGTCAAGGCAGGGTATGATTCTTTTTGCTAACATAGTTCAATTCTCCCTTCATAGATAGCCTTGCCTACAATCACCTGCTTTACTCCGGCTTCATCCAGTTTCAGGATATCTTCCATGCAACTTACTCCGCCGCTGGCAATAACGTTGAGTCCTGGCTGTGCCTTCATAATTGTCTTGTAGAGTTCTACTGCAGGACCTTGCAGCATTCCGTCACGTTCGATGTCAGTACAGATAACGTTCTTTATTCCTTCTCCGATGTAGGAACCGAGAAAATCCATGATGTCCTGTTCTCCTTCCTCCTTCCATCCGTTGATGCTGATTTTTCCATTGCGTGTGTCTGCTCCGAGAATGATGCGGTCTGCACCGTATGTCTTGATCCATTGACTTACGATGTCGTGGTTGGTCACGGCAATACTTCCTGCCGTAATCATCTGTGCTCCTGCTTCGAATGCAATCTTTAGGTCACCGTCGGTCTTGATGCCGCCTCCGAAGTCGATGACAAGGTCTGTGTGGCCTGCTATCTGTTCGATAACACGATAGTTTACGATGTGGCGTGAACGTGCTCCGTCTAAATCTACAAGATGCAGACGCTTGATGCCCTTGTCCTGAAACATCTTGGCCACATCGAGAGGATTTTCGTTGTAGACTTTCTTCTGCTCGTAGTCGCCTTTGGTCAGACGTACGCATTTTCCGTCGATGATGTCAATGGCTGGAATTATCTGTATTTTTTTATCTGTCATAATTGAGGAAGTTCTTCAGTATCCGTTCTCCCACGCTTCCGCTTTTCTCAGGATGGAACTGAGTTGCGAAGAAGTTGTCTTTATGCAGGGCAGAACTGTATGGCTGTATATAATCTGTTGTGGCTATTGTGTCGTTGCAGAGCGGAACATAGAAACTATGTACGAAATAAACGAATTCAGGGCGTGTGAATCCTTCAAACAATGGTGATTTGGTGTCTGTGATGGTGTTCCAACCCATCTGAGGAACTTTTTGGTCGTGCTGAGTAGGAATAAATCTTTTTACCGGAACATCGAAAATGCCGAGACAGTCAGTATCTCCTTCTTCGCTGTGCCTGCACATCAGTTGCATACCGATACATATTCCCAATACTGGCTGTGTGAGGTTTCTGATCAATTCATCGAGTCCTCTTTCGTGGAGGTATTGCATGGTGCTTCCGGCTTCCCCCTGTCCGGGAAATACTATACGGTCCGATTTCCTGATAATGTCAGCGTCATCAGTGATAATGGGTTCTATTCCCAGACGGCGTAATGCATTGTCTACGGAACGTATGTTTCCTGCGTTATATTTTATAATAGATACTTGCATAATATGGCGCAAAGGTACGAATAAAATGTGAAAACTAAAGGCTTACGGATAAATATATGTCCTTTTTCTCATATTTTTCAGCCGTACCACTGGAAAATACATTGAAAGAAGAACTAATATATACGAAAAAACCTCATAAGACAATTGAACTTATGAGGCTTATATTACATCTGTCGTTGACTGTCTTAGTATGCCATGCAACGTCAGAGTCTTTAACTCTATTTCAGGATAGTCTTGATTTGGGCTGAAGCCTGAGCGTATGCCTTTTCCCAATCTGTGTCAAGTGAAAATGGAGTGTAGGTCTTGGTATCGTTCACATAGCAGTATGTGGTTTCAGAGTCAGTATCTCCGAACAGAGGGTTCTGCAATGATGCCTTACGGTAGCAGTCAATTACGGCTAGACGCTTTTCTGTAGAAATCTGACGTGCCCTTATGATATCTGTCTCGAAATCGGTAACGAACGACGCCATATTTACTGCCTGGGAATCATAGAAATAGGAGTCTTTGTTGAGATTCCTTTTCTTTACCTGTGACATGATATAGTTCAGGACTGTAATCTTAAACTGATTTACCTGAATCTGCTGGTCGTTTGATGCAACATTGTTTACTACTGCTGTAGCATTTTCATGTACCTTCTTGTAGAGGCTTTGGGCGTTCATCTGTGTAGTAATGGTCAGTGCCATTAAGATAGTTAAAAATGTCTGTTTCATATTGTTGAAAGTTATGTACATAATGTTGTTCGGGTGCAAAGATACAATATTAATGGCTGAAACATTGAATGTATAATGTGAAAAAAACATAATTCCACAAAAAAACTTAGATTTCCTGAAGTATTGCCACCAAATGCTTCCAAACCATCTCTACCGTAGGGATGAGTAGTCGCTCGTCTGGAGAATGTACGCCGCGAAGGGTAGGACCGACACTTATCATGTCGAGATTAGGGTATTTTTCGGAGAAAAGTCCGCATTCAAGTCCTGCGTGTATTGCACGTACTACCGGATCTTTTCCGAAAAGTTCCCGGTATTTTTCAACTGCAACTTGCAGTAGTGCTGAATCTGGATTTGGTTTCCATCCAGGATATCCGTCCATTATCGTGACATCGGCTCCTGCCAAAGTGAATGTCGATGCAATAGTGCTTGACATGCATTCCAACTGACTTTGAGTGGAACTGCGTTGGCTTGTTACGATCTTAATCTTACCGGGTTCGGTCATCTTGATACTTGCAAGGTTGGATGAGGTTTCCACGAAGTTAGGTATGTCTTGGCTCCATTCGTAAACTCCGTGATGGCAGGCATGAAGTGCTCCGATGAGATTGTATGCAGTAATGTCATCTATGCAGTGGTCTTCCATTTCTACACTTTCCATGATGAATTCTGCATTTGGTTCCGTCGCATGGTATTCGTTTTGAATGTCTGTTGCGAATAGATTGAAATCGACGCGGATGTCATGCTTTGCACTCTCTGGTACGGCTATCACGGCTTCTGCATGTCTTGGTATGGCATTGTGGAGATTTCCTCCGTCGATGCTGATAAGGTTTAGGTCGTATTTGTTGAATGCGTTGTAGAGGAAACGTGCCAGAATCTTGTTGGCATTCGCACGGTTCTTGTTGATGTCGTCACCGCTGTGTCCTCCGGTAAGATTGTCTACAACGATGCGCAGTGCCATCATGTTCCTGTCAGTTTCCTGTTCGAAATAGTTGAATTCAATCTCGGTATTTACTCCACCGGCGCAACCGATGAAAATCTCACCTTCATCTTCGCTGTCAAGGTTTATGAGATACTTTCCTGTCATGAATCCGCTCTGAAGGGCTTCTGCACCGGTAAGACCGGTCTCTTCGTCGCGGGTGAACAAACATTCGATAGGACCATGCTTGAGTTCCTTGTCTGTCAGTACAGCAAGGGCCATGGCTATTCCTATGCCGTCGTCGGCACCGAGGGTTGTACCGCGTGCACGCATCCATTCACCGTCAATATAACTCTCAATGGCATCATTCTCAAAGTCTATCTGACGGTCTGACGTCTTTTCGCAGACCATGTCCATGTGGGCTTGCAGTACAACTGTGTCTCTGCTTTCCATACCGGCACTTGCTGGTTTGGAAATAAGTACGTTGCCACATTCGTCTGTCTTGCAGGAGAGTCCTTCTTTCTTTGCAAAATTCTGAAGGAACGCAATGATTTTTTCTTCGTGCTTTGATGGTCTGGGTACTTTATTTATCTGAGCAAAAATATCAAATACGGTCTTTGGCTTAAGTTCCATAATTATTGACAATTTTTAATTTATAGATTATTTAAATCCGTTAATTATCGTAAAAGTTTTCTTTATAGTTGTCTTATTCGACTAATAATTCGTATATTTGCAAGCAAAATTATACAAAAAATGTGGAAACTCATTGCTTTTAGTGTAATAATTGTTGCATTATGTGTGTTTTTCATGTGCATACAGATAATATTTAAGAAACATGGCCATTTTCCTAAGACCCATGTGTCAAGCAGTAAGGAAATGCGTAAGCGTGGTATTACTTGTGTGCAGAGTCAGGACAGACAGGCACGTCAGGATAATCCGCATGCCGTGAAGGAAATATTGTGAATTTTGATAAATAAATTAAGTAAACATATTTTTATGAAAACAACAAATTTTGTCCGTAACGGACTTTTAGCAATGATGGCAGCAGCCATGATTGTTTCATGCGAACAGAAGCCTGCAGAATCTGCCAAGGAAGATGCGGAGCCAGCAAAGAAGGCGGTACAGGGAGAAATGAAGATTGCCTACGTGCTTATTGACACCCTTACCAATCAGTATGAATACTATAAGGAAGTGTCTGAGAATTTCAAGAAGAAGCAGGAAAATGCAGAATCTACTATTGATGAGAAGGGCAAGGGCTTTGCTTCACAGGTTCAGGAATTCCAGCGTAAGGTTCAGGCAAATGCGCTTACTCAGCAGCAATATGAAACTGAACAGGCACGTCTTCAGAAACTTCAACAGGATATAGAAGGCCTTCAGGCTCGCCTTTCAAATTCCCTTCAGGAAGAATATCAGAAAGAACTTCAGGCTTTGACAGATACAATCAAGAACTTTACAAAGGCCTATGCTGAGGAAAAGGGATATGCATTTATCCTTTGCAAGTCTTCTGGTATTGACAACGTACTGTACGGAGCCCCTCAGTATGACGTTACGGAAGAAGTCGTTGCTGCTCTTAACAAGCGTTATAAGAAAGATTCAAAAAAGTCTGAAAAGAAATAATACATAAGTCGCCTAAGCGACATTTGATTTTAATAGCCATCAACCGTATCATTGGCAATTCCATATGGTTGATGGCTGTTATTATGTTCATATCCTAACAGCCTATGGCTGATAATTGATGGCGTATATCTTTAAGTAGTCATGCAGCTTGGCAAAGGTGTTTCCTGCACCGTCCTGGGAATCGTTAATCAGAATGATGGTTCTTGTGCCATCGGGTAGGGTGGGGCCGAAAGCAATACCTTCGTAGTTTGCCAGATTTATGCGTGTGAGTTGTAAGTGAGTCGTAAAACTGTCGAGTAGCCTTTTTTCTCCGCTTTCGGGACAGTAATGATACAGACGTATATCACACCAACCTCCGATGGCTTTTTTAGGTACAAATAGTTCACGTTCCATTATTATGAGACTTCCGTCATCAAGTGCAAGAATGTCAGGAACTCCATAGGCATATTTTGCCAATGGAGTATTGTCCGCATTGGGCTTTCTTTGTAAGTCAATCCTATATAGGTACTGTGCTTCGGGATTGAGACTTTCATCATCGAAACTTTGTAGCCTAATGGTATTTATTGAGTCTTCGCGCAATCCTTGTTCTGTAGTCGTCCAGAACTTGTGTGTGACGGCATTGTATGATAATGCTTCGAATCCTGCGTTTGTGCGACGTCTTGTGACGTTATACATTTCCGGTATGCGCAGTTCTCTTCCTGTAGGCATTCCGTTACTTCCATATTCAATGATTTTTTGGTCTGATTCTCCGGAAATAAAGAAAGTTCCTTCTTTTGCCAAGTATGTAATTCCTTCTGGATCCCGTTGCCGAATATGGCAATCGACAGACGTAAACTGAAAATGTTTTAAGTCATTGCTGCGAATGAAAAAAATCCTATCGGCTTTATCGTGAACAACAGCAAATATGGAATCGTTTATTTTTGTGATTCCTGAATATTGCCCGTGGGGAATCCCCTTTTTGTTTAGTTTTACAACATTCAATGGCTTTAGGCCTATTTGGGCTTGAAGTCCTATAGGAAAGAGTGCGCATAGAATAAATATCCTGTATCTGGTCAGACTTATTTTAATACCCATAACCTTCCTGTTTAAAGTATGGCAGCAAAGAGGTAAACCAATCCAGCCTGCCAGTTGATAGCAATTTCGTTGCGAGAATAGTCCTCTTGGTCGTCAACCCAATCAGTAGGGGTATGACCGCCACCTACAAGGTATCCAGGCCATGGAGAATCAATATCGTCAGCACCGCTTCGCCGGTCGTGAGGATGCATGGGGGGATTGATGCCGATTCCTGTGACAAAGGACCGATGGTAATAGTTGTTGCCTAATATCCAGTTTGCAATCCTTTCGGTGACATCCTTGTATGAGATGGTAGAATCAAGAAGTTCTGCAACGTGTAAATCTACGGATTGACGTGCTGCCGAACCGTTACAGCCCCAGAAGAAATTTGTTAGGGGACAACCGTATTCGTCTTTCATTACACGCTCAGAAATAGTAGCGGCATCTTTCAGTATGGCAGATTTTACGTCTGCAAGAATCTTTGGCTCACGTCCTTTATGCTTACTTAGTGCGTAGGTCCACATTCCAAGGTTTGTGACATCACCCCAATCCCATCCGCTGTCAATGAGGGAAGTACGGCGGATTCTCATCGCCCATCTGAATTTATTCCTATCACTATTGTTGGCAGGTTTTGTGATTTCAGAAATACGCCGTTCCAGTTCGGAGAGATATTCAGGCTTTCCTGTAGTCTCCCACATTTCAGCAACAGCCCATAAACGGTCGTCTTCATCACTGGTCAGATATCCTCCAGTAGAGAAATCTCCCTGCACAAATCCCTTATTTTCGGGATTATTTACAAGGAACCTCCAACTCATTTCTGCTGCTTTCAGGCACTTCTTGGCATAAGCCTTGTCGTATGGCTTGAAAAAACGTGCAGCCATAGCCATCATTGCTACGAAGTCTGCAGTTGCAGGTGAACTCCATTCCGTGAAATAGCGTTTCCCGTCATCTTTCTGAGGCATGATGAAATCTGCAAATCCTGTTCTTGTGAGTTTATGCGATACCCTTCCGGAACCATCAGGGTACTGCATCTTCAGAATAAAGTCAGTTTCCCATTTCAACTCTTTGAGAAAATCAGGATACCCTTTTGCAGTATCAGGGATACCCAGAGATATTTTCTTGAGTTTGTCACCGAAATGGTTCCATGCATAGAAAAGAGTACCAAGAGTGACACCGGCATTGACCGTATATTTGCCAAAATCTCCGGCATCGTGCCAACCTCCTGTACCATCAATTCTGTCGGGAACTTGTACATTACCTTCAAGGGTAGGGCGTATGTAGTCAGTATAGCCATCGTTCAGGTGACATGCTTCTGTCGCATAGTGTTCTCCGTTATAGTCGCATTCTACAGCCATTCCACATCTCCAGAGGTAGAATCCTCGCATTGCTGTTCTGTAATTACCGATTCTATCCTGAAGAAAGTCTGCAGCCTTTGCTTCTCTTGGCAGACAGCCTGCCAATAGGCAGAATGCCATTGCGAATTTTAGTTTTCTCATAGGAAAAATGACATTGGATTTTATTTCGGTCGTAAAGGTATGAAAAAAAACAGTAAATATAAAATTTTTCCTTATCTTTGCGCCCAACAAGCGTTTAGAAGATTAACTGCTAATGACTAATAGCAAATTGCTAAAGGTCAATAGTCTATAAAATTAAATAGTATGATAGCAAAAGATTTAACAGAATTAATAGGTGGCACACCATTACTCGAATTGGGAAAGTTTTCGGCAAAACGAGGTGTTCCGACTCTGTTGGCGAAGTTGGAACGAAGCAATCCGGGTGGAAGTGCCAAGGATCGTGTGGCATTGCAGATGATAAATGATGCAGAGTCGTCTGGTCGTCTGAAACAGGGATCAACCATTATTGAACCAACGAGTGGCAATACTGGTATCGGACTTGCCATGATATGTGCCATCAAAGGTTATAGAATGATACTCGTTATGCCCGATACCATGAGTGTTGAACGCCGTAAATTGGCTTCAGCATTTGGTGCTGAGATTGTACTCACTCCTGGTGCTGAAGGTATGCTCGGTTCTATAAGAAAGGCTGAAGAACTCAATCGTGAAATTCCAGACAGCATAATAGCCGGTCAGTTTGTCAATCCATCAAATCCGCAGGCACACTATAACACCACAGGCGTAGAAATTTGGAACGATACGGAAGGTCAGGTTGATGTATTGGTAGCCACAGCGGGAACCGGCGGTACGGTCAGCGGTACGGCAAGACGGTTGAAGGAGTATAATCCGGATATAAAGGTATATGCCGTAGAACCTGCTGCATCGAGAGTTTTGATTGGTGGAGCATACGCGCCACATAAGATTCAGGGAATCGGAGGTAATTTCATTCCTGATACTTACGATGCTTCAGTTGTCGACGAGGTGTTGGGAGTTTCTGACGATGACGCTTACGAAATGGCACGTGCCCTTGCACGTGAAGAAGGACTTTTGGTAGGTATTTCATCAGGTGCAGCCGTAGCAGCAGCCTTAAAGGTGGCAAAGGAATATAAGGGTAATGGCAAAATTGTGGTAGTGCTTCCTGATACGGGTGAGCGTTATCTTTCAACTGACTTGTTTTGATAATAAGATTTCTGTATTTCAAGATATTTTACAGAAATCAATGATACATAAATAAAGAACGGGTGTCGGAATATTCCGACACCCGTTTCTTGAAAAATTACCAAATCAAAATATATACCAATTAATATAATCTAGGTTTGTTTGAGTTTTTTTGGCTAGGCTGGAATTAGAACATGCCACCCATTGGCATTCCGCCACCCATAGGCATACCTCCGCCCATGCCGCCCATAGGCATTCCTCCGCCCATTCCGCCACGCAGACCACGGCGTGCTGATGCGCTTCCGAAGAAGTTGAAGCGATATTGGAATGTAAGCATGAGATAACTGTTTACTGATTCTGTCCATTTGTCTGTACGGCTCATAGCGCTGATTGTGCGGCTGAAGTTGCTACGCTGGTTGAGTATGTCGTAAGCCTGAAGACTGATAGTTGCTGCTTTGCCCTGAAGGAAACGGTAACTTACCTGTGCATTCCAGATTGCTTCTGTAGTGTTTGCATCGCTGTTGTTGTAACCACGACGGCAACTCATGCTGAAGTTTGTTGCAAATCCCCATCCATTTTCGAAGTTCCCGTTTGTTTCAACACCATAGCTGAAGTCATAAGTGTTAGGACTTGAAATGTCTTTTTTATATTTAGTATCCTGATGATTATAGCGGAGATTTCCTGTGGCGCGTACATCCCAGAATTCTGTACGGTAAGTCAGACTGAGGTTTCCACCGAGGTTGAGGTTGTTTGTGTTGTTCTTCAATGTCTCCATGTTTTCAGGACGCATGCTGGTCGTTCCTGCTTTCTGCTGTTGTATATAGCTGACGTTGTTGTTGTAACCAGCATTGATTGAAGAATTGAGCATAAATCGTTCGTTGGCGAAGAGTGGTGAGTTGAAACCGATGCTTCCGTTGGCACTCCATTGCCCGTTGATGTTGTCTTGCGTGCTGACTGTCTTACCGAGGAGCCTGTTGTAGTATGTCTTGCTGGTGATGCTGTTCATCGTGTTGTTGAAAGACAAGTTGGCAAAGAGAGTCTGCATTGTAGCTGTTATGTAGTTGTTCCAGTTGATGTTGAAATTGTTTGTGAATGAAGACTTCAGGTCGGCATTGGAAAGACGCCAGTTGTTGCGGTTCTCCAGATTGCTGAAGTACAGGTTGTCTAGTGATGGCTGCTGCATGTTTCCGCGGTATGTGAAGTTCAGCTGGTTCTGACGATTGAAGCGGTAGCGGAAATTGATTGTAGGAGACAGACGAATCTGGTTGCGTTTCTTGTGGAGGATTTCAGATCCAATGACATAATCATTAGCTTCATTCATTATATAGTTTCCGTTCTCGTCAACGAGTTGATACATGTTTCTTCCGTGAACATTCTGTGGTTGCATCTGCAATTGAACGCCAATGGAAGAAGTGATAAAACTTGTGTTCCAACGCAGCTGGAGGTTGAAGTTGTGGTTCTGGTTGACATCACGACTGTTTGCACTCAAGGCAGAGTCGAGATACATTTCGTAGTCGTATGGCAGATAACCGAGAAGCTGCTCTAGGTCGTTTTTGAGTTCGAGAACCTTTTCCGGTGTTGGAAGTGGGTTGTATAACTTGTATTGAGACTCTGAACCCATATCATATGTGTTTCTGTTACTAGTACGCTTGCTGTGCTGGTAGTTGTATGAGAACTGAAGGATGAGATTCTGTGCAATAGGTTCACTGAATGTTCCACCAATTCCGAATGAGAAATTGTCGTTAGGTGATTTTGTGTAACGATATACCAACACTTCTTGAGCTTTTGGATTGGTCTCTTTATAATATGTGTTCAATGACGAACTGTAGCTTGGACCTTCGCTCTTTGAGTAGTTGAAACTTCCGTTGATTGAGAGGTTTCTTTGGCGCTTGTTTTTGAAACGGTGGCTGAGAGTGAAGTTTGCACTTGCATTCTTGCTGTCGGTGCGGTTGCGATTTGCTGTCTGTTCGTAGTTTACGATTGCATCGTACATGAGGTCTTCAACAGTTGCCCATTGGTTGAGTGGATTGGTAATCTGATTGAATTCATAAGGGTCTGAGTTGTATGTTGCACCACTTCCTGTGCTGTTGGAACCATTGTTGCCAATACCGATTACAGGGCGAACGAGGAGTGTAGTGGCAGAGTCGAGTTGTACTTCAATCTTGAATTCCGCATTTGCCTGGTCGCTGAAGTTTTCGTTCCTGCTGAAGTTGTCTTTGAATGTACGCGAATTGTCGGTCGTCAAATAGTTCTCTGATGCACTGCGGGAATTGTTCTTGTTGTTTCTGCTGTTATAGCGGACGTTACCACCTATTTCATACTTGTCATCCTTTGATACTACAAGATTGAGACCTACGCTTCCCTGAAGACTCTTGCCTTGGGCACCACGTCCCATACCCATTCCGCCGCCTCCGTTTGAGTTAAGGTTGCCGATGAGTGAAGCCTGCATGTTGTCTTGGAAACGGTTGAGCATAATACGGTTGGCAAATTGGTCTTTGGTACCGACACCGGCGCTGATGTTACCGAACCAACCTTTCTGCATACCTTTCTTAATAGTAAGGTCGATGACTGTTTCTTCCTGACCGTCCTGAATACCGGTGAGTCGCTCGTTATCTGAAGCCTTGTCGTATGTGCTGACCTTCTCGATGATTTCAGTAGGGAGGTTCTTCATTGACATTTCCCTGTCGTTTCCGAAGAATTCCTTACCACCTACGAGAATCTTATTTACCTTCTTACCATTGATTGTGATACTTCCGTCGTTGTCAACCTGGGCTCCTGGGAGTTTCTTGATGAGGTCTTCAAGCACACTTCCTTCAGGTACCTTGAATGCGTCGGCATTGAACACGATTGTATCTTCCTTAACTTCCATCTGTGGCAGTTTACCTGTAACAACGGCAGACTCCAGCAGAATGCTGTTTGGATAAAGCAGGGCAGTACCTACATTGAGGATCGTGGCACCGTTCTTAACTGTAGCAGCACGGTAGAAGTTGCGGTAGCCGAGGTATGAAATCTTTACGATATAGTTGCCTTCCTCCACATTCTTTATGGTGTAACCACCCATGTTGTTGGTTGTGATACCTGTAATCATACTGGCTGTATCGGGAGTCATGATCTGAACAGTAGCCCTTACGAGTGCTTCACCTGTTTCAGCGTCTTTCACGAAACCTGTAACATTTGCCTTTGATACTTTCTTTGGTTTTGAACTTGTCTGTGCATTAGCGGTAAATAATGATAATGCTAAAATTAATGTTAAAGTGAAAATTTGTTTCATGGTTTTGTTTAAAAATGTTTTGTTACGATACTAATGACCGATAAAAGTAGCAAAGGTTTAATTGGCGAGGATTTTTTTTTGATTTTTGACTTTTCAGAAGGTCTGACATGTATTATTCATGATTTGTTAATCCTAAAATCCGCAAAATCGTGAAAGTGTTCATTTTATCCCCGTTCATTTATCGTGGAATTTATTCTGCATGTGGCTGAGATATAATGTTTTATGCTGGAGATGCCGGCATACTCGCTATACTTTCATTATAAGTCCGTTATGGGTCAGTTATGAGTCGGTAATTTGTCAGTAACGGAAACTATATTTCATAATAGGTAAAATTGTACATAAGAAATGTGGCTGGTGAATGTAGTTCCTTGGAATTTGTCAGTAGGTCGTCTGACCTTGATTTTAGGCAAATTCACTTAACTCAAGCCAGCGCATGGATTTTTCATCTAATTCTTCGTTGAGTAATGGCAGACGCTTGGAATGCTTGATGATGGTGTCTGTGTCAAGACAGCCGGAACTGAGTCCGTCTTCAATCTTTTTCTTTTCTGCTTCCAGCGCATCGATGTCGGCGGTGAGTTGTTCGAATTCACGCTTTTCCTTAAAGGAAAGCCTACGTTTCTCGGCGGGACGTTGTCTCGTTGTTGCGGCAGCGGTAGTTGTGTCCTCTTTCTTTTTTGTGTTCTGTAATGTGGTGTCTGATTGTTTTTTGTCTTCGGCTGCCCGATAGAGTGAATAACTGCCGGGGAGGTCCTGAATACGACCTTCTCCGTGGAATACGAGAATGTGGTCTACAACCTTGTCCATGAAATAGCGGTCGTGACTCACGACGATAAGACATCCCTTGAACTTGGTGAGGTAGTCCTCCAGAATCTGCAATGTTACGATGTCGAGATCATTGGTCGGCTCATCGAGTATGAGGAAGTTTGGATTGCGCATAAGTACTGTACAGAGGTAAAGACGTCGTCTTTCTCCGCCACTCAGTTTGTGGATGTATGTATGCTGCTCTTTCGGAGAGAAAAGGAAATGCTGAAGGAACTGGCTGGCACTAAGTTTTTCTCCGTCACCCATATCCACGTATTCTGCAATATCCCGTACGGCATCAATCACTTTCTGGTCATTGCGGAATTTGAGTCCTTCCTGTGAGTAGTAACCGAACCTTACTGTCGAACCGATGTCGAACTTGCCCTCATCTAGACTTTCCAGCCCGAGCAGCGTTTTTATGAATGTAGATTTTCCCGCACCGTTGTTGCCCACGATTCCCATTTTCTCATAGCGGGAAAAAGTATAGTTGAAGTCCTTCAGGATAATTTTGTCACCAAACGACTTCGATGCGTTCTGTGCCACGAAAATC
This sequence comes from Bacteroidaceae bacterium, assembly GCA_024398475.1. GTDB lineage: Bacteria > Bacteroidota > Bacteroidia > Bacteroidales > Bacteroidaceae > Colivivens. The sequence continues at coordinate 924 of JAKSJB010000025.1, read as the reverse complement.
TTGTTGCCAATGTACCCGCCACTCATCTCCAGCCTTACGTTGCGCTCGCTGATACGTTGCTTGGCAATCTTCTCCAATTCATAGAAGGCATCTTCGCGGTATTTCGCCTTGTGACCTCGTGCACATGGCATGCGTCTCATCCAGTCGAGTTCTGTGCGGTAGAGGTTGTTTGCACGCGTAATCTCGTTGGAGAGGTTTTCCAATCTTTCCTGACGTTTTTCAAGATAGTAACTGTAGTTGCCTTTGTAGGAATAGATGCGTGAGTCGTCCATCTCGATAATCTGTGAACAGATTCGGTCGAGGAAATAACGGTCGTGCGTTACCATCAGAATTGCCATAGTGGAGCGCCCGAGATAGTTCTCAAGCCATTCAATCATTTCAAGGTCGAGGTGGTTTGTAGGTTCGTCCAGAATCAGCATGTCGGGTGACTGTACCAATACTCGTGACAGGGCAACACGCTTTACCTGACCGCCGCTCAGTTCTCCCATCTTCTGATTGAAATCCGTAATCTTCAGTTGTGTCAGCGTCTGTTTTGCAAGCAACTGCATCTCGGATGATTCCTGATTGTCCTGCAAACTTGTTGACTTGTTGACTTGTTGACTCGTTGACTCTTTTATTCCAATCACGGCTTCCAGAACAGTCAGTTCGGCGTCGAATACCGGAGTTTGTTCCAAATACCCTACTTTCAGGTCGTTGCGGAAGATAATCTTACCTTCGTCGTAACCTTCATCACCGCTGAGAATGGACAGAAGTGTGGATTTTCCCGTACCGTTCTTGGCAATTAGCCCTATATGCTCCCTTTCGTTGATGGTGAACGAAATATCATGGAAGAGCACACGGTCTCCAATCCGTTTGCCCAGTCCCTGAATGTAGGGTGTTCAAAATCGACATCTGACCCGAGACGTTTTTTTAAGCTGTTTTGAG
>JAKSJB010000024.1 GCA_024398475.1 Bacteroidaceae bacterium | reverse complement strand
TCGCTGTACTTAGCGAAGTTAGTCCAAGCAGTAAGCATCTTCTCAGAGAGATCCCAGTCACCCTTAGTCCAAGGACGCCAGCAATGCTTCAGAGACTTGAATACGAACCAAAGGTCAGAAGAGTGGAAAGCACCCTTCAGGCGCTGGGTAACTTCAGGATGACTGCCGTCGTCAGGAAGAGGACGGGCAAATTCGTAAGCATAAGCCTTGTTGCCCACCTTGCTGCGGTTGTAGCAGAAAGCAGCAATACCTTCCGACATATCACCCATATCGTTGAGAGTATAACCGATCATGTAAGGAACGTCAGCGAGAGTACCAGCAACAGCAGCATCGTCGAAACTCTTCAGAGAAACATAACCGTCAACTATTGGAGAATAAGAAGCCATAGCCCTGTCACCAGTAACCGAAGAATAGAGAGAACTGAGAGCATAGACAGTTTCAGAAGAAGCACGGCGCATCTTCTGGAGGTCAGTCAGACCAGCCCAGTCAAACATCTTCTTGTTAGTAGCAGCAGAAGACTCAAGAGTGATAGCAGGATAGCCAGGACGTGAATTAGGCTGAGCAGCAGTAGCGATACCGCCGGCACTCATGATGATAGCCTTGTGGAACAAGCCACGAGCGAGAGGAGATTCGCAGAGAGTACGGACACTACCGCCGCCGGCACTCTGACCGAAGATCATCACGTTGTTAGGGTCACCACCGAACTGAGCGATATTCTTCTTGATCCACTTGAGCGACTCAATCTGGTCAAGGATACCATAGTTACCGGAAACATGTTCAGGACTCTCCTCGTTGAGAGCAGGGTGAGTAAGGAAACCGAACACACCGAGACGGTAGTTGATAGAAACGAGAACCACACCCTTGGCAGCCCATTCCTGAGCATCGAATTCAGGTTCAGAACCCCAACCTTCGCGGTAGCCGCCACCATGAATCCAGAGAGCCACAGGCAACTTCTTGTTAGGCTGACCTGAAGCAGTAGTCCAAACATTCAGATACAGACAGTCCTCACTGTAAGGAGCCTCTTCGCCGTAACCCCATTCAGTAGCATATCCACCAGGAAGGTGAGAAGCCTGATAACCAGGGTGACCGAAAGTCTTAGCCACCTTCACCCCCTTCCAAGGAATAACAGGCTGAGGAGCCTTCCAGCGGAGTTCATTGATAGGAGGAGCAGCATAAGGAATACCGCGATAGACAATAACACCATTGATGTCAGTAGTGACACCCTGCACCTGTCCGCCTTCAATATTGAGAACAGGAGTCTGTGCATTGACGTTGCAGCAGAATAAAGCAGCAACAGCCAAAAGAGCCATTAATTTCTTCATAATTGATTTGTTTGATATTAGGTAAAAAATATAGATAAAAGTATTGTTCAGTTAATATCCCTTAGCCGTAGTTTAGGAGATAACATCAATTTCCGTTGCAAATATAAGTATAAAAAACATACCCACAAAACGAATTGCAAAAAAAATGAGTCTACGAGTCTGCGAGAAAGGCTGCGCCTACGAAACGCTACGCTACGAAAACCTTTAGAAAGTCAACGAGTCTTTAATCCCTATAATCTCTATAATCCCTATAACTCCTATAAAAACCAAAGCAAGGCAGTCATTCGACCACCTTGCTTTATTATTTTTGCCTTAGCATAGCCCGTTGGGCGTTGCGTTAGCGTTTTTCTAAAGTCTCGAATCCTCGAAATATCGAAATCTCGAAATCTCGTCTACTTGTTGACTCTATTTAATCTTCTTCTTCTCCACAGTCCAACCCTCAGACTTAGCCAGTCCGCAAGGGTCGCCGGTAAAGAGTTTTGCAGCCTCCTCGTCCCCTTTGAGGTTCCACTGCAGCCAGGCAGTAGCCACGCGTGCGAATTCGCCGCCGTGAGGCTGAGAGTAAGTACCGCCGTGACCCACAGGCAGATTGCAGACGAAAGCAGGAATATGGTCAATACGCTTGAAGTCATCCATACCGTTTTCGTAAGCAATATCCTTCGGACCCCCGAGAATATATATGATAGGAACCTGAATCTCCTTCAGGCGTTCCTTGTCAGGCATAGGCATACCAGGCATGGCAGTCGAACGGCTGGAATTGTTGAACAGACCGCTGTTGCACACCATCACCGTCTTCAGACGCTTGTCGTTGGAAATGTCGAGAGCCTCCAGACCGCCGCACGACATACCGGCAGCAGCAATGTTAGCCACATCCACCTTGCCATAATATTGACTCTTCTTGTCCTTGTTCTGCTTGATGATCCATTCCATAGCATCAATCAGTTGCTTGGATTCAGAACCACCGCCGCCGAAACCGCCGAAATCCTCCTCGTCCATCATCGGACCGATAGCGATAACGATGAAACCATGAGAAGCAATCTCGTTGAGGAAGTTGATATGTTCCCTAGGAGAATTAGCACATCCGCCGTTACCCCAAACCAAGACAGGAAGCAATTTCTCCTTGCCGAAAGGCTTCAAGTCAGCAGGTTTGAAGATAGTGTGAGTAGTCAGAGAAGCATCACCCACCATCACAGCCTTGTAGTCACCAGTACCACCATCCTCGATAGTCTTAGTCTTCACGTCCTGAGCCTGCAGAGACGCAGCAATAGCCAAACCGGCCATCAAGCAAAAAATCTTTTTCATTGTAAAAATAATTTATGTTAATAATAGATATGAATTTCTAAAGTAATGCCCCCTGCTCCCCTTAAGGGGGAACATAGCCCTTAGTAATTAGCCATTAGCCATTAGCCATTAGCTTTTGCGTTAGCGTTTGCGTAGGCGAAGCTTTTTGCGTTTGCGTTAGCGTTATTTCCCCTTGAGGGGGTTAGGGGGGGCTTACTCGTCGTCTTGTTGACTTGTTGACTCAAAAAAAGCCAATGGCTAATGGCTAACGGCCAATGGCTTTTTCTCCTCCAGCCGCCATAAAATCCTCCACAGTATCCAACTCCATGCTGAAGAAGTCCGTCGTATCCACCACCTTGAACGTATGTCCCTGCGGAATCAATCGTTCGAAAGCACGCTCATAGAACACGTCCACAAGTCCCTCCTTCTCAATCATCACCTCCAACTCCCGGAACAAAGCCCTGCTGTATTCAGCCGACATACGTTCCACCCCCACCGATTCCCCGATAGCATCCTTGATGCTGCACACCTTACTGATTTCAGTAATGTTGAAATTCTCATCCACAATCACCTTAATCTCCTCCTCGCCCAGTTCATGACGGTTCAGGGCCAAGGCACTCACCGGTTGGTCCACAATAGTCTTCACCAAAGCCGGATCACAGTAAATGTCACTGTCCATCAGCAGGAAATCCCTGCCGTCCACCTGCTCCCTCGTCAGCCACAGCGAGTAAATGTTGTTCGTCGAAGAATACACCACGTTCTCAATGAAGTGGAACACCATATCCGGATAGTTCCTCCTCAGAAAGTCAGTTATCATCTCCTGCAGATACCCCGTCACCACCGTAATCTCGTTGATACCCGCACCACGCATGGCATCCACCGTGCGTTGTAGCAGCGTCTCACCCTTCACCTCCAGCAGACACTTCGGACAGCTGTCAGTAAGCGGACGCAGTCTTGTAGCCATACCGGCAGCCAGAATCACCCCTTGCATACACTCAGAATTATGTCACAGATCTTCCGGTTCTGCTCCTTCCGCCCCAAGGTAATACGCATATGTTCGTTCAGGTCCGGTTCATCCAGGAACTTCACCTTGTACTCCTGCTCAGCAAAGGCAGCCTGCAGCAAAGCCTTCTTCCCGATAGGATATTTAATCAGGATGAAGTTGGCAACACTCCTGTATACCGTAAAGCCAGGCAGCACACCCAACTCCTCCTTATACATCCTTCTCGCCTCATCCATCACACGTGCAATCTCCCTGTAGTGGTCGTCACTCTTCAGCGAAGCAATAGCCACATCCTCGCTCAGACGGTCATAACCCAGATACTTGTTCGAGTACTTGCAGAAACGCTCCATCTCCTCGCTCTGGCTTACGAAACCAAAACCCATGCGCAGGCCAGGCAGACCGTAGAACTTCGACATCGTACGGCTGATAATCACGTTAGGGTGACCATCCACCAGACGCTTGATATATGAAGTGTCATCCGACACATACGACGCATACGCCTCATCCACCAACACAATAGTATCCCTCTCCGTCATATCCATAATCTGCGACAGCTGCTCAGGCGTCAGACCGTTGCCCGTAGGATTGTTCGGCGAAGCAATGAGCAAGATACGAGGATGCTCCTCCACAATCATCTTCCTCAGTCCCTCCATGTCGTAGCAGAACGAGTCCCCCGACTCATACACAGGATACTGAACCGTCACACCGTCCACCTCGTCAGCAATCGACTTGTAGTACCACCATGAAAACTTAGGAATCAGCATCTTGTTGTTGCTGCCCTTAGTCAGGAAATAGTGAACCGCATTTTTCAGGATATCCTCAGCCCCATAGCCCAGGATAACCCTCTTTTCCTCAATACCGAACAATTCAGAAAGAAAAACCGAGAAAATACTCTTCTTCCCCTGGTCATAAATACGGGTATAGAAGCAGAACTTCCCCAAGTCAAAGTTCCTGATCGTGTCAATCACCAACTGTGATGGTGCAAAATTAAATTCATTTCTGTCTAAATAATTCATCTCATCTATTTTTATTTGTCAAAAGTAATGCCCCCTAACCCCCTCAAGGGGGAATATAGCCATTGGCCATTAGCCCTTAGCCATTAGCGTTTGCGTAGGCGTAGGCGAAGCCTTGCTCGACTCCTCGAAATATCGAAAACTCGACTCCTCGATTCCTCCAAAAAGCCAATGGCTAATGGCTAATGGCTAACGGCGTTTTCCCTACCGCGCAGCGTTTCGTATCTCATACTTCCAGCAATCATAATTCACCCCACGTCCCCCGAACATCTCCTTCTGGAAAGCCAGCCCCTCGTTCAGCACCAAGCCCCCCTGTTCAGTAGAAATGCCGAAATCCAGATATTCGCGGTCAGCAAACACCTCCGTAATGAGAACGTTGATCACCAAGTCCAAGGCACCCATCTGCTTGCCCTTAGGCGAAGCCGCCAGATACTGCGTGTGAACCACCTTGCCACAGTCGAAAACCACACTGCCCGCCAGCACCTCGTCACCCAGACGAGCCACATACAGCTTAATGTTCTCAGGGAACCTGCCCATTAGCAGTTCCAGTTCCGCCGCACTGTGCACCGGTTTCACACCATGACAGCATTGCAGCGTCTGGTTCAGAACCTCCCAGAAACGATCCACGTCGTCCGTACGCTCCACAGTCACCCCCGCATTCCTCGCCTTCCTGATACCGCTTCTCCGCGATTCAGGCAACCTGAACGCCGAACCCAGTTTCACCGACTGCGACAGCCCACGGCAGCACAGTTCAGCACCGTAGCGGAACAACCAGTACAGGTCATCCTCACTCGGCAACTCATTATATATGTAAGGCACAGGCTTGTAGAGTAGGGTAGAGACCCCCATCATACTCAGATAATCCGTCATGAGTTTGAAAATCTCACCCACCTGCACCGCACAGATATCCTTCGCCATTATCAACCCGCCGTAAGTCAGTCCCTGATGCGACCACACCGTCTTCGTCCCCTCATCATAGTTGGCAGGCAACACAGCAATTATGCGGCCCTTCTCGTTGTAGAACAACATCGACACATCCGTGAAACGGTCACTGTGATAGTCCATGAACCTACGTTTCAGCAGGAACGTACCGTTTCCAGCCCCGTCAATAAACTCATCCCAGTCCTCAGCCAGTTGAGGCGTAAACCTGTGAACCGTAATCTTCGTATCGCGGAACGACTTATAGTCGTTGATATAACCCTCGCTCATGTACGGATGCGAAGCCATCACCATGCACACCGTCCCCGGTCTGAAGTTCTTCAGTTCGCACCACACATACGGACCGATGTAAATACCCCTGTCCGGTACCTCCATGCAGAACTCCCTCACCTCCTTGCCGTCATCCACCATGATGTCGAATCCGCCCGACAGAGGAAAAATCAGTTCCGCACACTCCCTATGAGCATGTCCGCCCCGAGTTTCCCCCTCAGGCACGCCGTAGATCCAGAACGTCCGTTCCACCTTGAACGGAAGATTGTCCGAGTCAGCAATACTCAGTACGCCGCGCTCGTCCTTCACCGTCTTCACATCCACAATTCTGCATTCGCGTGGCAGAATATTATAGTTTCCATGCTCCATAATTCACATATTTATGGCAAAGGTAAAACTTTTTTCGCAAAATGTTTGGTTAATCAGTAAAAAATATCTACTTTTGCACTCGCTTTCGGAAAGCAACCCAGCAGAAGAGAGCAAAACACATAGAATTCTGACAACTTCAGACTATCGTCAATACTTCCAAGGAAGGATGGGTGAGTGGCTGAAACCAGCAGTTTGCTAAACTGCCGTGCGGGTAACCGTACCGGGGGTTCGAATCCCCCTCCTTCCGCGAAGGACAGAATTCTATCATGGCGCTTTCGTCTAGCGGCTAGGACACATGCCTCTCACGCATGGAACACGAGTTCGATTCTCGTAGGCGCTACATTCCAACCCCATAAAAGCTGCGAACCCGCAGCTTTTTTTGTTTTTCTATAGTCGTAATAGTTTTATAGTCTTTATAGCAGTTATAGTTGTGATAGTTTCTATAATCCCTATAACCCCTATAATCTCTATAACCCCTATAATTTCTATCCCCCCCCCTATAAAATAAGCAAGGCAGTCATTCGACCACCTTGCTTTATTATTTTTGCCTTGTGTAGCCCGTAGGGCGTTGCGTTAGCGTTTTTCTAAAGTCTCGAATCCTCGAAATCTCGAAATCTCGTCTACTCGTTGTCTTGTTGACTTGTAGACTTGTTGACTCGTCTACTTGTTGACTCGTCTACTTGTTGACTCGTCTACTTGTTGACTATTTTTTAGAACATAGGCATACCGCCGCCGAAGCCGCCACCCATAGGCATACCACCGCCCATAGGCATACCGCCGCCGAAGCCACCCATAGGGAATCCACCCATGCCGCCCATACGGCCCATCATAGCAGCTGCAGCACCCATGCCACCAGTAGCACGTGAACTAAGCAAAACCTGAGCAGCCTGAACAGGAGTAAGGAATTCCTTGAACTTAGCAAAATATTCCTTGTCCACATCCATCTGCTTGAGCATACGGTCAAAATTCTTCTGAACATTTTCTTCAGCCTGTTCGTCAGTCATGTTCTTGAAGTCGAGAGCAGCCTCTTCAGATTCAGCATTACCACCAGTAGGGTTGATAGCGTTGAAACGAGCAGTCTGCCAGTCGAGGAACATAGCAGTAAACTTAGTCTTCTGTTCTTTCTTCAGTTTAAGAGTCTTAGCTAGATCTTCAGCCTGAGTGTTTAAGAGTTCAGTCATGTTGACACTGTTCTGACGGTCACGACGGGAATTTCTCTGAGCAGATGCGCTCACTGTGATGAGAGCGATCAAAGCAAAAGTGAGTAGTTTTTTCATGTTACTTTTTTTATTAAAATTATTGAGTTACATTTGTTTCTGCTACTAAGACTCCCACATCCCCAAAAGGTTTAATTGCCTTCAAAAAATAATTGGATACGGAATTTATACTCTCAATCTATATAGAGAGGCAATATTTACAGTGCCGTCTCCTCGTCTCTTAGCTTCCTTGATGCTTTTTAACTTGTTTTAGGTTAAAGTTCTTTTCTTTCTCGTATCATCCTTCGATGACTCTTCGTTGTTTCTCAGCGATCTAACTGAGAAGTTGCAAAGTCACAGAAAAGAAGCATAAATGGGTGATGCAAGGACTAGCGGACAAGAGAACTCCCGTGTTGCATCAGAATGTCATGTCCTTCTGAACACGGTACAAAGGTTGTGCATAATTTTTTGTATCGACCATACAATTTTATCCTTATTTATGTGTGATGTAGCCAGATGCGTCGTGTTGCTTCCATTTGCTTAGATGTTATTCTCCTTTGTTAATAAAATTACACGACCTTTGAACACCGAATTGTCGGAGGGTGGTTTCAGGCGCGTGGTTAGTGCTGGTTCAGTTCCTTCAAGTATAGTATTCTTATTATTTATGGGAAATATTGCATCGTGATTTTGTCAACTGTGTAGAGGTGCTCATATCTGCAGTTTGGTATAGTGAATATACCATAGCAATACGAGATATTGAACAATTATTTTTCTAATATAAAAATATGAATAAATAAAAGAAAAATATATAAAAAGTATAGAAAATGTAAATTTATTTAGTAAAATTTTGGATTGTATAAGAATAATTCATAATTTTGCCACACGAAATTGATAAGTGAAAGAGTATATATTAACCGAAATATTAACTTTTTAACATTTTTTATCTATGCGTAAAAAAATTTATGCGGTGCTTCTTACGGCATCATTAGGAGTGGTTTCTTGTACAGAAGTACTTGAACCAGTTATTGATTTTGGTGACAACACTTACATCAATGACTATTCAAAATTAGTTCAAGCAGTAAATGACTTGTCAAATAGTCTGGAAGACAGATTTGAAGCATTGGGAAATATCCTGAGAGACGGATTGACTGAAATTAAATTGTCAGTAGACGTAAACTCTGGCGCCATTTCTATTCTTGATCAAAAAATGGGAGATGGAATTGACAAAATTCAATCATCAATATTCAACGGATTTGAGGCATTGACAAAACAAATTGATAATAATGGTCAGTCACTTATCTATGCTATTAACGAAAATGGTCAGTACCTTCGACTTCAGATTGATGAAACAGGAAAACTGATTTCAGCGCAACTTCTTGCAAATAGTGAAGCTCTTGTTGCAGCAATCAATTCTCAGTCTAATACATTGAATGAACGTTTTAATGCTCTGACTGCGATTGTTCAGACTGGTCTTAAGGAAATTGAGGTAAGCATCAATACAAATACTGGTGCTATTACATTATTAGATAAGAATACAAATTCAAATCTTGACAAAATCAATTCTTCGATTACTGATGGTTTCAAGATGACAAAGCAGAGCTTGGATGAAAATGGTGACAAGGTTGTATTTGCAATGAACAAGAATGGAGAACTTCTCCGTCTGCAAATCGATTCAACTGGTTCACTTATTTCTGCTGAGATATTTGCTTCAGTGGAGAAACTCAGAGATATTATTGCTGATCAAACAGCAGAGTTGTCTGCTCGTTTCGAAGCTCTTACTCAAATGGTTGAAGCTGGATATATGGCAATTGGTGTTAAGATTGATGAAAATACCAATGCCCTCTCAGTATTTGATGCTGATACAAAGAATAGCCTGAGTGATATCAACAGCTCTCTTATCAATGGCTTTAAGGTTGTTAGCGCTACAGTAGATAATACTGGTAAGAAAATTGTAACAGCAATGAACTATAACGGTAACATTCTTCGTATGGAAATTGATCAGTCAGGTAAATTGATTTCTTCTCAGATAAAGGAATCTGCAAACCAGCTCGCATTTGTGATTAACGACCAGACTCAGACTTTGGCTCGACGTCTAAACGCATTGACAGATGGTATTAATGCAGGTTTGTTTAAGGTGACTGCAGCTGTAGACAAGAATACAAAGGAACTCAAGACTGTCATTACTCAATTTGATAAGGATACTCAGAAGAGTCTCGGTGTAATCAACTCAACATTGTTCCAGGGCTTCTTTGCCGTTAAGTCACAGATTGATAAGTCTGGTAATGAACTTGTAACAGCAGTAAATGCTAATGGCGAAATAATTCGTCTTCAGATTTCAAGAACCGGCGAATTGCTTAATATGACAATAGCAAATTCTATAACAACTCTGATGAATACATTGAACAGTGATCTTACGACGTTGACTGCAAAGGTTGCCGCAATGGATACCATCCTTTCTGTTGGTTTTGCTGATGTTAAGATTACTATTGAACAAGGTGACAGTGCAATCGCTTCAGAGATTAGTATTCAGAATGAGGACCTCCAGAAGAGTTTGGGTAGATTGAATACAACTATGTTCCATGGTTTCTATGCCGTTAAGTCACAGATTAATAAATCTGGTGATGAACTTGTTACAGCAGTAAATGAGAAGGGTGAAGTTATTCGTCTTCAGATTTCAAGAACCGGTGAATTGCTTAATATGACAATAGCAAATTCAATAACAACTCTGATGAATACAATGAATGGCAATGCAATTGCATTGACTACAAAACTTGCTGCTTTGGATTCACTCCTTTCATATGATCTTGTTGACATAAAGGTCAGCATTGATAAGGGTGACAGTACAATCGCTTCACAGATTAGTATTCAGAATGAAGAACTTAAGAAGGGCTTGGGTAAATTGAATACAACTATGTTCCGCGGATTTAAGGCTTTGAACAATTTGACAAAACAGAATGGTGAAAGTCTCGTAACAGCAATAAATACAAATGGAGAACTTATTCAAGTTCAGATTGCTGCAACAGGAAACATGCTTCATGCCGACATTCAGACATCTGTAACAGCTTTGACAGAGGCAATGACAACTAATGCATCAACACTTGCAACTAAACTCAATGCAGTTGTTGCTGCTGTAAAGGCTGGATTGTTGGATGTTAATACTACTTTGTCTGGTACAAATGCCAATATACTCACTCTTAATGAAAGTTTAGCAAGTTTGGTAGAAGGTCAGGCTACAACAAATACAAAACTAACAAATTTGGTAAAAGCAGCAAATGGCGTTATATCCCAACTTGAAAGTAATAGCACATCTACCAATGCCAAATTGGATGCTTTGAATACGGCTATTGATACTATCAGTGAGGCTATAACTGACTTTAAAGACGATTATAGCAATGGTACCGATGATATAATTGAGAAACTTGAAGATTTGGAAAAAGGACTTGAAAATATAAAAGATGCAATTCTTTCTAATAAAGCATAATCTTTCAAGCGAGTAGTTCGTCAATAATTCTCTGAATGTAAAGAATTCATTAAAATTAGTAATGAATAAATCAGATTATATAAGTATGAAATATATAAAAAGGATATTAGGTGTAACCGCAGCCATGCTGACTGCGGTTACCATCCAAGCCCAGACATATAATGACAGTGTGCGTACCAACACATGGTCAATATATGCTCAAGGTGGATTGAGCACCTACAGCGTAGTAAGGAGTACACTTTTCGATGATTCGAAAAAAACTATTGCTCCGGACTTAGGTATAGGTGTGAAATACAATATTCAACCTTGGGTCCGAATCGGCTTGAATGTAGGTTATACAATGGTGAAATCCACAAATAGAGATCTTGCTTCTTCTACTGTTGAAACACCAAATTTCATAATAGGTGATTATCCGGGAACATTGGTTACTTATACCACAAATTTCCAGGATCGTAACAACATGCACTTATTGGGTGCCGATTTCAATCTTGATTTCAACTTATTGAATATGGTATTAAACCGCAAGCATTCACAATTCAATATTTGGTTGGGTGTTGGTATTGGATACATACACGGTTGGAATCGTAATAGTACGGTTGATGCAGTCAAGGAGGTTGCAATAGCAGGTGGTACTCCTGATGATACATATTTCAATGTGTATACACATGACTATATCAATTCAAATGTCGGCAATAGATCTCTCAACACGATGTATGTACCTATTCAGCTTTCTGCTGAATATGACTTGACTCCACGTTGGACTGCTGGTGTTTATGGTCTTTACAGAGATATGCTTCTCGATAAGGAATTGTCACCAAGCTCAATCTTGAGTGGCGGTTTGTTGTTGCGATATAACTTTGTAGATAAGCGTGTTAAGTCAAACAAAAAGTTGTATTATGAAACTTTGGAAAAGCTTAATAGTGCTCTTTCTGAATTAATGAAAACTGATGCTCAGTTAGAAGAAAGTGAAAAGAATGCTACTGAACTAGGAGAAATGCTTGCAAAGCAAAAAAGCAACAATAAGTTGCTGCGCGATGAAGTGTCAAATTGTATAGGTGACCACATCGTATATTTCAATCTTAATGATACACAACTCACTGAACAAGAAAAAATCCATCTCATGGAGTATATTGAGCGTGTAAAGTTATCTGAGGAATATTCACTTTCTCTCGTAGGAGAAGCTTCTGCCGATGGTACTCCTGATGCAAATCAGAAATTATCAGAAGGTCGTCTTGCCTCTGTGACTGATTTCCTTAATGCGAATGGTATTTCCAGTGCAAATATTCAAACTAAGGCAGCCATTGGAGATAGTCAACAAGGATTTGATCCTAAATATCGTAGAGTAACGATTCATTATAATAGGTGATAGTTCACAATCCATTTATTAAAAAAGGTGGTAGAGTCATCTATCACCTTTTTATTTTGAAGATAATTAATTCAACTTTCGTAAGTTTCAGAGTTGGAATAGAAACTAATACCCATTAGCTGTTTTGCCATTCAAACTCTTGTCTGTTGACTCTTGTTTGGTTTCCAAGTCACCCTTTTATTACCCTTTCCAGCTGATGTCTACAAGCCGAATAACTTCTGAATCAAATGGCATTGTTGTAGTAGTAAACTGTAGATTGCATTTGTTGCCCATCATCTGTACTTTATGTATCGGTAGTCGATGGTGAAGTTATTTTCGTTGTTGTTGATGCGGGTGGTGATGGTGCGGACTGTCCAGTTGCCTTCGTCGTCGTACTCTGTGTAATCGTAGATGAGTTCGTTCTGGAGGTAGGTGGTGCTGGCATAGTTGCCGTTGTCATCGTACTTGAATTTGTATTCGACTTGATTGAGTATTAACTTTGTTGTGCGTTTGTCGCAGTCTAGATATCTGGTTTCTTCGTAGGTGTTGCCTTTATAGTTTTTTTCTATCAGTTTGTAGCTTCCGTTTTCGTCGAGGTAGGTGTAGTCGCAGCTGTAGGTGCTGTCGCCCTTGACTCCGTCGATGCGGGTGAGGAGGTCGCCGTCGTAGCGGTAGGTCTTGGTTTCGAGGGTGTCTTTGCCTGTGGTGAAGTGACCGATGACTGTGCGTATGCGGTCCTTGTCGTAGTTGTAGACATAGCGTTCGCCTATTTCTCCTTGGGTGTTGTAGCGGTATTTTTCTGCGAGATTGTACTTGTTCTCCCAGTCCTGAACTATCTTGCCTGTGATTTCTCCTTTATCGTTGTATGTGGTGATGGACGTAATCTGACCGTCTTCGTTGAATGCTGTCTTGGTGATGTTGGTGATATAGTTCTTCTGAATCTCTCCGAACTTTTCTACTGCATCCCATATTGTGTCGCAGACGTATTCGACATTTCCTTTGAGATTGTACTCTTCAATGTCGGTCTGTCGGTCACTGCAACTGGTTGTCATTGACATGACTGCCAGGGTTGTGATAGCGGTAAAGATTAAACGTTTCATGATGTTGATACTTTAGGTTAATTAAGTTTGGCAATATTTTTATGTTTGGTTTTTAGTAAGGTATGTGGTGTGGATGTTGTCCACTTGTTTGATTTTCAGTCGCAAATATAAATATAAATAATTATATATTGTGCATGTTTTCCAAGAAATTTTTAAAAAAGAATGGTTCAGGTGTATTTTTGCCTGAACCATTTTAATATTAATTCAACTTTCGCAAGTTTCTGACTTGCTCAGTTTCAGTAGTTAAGTAGTTTTGGAGTTAAAGGGGGTTAAGCATTGTAATGCCGTTAGCCATTGGCCGTTAGCCATTGGCTTTCTCTAAGCCTTCGGCACTCCTTTGTGAAGATAAATCTTTAAGCCTACGGCACTCCTTTGTGAAGATGAATCTTCAGTCGTCGCAATCAAAGATACTCAATCTTTGACGTCGCAAGCGAAGATACTCAATCTTCGCCCTACTTAACTACTGTCTCCTGACTACTTTTCTACTAAATAGTGAAGCCCAGCGAAACTCTTGAATATCCTAAATATTCGTGTACCATCTCGGCGCATCGTTCTCCGTCGATTCCGGCTGATACGATTCCGCCTGCATAGCCTGCTCCTTCTCCGCATGGGAAGAGACCTTGGATGCGGATGTGCTGGAGTGTTTCCGGATTACGGATGATGCGTACGGGGGCGGAGGTGCGTGTCTCGACTCCTATCATGAGGGCTTCGTTGGTGAGAAATCCGTGGCTGCTGCGACCGAAGGTGCGGAAGCCTTCACGCAGTCGGCTGGTGATGAATTCGGGCATCCAGAAATGGAGTGGGGAACTGATGATGCCTGGTTGGTAGGAGGTCTTCGGCAGGGTGGATGTGAGTTTGCGGTTTACGAAGTCTGCCATGCGCTGTGCAGGGGCTGTCTGGCGGCGTCCTCCCTGTATCCAGCATTGGCGTTCGAGGTATTCCTGGAATTCCAGCATGGAGAGTGGGGTGGCTGGTGACTGGGATGACTGTGGCATGATATGGGGCAGGTCTTCTGCCTTGAGCTGTACTACCATTCCGCTGTTGCTCCATGGGGAGTTGCGCAGACTGGCTGACATGCCGTTGACTACTACTTGTTCGGGACCGCTTGCGGCGGGTACTACAGTTCCGCCTGGACACATGCAGAAGGAATAGACTCCTCGGTCGGCTACCTGGGTGACGAAACTGTATTCGGCTGTGGGGAGGTACTTGCCTTTGCCTTCGCGGCGGTGGTACTGTATCTGGTCGATGAGGTCGGCTGGGTGTTCGAGTCGTACTCCGACGGCTATGTCCTTGGCTTCGATTTCTATGTGGTTGGTGTGGAGCCAACGGTAGACATCGCGGGCTGAATGGCCGGTGGCGAGGATTACGGGACAGCCTTTGCCGGAGGTGGTGGGGATGAGTTCCTGACTGATGGCTGCTGACGGACCGGACGCTGTGGATTGGGTCTCGATTCCTATGACTGTGCTGTCCTTGATGATGAGTCCTGTCATCTTGGTCTGAAAACGGACTTCGCCTCCGCAACGGATGATGGTGTTGCGCATGTTTTCTATGACGCGCGGGAGCCTGTCGGTGCCGATATGCGGGTGGGCATCGATGAGGATGCTGGTGGAGGCTCCGTGCTGACAGAACACGTTGAGTATCTTGTCGGTATTGCCGCGTTTCTTGCTGCGGGTGTAGAGTTTGCCGTCGGAGAAGGCTCCTGCTCCTCCTTCTCCGAAGGAATAGTTGGATTCGGGATCTACGGTGTGTTCGCGGGAGATGAGGGCTATGTCCTTACGGCGTTCGTGGACGTCCTTGCCTCGCTCGATGACGATGGGACGGATTCCGAGTTCGATGAGTCGGAGGGCTGCAAAGAGTCCGCCTGGTCCGGCTCCGATGACTATGGCTTCGGGGTGTCCTTCTACGTTCTGGTAGTCTGTGTGCTGGTATTCGTCGTCGGTGGGTTCTTCTCCTATATATGCACGTACCTTGAGGTTGACGTATATGGTGCGCTGACGGGCATCGATGCTGCGCTTGAGTATGCGTACATGGTTTATGGTTTCTGCATTGATTCCTTTGTCGGTCTGCAGAAATCGCTTTATTGCTTGCTCTGATGCTGCCTGCTCTGGGAGAAGGCGCAGTTGAAATTCATTAATCATATTTTTTTAGTCTACAAGTCTACGAGTCTACAAGTCTACGAGTCAACAAGTCAACGAGTCAACAAGTCTACGAGATGCTGAGTCAACAGATTGAAGAGTTGGTGGTGTTGAGTATGTTTTGAAGTTTGACAATGCCTGTGGATATCTTTTTTAATTGCGTTTGAAGTGAAATACGTTCTTCTATTGAGCAAAATTGGAAGTCTTCGCATAGATATAACATTGAACGTACTTCACCACAACTGCCTTTAGCGATATTTAAAAAATTATAGAATTTAGCATCTGAACCCGACTCGGAACCTTCTGCTATATTATTCATTATGCTTACTGCTGCCCTTTGAATTTGGTCGCGAAATCCCCAATCCTTGCACGAATTCATAATCTTATAAATCTCGTTAACAAAGACTCTTGATTCCTTCCAGATGAAAAGGTTTTCTAGACTTCTATTATTGTTGTTATCCATGTCTTATTATAATATTTTCTTGTTTTTGAAGGGACTACTCGTAGACTTGTTGACTTGTAGACTCGTAGACTTTATAAATACGGATTGTAGTGACGTTCGTATTTGATGGTGGTGTAGCCACCGTGGCCGCAGAGGACGTTGGTGGTGTCGGGGAGGAGGAGGAGTTTGTCGGTTATGGAGTGGATGAGGTCGGCGTAACTGCTTTCGGGGAAGTCGCTCCTGCCGATGGAACCTTGGAAGAGGGTGTCGCCGGAGAAGAGTAGGTCTTCTTCCTTGCAGTAGTAACAGAGGCCGCCCTGGGAGTGTCCTGGGGTTTCGATGACTGTGAATTGGTGGGTGCCGAAGGTGATGACGTCGGTTTCACTAATCGGTGTCAGCGGTGGAAGGGTGGGTGTGGAGTGGGGTGGAAGTCCGAAACGTGCAAGACAACTGTCGAGGTTGTCGTAGAGGGCCTTGTCGCGGATACTTGCTTCGAGTTCCAACCCATAGTCGCGATAGGGATAGCCGCAGCCGAGGATGTGGTCGAAATGGAGGTGGGTGCAGAGGAGATGACGGGGCTGCAGGTGGTTGGTCTCGATGTATTCGTGGATGTCGTTCCATTCGCTGTCGTTCATACAGCCGGGGTCTATGATGCATGCCTCGTGGGTGGCATCGCTGACTACATAGCAGTTGACTCCTATGGGATTGACCTGAAAGGCCTTGATGACGAGTGTGGATTCCTGTGACATGGCTTTATTTGACTGTTACGTGTACTACTTTCTTTGTCTGGAAATATTCTTCTGTGAAATATTCGGAGAGTTCCCATGTGGTGCAGATACGGCGCATGGATGCCATCTCTCGGTCGAGTTCTCCGCCCTTGAGTGCGATGATTCCGTTGGGCAGTCCATTGATCGGTGTCTTGCTGATGTTCTTGCGTGATACTTTCATGAGGTCCACGAGGGGCATGACTGCGCGTGTGACTATGAAGTCGTACTTGTCCTTGATGTCTTCTACCCGGGAATGACTGAAACGGACGTTCTTCAGTCCGATGCTTTCGGCTACTGCCTGGGCTACTTTTACTTTCTTGCCGATGGAATCGACGAGGTGGAACTGGCTGTCGGGAAACATGATTGCCAACGGTATGCCGGGAAATCCGCCTCCGCAACCGAGGTCCATTATCTGGGTACCTGGCTTGAAACGGATGACTTCGGCTATTCCGAGGGAGTGAAGTACATGGTGCTCGTAAAGATTTTCTATGTCTTTACGGGAAATCACATTTATCTTTGAGTTCCAGTCGTTATATAACTCTTCCAATGCTGCATACTGAGATATCTGCGTCTCTGTGAGATTGGGAAAATACTTGGTAATAATCATATCTTTTTTGTTTGTATAAAGTCTACAAGTCTACGAGTCAACAAGTCAACAAGTCTACGAGTGACCATCCGGACGGGGAGCCAATGGCTAATGGCTAATGGCCAATGGCTTTTTAAGTCAACAAGTCAACGAGTCAACGAGTTCCTGCGACTACTATTCACTTAAAACGCATCGCGTTTTTGCGTTTGCGTAGCCCATAGGGCGTTGCGTATGCGTTTTTATAGCCTATGGCATTTTCTTTGCTTTCTGCTGCAAAGTTATAAATAAATCATAAGATTTTGTGTCTAATTCAGAATTATTTAGTATTTTTGCAACCAAAGAGTGTCTTGTGAGTCAACGGGTCAACAAGTCAACAAGACTACGAGTCAACAAGTGACCATCCGGATGGCAAGCCAATGGCCAATGGCTAATGGCCAATGGCTAATGGCTAAATAAATTCAATAAACTGTAGATATGAGTAGACAGAAATTTGAGGAACCTAAGAGCAGCATTCATGCTGGATGCTGGATTGTATTGATATTGCTTGTTTCTATTTCCGTTGCTATTGGTTACTATTTCTATAAGGAAAATTCTGATAGAAATAATTATGAATTGAGGGAACAGAAGGCGTGGATGATGATTGAGAAATATGATAGCCAGGAGGGTATAAACATGCTCAGAAAGGCTATTAACAGGTATCTGAGACATTTCCCTAAGGGGCGTCATGCTGAACAGGTGAAGAATATCAAACTGAGGGTGGACAGCGAACAACGTGACTGGAAATCTACTTTGAAGCATCTGTCGGTGGAGTCGCTGGAGGAATTCGTGAGAAGACATAGTGATGGCTATTACAGAAATGATGCAAGCCGTATGATTGACTCTCTGCTGTTTGTGGAGGCTAAGGCTGAGGATACTTTCCAGGCTTACCAGAACTATCTGCAACTGTATGAGAACGGTAGGTATGCTGATGATGCAAGGATGAGGATGGATGAACTGGACGGCGGTATCGTGAGCGCAACGGAGGAGAATGAGGTGCAGACTGTGGTTATGGCTCATTTTGATGCCTTGGCTGACGATGATGCTGACGCTTTGCTTTCTACGATTGCGGGTACGATGGATTCCTACATTGGACGTACGCATGTCAACAAGGATGCTGTGGTGAAGTATATGAGGTCGATTCATGAGGATGAGGGTAAGTCTGTGGTATTTACTGTTGACGACATGAAGGTCACGAAGTCTGCCGTAGATCATATTCCTGTGTTTACTGCTGAATTCCTGCTGTTTGAGACTATTACTAAGGGGGAATCTAACGTACAGAAGTCTTTCATGGCTACTGCTGTATTGGATGATCAATACATGATTACTTCTCTTAAATTGGTGGCTGGAGAATAATGTCCTGCAAATTCTTTGTTGAAGATATTATTTAAGGGGTGTTCTATTAATTCCCCGCAAAAAATAAGGCAACTATATACTTTTTGACCCCAAAGGTGTTGGTTTACCTTTGGGGTCAATTTTCGTTTTAAAATCGAATTTATTCGTATTGTGATTCCATCATATTACCCAATCGTGAAATGGCATAATTGATAAGTCTTTGTGCCTCTTCTGAATACTTACCTGCATAACTATTATACATATCATTATCACCTTCTACATTGGCTAAGTAATATTTTGCCAAATTCCTAATTGCGTTCTGTAACTCGTATGCTCCACTACGTACCTCTTCAATGAGTTCATTGTGTTCATCGCAATCATAAGTATCAGCAACTTCATTCAACACATTCTTCACTGATTCCTTGATTACTCTTTGTAATTGTGGCTCTGTGAGTCTAATTCTATTCTTATTCATATGCTTCTAAAGATTTTACTATAAATAGTTGGTCGTTTGAAAAAATAGCTGTATAATTGCAGTAGAATTACTATTTATAAACGTACTTTAATCTGCGTCCAATGAAAATAAGAATAAGCGAGAAGAAATTACATTCGATATTAAGTGAAGAGATTCGTGCTGTATTAGAAGAAAACAAGAGAGGTTTGCTAAACGAAATGGCATTGCCTCGCAAAAGTTATAAAGAAAAAGTAGATAGTTTAATTCCACAAATATTAGAAAATTGGTGCTTGGTGCATTATTGTACAATTATCGGTAGAACTGAATATAAAATACATTGGTCTGATGAATTAAGAGGTCATTTGCTGACAATATCGAGATTTTCAATTAAAGGAAATGATTCTGTAGAGTCAAGAATGAAAGTCTTACAGGAGTTGTGGGAAGAAAATGACTATAACCAAGTACAATTTCTAAACATGACTGTTGCGAGCAAATTCATTAAAGAAGGGATAGATATATCATCAACAGAATATGGCCAAGTACTTGGAGATTGTATTGTCTCCGAACAAGAGTTGTTTGATGTGATTATATCAAGGGATATTGCATTAATAGCAAATTATTCAAGAAGTATTTAAGAATTATTCGTACCCATTAGGGAGTACGGATAAAAAATGACCTATTCGGGGCCTAAAAGTATATAATTACCTTAATTTATTTTACCCCCCCCTCAAGGAAAACGCAAACGATAACGCAGACGCAAAAAGGCTGGCGCGATGGAATAAAAAAGAAATAGAAAATGTTTATGTGATAGAAATCCTTCACATAAGTTCTCGAACTCTATAGAATTATTGATCCACGAAAATACTGCCGTATTCAATCATAAGCTGCAGATGCGCGTATGAAAGTGGTGATGAAGAATAGCTGCTGGAGTTCAATGTATAAGACGAAATGTGGAGATTCAATAAATAATGTGTTTTTTGAGAAAGAAAAAGGCCAATATGTGAATATAAAATTGTATATTTGCACGCTAATTATTGGATATAAGAGATCATTTTGCAATCAGCAGTAATCGCAGCAGTATAATATTTTGAAAATGAATCAGTAATAATGCTGAACTGTGTTTTGTGTAATTATCATGTTACCAGTTTTTGTGACAGGTATTGCCGTAGGCATGCAAAATAAGCTGGTTTACGGTTAATGGTTAAACGACATATAACCTTTATAACCCCTTAGACTTTTAAACCCTTATTAGCGTAAGTGCTGCTATTTTAGTCGACTCGTAAAAATTATAGAAAACATATCGAAATGAAAACAATTAAGTATTTATTTATTGCTTTTGTGGCAATATTCATGTTCTCTTCATGTTCATCAGTTAAGAACTTGGTATATTATGAAAAGGTATCTGACATGTCTATCATTAAAAATGCCGAACTAAGTACGATACTTTTACAGCCTCAGGACAAATTATCCATAGTCGTAAGTAGCCGTGAACCTCAGCTTGCAGCAATGTTTAATCTTGCAATGTATTCCAACAATGCATATTCAACGGGATCTTCTTCAATAACAGGCGGAAACTCATTGTCTAGTAATGGCTATATGATGGGGTATACTATTGATTCCAATGGAGATATCGATTTCCCGGTACTAGGAAAAATCCATGCTGCAGGTTCTACTCGAGAAAAATTAGCAGAACTTATTAAACAAAAACTAATATCCAGCAACCAGATAAAGGATCCTGTAGTAACTGTCGAGTATTTGAATCTTGCAGTTACGGTGTTGGGAGAAGTCTCTCGTCCTGGACGGTTTGCAATTGATCGTGACTGTGTAACTGTTCTTGATGTACTGGGTATGGCAGGTGATCTTACAATCAATGGCGTACGTCAAAATGTTGCTGTAGTTCGTCACGAAGGCAATGAAAATGTCTTATACCGTCTTGATCTTGCGGATGCATCATCGCTTTATGCTTCTCCTGCATTCAATGTTCAGCAGGGTGACGTTGTATATGTTGCTCCTAATCACAAGCGTCAACGTGAGTCAACTGTCAATGGCAATAATTTCCAATCGGTATCTTTTTGGGTATCTATTGCATCATTCCTGACATCAATGGCAGTTCTTGTAAAAAATTGGTAATTAATAAAACAGTATTGTTATGGAAATTTTACAGAGTAGGACCAGTAGTACCGAAAATTTGTTGTCTTTCAAGGATATTATATCGCTATATTTGTCCAAGTGGTATTGGTTTGTAATTTCAATGGCTGTATGTTTGGCAGTAGCCTTGATTGTGTATAAATATACACCTCCTGTATATACGCGTAGTACTTCTATCATAATTAAGCGAGAAACAAAAGGAGGATCGTCAAGTAGTGTTGAAAACTCGTTCTCAGATATGGGCTTTTTCCAAGAGAGATCCAATATAGATAACGAGATTGAAAACTTTAAATCTCCCAATTTGATATACGATGTTGTCAGTCGCTTGAATCTCAATGTAGAATATACCACAGAGGGACGTTTTTATAACCCAGTATTATATGGAGACCAATTGCCTGTGACCATATCCTTTAATGGACTGACGAAGCAGGAATCAGTTTCGCTTGTAATTAAGCCAAAGTCGGATAAGGAAGTAATTCTCACTGGATTTATACGTAATGGGAATGAATGCCCGGTACAATCAATAGTTGCAAGGATAGGAGCCAAAACCAACACCCCAGTAGGAATAGTAATTGTATCATATCCAAAATATAAGCATTATGCAAAATTCACCAATCCAATATATGTAAGCCGAGGTAATTTATATAGTGCAGCAGCCTCTTTTGCCGAAAAACTGTCGGTAGAGCAACAGAATGAAAAAGCCACAATCATAAAGCTGTCGGTACAGGATAAAAATATACAGCGTGCAGAAGAGTTCCTGAATACGATGGTCAACGTATATAATGAGAATTGGATAAAGGATAAGAATAAGCGTACAACTGCCACCAACGAATTCATCAACGAACGACTTAGTATCATCGAAGATGAGCTGGGTTCAGTAGATAATAATATCACATCCTATAAAAGTGCCAATAGGATTCCAAGTCTTTCAGCTGCCGCAACAATGAGTATGCAACAGTCGGCAGAAGAGTCACGTCAGATAATGGAACTGAACAACCAACTGAACATCGCACGCTATCTTCTGAATTATATACGTAGTTCCCACATGCAACTTCTGCCTGCTAATGCAGGATTGGAAGACAATCAAGCACAAAGCCTGATAAATGAGTATAACGAAATGCAGCTCCGCCGCAATCACCTAGCAGAGAACTCTTCTGAAGAAAATTATTTGGTACAGGATTTGGACCAACAGCTGACATCTCTCCGTTCCTCCATCATAAATACTATAGACAATTATATTGTAGCTATCAGTATGCGTATGAACGCATCTCAGAGTGCCCGTGCTGCTGCTGATGCACGAATCAGTGATAATCCTCGTCAGGCAGGAGAACTTCTTTCTTCCGAACGTCAGCAGAAAGTAAAGGAATCCCTATATCTTTTCCTCCTTCAGAAGCGTGAGGAAAACGAACTCTCACAGACCTTTACGGCTTACAATACGCGTGTTATTACCACTCCGGAGTTTGGAGGCAGCAATGCACCAACAGCACCTAATCGTCAACGGTGGATACTTATAGCCCTTGTCGTGGGTTTTGCAATTCCGTTGATTCTTATCTATCTAATTGTAGGTCTTGATACATCTGTTCGAGGACGCAAGGACCTTGAAGGAATGGCGGTTCCGTTTATCGGGGAAATACCGGAAGCTAAACACCGTAAGGGTAATAGGTTCACACGTTTCCTTATTGAACATAAACTGAAACAGCCAAAGAACGACAAGTCGCCGCGAGAATTGGTCGTAAAGTCAAAGAGCAGGAATCTTATCAATGAAGCATTCCGTGTGATACGTACCAATATAGAGTTCATGTTGAAGAAGAATTCAGAAGGAGCACATGTAATAATGCTTACTTCTGCAAATCCAGGTAGTGGTAAGACCTTCATCAGTGCCAACCTTGCAGCAGTAATGGCAGTCAAGGGCAATAAGACGCTGGTTGTTGACCTCGACCTCCGTCGTAAGTCGCTCAGTATGTCTTTAGGTAAGCCAAAGGTCGGAATTGTGGATTATTTGAGTGAGGTAACGGATGATTACCATAGCCTCATTGTTAATTACATTCAAGGTGATATATCCTTTGACGTAATGGCTGTGGAAACACTTCCCCCAAATCCAGCTGAGTTGCTGTCAAATGGCAGGTTGGAAAAAATGTTGCAAGAACTGCGTGGCGAATATGACTATATATTCCTCGACTGTCCACCAATTCAGTTAGTAACTGATTCTGACATCATCAATCAATATACCGACACCACTTTGTTTGTCATCCGTTCCGGATTGCTTGACCGTAGTATTCTGCCTGAAATCGATGATCTTTATAAGACTCGGAGATACAAGAATATGTGCGTAGTACTTAATGGAGTGCATGACGGAGGACGATATGGTTATAAGTATGGCTACCGCTATGGCTATAATTCATCATACGGTTATGGCTTAAAGAAAGAAAACGGTTACGATGGCTATGAGGATTGATTTTGGATTTGAATATGGTATGTTTTGAGCCTATAAATAAGTAATATACTTTTTTGTTTATGCAGGAAAACAAACAAAATGAGTCTAGGGTAAAGAAAACATTACTGAATGCCAGGGTAAATTTGTTGTTTTATTTCCTGATATTGGTATTGTCATTTTTCTCCCGAAAGTTCTTCTTGCAAACTTTAGGTGCAAGTTTTATTGGTCTTACAGGTACACTCCAGAATCTTCTGACTTATCTAAATCTTGCAGAACTTGGTATAGCGACAGCCATTGGATATGTATTATATAAACCTTTATTTGAAAAGGATTATGAAAAAATCAATGAGATAATTTCTGTCTTTGGTTATTTATATAGATGGATAGGTCAGATAATTTTGATAGCAGGTATAATATTATCTGCTTTCATACCATTGATATTTCCAAATACAAAGTTTGAACTGCCATTAATATATTTCGCGTTTTATTCTTTTCTAGCATCGTCTCTAATTGGATATTTTCTTAACTATAAGCAGACTTTACTTGGTGCTGATCAAAGAAATTTTGTTGTGACCGCATATTTTCAGGGAGGAAACATAGTCAAGGTGATTATTCAGATGGTTTCAGCATATTATACTGGAAGCTATTATTTGTGGGTAGCCATTGAGCTGTTTTTTGGTATAATATATAGTATCATACTTAATTGGAAAATAAATCAGGTGTATCCATGGCTGAAATCAGAAATAAAAGAAGGAAAACGCTTGTTCAAGAAGTATCCTGAAGTTATTCGTTATACAAAACAATTGTTTGTACAGCAAATCAGTGCTATAGTCCAGTGGCATACTGTACCCTTTCTTACTTATGCTTTTGCAAGTTTATCTACGGTTGCATTTTATGGCAACTATACAATTATCACAGATAAGCTATCCCAGTTTGTAAATACCTTTATAGGAAGTACTAGTGCTGGGGTTGGTAATTTGATAGCGGAAGGTAACAAGGAAAAAATAATAAATGTATTTTGGGAACTGCTTTCAGTTAGATACTTCATAGGCGGAGTTATCAGTTTTTGTATATATATGCTGATTGAACCGTTTATTAACCTGTGGTTGGGTGAGGAATATATATTACCACAAATTGTTTTAATTCTGATTGTAATAAACGTATTTATCAGCTATACTCGTGATGGAGTGATACAGTTCCTATATGGCTATGGTCTATTTCGAGATGTATGGGCTGCAATTGCCGAAATTATAATCAATCTGTCAGTAGCATGTATCTGTGGTCACTTTTGGGGACTTCCGGGAGTATTGCTCGGTGGTATTGTTAGTCAAATCTTGATAGTTGGTATTTGGAAACCTTATTTTCTATATACTTATGGGTTTAAACAAAATGTTTATCATTATTGGGTAAAATTGTTCTTAATTATTGGAGTCACAATATTTCCGATGTTCGTATTGGGGGATCTGTTTCAAAACTGGTATATCTCAAAACGATTGGATACATGGTTTGGCTATATTTTGTATGCTGTATGTGTCTTTTTGTCATATTGTGTAATTACATTTGGTCTATTATTTAGTGTAATAAAGCAATTCCGATTCTTTGTGGGTAGGTTTGTTGCAAAAATAGGAAGTATAGAACAAAGAATTAACTCTAAAAACATATAGATGAATAATTGGAATTAAATTGGCAGAGTCTTTGGCAATGGGTAAACCAGTACTTGCAACCAGAAATGGTGGAGCTGAAATGCAAGTGATTGAAGGTGAGAATGGTTGGCTTGTACCAACTAATGATGTGGAAGCAATGAAGAATAAGATGGAAGAGATCATTGCTCATCCTGAATTATGGATAAACATGGATACAACGAGTCATGTAGTGTCGATTGAGAAACATGTAAAGGAACTTGTTGGGATATATGAGAAGATAAGGTGCTGAGGCGCCTCAGCACCTTATCTTAGTCCTTTAACTCTTGATATATGAAACGTTTGGTGATTGATGTGAATTCGGTGGTGCCTGAATTTGTGTGTGGTAAGGTGAGTGGGATAGGTCGTACTACGAAGGAATTGTTGGAAACAATATCCGGAATGACTGAAACGCTTCCTTTTGAGGTGATGCTGTATTCACAGAATATGAAGGGGGGTGGTGCAAGAAACTTAAACACTCGTTTCTTGACAAAACATCTGTATATGCCTCATCGTCCTATGTATGATAGGATAGTACAGAGATTACATCTGAAGGAATTGCTGACGGGGTATGATTTGATACATATTCCTCATAACATTGATTTGATTAATTATCCAGAACGGTGTATCCTGACAATTCATGATGCGATGTTCATGCGTATTTCAGATTCTACTTCCGGAACGGATAATTTAAAGACTGAATTGCCTCCAATAGCAAGGAAATGTAAGCATATATTTACATGTTCTGAGTCATCAAAACGTGATATAGTTGATACGATGGGTGTTGCTCCAAAAAATGTATCTGTGGTATATTGGGGTATCAATCATGATATGTTCCGTGTATTACCAAATAAGGAACAGATACAAACTGATTTGGCTGAAAAATATAATATCAATGCTCCATATTATTTCAGTGTATCATGTAATTCTGGACGTAAACGTATAGATAAATTGGTACATGCATATATAGAAACATTCCGTAAACAATCATTGGAGCATGATCTTGTTCTTGCGTGGCGTAATGCTCCTCAGTATGTATTGGACGAAGTAAACGCAGCCCATGATGTAAATGGGCATATACATATTCTTTCGGATGTGAATGATGTGGATTTGGCAAAACTGTATAACTGTGCAAAGGTGACATTCTTTCCTTCAATGTATGAAGGTTTTGGCCTGCCAATTATTGAGTCTATGGCTTGCGGTACTCCAGTGGTGACTTGTCATAACAGTTGTCTGGATGAGATAGCAGGTGATGCTGGAATATATCTTGATGAACCGATTGAAGATAACTTTGAGCAGATGTTGAGAAGTTTGGAAGATGCTGATTTATCGGAATACATATCTAAAGGATTGGAACGGGCTAAGATGTTTACGTGGGAGAATGCTGCGAAGAAGTATGTGAAGGTGTATAGTAAGTTGTTGGAGGACTAATAAACGCAAACCCTAACGCAAACGCAAAAAGGCTTTACCTTTGGCGAGTCAACGAGTCAACAAGTAGCTGTCTAGATGGTTTTCGATAACCGATAACCAATAACCGTTAACCGTTCATCAACCTTAGACTTTCGACTTTTGACGGATATAAGATTTGAAATAGAGCAATGGGGTGGATGAAAGATTTACTTCGGAAGGGACGGGTGATGTATATCCGTGCGAGAGTGGGGAGGTGTGAAACAGTTCCTATGTGTGACTGTGCTGTTGTGGTTGCTCCACATCCGGATGATGAGGTGTTTGGATGTGCAGGGTTGATGTCAAGGTTGAAGAATGAGGGAAAGCGTGTGGAGTTGATTGTGATGACTGGTGGCGGAAAGAGTCATGCTGATTGTTGCGGTATTGATGAAGAGGAGTTGATTGAAAAGCGTAGGGAGTTGACTAGGATGGCGGCAACCATCTATGGTTTGTCAGAGGAACATATTCATTTCTTGAACTATCCAGATGGTGACGTGCAGTTTTCCAATGAGAACACAAAGGAACTGATGCATACTCTGACAGACATCGAAAAGGCTATGACAGGAAAGGAGCTTGCAGTATTCTTCCCACATTCATTGGGAGAAGGCTGGAACGATCATATCCATACGTCAGAAATTATCAAGCAACTATGTGCATCTATATTTCAAAACGCAAAGCAATATGAATATTGCGTTTGGTTCTGGTTCTATGGCTGCATGAATATTGACTGGAAGCATGCCAAGGTGGTAAAACTTTCAGATGAGGAATATAGAAAGAAACAAGAGGCTATTCATGTATATATGGATGCATTGGCTCCATGCGGAAAACCTTGGAGTGGCAATCTGCCAAAGATGTTTATGTGGGCGATGAAGTGGAAGAAAGAATTGTATTTTGAGAAATGAGTGTGTGGCATTATAATAGGTTAGAAACATTTGATGAAGATATGTGGCTGAAACATTTATATAATGCGGAAGTTAGTCATGTTTTTTTTCATCCCCAATTAATAAATGTTTGGTTGGATACGTACGAACCATTACGTGATATAGAACCGATATTTGTGGAAGCAACTTCTGATGACGGAAATGTCGCTTTGATGCCTTTTGTGTTATGGAAACGTAATTGGAAGAATGCTTTTATACACACAATCATTCCTATTGGATATTCAGATTTTGATTATCACGATCCGATATTTTATAGATGTCCTTCAAATGAGTCATTATATGCGTATTGGGAAGGGTTGAATGATTTTCTAAAACAATTTAATGCTGATGAAATTCTCATAGATGGCATTCGTACTGGAATCATAGATTGCAAACATCAATGGCAGAAAGGAGAGGTTTGTCCAAATCTCGATTTGGAGAAGATAAATAGTGATGATGATTTATTCTCGTTCTTTTCGACTAAATTGAGAGGTGATATACGTCGTCAAATTCGTCGTCTTGGTGAAATGGGAAACTTGCGGTTTAAGGAATATGTAAGTGGTGATGAAGTTCCTGCAGAAATATGGAATCAATTTATGGTGGCTCATTCTAAGAAATGGCCTAATGCATATAAGGCTCCAGGGGTTCATAAAAACTTGTTGAAAGAATGTTCCATAGATGGACCTGTGTATTTTTCAACTTTAATGGTTGATGATATGCCTATAGCATGGCATCTTGGATTTGAGTATAATGGTGTATATTATTATTATATGCCAGTGGGTAATCCTGAGTATGCAACTCAAAGCCCAGTGAAGGTACATTTATTCTATTTGATATCGAGGGCTATAAAAAAGAATATTCAGATATACGACCATTTAAGAGGGGATGAAACATATAAGTCTGGTTGGTCAAATGGGTATACTAATGTATATTCTATAAAAAGAAATAGTAGATCATTTGGTAGTTTAGTCAAGCATTCAATACTTAAGTTGAGAAATCGATGAAAGTTCTTGTTTGTATCCCTTGTTTGTTGACTGGTGGAACGGAGATTCAGACTCTGAATCTTGTGCGTGCTCTCGTGGAGGGTGGGCATGAGGTTGTGACTGCTTGTTATTTCGAACATTCCGAATATATGATAGGGCAATATAGGGTGGCAGGTAGTAAAGTCGTGTCGTTTTCTGAAAACGGACAAAGGATTGGTGGCGTTAAAGGTATTTTATTCCTGTGGAGGCATTTGAGAAAGTTGGTTAATGAGTTTCGTCCGGATGTGGCTCATGTGCAATATATGGCTCCTGGAGCACAACCAATAATTATTCTGAAACTATTGGGAGTGAAGAAGATTCTTGCTACTACTCATACTGCTGCTGATATATATCCGAACCTGAAACTTATTCATTTCCTGCAGAAACATTGTGTGGATGTCTGGACGTGTATAACTGAAAGGGCAGAGGTGTCGTTCTTTGGTAGTTCGAAGTTGTATGATAAAGATACGGTGTTGAAGAAACATGAGCATGTGACGATATATAATGCGTTGAGCAAAAATTATAAGTCAACGAGTCAACAAGTCAACAAGTCAACGAGTGTGGCTGAAGTCGAGAGTGAGAGGACAATTGTAATTGGAGTGGTTTCTCGTTTAGTTGAAATAAAGGGAATGGATTTGGTGGTTCCTACATTTGCGAAGGTGCGGGAGATGCATCATGATGTGAGATTGATTGTGGTGGGTGATGGTTTGCTGAAGGAGATGATGATGGAACAGTCGAGGGAATTGGGCTGTGAGGAGGCGATTGAGTGGACTGGGCGTTTGGCTCAGGAGGAGTTGCCTGAGTGGTATCAGAGGATGGATATTGTGCTGATGCCGTCGAGATCTGAGGGATTTGGACTGACTGCTATTGAGGCAATGGATAATGGGTGTGTGGTTGTGGCAAGTAACGTGGGTGGACTACCTGAGGTGGTGCGTGACGGTGAGGTTGGATTGCTGCATCGTTCTGAAGATATTGATGACATGGCGGAGAAGATCTGTCGTTTGATTGATAATCCTAAAATGTTGGATGACATGAAGGGACGTGTGAAGGAATATGTGGGGAGGTTTAGTTATGAGAGGTATAAGGAGTTGATTTTAGATTTATACAGTAAGGTATACCATTTATGGGACGAACACGGAAATCACGGAAAACACGGAAATTTAAAAGAGAATAAATGTTCAAGGTCTCCGACCCTTACTGCTGTCACAACAGAAAATCCTTGTAAGCCTTATGTCTTCCAGATATTTTCTCTTGCAACATCAGCATGACAATAGATTGTCACTTGAACATTTTAGGAAAATGAGGCTCAATGCCCAAAAATGCGCTAATGGCGCAAAAATAAAATGGCTGCGCGGTGTGTGGATAAATAAAACCTGTAAAACATTCAAAACTTGTTGATAGGAGCCATGTGGTTCGATAAAGTTTTATGTGTTATAGTTAATTAATATTGAAAATAAGATTTAAGAGTCAACAAGTCTATGAGTAGCTGCCCGGATGGTTTTCGATAACCGATAACCGTTCATCAGCGTTAGACTTTAGACATTAGACGTTTAATATTTTATTATGGGAGATATAATTTCTTTGGTATTGTTTGGTGTGTTGTCGTTCTTGACGTTTACTCATGCGATGGGACGTTCCAAGGTGGTGTCGTATCCGTTTGATAAGACGAAGAATGTGGTGTTTAGTGGGCCGGAGTATTTTATTGTGCTGTTGTTGGGTACTGCGATGTTCCAGTGTGGTATGTTCCTTTCTACCCGATTGCTGATTAATGAGATATTGTGTATTATATTGTTTTTCCGGTATTCAAGCAACCGCTCTCTGTCGATGCCGCTGGTGCTGTATATCGTATATATGATTTGGCTTGTGATTGGATGTACATATACGGAGTCGATGGTGTTTGGAATCCGTATGATGATAAAGTATTTATATCCATTTGTGGTGTCTTTGGTCTGTATGAAAGTGGTGAGTCATCATGAGGTGTTTTTGAAGTCAGGATTGGTGGCAAGGAAATGGGGGTGTGTTTCTGTTGTAAGTGCATTTATTCCTGTTGTAGAATCATTGTTTTTTAGTGGAGTAATGTGGTATGGAACTGCTCGTGTTATTAATTATATTTCTCTTGCAATTTTCTCACTTACTTTGTTCTATCATCTGAAAAACTATTCGAAGTCAGATTTGTTTTGGGCAATATTCTTTATGATACCATGTTTCTTGGCTGCATATAGAACTAGTGTCTTGGGCACGTTTGTTGCAGTGTCGATGTTCTATGTATTTAAGGACCGAATGAAGGCAATACCTGTATTGGCAGTAATATGTGTAATTGCTGTAGGTAGCGTGTTCTTAATTCCAAGTCTTAGGGAGAAGACATTCTATGATAAGGAAACGACATTTGAACAGGTTAAGGAAGTGGGTGTAGAGGAGGAACAAATCAATACTAATGGACGTACTGCACTTTGGAAACATCTAAAACATAAATTCTATGAAAAGCACGAACTTGTAGGTTCCGGTACTGGTTCGGTACAAAATGAAATGTACACTAATACGGATTTCTATAATGGAATTAAGGTTACTCATGGAGATTATGTACAGATGCAGTGTGACAACGGTAATATTGGTATGATTCTGTATTTGATTGCTATGCTGAGTGTAGTGATTCATTGTTTCTGGGTGTATAATAACCTGGAACATAATATGTATGTGCGTGTGTGTGCAATAGCGGCTGGGGCATCGTTGGCTGGTATGTTGGCAACGTTGTATTCAGATAATTCAGTGAACTATTCAATGGTTACACTCGCATTCCCAATGGCATTCTATGGAATGATGTTAGGACTGAAGTATAAGGAGGAGGATGAAGAGATAGAGGGTAAACGCAGTAAAATGTTGGCGAAAAGAGAGGAAAAACGCAAATTAATAAACGCAAACCCTAACGCAAACCCTAACGCAAACGCAAATTAATAAACGCAAACGCAACGTCCTTCGGACTACGCAAACGCAAAAAACCTT
>JAKSJB010000023.1 GCA_024398475.1 Bacteroidaceae bacterium | reverse complement strand
TAGAGCAACAGCCTTCTAAGCTGTGGGTCTTGGGTTCGAATCCCAACCGAATCACCAACATACTGAGAATCAGTAAAAAACATGCTAAAGCGTATCAAATTCGTATCAAATCTAAATAGTTGAGCGAGTTTTTGATACGCTTTTTTATTGTTTCAGCATTTTTTGCGCAGTCTATATCTGCGCATAACAAGTGAATCACTTTGTATATAAAACGCCCGTGAACAAACATAGTCTGTTCACGGGTGAAATTCTTATCAATATCAAAAATCAATCTTCAGAAGATTCAATAGTATTTTCATTTACTTCATCTTCGCCTCTACGTACAGAGCGACGACGCTTTGGTTTCTCTTCAACAGTCTTCTCAACCTTTACACCTGCAAGTTCTGGATCGATAAGGATACGTCCACAATATTCACATACAATAATCTTCTTACGCATTCTAACGTCAAGTTGACGCTGTGGTGGAATCTGAGCAAAACAACCTCCACAAGAATCACGCTGAACATATACAATACCTAACCCATTACGACAACTCTTACGGATACGCTTGAACGAAGTAAGCAAACGAGGTTCTATTGCTAGTTCAAGATTCTTTGCTTTTTCACGATGTTTCTCTTCTTCAGCCTTTGTTTCTGCAACGATTTCGTCAAGTTCGTTTTTCTTAAGATCCAAATCCTGGAGACGTTCGTCAAGATTTGTACGAGTCTGGGCTAAAAGTTCTTCCTTGTTCTTCTCAAGAGCCGCAGCTTCACGGATACGCTTGTTGCAAAGTTCTACCTCAAGAGTCTGGAACTCGATTTCCTTGTTGAGCGTATCGTACTCACGGTTGTTACGTACATTTTCAAGTTGTTCCTTATATGTTGCGATTTTATTGTTTGCAATATCAATCTGTGTCTTCAGTTCATTAATATTTGAACGGATATTGCCAATCTCTGTTTCTGTACGTTCTATACGGGTACGAAGTCCTTCAACCTCGTCCTCCAAATCTTCCACCTCAAGAGGCAATTCACCGCGAAGGATACGGATTCTGTCAATCTCTGAAAGAATTGTCTGAAGCTGATACAGGAGTTTCAGTTTGTCTTCAACCATCATTTCCGATGGAGCAAGTTTTTTCTTTGCCATAATCAATAATATTTAGTCGTTTATATAATTAATACTTATCTATACATGATTGGATTGGAACTACGCGCCTTATACAACGCTGGACGGTTGCCACTTTTCTTCCAACACACGGAGTTGCATACTACATCTTCCAATATATCCAAAGTGAATTGCTCACTTTCAAAATGCCCGATTTCCATCAGCAACATCTGCCGTTCGTAACCGAAGAAACGATGATATCCGATTTCCCCTGTCAGAAAAGCATCAGCACACAATTCGACAGCCTTTGGCATAAGGAAAGAGCCAGCCCCCCCACATACCGCAACAGTATGGACATTTTCCCCATCCCAATCATTATATCTCACGCACTCAACGTTAAACACGTCTTTAACCATTGAGACAAAATCAGCCATGCGCATTGTAGACTTCAGAGTTCCAACAATTCCACTTCCTGCGTCCAAGCCATTTTTAGGGTCCAACCATTGTATATTCTGCAATCCCAGTTTATCAGCAATGCGATAGTTGACACCATTAGGTGCATTATCTAAATTGGTATGTGCAGCATAAAGAGTAATACCATTCTTTATTGCCTTTATCACACAACGTTCAACATAATCTTTCCCGGAAACAGACTTCAATGGGTGAAAAAGCAATGGATGGTGACTTATCACCATATTGCACCCTAGACTGATTGCTTCATCCAAGACATCTTCAGTCACGTCTAAAGACAACAATACCCCTGTAGCATCCGCATCCTCAGGTAATCCAATCTGCAATCCGGAATTATCAAAGCCGTCTTGCAGGGCCAGAGGTGCAAAGTCTTCAAGGGCACCAATTATTTCCCTAATTTTCATATTTTCGCTGCAAAGGTAAGAAATATTTACCGAACAGCAATATACAATCGATAAAAATATAATAAATCAGGCAGTTAGGCAGAATAAATCCGTAGGGATTGACATTTATTCATTCCATATCTTCCAAGCTGCTATTGCCTGCAAATGCAACATTTCCAAACCGTTTTTTGTCTGTGCGCCATGTTCCCTTCCCTTCCTCAAGAAGAGAGTTTCAGAAGGATTATATACCAAGTCAAACAAGAGATGGCGTTCGGTGATACAGTCGTAAGGAATATCGGCACAGGTATCAACATTTGGAGTAGTACCCAAAGGAGTAGTATTCACTATAACAGAATATTCACCCATTACGGTAGGAGTAAGATCTGCATAGGACAGAAAGCCTAAAGTACGAGTACGCGAAACAGATTGCACCTCAAGTCCCAGTTTCTTCAATCCATAACAAATAGCTCTTGAAGCACCACCAGTTCCCAATACTAACGCATTCCTATGGTGAGGTTTCAATAATGGTCGAATAGATTCCATGAAACCAATCACATCCGTATTGTAACCCTTAAGTATGACAGATTGATTATCTTTATTATTACCAGAATGAACATGAATCGGTTTTATGACATTAACAGCACCAATCTCACGAGCATCTTCCGATAGTTCAGAAAGAAAAGGTATAACATCCTGCTTATATGGAATTGTCACATTCAAGCCACAGATATCACGTCCTTCGAATACTTTGGTGAAGTCATCAATTTCAGGCAATTCAAAATTCAAGTATTCAGCATCTATACCTTCAGATGAGAATTTTTCAGAAAAGAACCGCCTTGAAAAAGAATGTCCAAGAGTTCTGCCAATCAATCCGTACGTCTTCATTATCATTTAACAGCAGTGTACATACAACACATGCCAAAATTAAGATATTTGTAATTTACATTTCGAAAGCCTGCATTCATAAACAATTCAGCCATTGCAGCACCTTGCTGAACTGCCTCCATAGTTTCCGGCAGATATTTGAAAGCCTGTACATCCTTTGAAACAGTTTTTCCAATATGAGGCATAATATGTTTCTTATATACAGAGAACACCTGTTTCATAGGAAAGCCATGCGGTGCGCACAGATCTATCACTACAATATCACCACCATCATTAAGCACGCGATACATTTCAGACAGACATTGGGGTATATCTTCAAAATTACGCATTGCAAAAGCCGATATTACAGCATCGAAAGACTTTTCAGCAAAAGACAATGCACTGCAATCTTCATGCATGAACCTGACAGCATGTTCCAAATCTGCCGCCTCAGCCTTTTTCCGCCCCACCTTCATCATTTCATCCGAGATGTCAATACCTACCACTTCGTCAGCCTTCAAGTCTTTCATTGCCAATATTGCAAAATCACCAGTACCTGTAGCGACATCGAGAATACGAGACGGACGTGACTGACGTTTTTTCAGGTAGTTCATTGCCCTTTTGCGCCATATCCGGTCAATACCCAGCGACAATGTATGATTCACATAATCATACGTCGGAGCAAGACCGTCGAACATGGCTTCAACCTGCTCGTGTTTGCTCTCCGAAGTTTTATATGGAGTAATATCTTTCATCATATACAAATCACCCCTCCTCGCCATCACCCTTAAAAGGTTACGGCAAGAAGGGGCAAAACGCTATTGTATTATAACTGCTTCAAATAATTATTTACATTGTTCTCAATTCGTGCAGCAATATCCTCGCCACAAGCCTCCTTGTTGAACTTGTCACCTGTAATGTGCTCAAACAGTTCCACATAGCGATCAGTAATCGAGTCCACAAACTCATCAGTAAGTTCAGGCATCACCTGACCAGGCTGATTCATGAAGTTATGGTCAATGAGCCATTGACGTACGAATTCCTTTGACAACTGACGTTGTGGTTCTCCGGCATTGAACTTTTCTTCATAGCCATCCGCATAGAAATAGCGTGAAGAGTCTGGAGTGTGGATTTCATCAATGAGATAAACCTTACCGTCACGCTTTCCGAACTCATACTTTGTATCAACAAGGATAAGTCCCTTTTCAGCAGCAATCTTGGTACCGAGTTCAAACAATGCATAAGTATATTTCTCCATCTGCTCATAGTCCTCCTTGCTTACAAGACCCTGAGCAATGATTTCCTCCTTGGAGATATTCTCATCATGACCTTCATCAGCCTTAGTCGTAGGAGTAATGATAGGAGTTGAGAACTTCTGGTTCTCCTTCATACCATCAGGAAGTTTAACCCCACAAAGTTCACGGCGACCGTTCTTGTATTCACGCCATGCACTACCAGTAAGATAACCACGGATAATCATTTCAACGCGGAAACCTTCACACTTCAATCCAACAGTTACCATTGGATCAGGACAAGCCAATTTCCAGTTAGGAACGATTTCAGCAGAAGCATCAAGGAACTTTGCCGCAATCTGATTGAGCACCTGTCCCTTGAAAGGAATACCCTTTGGTAATACTACATCGAAAGCACTGATACGGTCTGTTGCAACCATAACCATCAAATCGTCGTTTATATTGTAAACGTCACGAACCTTTCCATGATAAACACTTTTCTGACCTGGAAAGTTGAAGTCAGTTCTCGTTAATGCATTCATTGTTACTTATTTTATTTTGAAAACCATAATTGTTTAATCTCTGTTCTTTCCTTATCTCATCATATTTTTCATAAGCATCCACTATCCGTGTCACCAGACGATGGCGTACAATATCCTTGTCTGTCATAGTAATGAAACTTATGCCCTGCACATCCTTCAACACGTCCAAAGCCTCAAGCAAACCGGAACGAGTAGAACGGGGCAAGTCAATCTGAGTGGCATCACCCGTAATAATCATCTTCGTATTATGTCCCATACGCGTGAGGAACATCTTTATCTGTTGGGTGGTAGTATTCTGAGCCTCATCCAGAATTACAACCGCATCATTCAATGTACGTCCTCTCATGAAAGCAAGCGGAGCAATCTGTATGATCTGATTCTCCATGTACTCCTGAAGTTTCTGTGCAGGAATCATATCCTGCAAGGCATCATAGAGCGGCTGCAGATAAGGATCAATCTTTTCCTTCATATCACCAGGCAGGAATCCCAGTTTCTCTCCGGCTTCAACTGCTGGACGTGAAAGGATAATCCTGCGGATTTCCTTATTCTTCAAAGCACGCACAGCAAGGGCAATACTTACATAAGTCTTACCCGAACCGGCAGGACCTACAGCAAAAAGCATATCGTTTTCACGGAAAGCCTCAACCAGGAGTTTCTGATTTTCACTCCGCGGAACAATCGCCTTACCTACGATACTGTAGCAGATGGCGCTGTCAGGAGACTGCGGCTGTCCTCCAGCCATGACCTGCTGCCCCTTGACTATCTGAAGGATTATTTCTTCCGATAAAGAATTATACTGAACACAATATGAACGCAAACTATCCAGATTCTCCTCAAAGGCACACATCTCCTGTTCGTCACCGAGCACCTTCATAACGTTTCCACGCGCCACAATCCTCAGTTTTGGATAAAGAGACTTAATCATCTGAAGGTGGCAGTTGTTGACACCATAAAAAGTGACTAAGTCCACGTCATCAAGTACAAAATGCTTCTCTATCATTAATCTAAATATAAAATTCTCTGCAAAGATAATAAATAATTTACTATTATTTATCATATTCCACAATAAAAGCAATATTTCATCTACATCAATAAAGCATCATACATTCTTATCATACAAAAATGTCATCCATTGAAAAAAAGATTCAAAGGATGACATTTAATATAATAAGATATTACTATTTAATATTTACAAATTTCTTTACGCCATTAATTATATAAATACCAGACTTAGATAATACTTCTATTCTTTTTCCATCCAAAGTATATATTTTTAAATTGTCGGAAGAGTTATTTATCTGGTAAATGGCAGCTGCAATACGGATTTTTTCCAAATCCGACTTGAGTTGATTGATTTCAGCGTCAATCATTGACATATTGTCAGCAAGAGAAAGACCTTCATTATACACAAATTCATTTATTCTGTCCTTAGCAGAGATAATGAATGCAAATATCTCCG
Source organism: Bacteroidaceae bacterium (assembly GCA_024398475.1). Lineage (GTDB taxonomy): Bacteria > Bacteroidota > Bacteroidia > Bacteroidales > Bacteroidaceae > Colivivens. Next base: position 28,560 of record JAKSJB010000023.1, on the reverse strand, counting down.
CCGAATCATCAGACATTGCCAAAGAATCAGCATATGACTGCATTTCCGTCTTATATAATTCAAATGACAATTTAGCTGCAGCCAATCTATCAGCTGCACGCTGCAGCTCTATGTCTTCTTCCAAATGGATTATTATTGAATCAACTACACTATCATTGTATTCCAAAGATTTTGATTCATCATATTCCAATGATTCTATGGCTGACTTGGCACCATTTATCAGTTCTATTACAGCTTCCGAATCACCATCCTGGGTTAAGGAATCTGAATAGGAAAGCATTTCTGACTTATATGATTCAAATGACGATTTGGCTGCGGCCAATCTATCAGCTGCACGCTGCAGCTCTATGTCTTCTTCCAAATGGATTATTATTGAATCAACTACACTATCATTGTATTCCAAAGATTTTGATTCATCATATTCCAATGATTCTATGGCTGACTTGGCACCATTTATCAGTTCTATTACGGCTTCGGAATCACCATCCCGGGTCAAGGAATCTGAATAGGAAAGCATTTCTGACTTATATGATTCAAATGACAACTTAGCTGTCCTTAAATCAGCAGCACGTTGAATTTGAATATCATTTTCAAGTTTTGCAATTATTGAATCTACCACCTGTTCATTTTCACTCAAGGTCATTGATTCATCATATTCCAAAGAATCTATGGCCGACTTTGCACCGATTATCAGTTCCATTACGGCTTCGGAATCACCATCCAGAGCTAAAGAATCTGAATAGGATCGCATTTCTGACTTATATGATTCAAATGACGACTTGGCAGTTTGTAAATCAGCAGCACGTTGAATTTCAATATCATTTTCAAGTTTTGCAATTATTGAATCTACCACCTGCTTATTTTCATTCAAGGTCATTGTTTTTTCATATTTCAAAGATTCCAAAACAGATTTAGTTGAATCTATTATATTCAATACAGCCTCAGAATCTCCGTCCTTGGACAATGAATCAACATACAATTGCCTATTCGTCTTAAATGATTTGAAATCCGCCTCACGTTGAGTTAATATTTTATTTTCAAGTATACTTACTATTACATCAACAGCGGTCTTATTTTTATCCAATGTTTTTTGCTCATTATAGGACAAGGTTTCAATTTCTTTCTTAGCATTGGATATCAATTCCATTACAGTTTCGGAATCACCAATTTTGAATAACGAATCTACATAGGACAGTTGCTCTGCCTTATATGTTTCAAAAGCCGTTCTATCAGCCAGTAATTGATCCGATACGCGTTGAGTTTTGATGTCTTTTTCTAACCGAGTTATTATTGAATCAACTCGTGCTTTATTATCCTCCAAACTATTACTCTCAATATAATTCAACTTATCAATGTCAGACTTTGCCTTGGAGATCAAATTTATTACAGCGTCAGAATCATCATTTTTAAATAATGAATCCGCATAAGATTGTTTTTCCTTCTTATAATTATCAAAAGCTGTCTTGGCAATGTTTAATTCCTCAGCACGTTTGTTTTCAATATCTTTTTCAAGCTTAGTTATTATAGAATCAACTCGTTCCTTGTTTTTATCCAAATTAATGCTTTCGATATACTCCAATGCCCCAATAGCAGACTTAGCCATAGATACTAAGTCAAATACTGCTTCGGAATCATCGTCGTGAGGTAATGAATCAGCATAGGATTGACGATCTGCCCTATAAACATAAAACTGATATTCATTACTCATAGAGTAACCAGACATTTGTAGAGTATCAGTCGCAACATTAGTCCCCTCAAATAAGTTATCACCACAATAAAAGCCACCATGTATAGAAAAAATACCAGTTTCAGGATTATATGAAGACTTCTCCTGTTGTTTATTTTCAAAGTAGATAGATTTTGACGAAGACTGCAATCTCGTATCTGTCTTTTCAAAAATACATTCATTACTTATTGTATCCCAGTCAAATATCAAATCCGTACCAGTATTGGAATCAATAATATTTTTCAACCAATCTTGAACTTTAATTTGTTTCCTTTCTGGATTATCAACATTTGTACGTAAATAAATTTTATTGACCGTCGTTTTTTCTCCATTGGTATTATATTTATACACGCCACTACATGAACCTTTTGGTGCAAATTCTTCCCAAATAGTCCAATCAAGATTTAGTTTATCCTGATTTGATGCAGTCATATAGTATCCGCCAAAAGACATGTATAGATTCAAAAATAGAGTTTTGGATTCCGCATCATAATACGAATACTGTGATTTTGATTCTGTTATTCCTCCAGACAATTTATCCCTAAAGAACATCTCATATTTCTGTTTCTGATATTCATATAGTTGCCCTGAATTGAACACTTGTATATATGCGAGATATTTAGAATCAGAATTATTGATTTTTTGTGTACGATCTATCGTAATATACACATCTTCGATGTCTTTGAAATTATCATAAACTCCATTTCCCCAATCTGTGATTTTATATACAATATAGTCACCATCATGAGCAGTTTGAGAATAAACAGTAACAGGTGCTACAGTTTTATCTTTATTAAGATAAGAATTTGCAGCCGTATATGTGTATTCCAACTTTCCTAAATTCGTCCATTCACTCCAGTCGTCATCTTCATTGGGATACAAATTAACTATTGCCTGTTGGCTTGTATTGAAGTCGTATTCACTGGCATTTAATGCGGAAGAAACATAGAAACCATTATATGACCCACGCCAACCCCAATTAATGTGGTATTTCACGTTATTCTCTGAATCATATTTATATCCATCCATCACAAAAGCATGCCCACCTTTTTTATGATCATCCTGTGCGCTATAAAGGACCGGACGTTTGGCATCAATTTCAGCAATCATCAGATTATCCCATTCTGTTTGAGTCTTGTAATTATCTCGGCAGACGGTTTTCATCATTAAAGAATATCCAAAATGCCGCTGCAAAGCTTTAACCACATCAATCGAAAATGCACCACTCCCATCTGGACCATAATTCATTTCTACAGCAACTCCACAATCGCGCATAAGCTTAGCAACAGCTTTATTCGCTTCCTCATCATTTATCAAATCGTTTGTCGTTAATTTCATTTTATCCCATTGAAATTCTGCATCATTATCATATGGAGCAGACAATGTCGTATTATTCCATGTGTAACTGGTCGTTCCAATAAAATCTGGTTGAAATTTTGTAGAATCGGTTTCGGCATGATAATATAAAACCTGCGCCATTGCAGTAGCCACACAACCAGTTAGACATAACTCGCCATTTTTCTTTGGGGCATAATTATTGTAAACGTTTTTTGCACTACTATAAGATTGTCCCCATTCTGTTTTAAGCAACCAGGTACCATCAGTATCTACACTACTAGCCTTTCGAATTAAGGTTCTTTTCTTACTTCTAATAGATGTAGAAACCTCCGATTGATGAGCTTTCATAAAATCAATTTGGCGTGCGTATTCACCAAGCCAATACTTAACATTTGATGGCATATTTTCAGCAGAAAAGTCATTATCGAATGAATAGCCTAAGACTAAATCATTTGCGCGAGCATCACCTGCTATTATTGCAAAGCCACCGTCCTTTCGATTAAAAACATACAAATTTGCGGCATTACTATCTTCAGCAGAAGGTTCTGTATAGACCAAATCCAGCTGTTCTGATTCCGCTGCAGCAAACTTTAATCTACCTTGATTACTTTTGAAAAAATCGTTAGCAATGTCAGTTGCTTCCAATTTATCAATTTGTTGAGCATATACATTGACATCAAAAACAACAGAAAGCATAATCAATGCTATTCGAAGAATGGTACATAATCTTTTCATAGTTCAAATTTATCGTTTACAATTCAATTAATTATCTTAATACTTTTTGCTTAACAAAATTATGAATCTGCCATATACGGTATCTACGTATAAATAACAAATTACAAGCAATATTTGGCAAATATAGTAATAATTATTTAATAAAACACTATTTTTGCTAATTTTTATTGAGAAACGAACATAATGAATAATAAGTAATTTCGATTTTTATACTATAAACACAGCAAAATAAGAAAACATCAAGCACAAAACAAAAAAAATAGAGAACAAAAAAAGCTACCCCTTTACTCTCGTAATGGGGTAGCCACAACACAAACACAAAATAAAACACGACAAAACTACTAACTTACAGGTAACATACCTAATGATAATTGGCTAAAATGTAGCCTAAAAAATTTTCAAATCTAACCTAATCGGCATGTATCTCAACCTCATATTCTCATACAAGAGTATCGACAATTACCTGCAGTCGTTGTAGTACAAATATATACAAAATTATTCTTCTACATAAATAAGAGATTTTGCTGAATACCGAGCCTTGCTATGCCAAGTAAGCGTATCATCCATATTATTAGAATCTACATACAGCTTAACTCTCTTGTGATGCGTGCAAAATTATAAATATTTTCTATTCGCACCAAATATTTATTATAAAAAGTGAATATTTTTTCATACAAAATCGATATTTATGGTAAATTCTACCATAAAATACGAAATTTATAACAATTCATCAAATACACGACTTTAATTTTTACTTTTCATTTTGATAATTCTTATTGTCGATATAGACCTCCAACAATTCCGTCAAACCAGCATCATTGTTTGGCATCAAGTCCACATCAGCAATAGAAGCAGGTATCAGACAAGACTGTCCCTCATTCAGTCTCACGGTATAACTTCGGCTGGAGTCCTTTCCTGCGGTAGGATTCAACCAGAATTTATCACTGGTACGTGTCTGAATCATACAATTTCCATGAAGACATGTATAGATTACAAATGAATCATACTTGTACAGTTTACGATGGAACGGACGTGTGATGTTGTGAATCTTAACAGAAAAATGAGGACTTTGCGTGATTGCCACCGGTTTGTTGATTTTCTCCAGATAATCCGTTTTATACGTTGGATACACCCTGAAGTCAAGAGCATCGGCAGCCTCTTCCGTATGAAGGGGTCTAGGCTTACCATCCAAACCAGGACGGTTGTAATCGAAGATTCGATAAGTAATATCACAACTCTGCTGAATTTCAGCAAGACGAATACCTCCGCAAATGGCATGAACCCTACCGGCGGGAATGAAGAACACATCGCCGCGCTTCACTTCATGACGCTGCAGAACCTCACATATTGTACCGTCATCGATTCGTTTGGCATATTCATACTTAGAAATAGGCTGACTGAAACCGGAATAAAGATGAGCACCCTCTTCGGCATCCATAACAAACCACATCTCAGTCTTACCCAGACAACCATGACGTGCCAAAGCCAGTTCATCATTAGGATGTACCTGAATACTCAAATCATCCTTGGCGTCGATGAATTTAACCAATAAAGGGAACGTGTCACCATATTTTTCAGCAACAGCCTTACCGAGCAGTCTGTAACCATACCTTGCAGTTACCTCACTTAAAGTGCTCCCCTTCAGGGCACCGCCGGTAACTACGGATTCCTTGTTTGGCACAGCACTTATCACCCAATCTTCATTTCCCCATACAAGGTCAAAACGATTCTGTTCAAAAATCAAAGGATAGAGCATTGTTTATGATATCAATTAGTTATTAATAATTTTGTGTTCGGTCAAAACAAATTCCGAGTGCGCTCAGAAATAAAATTCGGTACGCTCAAATGGAAAAGTCAAAACGGACTGACAATATCCTTCAGCCGAGGATGGTTGCTGTCCTTTTCACTAAGGATTCTATTATCCTTTGGCACACGCCAATCTATCGCCAAGTCAGGATCGTCCCAAGCAATGGCACCTTCACTCTGCGGAGCGTAGAAGTTGTCGCATTTATATTGAAATACAGCCTCATCACTCAATACGGCAAAGCCATGGGCAAAACCGCGTGGAATGAAGAACTGGCGATGGTTGTCTTCAGTAAGTACCACAGCAAAGTGCCGTCCGTAAGTAGGACTGTCCCTACGGATATCCACAGCCACATCGAGTACAGCCCCCCGTACCACCCGTACAAGTTTTGCCTGAGCGAATGGCGGACACTGGAAATGAAGTCCACGCACGACTCCGGCACAACTTTTACTTTCATTATCCTGAACGAAATGAACGTCAGCAACCTTTTCTTCAAACTCTCGCTGAGAGAATGACTCAAGGAAATATCCACGGGAATCGCCAAAAAGTTTGGGTTCAATTATCTTCAGACCTTCAATCGGCGTATCTATAACCTGTATCATTGTCCGTCCCTATAAAAATCCAAACTTTCGAAAACCTGTTCCTTTGTAATTGGGCGTCCGATTCTTACACGACCCGGAGCACTGAGAAGCGTACACTTGACAGTACCGAAGGAATTCTTCTTGTCATGTGTCACGTAATTGAAAATCTGTTCATAATCGTCACATGATATCTCCATTTTTCCGTAATGGTCAACAATGAAACGTACAACCGTCTGCATCATATCGGTAGGAAACTCATAATAGGCAGACGAAAGATACAACTCTGATATCATACCCCATGCCACAGCATAGCCATGAAGCACAGGATTTCCCTTATCCATGGCAAAACTCTCGAAAGCATGTCCAATCGTATGTCCAAAGTTAAGAGCCTTACGAACATCCTTCTCGTGAGGATCCTTCTCCACAAACATTTTCTTGACCCCGATACTTCGGCGCACCATCCTATCCATTGCCTGATAGTCAATATCAGAAAGGTCGAATGCCAGAAGGTCGTCAAGCATATCCGACTTGGAAAGAAGACCATGCTTCAGCATTTCAGCATAACCGGAAAGAATGTTCTCACCGTCCAAAGTCTTCAGGAACTGAGTATCAAGAATAACACGTGCAGGTTCACTGAAAACACCTATTTCATTCTTCAGTCCTTCAAAGTTCACACCGGTTTTACCACCAACCGAAGCATCAACCATAGACAGAAGAGTAGTCGGGATATTGATGTACTTTATGCCACGCTTAAAAGTAGAGGCAACAAAACCGCCTAAATCCGTGACCATGCCACCACCCAGATTGACAAGTAAACTATGGCGCGTAGCACCCTGTTCGCATAATTGCCGCCACACCATCTGAGCAGTATCGAGATTTTTGTTGACATCACCTGCCGGAATAGTAATATGCACGGCATCGTGCAGACTCTCGAGCTCGCTGACCACAGGCCAGCAGAGTTCTCGGGTATGCTCATCAGTTAATACAAATACTTTATCGTAACTCATTATTTCACAATTACGAATCCACCATTGTGAAGCATGTGTACCTTCACCTTCTTAGGATTCTTTATTTTTACTTCCTTACGTTGAGGTTCGCTGTTTGCATCATCACTGAACAAGGTAACCACATCACCCTTCTTTACGAAACGTGAAAGGTCGAGAACCTTGTCGCATTCATCACTTGCATTGTTGCCTGCAATATACCAGGTATCAGCATTGCGACGTGCAAGTACAGCAAACTGACCAGGATAACCAGCTACATATTTTGTTTCATTCCATGTAGTAGGAACCATCTTCATGAAATCAATGCTCACCTTAGGTGCACCGCCCTCACTCTCCGGTTTCAGGTTTTCAGGAGTGATTGCGAAGTTCTGTATAGGGTTTTGGAACAGAACAGCCTGAGCAAGTTCGTGGCAATCAGTAGTTGCCCTCTTTGGTCCGCGCTGATTACCCCTACCGAGACGACGGTTGAGGAATGAACCGCCCCACTCCATACAGCCCACAGTATTGCGGATAAACGGATGAGTTGATGTATCCTTAGCCTCCTTGTCACAAGCACCCTGAGAGAATACAAGGTTCTCAGATGCAAGAACAGCCTCACTACCCACATAGTTAGGATACATTCTTTCCCAACCGCGTGGAAGAGTACATCCATGGAAAATTACCATTATGTCGTTGTCGTAAGCATCACTCAATACAGCCTCATACTGACGGAAAGTCTCCTGTTTGTCACCGCCCCAGAAGTCAACCTTTATACCCTTCACGCCATTCTTCTTCATCCAGCGCATAACCTCCTTGCGGGCAATAGGACCGTCCATCTTGTTGATTGGACTCTGAACGATGTCGTTCCAGTAACCGCTTGAACTGTACCAAAGGAACACGTCCACATTCTTGATATGCGCATATTTGATGAGGTCTTCCATTTTCTTGTAGCCAAGTTGCTCATCCCAACCAGCATCAATAAGGATATAAGGATAACCCATCTCACTTGCGAGGTCAATATATGCCACCTGGTCATCCCAGTTCATGCTGGCATCCTGCCATACAATCCAACTCCAGGTACTCTTACCGAACTTGTAGTTCTTTGGAGAATAAGTACGGAGAAGAATATCATCGTCACCCTTTGAAGGATTCTGTTCTGCACCATAGAGAGGTCTTACAGTATTCCAAGGAGCAGTAGTCTCTACGATAGGAGCAAGAGTCTTTCCCACTGTGATAGTACGCCAAGGAGTTGCCCCAGGAAGAGCAAATGCAGGTTCAATAGTACCGTTACCGTTTGCCTCTTCAGGCATTGGGAAATCCACCGTGTACAAGTTACCCTCCTTCAAGTCGCTGAGACGGCAGCCACAGTAACGGCTGTCATTACCGGTTTCGCTTACAAGCACCCAACCGTCCTCACCAATCTTGAAGAGACAAGGGAAAGTAAAACCATGGCGAGCCTTTGTCTCAGCCAAAGGACGGTCGTAACTGTAACCCTCCTCATAACTTGGCTTCGTACGCTTCCAGCCAACCATTGCATCACTCTGCGGACACATGAAAGTAGTAGTCTGCTGAGGGAAACGGAATCCGGTTTCCTCACTCATGATGCGGATACTTCCGGTTTCGCCGTGACGCGGAACCTCATAGCGGAAGGCAATATCATTGTTGCTTACATAGAACACCACGTCCACATTCAACTGACGACGTCCCTCTCCAACCTTCAGACAAAGAGTATATACGTTTGCCTCATAGTCCACATCACTCACCTTACAACGGTTCAGGTGGTACTTCTCCTGAACATGAGAAGGATATTCCTTACCTTCCTGATGATCACGCAGGGAAAGTCCCGTACTGAAATCGCCGAAATTACTCTTAAAACCAAGAGGAGACTCCTCAAGCATTGTCTTATCATCATAAGAAACCGAATATACAGCCTTTCCGTCCTTAACATCCAAATTTACCTTAAGACGTGCGTCAGGACTACTTACCGTAGCCACCTGTGCCAAAATAGTAGCACTCACCAAGAAGAAAGATGAGCATAACAAGTTTTTAAGAATAGTTTTGTTCATGTGATTAATAATTTGTTGTCTAATTTGTTTGTTGTTTATATTGGATTAATAACATTCCGACTCAATCGGCTAAGCCTGCAACATGTCCTTGTAAGCCTCCAATGCACGATAAATAATCTCCACCGCCTCATCAAGCGAGCAGGAAAGATTTCCCCCGGCAGCATTCAGATGTCCGCCACCATTAAAGAATTCAGCAGCCATCTTGTTGGCAGGAAAATCATCGACACTTCTCAACGAGCACAGGATTCTAGGCTTTTCCGTATCTTCGCGAAGGAATATGCTCAGTTTCGTTCCCTTTATCTCCAAAGGCATATTCACAACCCCCTCCGTATCGCCCTTGATATACGAGAACTGACCGAGTTCATTTCTGTCAAGAGTAAAGAAAGCCGCATGATATTCAGGCAGCACCTTGAGTTTCTGACTCAGGATATAGCCCAACAGGCGGAAACGCCCTTCAGTATAATTGTTATAGATATTCCGTATTATCTTATCCTTGTCAATACCCTTTTTCAGCAATTCAGATATAATGATAAAGATATCGGGATCATTGGAATTGAACGAGAACTTACCCGTATCAGTACACATACCGGCATAAATATCCTCAGCACCTGCCTTTGTAAGATTAGGCAGTCCCCCAATGGAATCAATGATACGGAACACCAGTTCACAGGCGCTGCTTGCCGAAGGATATGAAACAGTCACGTCACAGAATCTGTCGGGATTGAGATGATGGTCAATCATCAGTTTCCTTGCAGAAGCCTGTACGATAGGCTCAGCAAGGTCATCCATACGTTTCGGCTCATTCAAGTCGATGCAGACAATCAAGTCTGCACGTTCAATATACATCTTAGCCTGAGCCCTATGCCTGTCATACTGAATTATCTGGTCGGCATCCTTCATCCACTTAAGGAAATCTGGGAAATAATTAGGAACCACCACACGTACGTCCTTACCCTTCTTCTTCAGATATTCATACAAGCCAAGAGAAGACCCTATGGCATCACCGTCAGCAGAAGAATGAGTAGCAATGACCACATTTCTGCATTGTTCAAACAACTGTCTAACCCTGTCAATCTCAGAATATGATATTTTTCCTGTAAGCATAAAAGTTGATAATTCGCAATTATTAAGTTAGTGCAAAGATATGAAATATTTACGAAATGTAGTTTGATATCTTAAAATAATTGTCAATAACACATGGCGATTTGTGAATTTATTATTAACTTTGCATCATTAACATATAAAACTAACAGAGCAATGATAGTATCACCATCATTTCTTGCCGCCAATTTCGGTCATGTAGCAAGAGAAATCGAAATGATAAATGAGAGCGAAGCCGACTGGCTGCATCTCGACATTATGGACGGTGTATTCGTTCCCAATATAAGTTTTGGATTTCCAGTACTGGAAGCCATAGCCAAGAGAACCCAAAAGCCCCTGGATGTCCATCTCATGACAGTAAATCCAGAAAAGTACATCAGCAGATTGGCAAAGTTGGAAGTAGCAATCGCCAACGTACACTACGAAGCATGTCCACACCTCAACCGCGTCATATCAGAAATACATGAATCCGGAATGAATGCGGCAGTTACCCTCAACCCATCCACTCCAGTATGCATGCTTGAGGACGTAATTCAGGATTTGGACATGGTACTGCTCATGACAGTCAACCCAGGTTTCGGAGGACAGAAATTCATCGAACACTCCATCGACAAGGTCAAGGCGCTGAAGGAACTTATCAACCGTACAGGTTCCAAGGCACTCATTCAGGTTGACGGAGGAGTCAATGCAGAGACAGCCCCACGACTTGCAGAAGCAGGAGTGGACGTTCTTGTAGCCGGCAGTTTCATATTTGACAACCGCTATCCAAAAGCAAGGATAAGAGACCTCAAGGCATTATAACACAATCACTACACACGGTCAGATGAAAAAACTACTATATATAATAGGTATATTTGCCACACTATCAACCCTGTTGCTTTCAGGCTGCGATGACGAAGACACATACGCAGACATGAAGGAAAAAGAGAAGTCAGCAATCAGCCGCTTTATCAAGGACAATGAATACTGCGGACCGATAAAGGTAATCAGCGAAGAAGAATTCTATGCCAACGACAGCATCACCGACACGGCACGCAACGAATTCGTTTTGTTCCAGGAAGACGGCATCTACATGCAGATTGTATCAAAGGGAGAAGGCAAGACGATGATAGAGATGGCAAAGGAACAATCAACCGACAGCACCATCTCGAAAGGCATTCTGTGCAAGTTCATGGAATACGACATAAAGAACGACTATGTATGTGCAAGCAACGTCAACCTTACAAGCATCGTAGACAAGATGACCTGTAAATACACACATAGAAGTCGGTCATACACAGCATCATTCACAGAAGGACAGATGATGTCAACCTATGGTTCAACCGTACCTACAGGCTGGCTGAAGCCACTTGACTACATCCGTCTCACACGTGCAGAAGGCCGTAAGGCAAGGATACGCCTTATCATACCACACTCTTCCGGCACACTTACCGCTTCCGGAAGCGTATTGCCAATGTATTATGAAATCAGTTATCAACTGGGAATCTAATCAATACATCTTAAATATAAATTTAGTCTTTTAGTAATAATCACAGTATGAGTTTAATTAAATCTATTTCTGGAATCAGAGGAACTATTGGAGGATCAGTAGGAGAAGGTCTGAATCCTTTGGACATTGTGAAATTCACATCTGCATACGCAACACTCATACGTCGCACCACAAACGTCACAAGCAATAAGATTGTAGTTGGCCGTGATGCACGCATTTCAGGTGAAATGGTAAAGAATGTCGTCTGCGGAACACTGATGGGAATGGGATTTGATGTAGTCAATATCGGACTTGCATCAACACCGACAACTGAAATCGCAGTAGTCATGGAAGGAGCATGCGGCGGTATCATCATTACAGCCAGCCACAATCCACGTCATTGGAACGCGCTTAAGTTGCTCAATCACAGAGGAGAATTCCTCAATGCAGTAGAAGGCAACCAAGTACTCACAATTGCAGAACAGGAAGATTTCGACTATGCAGAAGTTGACAGACTTGGCAAATACACAGAAAACGACACATACAACCAACGCCATATCGACATGGTACTGAACCTGCCGCTTGTTGACGTTGAAGCCATCAAGGACGCCCAGTTCAGGGTTGCATTCGATTCAGTCAACTCAGTAGGAGGCATAATACTCCCAATGTTGCTGAAGCAACTCGGTGTAGAAACAATCACACCGCTATACTCCGAACCTACAGGTGACTTCCAGCACAACCCCGAGCCACTTGAAAAGAATCTCGGCGACATCATGGAACTGATGAAGCATGGAGACCATGACGTAGCATTCGTAGTCGACCCCGACGTTGACCGCCTTGCCATGATCTGCGAAGACGGATCCATGTACGGAGAAGAATACACACTCGTAACCGTAGCCGACTATGTGCTCAGCAAGACACCGGGCAATACCGTCAGCAATCTCTCATCAACACGCGCCCTGCGCGACGTAACAACGAAATACGGCCTTGAATACAATGCAGCAGCCGTAGGAGAAGTCAATGTAGTAACCAAGATGAAGGAAACCAACGCCATCATCGGAGGAGAAGGAAACGGCGGAGTTATCTATCCGCAGGCCCACTACGGACGAGATGCACTCGTAGGAATAGCATTATTCCTTTCACACCTTGCACACAAGGGATGCACAGCAAGTCAACTCAGAGCCTCATATCCTGAATATCAGATTGCAAAGAACCGCATCGACCTCGACCCATCTACCGATGTTGACGCAATACTCGCCAAGGTTAAGGAAATGTTCAGCGGCGACCCACACGTGCAGGTCAATGACATCGACGGAGTCAAGATAGATTTTGAGGACAAGTGGGTACACCTTCGCAAGTCCAACACAGAACCAATCATCCGCGTATACAGCGAAGCATCAACAATACAGGATGCCGACGAAATAGGCAAGCGCATCATGGATGTAGTCTATTCCATGAAATAGGAATAGGTCAAGACCAAGAAGCATGAAGAGAACATACCAACTCAAATATTTAAGGAAACCACAAGACTTATGAAAAAATTATTATTGGCATTAATCGCAATGGCGATGTTCACAACGGCTGATGCGCAGTTCAATCTCGGAAATCTCGCGAAGAAAGCCGCCAAGACACTCACAAAGACAGCCAAGTCAGCAGTCAACGAAACCATCAACTCTGCACTCGTCGGCGTCAACCCATTCAAGGACCAGTGGCGCATCGACAGCATCAAGGCTGTAGGCGTAAAGACCAGCAACAACTTCGGCAAGGTATACCTCGTCATCAACGCCGAAGCCATCGTACCCCTGAGATACGGTTTCGTAGGACTGGGCGGAACACTCAACCAGACATACGCAGTCATCGACGGCAAGACCTACAAGCCATATGCTGACGTAGAAAAGAAGTTCGAGATGCCAGAAGGAGTACCTATGGTTATCAACACCCAGGGAGAAGGCGGTGTTGAAATAAAGGACGTACCTGTCACCGCCACCGCCATCCAGGCCTACAACATGTATATCTACATTGACGGCGGACGACACCAGACTGTACTTTGGAAGAATATTCCTATCACTTGGACGGAATAAGAAAAATGCTTAACTCCATTTAACTTCCTAAAACTCCAGACCTCCCGGAAAAAGATAAGCAACCATTAGCCAGCATTAGGTTAATGGTTGTTTTTTTATAAGTCAACATACGGACGCAAGGCCTTCCCCGTGTAACTGTCCCTGCAGTCAGCAATTACCTCCGGAGTACCTTCACACACGAGATACCCACCACCCTGTCCACCTTCAGGACCCAAGTCAATGACATTATCCGCACACTTGACTATCTCCATGTTATGCTCAATAATCAGTACGGTATGTCCACAGGCAATGAGAGCATTGAAAGCAGCCAGAAGTTTCTTTATGTCATGGAAATGAAGACCGGTCGTAGGCTCATCAAAAATATACATAGCACCACTTTCCTTGCCCGCAATACTCTTGGCAAGATAATAAGCCAGTTTCACACGCTGATTCTCGCCGCCGGAAAGAGTAGAAGAACTCTGTCCCAGTTTTATATAGCCCAGACCCACATCCTGCAAAGGTTTCAGTTTCTTCACGATACTGCGGCACAGACGCCCGTCAAGCACATCAGAAGACTTGTTTGCAGAATTCCGTTTACCCACCTCCGCCTCACCGCCGAAGAACTCAATAGCAATATTTACGGTCATGTTGAGAATGTCGTGAATATCCTTGTCACGGAACCTCACATCAAGCACATCCTGCTTGAAACGCTTGCCATGACAGGACTCACAAGTAAGCACGAGGTCATTCATGAACTGCATCTCCACCGTCACCGTACCCTCACCCTTGCACTCATCACATCGACCACCGTCAGTATTGAAGGAAAAGAACTGAGGAGTCATACCCAACTGCTTCGACAGTTGCTGATTAGCCATCAGTTTTCTGATGTCATCGTATGCACCGATATAAGTGACAGGATTGCTGCGGGAAGAAGTACCGATAGGATTCTGATCCACAAACTCAATATTCTTCACAAGGTCCACGTCACCCTCAAGACCGAGGAACTGTCCCGGACGTTCACCCGGACGATCCATCTGACGCATCATGGCATTATAGAAAATGTCGCGCACGAGAGTAGACTTTCCACTTCCGCTCACACCCGTCACCACAGTCATCACGTTCAGCGGAATCTTCACATCAATCCCCTTCAGGTTGTTTTCACGCGCACACTTTATCAATATGTAGTTATTCCACAAGCGACGCTGCACCGGTACAGGAATCACATCCCTATGAGTAAGGAAATCCAAGGTATGGGAATGAGCCGTATCAGCATCAGCATCTGACAAGGCACCCGACCACACGACATTACCGCCCAACCTTCCGGCATCAGGACCGATGTCAATAATATAGTCGGCAGCACGCATAATCTCCTCATCGTGCTCCACAACCACCACCGTGTTACCGATGTCGCGCAACTCCTTCAGCACATGAATCAGTTGCTGAGTGTCACGACTGTGCAGACCGATGCTCGGTTCATCAAGAATATAAAGCGAACCCACGAGACTGCTGCCCAGACTCGTAGCAAGATTGATTCTCTGACTCTCACCGCCGGAAAGAGAATTCGACAGGCGGTTCAGGGTAAGATAGGAAAGACCCACGTCAATAAGGAACTGGAGACGGTTGTTAATCTCCACAAGCAGACGCTGAGCAATATGCGCATCATGTTCATCGAGTTGCAGATGCTCAAAAAAGTTCCTGACATCACCAATAGGCATTTCCACCAATTCAGATATACACTTGCCCCCCACCCTGACATAGTCAGCCTCCTTCTTCAACCGCGTACCGTGACATACAGGACAGACCGTCTTGCCACGATAGCGCGACAGCATCACCCTATACTGAATCTTGTACTGATTTTCACGGAGCATGTCGAAGAACCTGTCAATACAAACATTGTCAGGCACACCGTCATCACCATGCCACAGAAAATCCTTCTGCTGCTGAGTCAACTGATAATAAGGAGCAAAAATAGGAAAATCATGCGAAGCCGCAATTTGACAGAAAGCATCCTTCCATGCACTCATCTTCTCGCCACGCCAACACAGCACCGCATCACCGAAAACACTCAGTTCCTGATTCGGTATCACCAACGATTCGTCAATACCCATCGTCTTGCCGAAACCCTCACACTCCGGACAGGCACCGACAGGAGAATTGAACGAAAACATGTGTTCGGTAGGTTCCTCGAAAGTCATACCGTCAGCCTCAAAGGCAAGCGAAAACCGGGTAATCACACCCTCCCCATCCTTAGGGAAAGTCCTTATCACACAATTACCCCCACCCTCATAGATAGCCGTTTCACACGAATCCACAAGATGCGTGACAGTACTTTTGTCGTCATGGCTCACGATACGAGCAATCACGATGTGCGTCCTGCCGTCAATCACTTCCGTACGGTTCAGACCCTGCTGCGCATAAACCGACAGTTGTTCCTCCTCGCTGCGTCCGTTTCGGCAAATCAGCGGACAGAGAACCATGAACCGCGTACCGTCGGGCAGAGACTTCATGTACTCCACCACATCCTCCGTTGAATCCTTCTTCACCTCCTTTCCGCTGATAGGCGAAAAAGTATGTCCCACACGGGCAAAGAGCATCCTCAGGTAATCATAAATCTCAGTAGAAGTACCCACGGTACTGCGAGGATTGCGGCTTATCACCTTCTGTTCAATAGCAATGGCAGGAGGAATACCCTCGATAAAGTCACATTCAGGCTTACCCATACGCCCCATAAACTGACGGGCATACGTGCTCAGACTCTCCACATAACGGCGCTGACCCTCAGCATAAAGAGTATCAAAAGCAAGAGAAGACTTGCCGCTGCCACTCACACCGGTAATCACCACAAGTTTTCCACGCGGAATATCCACATCCACGTTCTTCAGGTTATTAACCCTCGCACCTTTTATCCTAATAAAGTCGCCGTTACTCATAATCCGTGCAAAGTTATGAAATAAATCATTACCAAGCACAACATTTCCAACATATTTTTATTTTTAAGAAAGAGAGTCGCCGCACATCAACTCCCCTACCTTATTCAATGCCAGAAAATGGTAGCGCATCGACCCACGCGATACCATGGGACTCTTTCTTAATACAGTCTCCTCAATAATCGGATCATCCAGCACCTCACAATATGGTTCAATCAGCAACAGCCGCCCCGCCGCACAAGCATCGAAATACACGCCCCCAGGCTTGAAGTAGCGTTCGTGGATAGAACCCGCAGGAGGATAACCGTCTTTCAGCATCACTATCAGCGGCATTCCCGCATCGCGTAATCGTTTTACCACAATCTTCTCCCCCTCACTGATGGCAGAAGCAATACTCACCATTCCATGCAGCGCATTGCTTAACCACATTTGGTATTTCAGTTCCAGTTCCTTGGCAGTAACAGACCTTGAGCACTGAATATGCTGCTTCTGAGGAAAATCCAGCAGAAACATATTGCCAAGCGCCCTGAACTTCCAAGTGCGACTGCAGCCATCCACATCTGTGAACACCCAAAGCAAGTCGTTACGAAGTCTGAAAAGTTGAGGATTGTGACGTTTCAGCCACAAGCGGCGAGGATTGTCCTTTACGTAGCGTATCATGCGGTCAAGTTGCCCGTCACAATGAAGAATACGCTCATGATAACCAGCAGGCATATACTCCCAAATACTCCCACAAGTCGCAAAAATGCGGCAGAACTGCACAAGCCTCCCCTCCAGTTCTTGCACTTCCCTGGTTTGCCTGTCCATTTCCCCATCCAGTTCCTGCACTCCTCTGGCATTATTGCCAGAGCAAAAATACTCCCGCACTTCCCCTCCTTGCCTCTTCACCTCCCCATCCAGTTCCTGCACTTCTCTGGCATTATTGCCAGAGCAAAAATACTCACGTTTAAACCACGATGTACACGCACTCTTAAAGCTGCGCACCACTTCCCCGATACTCTTCGGCATCGGCTCCAGCACCTGAATCACCACATGCAGATGATCAGGCATCACCCTCACAGCTATCACCATTATCCTCACCCCCTTCCTTGCATAGAAAGCAGGCAACCCTCGTAAAGTCCTATCCACATACTCCCCGAGGCGGCTATAGACCACAAAAGCCTCCTCCGCGCTATTCCCCGTAAGAGTTCCGAATATTGGTTGCCGCCCTTCAGTAGCAAGAGTAATGTGATAGATAGCACGCCCCTTGTAGTCCCAAAGACTCTCCCTATGATGACGGTCGGTATCAGTATCGCACCGCCACCCTACACCCTCCATGTATTTCGCCTTATTATCAGCCATAAGTAATACAAATGATTATATTTGATGCAAAAGTAGTAAAAATCCCATAAAACACACGATTCCTTATCAACAAAAAGAGTTCCAAATGCCCTTTATTTAGCCCCGTTCCAAAGAATAATCCAATGAGCAGCAGTTTTGCATTAAGTTTAAATACCTACCCTGTCATCAACAGTACCACTACAACAAGTCAGTTCTACCTCCGCTGTAAGTCCGCAGTACCTCCTCTGTAAGTCCGTTGCAAACTCGAAGCAAATTCGAACCAAACTCGAACCAAACTCGATAAAATAGCAGAATCAGTTCGAATTTGCATCGAGTTTGGTTCGACTTTGGTGCGGAGGAAGAGCAAAGAATCAGCAGACCTACAACAGAGGTCCAGCAGAGAAACGACAGATAACTGTCAGAATGCCATAGAAACAACATATTGCAATTTCAAATTTACATTATTCCGCAATAACAATCTGCAGGCATTCTTTTTAGCAATAGGTATAGTGATTCATATTGTATTATTTGGCTATTTCGTGTATCTTGAATAAATTTGCGTCAAAATTTATTTAAATATAGAATATGGAAGATTTGAATCGAATAAAATTGGTACTTGTTGAGCAAAAAAAGACAAGTAAATGGCTAGCCGAAAATCTCGGTAAAAGTAAATGCACAATAAGCAAATGGTGTACAAATTCTGCTCAACCCGACTTACAGACTTTGGAGAAAATAGCCAAACTTTTGAATGTTGACAAAAGAGACCTACTGACTCCTACAAAATAATTGAGTATTTTTTAACAAATAAGGGTCACTATTGAATTTATATTGCATTAAGATACCAAAAGAGCATAACATGTTATCATATACAAAATTCGTATTAATATTGCTGATGTTAATTCCAATGTCTGTCATGGCGCAGGAAAAGTTGGACGTGAGTGTTGTAAGTTTTACTGAAGATCAATTTTCTACAACCGCACAAGACAAGCGATACGAGAAACTTGATGGAAACGGAGATAGGTATGCAATTATCAAGGTTAAGGATGTTGATGAGGAAGCAGACCTAAGTGGATTTACATTTAACTTTGGAGCACTCAACAGTGAAGTCAAAAAACACGATGACGAACTTTGGGTTTATGTGCAGAGAAATGCCAAGACCGTAACCATAAAGCATTCTGAATATAAAACCATCGAAAAGTATGATTTGAATACAACGATACTGCCCGGCAGAACATACGTCATGCAACTAACATTAAGCAGGGTTGAAAAAAAGATTGTCAGGGATGTAAAAAAGCAAGTGTTGCAATTCAAAGTGTCCCCTGCAAATGAGAAAGCAGTAGTTAAAGTGAGGAAAGTCGGTGATAAAGGCGAGTATGAACTTTGGGGAGAAGTCGATGAGGCAGGTACTATCGACAAAATGAGGGAATTTGGTTCTTATGACTATATCATAACGGCATTGAACTATGAACAATCAACAGGTCGTGTTACTCTTTCCAACTCGCAAACAAACCATGTTGAACAGGTAACGCTAAAACCCAATTTCGGTTTTTTGGAAATTGACGGAAACAATGGTGCGACAGGTGCCCAGATATATGTGGATGACGTAAAGATCGGTACAGTTCCATATCATGAGCCTAACACACGATGGACTTGTGGCAACCACAAGATTACTATAAACAATGGTGATATGTATAAGCCATATAATTCTTCATTCATCATCAAACAAGGAGAAACGACAAGAATCAGTCCTAAATTGGAGTCAGACTTTGCACAGACAACAATCAAGGTGGACGGCAATGCAGAAATTATCCTCGACGGAATAAGCAAAGGCACAGGCAGTTGGACAGGTCCGCTGAAAGCTGGACAATATACCGTTGTGTGCCGAAAAGAAAACCATAGGGAGTCCAGTAGGATGATAACAGTCAGACCCGATATAGCAGAAACATTTACAGTACCTTCCCCTACCCCAATAACGGGAAATATCTATGTACGTTCAACGCCATCCGGTGCAGACATAACTATTGATGGGAAGAAGAAAGGTACAACCCCATCCTTGCTGCAGGGAATCATGATTGGCAGTCATAATATAACATTGTCACTTGCAAACCACAAGACTGAAGATTATTCTGTCACCATCAAGGAAGATGAGACAGAAAACATCAATGCCAAACTCAGTGATATGGCACACATGACTATTGACAGTAAACCATCAGGTGCAACAATATTAATTAATGGCGATAATGTCGGCACAACTCCCCATTCAGCAGATATGGCATCGGGAGATTATGAAATAACACTGAAGAAACATGGATATTACAACTTCAGGAAGCAGGTACATCTTGACTCCTCCATGCCAAATATCATGTTGAATATGAGCAGACAGTATTTCAAGTCTTCAATGTTCTACTTCGGTGGTGGATATCAGGTAGGAGCAATGACGTGTGCCGGTGGCATTGTCGGTGCCTATATCCATAAAGTCAATGTCGAATTATCATATATGGTTGGCCTATCAGAGTCCGAGGAAATTTTCTGGAATCACAATGACGCAAGTGATGAGCCTTCAAGTTATACGTATAAACCAACATATATAGGAGCGAAATTGGGATATGGAATCAATCTCAATAGCCGTTTAAGAATCACGCCTAAAGTTGGTTGTGGTATTACCCAACTAAAAGGTACAATAAAACAAGATAATGGCAGCAAATATAAACCAGAAGAGACCTATGCAATACCTCTGTCAATTGGTTGCAGTCTTGATTTTGCACTAACTCCTTGGTGCGCCATTTTTGCCCGTCCAGAAATATCCTTTGCTGTATCAGAATCTGATATCTACAATAATATTTCCCAAGTATCAACAAAGGTAAAAGGCTATGCTTCAGGTTTCAATGCCCTGGCAGGTCTATATTTCTATTTTTAAAGCTCATACATTATGATACGGAACTACATATACTATCTGCTGTCAATTATTTCAATCGCATTAATAGCAAGTTGTAAGGAATCAGAATTCAATTCCGAATTTGTTCCTGCAGTAAAGGAATACTATCTATCAGTCACTCCTACTTCGTACTCAGTTAAATCCACCAATACATCATCCAGTATAGAAATTAAGGCAGGGGACAATCAATGGGAAATCAGTGGAGGTGCTTCATGGTTGGAATTAGGCAACAAATCAGGCACGGGCTCATCAACTGTGAATTTCCGAACAACAACTAATCATTCGTCAGATACGGCAAGAGTGTGTATCTTGAATGTTAATTCTGAAGAAGGACAATGGCACAGGAGCATTCCTGTTACAATCAGTCAGCAAAAAGCAACTCCATACATCACTCTTGGCGACTTCGACAAGACTATTTCCGGGAAAGCATCAAGCATGCGGATTAGTATTTATTCCAATACCGTCTGGAATGCAAGGTGTGATGTCAATTGGGCAAAAGTTACCGTTGCGAAAGATCGGTCATACATCGACATTGAGTTTTCCGAAAACACAGGATTATCACGTACGGCAACAATTACCCTAAAAGGCAGTACATCCAAGAGTATCACTATAGTGCAGCAGGCAGCAAACATATCTGCAAGCTTGCAATCCTTGTCTTTTGGACTAACAGGAGGGACACGAATCGTAGTAGTCAGTGCTGAAGCATCATGGACGGCACGTACATCTGCAAGTTGGATTGATGTCAATCCATCATCAGGTAAGGCTGGCACAAGCAATATTAATATCACGGCTACTGCAAACAATTCAATTAATGACAGAACTGACTTCGTTTATGTATGTATTGGCGACAACTACAAGGAAATACGTGTAGATCAACCTGGAATGTATCTAAATGTATCCAATACTTATTTGTCATTGGCTGCAACCGGTGGCAACAAATCCATATCCATTAGTTCCAATACTGATTGGGAAGTAACATCATGTCCTAATTGGATTACACTCAACACAAAATCCGGAACAGGTAATGCAGACTTGACAATATCAACCAACAATAATGAATCGGTATATGCCAGAGACGGAATAATAAAGATCGAAAACAAGGCAAGAAATATTTCACGTACTATCTCTGTTACCCAAAATGGTCATACCTTCGACACCGATACTCAAGAACTTACCTTCAGCGACAAGGCAGGGAGTCAAAGCATAGACATTCAGACAGATATGGCATGGAGTGCATCAACCAATAGCGACTGGATTACACTTAACACAAAATCAGGGATTGGAAGATCAAGACTGTCAATATCAGTAACGGAAAACACCTATACATCCGACCGTATCGGATATGTAAAAGTCATCGCCGGAGGAAAGACAATATCAATTGCTGTCTGTCAGGATAGTAAATACATAAACATATCGTCTGATGCATTCCACTTCGGAGCAAATACTAGCAATGCTGTAATCAACATATCCACCAATTATACTTGGACAGCACGTGTGGAAAGCGGAGTAAACTGGTTGATTGTGATGCCAAAGTCTGGTACAGGAAATGCAGATATTACAATAGGTGTAAGTGAGAATAACACGTCTGTTACAAGAACTGCAAAATTATACATTGAAACTCAAGGAGGCAAAACTTATGTAATCAACGTAACCCAAGATGGCCATTATCTATATGCAGACCATTCTGAAATTAATTTTTCAAAGAATGGAGGCACAGAAACCATCAATGTATCGACAGATGGTCAGTTCACAGTCAGCAAAACAGGTTCATGGTTAGGCTATACGATCCAAGACAATACTATCACCGTTCTGGCGGGGGAAAACAACACTTATGAAGATAGAACAGGAAAGATTATACTTACAATGACCGGTATTAGTTCCGGTAGTTATGTTTTGGAAATATCAGTATGGCAAAGTCGTTATAGTTATTAATAACATGGATTAATTTCTTTTGAACAGCGAATATGAAAACAATAAAACTAATAATTTGCATCAGCCTATTATGGATGATTGGCATTGGAGTACAAGCGGAAGAAATTCCTAACAATGAAATTTGGTACACAAGTATGGGTGGGAATATTGTGAAACCTAATAGTCCAAAATTTGGTGGAGCCAATATTATTAGCAACTCATATAAGAATGGCAAAGGAATTATTACTTTTGACAGAGATGTTACGAGTATTGGAAATAATGCATTCTATTACTGTCCAAGTTTGACTTCAATCACCATTCCAAATTCAGTTACAAGTATTGGAGAATTTGCATTCTATCTCTGTTATAGATTGACTTCCATCACCATTCCTAATTCCGTTACAAGTATTGGAGAAAATGCATTCTCTGACTGTTCAGGTTTGACTTACATCACCATTCCTAATTCTGTTACAAGTATTGGAGATTGGGCATTCTCTGCCTGTTCCGGTTTGACTTCAATCACCATTCCTAATTCTGTTACAAGTATTGGAGAGGATGCATTCTGGGGCTGTACCAGTCTAAATTCAATATTGGTAAATAGTAATAACAAAAAATATGATAGTCGAAATAATTGTAATGCGATTATTGAAACAGCAACAAACACTTTAGTATGTGGGTGTAAAAACACTGTTATTCCTAATTCAGTTACAAGTATTGGAAGTAGTGCATTCAGTTACTGTTCCGGTTTGACTTACATCACTATTCCTAATTCTGTTACAAGTATTGGAAATTCTGCATTCTCTGGCTGTCGGGGCTTGACTTCTATATTGGTAAATAGTAATAATAAAAAATATGATAGTCGAAATAATTGTAATGCGATTATTGAAACAGCAACAAACACTTTAGTATGTGGGTGTAAAAACACTGTTATTCCTAATTCTGTTACAAGTATTGGAGAGTATGCATTCAATGGCTGTTCCGGTTTGACTTCTATCACCATTCCTAATTCTGTTACAAGTATTGGAAATTCTGCATTCTCTGGCTGTTCCGGTTTGACTTCCATCACCATTCCTAATTCCGTTACAAGTATTGGAGATAGGGCATTCGATGACTGTTCAGGCTTGACTTCCATCACCATTCCTAATTCTGTTACAAGTATAGGAAAAGGTGCATTCGTTGACTGTTCTAGTCTTCCTGTTGTTAATAATATACGTTATGCTGACACTTATCTTGTTGGAACTGTTGATAAAACATTAGTCACATATAACATAAAAGAAGGGACACGATTTATTGGTAGTAATGCATTCTCTAGTTGTACTTATTTAAATTCAATCACCATTCCTAATTCTGTTACAAGTATTGGAGATTATGCATTCAGTTACTGTTCCGGTTTGACTTCCATCACCATTCCTAATTCTGTTACAAGTATTGGAAGTGATGCATTCCGTGGCTGTTCAGGCTTGACTTCCATCACCATTCCAAATTCCGTTACAAGTATTGGAACTTTTGCATTCGATGGCTGTTCAGGTTTGACTTCCATCACCATTCCTAATTCCGTTACAAGTATTGGATATGGTGCATTCTGGGACTGTGAAAGTTTGACTTCCATCACCATTCCTAATTCCGTTACAAGTATTGGAAAATATGCATTCTCTGACTGTTCTGGTCTAACTTCAATCACCATTCCTAATTCTGTTACAAGTATTGGAGAGGATGCATTCAGTTACTGTTCCGGTTTGACTTCCATCACCATTCCTAATTCTGTTACAAGTATTGGAAATTATGCATTCTATTACTGTTCAGGTCTGACTTCAATATATGTATATTGGAACCAACCACTTTCAATTAATTCATATGTTTATTCTTACGTAGATTTATCAAAAGTGACTCTACACGTTCCATCTGGCACAAAATCAAAATATCAATCTGCTGATGTTTGGAAAGAATTCGGTACAATTAAAGAGTTTGATATTCCAATTACAAGTATCTCATTAGACAAAACATCCGCATCCATACACCCAGACGAAAGCATTACATTATTTGCAACTATTTCTCCTGAAAACGCAACAAATACTACTATTTCCTGGAAGAGTTCTGATACCAATATTGCTACTGTTTCTAACGGCATAGTTACGGGGATTAATGTCGGCAAAGCAACAATCACAGCTACAACCACTGACGATACTGATTTAAGTACATCATGTGAGATAATTGTAACCCCTATCCCTATACTCACCAAATCAATCTCATTAAATAAATCAACAGCCGAAATGCTTGTTGATGACAATTTGACATTATCAGCAACAATCACTCCTAGTAATGCAACCAACAAAGACGTTGAATGGTCATCGTCTGACAATTCAATCGCTACTGTTGATAATGGTATCGTGAAAGCAATAAAGGTTGGAACAGTGACTATTACGGCAAAGACTACTGATGGAAGTAACCTATCCGCTACTTGCAATATCAAAGTCGTACCTATATCTATATACGTTTCTTCTGTTTCACTTAGTAAGACATCTATTGACTTATTGGTTGAGGAGAATGCAACTATTACGGCTACGGTTTATCCTGACAATGCATCAAATCCTACTTTGGCATGGTCTTCATCCGATGAAAATGTAGCAACTGTGGATGGTGGCAAGGTTACTGCAACAGGCGAAGGTACTGCGACGATTACGGCAAGGACTGTTGACGGTTCTGACCTCAGTGCTACCTGTACCGTAAATGTCAGCAGACATTCGCAATCAATAACATGGAATCAGGATTTGTCGAATCTAACGTATGGAAGTGAATTGATTACTCTTCAGGCTACTTCTTCAAGCGGACTTCCTGTTTCCTATAAATCTTCAGATGACAATGTTGCAATAATCTTTGATATGGGCAATGCTATTTATCTCAATCCGGGAATTGCAGGAACTGCTATAATAACTGCAAGACAAGAAGGAAACAATTACTATGCTCCTGCAGAAATGACGAAGGTTGCAAATGTTGTTCAACCGGATAATGTAAACGGTGTTCATGCCGTAAATGACAGATATACTGTCTATACTGCTACCGGCACAAAGATCGGAACATATAATGAATCCGAATTCAGGAAACTGATTGACAGTCATAAACTGTCCGGCGGATTGTATATCATTAATGGTGGAAAAATAATAATCAAATGAATAAAACAACAATTTTTACATCAATAATATTGCTTGTCGGTCTTGCCGTATGCAACAATGCTGATGCCCAGTTGTCGAAGAATCCTGACAAGTTTCTGGGTAACATTACAACTCGTTATCAAGTGGATTACGGTAACGAAAAGTATTACACTCTCTGGAATCAGATTACCTGCGAGAACGAATCGAAGTGGGCTTCGGTGGAAGGTACGAACAACTCGTTCAACTGGGGTAGTGACAATGCTTACAACTATGCCAAGCAGCACAACTTCCCATTCAAGTTCCATGCTTTCATCTGGGGTTCACAATATCCTACATGGATTGAAAGCCAGACTCCGGAGAAACGCTATACGGAGATTGTGCAATGGATGGATCAGGTGAAGAAGCATTATCCTGATCTCCCGCTTATCGACGTGGTGAACGAGGCTTTGCCCGGTCACCAGCAGGGTACTCACTATTTTGAAGAAGCCCTCGGTGGTTCGGGCAAGAGTGGCTATAACTGGATTGTGAAGACTTTTGAACAGCGAATATGAAAACAATAAAACTAATAATTTGCATCAGCCTATTATGGATGATTGGCATTGGAGTACATGCGGAAGAAATTCCCAACAATGAGATTTGGTACACCAGTTCTGATGGTAAAGTTGTGACACCAAATAAATCCGATGCATTTGGTGCATCAATCATCAGTAAGACTTATTCCAACGGAAAGGGTGTTATTGTATTTGATAATTCCGTTACAAGTATTGGAGATTATGCATTCTCTGGCTATTCCGGCTTGACTTCCATTACCATCCCAAATTCCGTTACAAGTATTGGATATTGTGCATTCTATCACTGTTCAGGTTTGACTTCAATTACCATTCCCAATTCCGTTACAAGTATTGGAAGTTGTGCATTCGAAGGCTGTTCCGGCTTGACTTCAATTACCATCCCAAATTCTGTTACAAGTATTGGAAGTCATGCATTCTCTGGCTGTTCCGGCTTGACTTCAATTACCATTCCAAATTCCGTTACAAGTATTGGAGATAAGGCATTCTATAGATGTTCAGGTTTGACTTCAATCACCATTCCTAATTCTGTTACAAGTATTGGAGATTATGCATTCGATGGCTGTTCCGGTTTGACTTCAATAAACATTCCTAATTCAGTTACAAGTATTGGATATTGTGCATTCTATTACTGTTCAGGTTTGACTTCCATCACCATTCCTAATTCCGTTACAAGTATTGGAAGTGGTGCATTCAGTTACTGTTCCGGTTTGACTTCAATATATGTATATTGGAACCAACCACTTTCAATTAATTCATCTGTTTATTCTCGCGTAGATTTATCAAAAGTGACTCTACACGTTCCATCTGGCACAAAATCAAAATATCAATCTGCTGATGTTTGGAAAGAATTCGGTACAATTAAAGAGTTTGATATTCCAATTACAAGTATCTCATTAGACAAAACATCCGCATCCATACACCCAGACGAAAGCATTACATTATTTGCAACTATTTCTCCTGAAAACGCAACAAATACTACTATTTCCTGGAAGAGTTCTGATACCAATATTGCTACTGTTTCTAACGGCATAGTTACGGGGATTAATGTCGGCAAAGCAACAATCACAGCTACAACCACTGACGATACTGATTTAAGTACATCATGTGAGATAATTGTAACCCCTATCCCTATACTCACCAAATCAATCTCATTAAATAAATCAACAGCCGAAATGCTTGTTGATGACAATTTGACATTATCAGCAACAATCACTCCTAGTAATGCAACCAACAAAGACGTTGAATGGTCATCGTCTGACAATTCAATCGCTACTGTTGATAATGGTATCGTGAAAGCAATAAAGGTTGGAACAGTGACTATTACGGCAAAGACTACTGATGGAAGTAACCTATCCGCTACTTGCAATATCAAAGTCGTACCTATATCTATATACGTTTCTTCTGTTTCACTTAGTAAGACATCTATTGACTTATTGGTTGAGGAGAATGCAACTATTACGGCTACGGTTTATCCTGACAATGCATCAAATCCTACTTTGGCATGGTCTTCATCCGATGAAAATGTAGCAACTGTGGATGGTGGCAAGGTTACTGCAACAGGCGAAGGTACTGCGACGATTACGGCAAGGACTGTTGACGGTTCTGACCTCAGTGCTACCTGTACCGTAAATGTCAGCAGACATTCGCAATCAATAACATGGAATCAGGATTTGTCGAATCTAACGTATGGAAGTGAATTGATTACTCTTCAGGCTACTTCTTCAAGCGGACTTCCTGTTTCCTATAAATCTTCAGATGACAATGTTGCAATAATCTTTGATATGGGCAATGCTATTTATCTCAATCCGGGAATTGCAGGAACTGCTATAATAACTGCAAGACAAGAAGGAAACAATTACTATGCTCCTGCAGAAATGACGAAGG
>JAKSJB010000022.1 GCA_024398475.1 Bacteroidaceae bacterium | reverse complement strand
GCCTTGTGGAATGAGGCAAAAGAAAAATAAAAGGCAAAGCCTTATTTCCTGTCCGTGAATAATGCAGTTGCAGCCAAACCAGCAATCAACAGGAATACCACCCATGCAAACGGGTTGTGGTTCATGTAGGCAACGGCTGCAATTCCGTCAATTGCCAATGCAGCAATTATTATCCTGAACGGAGTGCGGAGGAAAGGGTATTCCTTTACCTTGCCATGCAGCAAGGCTGCAAGCCAGCCACACACAATCAGCAACGCCCCGCACATGAGACTCATGTAGGTCATTGCATTCTGTTTGGCTTGGGTAAGTACTTCCAGACCTCCCCCAATCAATGGAGTGAAGGTGGCAATTATGTGTACGACTCCCATTACGGCTACGGCAATGGCGAGAATTCTTACAATCCTGTCTTTCATATTTCTTTTCTTTTTACTTTTCACTTTTCACTTAAAAAGGCTGTCAGCCTTTTTTGAAACTGCTTATTTCTATTAGGTTGCCTTCAGGGTCGGCAACGTAGCAGGTACGTTGTCCCCAAGGTTCTGTCGTAGGAGGAAATACGGGCGTTGCACCGAGACTTACAGCATTGTCATATTCCCTGTCCACATCAGCGAAGGTAGGTACATCAAAGGACAGTTCCATAGTTCCGTTCCTTTCACTTGGATAGGACAGTTTCTGCGAAATCATATCTTCGAATGCCACACGCGGGTACATGATGAGACGCATGCCGCCAAGGCACATCTCTACGTTTGGTTCCCTGCCGTTCCAGTCGGTGGTGAACCCGAACACGTCGCGGTAGAATGCCACCATACGAGTGTTGTCGGTAGTGAAAAGACCGATGGTGTTGAACCCGAAACGGGGTTGAGGCAGCCTTTTCATCACCCTTACCTTTCTGTCCGTTCCACCGTAAAGGTTGGGACAGAAGGTTTCAATACCCGTGTCCATGAATCCGCATTTCTCCATCACCCTGCCCGAAGCGGGATTGTCGACGAAGAAATCGCTCCAAAGAGCAGAAAACCCCTTTTCACGGAAACAGTAGTCAATCATCCACGTGAGTGCTTCGGTACAGATGCCCTGGTTCCAGAAAGGACGGGCAATCCAATAACCGATTTCCACTTCGTTGTCACCTACGCCGATGTTGCTTACCCCCTTAGGCAGATAGCCGATGCAACCAATCGGTTCGTCGCTGCCTTTCAGTACGATGGCCCACATGGTTTCGCCACCGAAAAGGGTACGGATGATTTCCCTGCTTTCCTCCACGTCCCTGTGGGGTGACCAACCGGCACGGGGACCCACTTCGGGATCGCTCGCGTATTTGAATAATGCGTCGGCATCGTCTTCCTGCCAACGTCGTAATATCAATCGTTCGGTAAACATATTTTTTAGTAATCTTGGAGTTAAAGGCTCTATTTAGAGTCTACAAGTCTACGAGTCAACGAGTGACCATCCGGATGGCTTTGCTTGTAGACTTGTTGACTCAAGAAGGCCTTTAGCCGTTAGTCTTTTTCGTAGGCTTTAGCCTTCTCTTTACCTTCTTTTTAGTACCACGAGTTCGGCATCTGCACCATCCTTGCCATATTCGCTTACGAGGATGTACTGCTCGCAGCAAGCGATGCCATAGCATCTGCCGTCAGATTTCGCTATCTGGTTGCCCCAGTAAATGGCATTGTCGTCAAGCAGTTTCACCTCATTGCCGTTTATGTTGTATGGCTGATTGATGAACGAACCCTGAAGTACGTAGAGGTTCGTGATGTGGAGTTCCGGTATTCCGAGTGCGTTCACCTCCTCTATATAAACCTTCTTCATCGGATTGTCCGCATGAGGAACGGCATCGGCTGGGAGATTCCAGCGCTTGAGGGTAGGGTAGTACTTCAGCAACTCAGCCTTATACTCACATGCAGTAAGGTTCTTGCCCGTATTCTTGTTGAATTCCTCCACGAACATGGAACAGTACTCAGCCATCTCTTCCATGGTGAAGTTTCCGGTGAATGCCCCGTCCTTGTAGCAGTAGATACAATAATCCTGATTCTTGCTTCCGTCAGCATTCGTACCGAGTATTCCGTCGGTCAGGGGCATTCCGCAACTCTGACAAAACTTAGTTTCTTCCATAATCAGTTATTCTGTTTATACCATAATGTTTTTCGTGTGCAAAGTTACGAAAAATATTCGACAAATCCCTGCTTTGAACACAGAATCCTTTGAAAATTTGGGTCATTTAACAGCAAGACAAGCAAGAATAATGGAGCAGGCCTTAATCAATAAATACGGTATGCAAAAGAATGATGGTGCTTTGCTGAACAAAATCAATTCAATAAGCCCTAAAAAATGGGAAAAATACGGAATTAAATAGCACTCCTGTGCGATTTATTACAAAGAAATAGTGATTAATCAAAAAAAATATATTAATTTTGCATTAATTATGAAAAGAATTATTACAAAAATAGGCGATGTGTTTTGCGTAAAATTAGACGAGGAACGCAAAAGGTACTTCCAGTATATTGCAAACGATTTATATCAACTTAACAGTTCCACAATTAGGGTATTCAAGACAGACTACCCAATGAACATAGATCCATGTATTGACGAAATTGTAGCCGATGAAGTGGAATTTTATTCACATACCATTTTGTCCTTTGGTATTCAGGCTGGACTATGGCAAAAAGTTGGTAAAAGCAATAATGTAGGATGTTTAGATTCGATTATGTTTAGAAGCACAATTGATATTGATCCATCTACATTAAAATCTTATAATTGGTATGTGTGGAAATTAGGTGATGAAGATTCTTGTTCTATTGGCGAATTAAACGAAGAATACGCTCAACTTTCTGATTTTGGGAGTGTATTTCCGCCTGAGGAAATCGTAGAAAGAATCAAGCACGGAAGATGGCCTTATGCAATGCCACACTAGTAGACTGTCACTTAACATGAGGTGCTATTTAGAAACATACTGAATACGAATTCTCACTTTATGTGAATAGCCTACTCTCTGTAAAATTCTACAGCTAGTAGGCTATTTATGTTTTGTATTATATGTGTAGATTGCACTAAGATGAATGCAACTGACAGTTGCTTTCCCTGCAAGTTCTTAACGACAAGATAGACAACATCAATTAGAATTGATTGCACTTGCGAGTTGAATTCGCATACCTTAATTTAGGTTAAATATGTTAAAAGTGATGATGCATACTTCTCCCTCAAGTAGTGTGTCATCACTTTTCTATCTTTCAAGATATATATTATTGATTGTTAGGAGATTACTTCTATTAATATTATACCTCCAAATAAATTTTTTATGGGTTATACTCCCTCCCGAGCGCGCCCGCCCGAGCCTTGCAGGTAATGATGATGAAATACACTAAATGATGTTGGCTTGTCGTGCCTTGAAAATAGTTGAAAGGATTTGTACTTGTCCCAGCCTTTGACTGTGCTACAAATCCTATTTTTTGACAAATTGACAAATTGACTTTTTGACAAATTGACTTTTTGACGAATTGATGTCTCGTAGACTTGTTGTCTTGTAGACTTGTTGACTCGTAGACTTGTTGACTCGTAGACTTGTAGGGTCGTTGGCTCTAACGCCCCCGACTTCGTTACTGACTCGTTACTGACTCATAACTGACCTGTTACTGACTCTCAAAAAAGCCGGCTTGAGTCAAAAAGTCAAAAAGTCATTTTGTCAAAAAGTCATTTTGTCATTTTTTAGGGTAGATTACCACGAAGGGTGGGGGAACGCAACCCCTAACGCAAACGCAAAATTAATAAACGCAAACGCAAACGCAAACGCAAATCCTACGGCACACCCCTTCGGGTTGTGGGCTAAGGTATTTGATTATTATCTATAACGATGATACCCAACCCTTACGGATTGGGCTGTAGAGTGTCGGACTTTCAGCCCTTTTTGGGGGCAAAAAGCATGTCAACAAGTGACAAACATAAATGGAGAATGATTCTTACAGGGAATATTTTAGGCGCCGACATTTTAGGAAATCCTATGATGTCGGTATTTTTTTGCTTGTCTGAATTATTGTACGTCTGGAAAAGATACGGAAAAAAGAAGCCCAGCATTTCAAAGTCAATGCTGGGCTATTTTATGTCTTGTCCACTAACGTCTTTGTGGCGTAGGTCTTGTGTTGTTCTTGTGGTTCTTCAGAAGGAAATCACGCCATTTGTCGGAATTTGACCTGAAGGAGAACAGGTTGGTGAATCTCATCATGTTCTCTCTGTCGATGCAGTATTTGTATGCGTATTCGAGGAACTTGAGTTTTCCGTCGTCGAAACTGAAGGTCTTGGCTATTGTCTCGATGTCGGCTGCATACATAGGGCGTAGTGCAAGGCATACTTTTGCTACTTCAAGTTTCCTGTCATCGAAACTGGTGCTGCGGATTAGTCTGATGACCATGTCGGCTTCGTTTCTGTCTGCTGGGGCTATCATGATTTTTGCGTCATTCCTGCGGCCGATTTCTATTGTGCGTGGGTTATCGTGACGCTCCATGTGAGCCTTATTCATATTCTGTGCGTTTGCCGTGAGGGTAACCATTGCTAAGAAAGCGATAAATAATCTTTTCATAATCGTTTGTGTTTAGTGGTTCAACAATTGATTTTTCTGCCGCAAAGATAGTGCTTTTTCCTGCTGCTGCAATAGTATTTATCCTATTTCAGAACGTATTTTCCCTATTTGTGGGTTTTGTCATGATTTTCAGTCCCTGGGATTTGCTCCCAATTTTCTTTTTTTTTCGAATTTTGTCCAAGTTTCTGTAGTTTTCCCGAAAGAGTTGCGTCAAAGGGATAAAAACGAAATGAAAATAAGGTAAATGGATTTTAATTTTTTGGGATTATGAAAACTACTGGATTTCTATTAACTGCAATGTGTGCTGCTTCTTCTGTCTTCTGCAGCGCTCAGACAAAGGAGGATTCCATAAGATGGGAGATACTTCTCAACCAGGTGAGCGTGACTGCCCAGAAACCTTTGGTGAAGCAGAAGAATGACCGTATTTCCTATGACGTGGCAAGTGATGATGACTCGAAGACACTCAACACCATGAACATGCTGCGTAAGGTTCCGTTCCTCACTGTCGACAATGACGGGAACATCAAGATTAAGGGCAGCGGCAATATCCGTATATTCAAGGACGGACGTCCGAACAATTCGTTTACGAATAATGCCAAGCAGGTGTTTGAGGCTATTCCTGCTTCTCTCATTGACCGCATTGAGGTGATTACAGAACCTGGTGCAAGGTATGATGCCGAGGGAGTGGACGGAATACTGAACATCGTGATGAAGAAGAATGTGTCGATTGATGGATTGATGGGTACGGTGGCTTTGCAGACGGACAATCAGGGTGAGCCTGTGGGGACTCTCTATCTCGGTACGAAACTTGGCAGACTCGACCTTTCCACTACGTATTCAATGATTGATATGACTAAGTCGGGTTCGGAAGCCGACATTTCTCAGAACCTCAACTACAAGGCTTCGGGCAGCAGCATGAATGTGGATCTGTATCAGAACAATCCGGGACTTGTACATGTCGTGGATCTTTCTGCTTCGTATGAACTGGATTCGCTCAATCTGATTTCTGCTTCGCTCGACGGGGTTGCCTACAACGTGAAGATTAATGGATACGGCGGTATCAGGATGCTGAACGGGGAAAATACTCTGTGGGGGTATTCCGATGACTACAGCAACAGTCGCCAGTCGTACTACAACTTCGACGGTAAGGTCGATTATCAGCATCTTACACGTCGTCAGGGGGAGATTTTCACTCTCTCGTATCTCCTTTCCACTTCGGATACTCACTATCAGTTGGGCGAAAACTATTTCGACTGGGTAAACCGTCCTGCTTCATACGACTTCAACCGCTATTTCCGCGACAATGACGGTATGTTTGTGGAACATACTTTCCAGGCAGACTGGGAACGTCCTATCTCACAGATGCATGCATTGAACGTGGGTGCCAAGTATATCAACAGAAACAATAGTGCCGAAGGTCATCAGAAGCATGACGGGGAACTGATTTCATCGAATGACTTCTCTCATGTTACGGATGTTCTGGCTGCCTATGCCGAATATCGCTTTACTTCTCCGAAATGGAGTGCTACTGCCGGACTCCGCTATGAGTATGCCAACCTGAGGGCTAGGTTCCATGACGGCAGTGCCGACAACTATGGACGCAGGCTCAGCGACTTCGTGCCGTTTGCTTCGCTTTACTACAAGATTGATGATGCCAACTCGCTCCGGCTCAATTACTCGTCGCGTGTGGAACGTCCGGGTATCGATTATCTCAATCCGTTCCGTCACGAGGATATGATTCAGATTGAACAGGGTAATCCTTATCTTGACAGTTCGCGTCCAGGCAAGGTGTCTCTCACGCATACGTTCATCAGTCCTAAGATTGTGACAAGTTTCAGTGTTACTTCTTCGTTCGGCAACGACGGTATCGGTTCGATTCTCACGGCTGAAAACGACAAGTTGTGCTCTACATACGGCAATGTCCAGAAGTATGCTTCACACATTGCCAATCTCTACGTGCGCTGGCAGCCTACTCCGAAGACCAACCTTACTGCCAACCTTGACGGTGGATGGGCTAAGGTGAGCAACGACAACCTCGGACTCAGTCAGGAGCGCTGGTATGGCTGCGGCAACATCTCTTTCCTGCAGGATCTGTGGTGGAAGGTGAAACTGCAGGTGAATGCGGGTTGTTCGCAGAATGCCGTGCAGGATGTCTATACGCATCATAACATGCAATGGTGGCACGGTATCGGTCTCCGTCGTTCATTCCTCAGGGAGGACCGTCTGAACGTGATGGTGGGTGTCAACAATCCGTTCATGCACAGGGAACACTTCAGACAGTACATCAACCAGCCCGACATGACTGGATTGCTTTCACAGAAACAGGTGAGACGCTGGTGTGTGGTCTTTGTATCGTATAGGTTCGGCAACCTTCGTTCATCGGTGAAGAAGGCTAACAAGACCATCGAGAACGATGACCTCGTGGGACAGAAAAAACAATAGAAAATAATGTTTGTTGCTTTCAGACGGCAAGTCCGTCGGGGCAATGTTTGTCGGTCGGTGTGGAATGATAGTCGCGCACCGACCATTTCTTTTGCATGAAATGTACCTATATGTGATGAGTATCAGGGTGGTGGCATAAATCGGCGAAACAAGAAAAAATGATGAAATTTTATTATTTTGTTAACTCAACTTTGCAAATTCAAATATTTTTATGTACCTTTGCACCCGAATTCGAATTCGGTACTTTATTTTGCTAGCAAAGAGTACTTCCTAGTAAATGATAAGCGTTGGCTTATAATTGTTTATTAATCAGCCGGAGGCCTTGTGCCGACGGGTAAAGTTTATTGTTATATGGAGTCATTTTTCCGTACGCACAAGTATCTTGTAGAACATTTAGGCATGACTGTCCGTCGTGATCTTATGGACGAAATTGATTGGAAAAAGCGCATGATAGGCATCAAGGGCGCACGTGGTGTGGGCAAGACCACATTCCTCCTGCAGTATGCTCAGGAGAACTATTCGCCTGATGACCACCAATGCCTGTATATCAATACCAATAATTTCTACATTCAGAATACAGGTATTACTGCTTTTGCCGAGGAGTTCTATCACAACGGGGGTAAGGTCCTGCTGATAGATCAGGTGTTCAAGCAGCCTGATTGGAGCGCACAGTTGAGGGAGTGCTATGACCGCTTCCCTGGATTGAAGATAATCTTTACCGGCTCAAGTGTGATGCGGCTGAAGGAGGAGAATCCTGAACTCAACGGTATTGTCACCAGTTACAATCTGCGTGGTTTCTCTTTCCGCGAGTTCCTCAACCTCAAGACAGGACTCCATATCCCTGCATTTACTCTTCAGGACATTGTGGAAAACCATACCCGCATTGCTAAGGAAATCAACAGTATGGTCAATCCGCGCCAATACTTCAATGACTATCTCCATCATGGTTTCTATCCGTTCTTCCTTGAACCTCAGAACTACAGCGAGAACCTGCTGAAGACGATGAACATGATGATTGAGGTGGACATCCTGCAGCTGAAGCAGATTGAACTTAAATATCTTCCTAAACTCAAGTTGCTGTTCTATCTGCTTACAAGCAGCGGCAGCAGCGTGCCAAACGTGAGTCAGTTGGCTCAGGAACTTGGCATGAGTCGTGCTACGGTGATGAACTACATCAAGTATCTGATGGATGCACGTCTCGTAAACATGATTTACTCTAAGGGCGACGAGTTCCCTAAGAAGCCTGCACGCGTGCTCCTCCACAACTCCAACCTCATGTACAGTTTCTATCCACGCAGATTTGACGAGCACGACGTGCTTGAGACTTTCTTCTGCAACAGTCTGTGGAAGGACCATGTGGTGAACAAGGCAGGTAACATCTGCTCATTCGTAATCGACGGTGACCAGGAATTCCGTATAGCAGAACACGGAACAAGACTTAAGAGCAAGTCGAAGATTATCTTTGCTGTCAATCAGATGGACGAAGGTGAGGGCAATCAGATTCCTTTGTGGCTCTTTGGTTTCCTCTACTAAAAAAACTGAATGTTATTCACAACAACAAAATAATTACTTTTAAAATTTATCATGGCAAAAGAAAAGAAATTCATTACCTGTGATGGTAATCAGGCAGCCGCTCATATCGCCTATATGTTCTCGGAAGTGGCTGCAATCTATCCTATCACGCCATCGTCTCCAATGGCTGAACATGTTGACGAATGGGCTGTGGCAGGTCGTAAGAATCTCTTCGGAGATACAGTAAGCGTTCAGGAAATGCAGTCAGAAGGTGGTGCTGCAGGTGCTGTACACGGAAGTCTTCAGGCTGGTGCGCTTACAACTACATTCACTGCTTCACAAGGACTCCTCCTTATGATCCCAAATATGTACAAGATTGCAGGTGAGATGCTCCCAAGCGTATTCCACGTAAGTGCACGTACGGTAGCAAGTCACTCACTCTGTATCTTCGGTGACCACAGCGACGTCATGGCTTGTCGTCAGACAGGTTTCGCCATGTTGGCTGAAGGTAGTGTGCAGGAAGTTATGGACCTCAGCGCAGTTGCTCATCTTGCAGCACTCAAGTGCCGTGTTCCGTTCATCAACTTCTTCGACGGTTTCCGTACATCACACGAATATCAGAAGATTGAGGAGATGGATATGGAAGATCTCCGTCCACTCGTAGATATGGAGGCTGTAGCAGAATTCCGTTCACGTGCTCTTTCTCCAGAACATCCACAGGCTAAGGGTATGGCTGAAAACCCTGAGACATTCTTCGCTCACCGTGAATCCTGCAATCCTTACTATGATGCAGTTCCTGAGGTAGTGGAAGAATACATGAAGGAAATCTCCAAGATTACCGGCCGTGAATACAAACTCTTCTCTTACTACGGTGCTGAAGATGCTGAGGAAGTAATCGTAATGATGGGTTCTGCAACTGAGGCTGCACGCGAGGCAATCGACTATGCCAATGCAAACGGCAAGAAGTATGGTATGATTAGTGTTCACCTCTACCGTCCATTCTCTACTAAGCATCTCCTTGCTGCTGTTCCTAAGACTTGTAAGCGTCTTGCTGTACTTGACCGTACCAAGGAACCAGGTGCAAGCGGCGAACCACTCCTTCTTGACGTGAAGGATGCATTCTACGGTGTTGAGAACGCTCCTGTAATCGTAGGCGGCCGTTATGGTCTCGGTAGCAACGACGTTACTCCTACAATCATCCTTTCAGTATATGAGAACCTTGAACTTCCACAGCCAAAGGATCATTTCACAATCGGTATCGTTGATGACGTTACATTCCGTTCTCTTCCAATGAAGGAAGAAATGGCTCTCGGCGGCGAGGGAATCTTCGAGGCTAAGTTCTTCGGACTTGGTGCTGACGGTACTGTAGGTGCAAACAAGAACTCTGTAAAGATTATCGGTGACAACACCAATAAGTATTGTCAGGCTTACTTCTCCTACGACTCTAAGAAGTCTGGTGGCTTCACTTGTTCACACCTCCGTTTCGGTGACACTCCAATCCGCTCAACATATCAGATCAAGACTCCTAACTTCGTAGCTTGTCACGTTCAGGCATACCTCCGTATGTATGACGTAACACGTGGCTTGCGTGAGAACGGTACATTCCTTCTCAATACAATCTGGGATGCTGACGAACTTGCAAAGAACCTGCCTAACAATGTTAAGCGTTGCTTCGCTCAGAAGAACATCACAGTATATTATATCAATGCAACAAAGATTGCACAGGAGATTGGTCTCGGCAACCGTACAAACACAATCCTCCAGAGT
Source organism: Bacteroidaceae bacterium (assembly GCA_024398475.1). Classification (GTDB taxonomy): domain Bacteria; phylum Bacteroidota; class Bacteroidia; order Bacteroidales; family Bacteroidaceae; genus Colivivens. The sequence goes on along the minus strand of JAKSJB010000022.1, from coordinate 24,618 downwards.
GCATTCTTCCGCATTACTGAGGTAATCCCTGTAGACCTTGCCATCGAACAGATGAAGAAGTTCATCGTCAAGTCTTACGGCAAGAAGGGTGAGGACGTTGTCAACATGAACTACGCTGCAGTTGACCGTGGTAACGAATACCAGAAACTTGCAGTTGATCCAGCATGGGCTTCTCTCGCTGACGAACCAGCAGTTGACAACGGTGATCCTGACTACATCAAGAATCTTGTACGTCCAATCAACGCACAGAATGGTGACCTCCTCCCAGTATCAGCATATAAGGGTATTGAGGACGGTACTTGGGAACAAGGTACTGCTGCCTATGAAAAGCGCGGCGTAAGTGCAATGGTTCCAACTTGGGATCCTGAGTTCTGTTCACAGTGTAACAAGTGTGCATTCGTTTGTCCTCACGCTTGTATCCGTCCATTCGTAATGGATGATACTGAAGCAGCAGGTTTCAAGGATGCTACTATCGACGTTCTTGCTCCTGCAGCAATCAAGGGTATGAAGTTCCGTATGCAGGTTGGTGTCATGGACTGTCTCGGATGCGGCAACTGTGTTGACGTATGTCTTGGCAAGAAGGGTCAGAAGGCTCTCTCTATGGTACCGTTTGAAGGTGAGAAGGCAGAGGCAGAAAACTGGAATTGGTTGGTTAAGAACGTCAAGTCAAAGCAGGATCTGCTCGACGTTAAGTCTAACCCACGTCTCAGCCAGTTCGCTACACCTCTCTTCGAGTTCTCAGGTGCATGTTCAGGATGTGGTGAAACTCCATACGTAAAACTCATCTCCCAACTCTTCGGTGACCGTGAAATCGTGGCTAACGCTACAGGTTGTTCTTCAATCTATTCAGGTTCAATCCCATCTACTCCTTATACTAAGAACGAAAAGGGACAGGGTCCTGCATGGGCTAACTCATTGTTCGAGGACTTCTGCGAATTCGGACTCGGTATGACTCTCGCAAACAAGAAGATGCGTGCACGCATCAAGGCTCTCCTCGAAGAGATGATGCAGAGCGACAAGTGTTCAGCAGAGTACAAGGCTGCTGCTGAAGAATGGATTGCAGGTATGAACGATGCAGATGCTTCAAAGGCTGCTGCTGCCAAACTCGTTCCACTCGTACAGAAGAATGCAGAAGCAGGTTGCCCAATCTGCAAGCAACTCCTCGAACTCAGTCACTTCCTCGTTAAGCGCAGTCAGTGGATTATCGGTGGTGACGGTGCTTCCTACGATATCGGTTACGGCGGTCTCGACCACGTACTCGCATCAGGTGAGGACATCAACATCTTCGTTATCGATACAGAGGTTTACTCAAATACAGGTGGTCAGTCTTCAAAGGCTACACCAATCGGTGCTATCGCTCAGTTCGCTGCAGGTGGTAAGCGCATCACAAAGAAAGACCTCGGTCTCATGCAGTCAACTTACGGCTACGTATATGTTGCTCAGGTTGCTATGGGTGCCGACAACAACCAGTGCCTGAAGGCAATCCGCGAAGCAGAGGCTTATCCAGGTCCATCACTCATTATCGGTTATGCTCCATGTATCAACCACGGTCTTAAGGCCAAGGGCGGTATGGGTAAGAGCCAGGCAGAAGAGGCTAAGGCCGTTGAATGCGGTTACTGGCACCTCTGGCGCTTCGATCCACGTCTTGCTGAACAGGGTAAGAATCCATTCCAACTCGACTCAAAGGAACCAAACTGGGATAACTTCCAGGCATTCCTCGACGGTGAAGTTCGTTACCTCTCACTCAAGAAGGCAAAACCAGCAGAGGCTCAGGAACTCTTCGACGCTGCAAAGAAGGCTGCACAGCATCGCTATGCAACTTATGTACGCATGAGCAAACTCGATTATTCAATCTAAGGCTAAATTAAGTCTACAAGTCAACAAGAAAAGCCCCCTAACTCCCTCAAGGGGGCTTTTTCGTAGACGTTTGACTTTCGACTTTTGAATAAACATTAAAATAAGGAATTATGAAGAAACTATTTATGCTTTTGGCATTGGCTCTGCCAGTAGTATTCGTCAGTTGCAACGATGATGACGAAGAAGAACCACAGGACATTATCATGGATCACGATTATGCAGCATACGTAATGGTTGCAGACGGACAACTTGACTACATGAACATCACGGCAGAAATCACGGGAACAAACGGTAAGGTCACTTCCGTAGATGTTGCAACACAAGGCACACTCGTAGATAAGTTGCCAAACGATATGCAGAGTAGATTGAAAAGTCTGGAAGCATATAATGAATTTATAAAGAATGATGGTGTTGAAACCAAAATCTATAAGGTTTATACTGAGAGAGGTACTTCTGCCAACATCACGTTGCAATGTAAATACGAAGCCAATGCCGACAATTTTGCCAATATGAATTCTCAGCCATTCATCCTGTGGAATGGTATCGGTATTTCAGATAAATTCATTACGACACAGTCCACGTGCAGCACATCAGGCTTCAATGGCAACATCTATTCAAGTACCAAGATACCTTGGGACAAGTTCCAGGACTTCTGCACACGCCACAGTAGCGAAATCTACAAGACAGAGTTCAAGTACAATGTAAAGTAGAGGCTATATCGAAAGCCCCCTAACCCCCTCAAGGGGGAACGCTAACGCAAACGCAAACGCTAACGCAAAAGCCAATGGCTAAGGGCCTTTTTCCGTTCCCATCCGGACGGCTTTGCTTGTTGACTTGTTGACTCGTTGACTTGTAGACTCCAAAAAAGCCAATGGCTAATGGCTAATGGCCTTTTTGCGTTAGGCAAAGCCTTCAGGTAAAAGTCCACTTGAATTTAACAAATAACACATTAATAAAATAACAAATCAACAAAATCGCCACCCAAAGGAAAAATCCAATGAGTGGCGATTTTTGTTTTGTGGAGTCAACGAGTTTTTTTTGAGTCAACAAGTCAACGAGTCAACAAGTCAACGAGTCTTCGAGACTGTGTTTTCTTTTGTTTTTTCGGTTTTCTTTTGTTTTCCTCAATCGACTGTGCGAAGCACACAAAGTAGTCATCGGCAAGCCTTTTTGCGTTTGCGTTAGCTTTTGCGTTTGCGTTAGGGTTTGCGTTTGCGTTATTCCCCCTTCAGGGGGTTAGGGGGCTTACTTGTTGACTCGTTGACTTGTAGACTTGTAGACTCCAAAAAAGCTAATAGCCATTAGCCTTACCCCCCATATTCCAACGGTGGATTGACCAATACTTCGTCTAGGAAACGCTTTGCTTCGATACGTGCTACGGGTAGGTTCATCATGAGATAGTTGCCGCAGTCACGTGGCGAAGCCCCGGGTACGTCACCCTCAAATGTAGAGATAAACTCAAAAGTCTCACGCATGAGCGGTACGATATCCTTACTATCCAGATCACCCTGTACTATGAGATAATTACCCGTCAGACACCCCATAGGTCCCCAATAGATAATACGTTCCTTCCACTGAGGATGGTTTCTCAGGAATGTAGCAGCAAGATGTTCAATAGTATGGATTGTGTCAGGATGAAGCACCGGTTCACGGTTCGGACGTTTCATGCGTATATCAAACGTAGTAATGATATTTCCGTTTACGCTGTCCTTGCGTGAAACGTATATTCCACGCTCAAGAATAAGGTGATTTACACAGAATGAAGGAATCTTGTCCATATATTTTCTTTTTTAGAGTCAACAAGTCAACAAGTCAACGAGTCAACAAGTCTACGAGTCAACGAGTTTTTTTAGAGTCTACGAGTTTTTTTTGAGTCAACGAGTTTTTTTGAGTCTACGAGTCAACGAGTCTACAAGTCAACGAGTTTTTTTAGACTCAAAAGTCAATGGCTAATGGCCTTTTTCCGTTCCCATCCGGACGGCTTTGCTTGTTGACTCGTAGACTTGTAGACTCAAAAGTCAATGGCCAATGGCCTTTTCACCGTTTGCGTTTGCGTTCCCCCTTGAGGGGGTTAGGGGGCTTTGCTTGTTGACTTGTTGACTCGTTGACTTGTAGACTCTAAAAAAGCCAATGGCTTCCTATATTTCCTCAATAAAACGATGCAGCATATAGAATGAGTTGTCGGCAAGCGTAGCCCAGAATTTTTCATACTGCTCCTCGTGGGCACCAGCTCCGATAGTATCGCTGATTATTCGGAATGAAATGAACGGTACGTTCATAATCTTGCAGGCATGGGCAATGGCACAGGATTCCATGTCCACAGCCAATCCCAACGGATATCTCTGCTTTATGCCCTCAAGGGTGCTGCGCTCAACGATGAACTGCTCACCCGTACAGATTGTACCAATCCTAATTCTACCCTCATTCACCAATCCCTGCCTTTCAGACATCTCCTCGGCTTTCTTCAGCAGATAGTCACTGACAGGGTAGGGGTTTACAATGTCGATACCCTCACCGTCCTTGCCGGTGTCTGCATCATGGTAAACCAACTGATTGGCAACCACCACGTCCATCACACACACGTCGTAGTCAATACCACCGGCAACACCGGAACTGATGATGTAGTCGGGGTGGTACTTATGAATCATTTCCACAGCACCTACAGCGGCGTTGACCTTACCGATTCCGCACTTCAATGCAATAATCTGCTTGTCGTTAAGACGTCCCGTGTGGAAAGTAAAGTTTCCGTCCGTTTCCTCCTTGGCGTCAGTCAGCAAATCCTTCATGCCAGCCAACTCCTTATCCATTGCAACGATAATTCCGATTTTCATTTAAGTCCCCTTCGTTTTTTTCTGCCTGCAAAGTTACGTCATTTTTAGGATTTTTCCTACCGTTGAATAGGAAAAAAACCTTTATCCCCATCTAAAACAATGCCTATCTTTGCGTACACAAACAAAAATGCAGCGGCTTATGAAAACAATCAGATTATCACAAGTTACTCTCGCCGGTATACTTTTACTGCTGTCGGGCATACCGGCAACGGCACAGAACTATTGGAAGAACCTGAACCCCAATCCTTTGGAACTACATGTGGGATATGTAGCCAAACAATGGGTGACGGATTACGGACGATATAAGGTAAAGGAAAATCTGTGGGGCGATGAAGGCAAGCATCTCAAAGGATTGCAGTTGGGCTTGAACTACCACCCGATTACCCGCTTCGGACTCGGTGCATATACAGGACTGTCGTGTGAATTCTATTTCTCATCGGGCAGCGCCATGGGGTACGAACACTTTTCAGAATTCAGCGGATATCTTCCCCTTCATGCATCCTATACCATTCCCGTAAGTCACCGATCCGACATCACCGTACATGGAGGTCTGGGACTGAACTATGCATTCCACGGCGGATTCTATGACGATGACGACTACTACTATGACGACTACGGAGACCGCCAGTATTATGACGACGTATCACTCCGCTACGGCAAGGATGGGTGGCCGGACCGCTTCAATGCCGCCCTGGAACTTGGAGCCCAGGTCCGAATCAAGTCCCTCACACTTGATGCCACATATTCGTGGGGACAGACATCACATCGATTGTATTCCGACGGACCTAATCTGGAATCCAAACAAAACAAACTGGCAATATCCCTCGGATGGGTAATTGATTCAGGGTGGTAGGTAGCCGTTGGCTTTTGAGTCTACAAGTCAACGAGTCTACAAGTCAACGAGTTTTTTGGAGTCTACAAGTCTACGAGTCTACAAGTCAACGAGTTTTTTTAGACTTAAAAGTCAATGGCTAAGGGCCTTTTTCCGTTCCCATCCGGACGGCTTTGCTTGTTGACTTGTTGACTTGTTGACTTAAAAAGGCCATTAGCCATTAGCTATTTGCTGTTTTCTTTTGTTTTTTCGGTTTTCTTTTGTTTTTCAAACAACGACTGTGCGAAGCACACAAAGTAGTCATCAGCAAGCCTTTTTGCGTTAGCGTTTGCGTTTGCGTTTGCGTTCCCCCTTCAGGGGGTTAGGGGGCTTTGCTCGTTGACTTGTTGACTCGTTGACTCGTAGACTCTAAAAAAACTTATGTATTACATAAATATTTTCTATATAGGTGATATATAATTGTGAATAATTTCTTAACTTTGCATGCACAAACATAATTTTTATCAAATAGCATGGAAAAGAGAAAGATACAATTCAGTTTGGTTTATCGTGACATGTTCCAGTCCAGCGGCAAGTTTCAGCCACGTAAGGATCAGTTGGAACGTATAGCACCAGTTATCATCAAGATGGGATGTTTCGCACGCGTTGAAACAAACGGTGGAGCATTCGAACAGGTAAACCTCCTTTACGGCGAGAACCCAAATCAGGCAGTTCGCGCATTTACAAAGCCATTCAATGAAGTAGGAATTAAGACCCACATGCTCGACCGCGGTCTCAATGCACTTCGCATGTTCCCCGTACCAGCCGACGTACGTAAACTCATGTACAAGGTAAAGCATGCACAGGGAGTGGACATCACACGTATATTCTGTGGACTCAACGATGTACGCAACATCATACCATCAATCAAGTACGCACTTGAGGCAGGCATGACTCCACAGGCAACACTCTGTATCACTACAAGTCCAATCCACACAGCAGAGTACTATGCCAACATAGCAGAGCAACTCATTCAGGCAGGAGCACCTGAAATCTGTCTCAAGGACATGGCAGGTATCGGTCAGCCAGCAATGCTCGGAAAGTTGGTAAAGATGATAAAGGACAAGCACCCTGAAATCATCATACAGTACCACGGCCACTCAGGACCAGGTCTTTCAATGGCAAGCATTCTCGAAGTCTGCAAGAACGGAGCCGACGTAATCGATACAGCAATCGAACCACTCTCATGGGGTAAGGTACATCCAGACATCATCTCAGTACAGAGCATGCTGAAGAACTACGGCTTCGATGTTCCTGAAATCAATATGGACGCATACATGGAGGCACGCAAACTCACACAGGAATTCATCGACGACTTCCTCGGCTACTTCATGAACCCAAGCAACAAGCTCATGTCTTCACTCCTTCTCGGATGCGGACTCCCAGGCGGTATGATGGGAAGTATGATGGCAGACCTCAAGGGAGTTATGGATGCAATCAACAACAACCGTAAGCAGAAAGGCGAGGAACCACTTTCAGAAGACGCACTTCTCGTACGCCTCTTCAACGAAGTATCCTACGTATGGCCAAAGGTTGGTACACCATGCCTCGTAACACCGTTCAGCCAGTACGTCAAGAACATCGCCCTCATGAACCTCCTTGCAGAATCAATGGGCAAGCCACGCTATTCAATGATGGACGCATCAATCTGGGGAATGATTCTCGGTAAGAGCGGTAAACTCCCAGGCACAGTAGCACCTGAGGTTGTGGAACTTGCAAAGGAAAAGGGATTTGAATTTACAGACAAGAACCCACAGGAAAACTATCCGGACGAACTCGACCGTTTCATCAAGGAAATGAAGGAAAACGGATGGGACCGTGGTCAGGACGACGAAGAACTCTTCGAATTCGCAATGCACGAAAGTCAGTACCGCGACTACAAGAGCGGTATCGCCAAGGAACGCTTCCTCAAGGACCTCCAGGCAGCAAAGGATAAGGAAATGCAGAAGATGGGCGGCGGACTCAGTCTCGAGGAACTCACAGCATTCAAGCATGCCGATTCAGATGCAGTCGTAGCACCGGAAGACGGAACAGTACTCTGGCAGATCAACGGAGAAGGCGAATGCGAAAAGAGCATAGCACCACAGGTAGGCAAGCAGTACAAGGACGGAGAACGCTTCTGCTACTTCGAAAACAACTTCGGACAGGTAACAGAAATACCTGCAGCACTCGGAGGCCAACTCGTCGACATCGCAGTACCACAAGGCGGTAAGGTTCGCAAGGGAGATGCAATCGCATACCTCAAGCGTGCAAAATAACAGACAAAAATTATCATCTCAAAATAAAGCATCGCACCCCCAATCAGGTGCGATGCTTTTTTTTTGAGAGTCTACAAGTTTTTTTAGAGTCAACGAGTCAACAAGTCAACAAGTCAACAAGTTTTTTTAGAGTCTACGAGTCAACAAGTCAACGAGTCAACGAGTGACCATCCGGACAGCAAGCTAATGGCTAATGACCAATGGCCTTTTTGCGTTCCCATCCGGACGGCTTTGCTTGTTGACTTGTTGACTCGTTGACTTGTAGACTCAAAAGTCAATGGCTAATGGCCTTTTTCGTCCAGTGCGGTGCGGATTGTTTCCACGCCACCCCATCCCAATTGGGTAAATGTCATTTCGCCCTTGGTGTTGAATATGGCATAGGCAGGAACCCCGCCTTCGCTTTTGAGTTGTTTGCCTATGGATGTGCTTTGCTGGCTGTTGAGGTAATAGTGCTCGCCCGGGATTTCCTTGGTCAGTTCCATCCATTGCTTGAGGTCGGACGATGGCGATGCGAGATAAATGAAGACCACGTCCTTGTACTTCTCTTCTTCCTTCATCGGTGCCATTTCCTTATGACCCTGACGACAAGGTACGCACCAAACTTCCCACTTGTCAAACAGTATGGTCTTACCCTTGTGCTTGTCAATGATATACTGAAGAAGGTCAGTCGGAGCAATGTCGCCGATTTCGTCCTGCAGGTGGATGTTCGCAGCCTTCGTCTCCTTCAGCTTGTTCATCTCGGCAATCTTGCCGGCAGTCACCTTGTCATACAATTTTGAGAGGTTGACATCCCCGATAAATGGTTTCTCTACGAGTTGACCTGCGTTTATCTTCCTGACTGCATCAAAATAACGGCAGATGTCTGGCCAGAAGCCTTCAATGTCCGTTCCTGAAAAAAGAGGGACAAGATTGAGCATTTCGAAATTAACCTCAATGTCATCTCCCCAGAAACAATCAGGGCGGGAGGCGAAGATATAGTCACGAAACTCGTTCGAAGCGAGCAGTGCAGGATTACTCCTTGCGATGCGGTCAAATATCCGGACTTTCATTGCTGTTTCTGATGCGAAATGGCCAGGGTGTCTGCCATATTTTGTTTGCCATTCCTTATCCTGGAGCGCAAATGCGTCATATATTTTCATAACTTCCTGCGCCGATTTCGCGGAGTCTAACTCTTCGGCAGGGAATTTAGGGAATGTGGCATGCAAGGTACTATCGCAACCGATAAGGTCCTGGTAGTTTTTCTTAGCCAGATAACCCTTGACTCCCACGAAGTTGTTAGTAATGGGATTTGCCTCCTTGAACATGTCAACGGCTATTGTGATTTCCTTCCCGGGAGCCATCAATGGGCGGGCAAAACATCCATAGTTTTTAATTGCAGGGTTTTGTCCGCGGAAACTCATGTTTATCTGAATCCCCATTGGATAATAAATCGGAGCAGAGAACTCGGCACAACCTTCATCATCGAAGCTGATTCTCTTTGTTGTCCATTCCGCATTTTCCACGTCAATATAATCCACTTCTGCCTTTGCCTCCATTCCTTTCTGCCAGTTCAATGCCTTGAGGTGGATTTTCACGGGCTCTTCGCTGTATTCCAACTTTGGCATGATATCTTCTTCGGGATAGTCGGCAAGGAATTCTGCCGGTACTTCAGCCTCAGGCAGTCTTGCCTCTTTCGGATGAATGGCATAGAATTTAAAGTCACCCTTGTTGGTGCCTTCCATCAAATTGAATGACTTGATTTTATTTGGTTTCGGCAGACGGGGGAAATGCAGGACGAAGTCCTTTTTCCAGGTCCTGGAGTCGGTAAATGACTGCTTGCCCAGTTCAATACTGTCACTGCCGGTGACTGTATATTGCTTGCCGTCCACTTCAATGTAAGTGTTCGGCGAGAACATAAACCAGTAATCCGATGGATATTGGTTGTTGATGTGGACACTTGTTCGGTCTTTCCCGAACTCAACCTTGTTGATTGTAAATTGTTTTTCACTGGTATATCCCACAGTAGGATATTCCCATACAACTGTTCCAGACTTCTGAGCAAATGTACTGGCGTAGGCAACGAGAGTAACTGCAAGTGTGATGACTAATCGTTTCATTGAAATGTTTTTTTGGGGTTGTCTAATATTTGGTTTCAGGTTCCGCAAAGGTAGCTTTTTTTTATAAACCAGAAAATATTATTATATTTTTTTACAATGTATTAATAATTATTATTAGTTTTGTAACTACATACTTCCACAATGGCTGTTTATGGGCATTGTAGGCAGATAACTTTATGCGATTTAAGTTTTAGCGGACAGTAATATCTCAAAATAAAGCATCGCACCCCCAATCAGGTGCGATGCTTTTTTTTGAGTCAACGAGAAAGCCCCCTAACCCCCTCAAGGGGGAACGGGGAGCCCTTAGCTATTAGCCATTAGCCATTGGCTTTTGCGTTTGCGTTTGCGTTTGCGTTTTTAATTAGCCATTAGCCATTAGCCATTAGCTATTTGCTGTTTTCTTTTGTTTTTTCGGTTTTCTTTTGTTTTCCTCAATCGACTGTGCGCAGCACACAAAGTAGTCATCAGCAAGCCTTTTTGCGTTTTGCGTTAGGGTTTGCGTTTGCGTTAGCGTTTGCGTTTGCGTTCCCCCTTCAGGGGGTTAGGGGGCTTTGCTTGTTGACTTGTAGACTCGTAGACTTGTAGACTCCAAAAAAGCCAATGGCTTTTTTAAAACTCCTTATTTATATTGTCTCCCCAACTATCATCAACGGTAAAGGAAGAAGAAAGACCGTTGGAGAAGAACCTTCCGGTGTAAGTAGTCTGATGATTGATTTTCATCGGAACATTGGAGAACTGGTAAGAGAACAGAGCCTTTCCACCCTTGTCCTTTGCAGTAGCCGTTACCGAAATACTGGATTCTTCGGAAGCGAGGAAAGTGTAGAAGAATGGATCAAAAGTCTTTCCGATACGGGAAGTGACGTTATCGAAATCAATGTTTCTGACCGTGGATTTTCCTTCCTCCGTCTTTGATCCTTCGGTCTTTCCTTCCTCCGTCATGTCGGCAACACCCAGTCCGGTCTGTGGATTGAATGAAGTGTAACCGCCCGTAGTCTGAAGGTGGAAGGACTGAACGTCAGACGGCATGGTGTCGGTAGTCTTGATGGAGAACATGCCGACGATACGTTTCAGTTCCAGGGACAGACTGGCAGGAGTTTCACGATCAACCGAGAGAACGTAGTACTTGCAGAACGTCTCCGGTACGGAACCGTTGAAGTTGGCGAAACTGGAACTGCTGATGGAAGCATGAACCTTGGCGTTGTGGGCAATGGCAACGATTTGGTACCGGCCGTAGGGAACCTCGTTGATGGAGATACTTCCAAAATTCACCGTCGTCGCACTGTCCTGCTCCGTACTGAAAAACACATCACCCTCGGCATCATACATCACGAAGTCCAACTTCGAACACTTAGCCGCCCTGACATTCTTTCCGTCGGCACGAGTGGTCAATTCCTCCTGCGAAAATGTGGTTGTGTTGAATACTAGTTTTCTCATAATCCCTTCTTCGTCAGTCTGCTCAATCTCTGCTTTAGCGCAGGACACAAGACTGACTGCTGCAAAAGAAGCAGCAATCCATGTTGTTCTTTTCATTGTGTTTTTTTGTGATTGTTTAATTGTTTATAATTTGTTGTTCCAAATCATTGCTTGATATTTACCAGGATTTCCGATAACAATTGCAAATTCCTTATAATCAGCAATTGCATGTTCCTACGGACCTGCAATTGCTGATTTTCCCCGATATTGTAATCTCCCAAAAAAAAATCCTGATTGTTATTGCCTTGATTCTAACTCTAACTCTAACTTTTTTGCCTTTGTCGGAATCAATGACCTGCTATCCTTCAAATTTACTGCCTGACAATTGCCTATGTCGGAATCAATGACCTGCTTTTTGCCTTTGCCGGAATCAATGACCTGCTTTTTGCCTTTGTCGGAATCAATGACCTGCTATCCTTCAAATTTATTGCCTGGCAATTGCCTGAATCAGTTCTTCTGTGTTCTGCGGCTTTTGTTCCCCGGTCTGCATGTTCTTGAGCATGACTTTTCCTTCTGCCATTTCTGTTTCTCCGATGATGGCTACGAATGGTATGTTCTTGGCGTTGGCATAACTCATCTGTTTCTTCATCTTTGCGGCTTCGGGATAGATTTCGGCGCTGATTCCTGCCTTGCGGAGTGCTGCCATTGTCTGCATGCATCTCATGGCTTCCTGCTGTCCGAAGTTTACGAAGAGTACTTGTGTTGCGCTTACTGCTTCGCTTGGGTAGAGGTCCAACTGATTGAGTACGTCGAAGATGCGGTCTGCTCCGAAGGAGATTCCTACTCCTGAGAGTCCGGGCATTCCGAAGATGCCTGTGAGGTTGTCGTAGCGTCCGCCTCCGGTGATGCTTCCTATCTGTACGTCCAATGCCTTGACTTCGAAGATGGCACCTGTGTAGTAGTTCAGTCCACGTGCCAGTGTGAGGTCGAGTTCTATTGGGTTGTTGAGTCCGATGGTGCTGAGTGTGTTGAGTATGAATTCGGTTTCTTCTATTCCCTTCATTCCGATTTCGCTGCTGCCGAGTACTTCCTTCATGGTCTGAAGTTTTTCGGCATTGCTGCCTGTGAGGTTGATGATTGGCTGCAGTTTTTCGATTGCGTCGGCTGGTATTCCGTCTTCGGCAAGTTCGGCATTTACGTTTTCGAGTCCTATCTTGTCGAGTTTGTCAATTGCTACGGTGATGTCTACTATCTTGTCTGCCTGACCTATCATTTCGGCGATTCCGGTGAGTATCTTGCGGTTGTTGATTTTGATGCATACTCTGGTGCCGAAGCGTGTGAACACGGTGTCAATGATTTGCATGAGTTCGACTTCGTTGAGCAGGGAGTCGGATCCTACTACGTCGGCGTCGCACTGGTAGAATTCGCGGTAGCGTCCTTTCTGTGGACGGTCGGCACGCCATACGGGTTGTATCTGGTAGCGCTTGAAGGGTAGGGCGAGTTCTTCGCGGTGCATTACTACATAGCGTGCGAAGGGTACGGTGAGGTCGTATCTGAGTCCCTTTTCGCAGAACTTGCCGGCGAGTTTGTTGGCATTGCGGCTGAGCAGTTCCTCATCGGTGAGTGACTTGAAGTAGTCGCCTGAGTTCTGTATCTTGAACAGGAGTTTGTCGCCTTCTTCTCCGTACTTGCCCATGAGGGTACTGAGGTTTTCCATGGCAGGGGTTTCGATCTGCTGGAATCCGTAGAGTGCATATACTTCCTTTATGGTGTTGAATATGTAGTTGCGCTTTGCCATCTCTACTGGTGAGAAGTCGCGCGTGCCTTTTGGTATGGATGGTTTCATAATTCTTTGTTTTGGGGCCGTTAGCCGTTAGCCATTAGCCATTAGCTATTAGCCATTAGCCATTGGCTTGCCTGTATTCTTTATTATTATTAAATATGGTGCAAAGGTACGAAAAATTATTTGAGTTGTGTGTGTGTTGGCACAAAAAAACCACTTCCGCCCTTGTGTGGTGTGGGGGAAGTGGCTATGTGTGTTGGTGGGTGGGTTATTCTGCGGCTGTTGGTTCGGGTTCGTCGGATTCTTCTTCCGGTGCCTGCATGACGTCGGTGGGTTCCACTTGCTGGTCGCTTCCGTACATGTTGATGCCGTAGATTTCGCAGATTTTCTTTGTGATGACTTCCTGGAGGTGTTCCTTGGCTGCCACTATCTTTGCGCGTTCCTTTTCTGCCTCTTCGGGGTCGGACTTCATCAGTTCTTTCAGTTCTTCTTCGAATTCGTTCATCTGGGTTTCAAATGATACCTTGTCGATGTTGAGCGAATCCAGGGTTTCTGCATTTTCGATGGTCTTGGCGTATTCGTTGATTAAGGCTGCTGCCTTATCTCCTACGGGTTCGCCTTGCTGGCATGCGATGAACAGGCATGCGGCTACTACTGCAGTTGCTAATGTGATTAGTTTTTTCATGTTGGTTGGGGGTTTTTGGGGGGTTATTAGCTATTAGCCATTAGCCATTGGCCATTGGCTTGCCATGCGGGTGGTGACTCGTTGGCTTGGGGGTTATTAGCTATTAGCTATTAGCCATTGGCCATTGGCTGTTTTCTTTTGTTTTTTCGGTTTTCTTTTGTTTTCCTCAATCGACTGTGCGCAGCACACAAAGTAGTCATCAGCAAGCCTTTTTGCGTTTGCGTTAGCGTTCCCCCTTTAGGGGGTTAGGGGGCTTTCTTGTTGACTCGTTGACTTGTTGACTTGTTGACTTAAAATTGTGGCTTTTATTCGATTCCGAACAGGGTTTTGAGTCCGCCGTCGACTCCGCTGAATCCCATGAATGCCATGGCGAGGAGGCTGGCTGTGATGAGTGCTATTGGCATTCCTTTCATTGCCTTGGGTATTCGGGCGAACTGCAACTGTTCGCGGAGTCCGGCAAAGATGATCATTGCGAGGGCAAATCCGAGTGCGGTGCTGATGGCATAGACGATGCCGGGTAGGAGTCCGAATGGGAGTCCCTGACTGTCGTACTGGTTGCTTGCTACCTGTATGGCTACTCCGAGGATGCAGCAGTTGGTGGTGATGAGTGGCAGGAATACTCCGAGTGCCTGATAGAGTGACGGACTTACTTTCTTGAGTATGATTTCCACCATCTGTACGAGTGCTGCTATCACGAGGATGAATGCTATGGTCTGGAGGTATTCCAGTCCGTTGGGCTGGAGTACGTATGTCTGTATGAGGTACGTGACTATCGTTGCCAGGGTGAGTACGAAGGTGACTGCTGCTCCCATGCCGGCTGCCGTGTTGATTTTCCTGGAGACTCCAAGGAACGGACAGATGCCGAGGAACTGTGACAGTATGACGTTGTTGACGAATATAGCCGTGATGAAAATGAGTAGGTATGCCATATCGATATGTTTTTTTTACTGTTTCTTAATCTTGTTGACTATGGCTATCAGATAGCCCAGGGTGAGGAATGCTCCCGGTGCCAATACGAACATCAGCATGCCATAGTCTTCTCCCCAGAGTGAAATGCCGAACACGCCGCCTGTTCCGAGCAGTTCGCGTACTGAACCCAGAAGGGTGAGGGCCAGGGTGAATCCGACTCCGATGCCGATTCCGTCGAATATGCTTGCTACGGGTCCGTTCTTTGCTGCAAAGGCTTCGGCGCGTCCGAGTATGATGCAGTTGACGACGATGAGCGGAATGAAGAGTCCGAGTGTGTCGTAGATGTCGGGTACGTATGCCTGCATGAGCATCTGCAGGATTGTGACGAGTGATGCTATGACTACGATGTAGCATGGTATTCTCACCATATCAGGTACTAGGTTCTTGATGAGCGATATGATGAAGTTGCTCAGGATGAGTACGAACATCGTTGCCAGTCCCATTGACATTCCGTTGACGGCGCTTGTGGTGGTGGCGAGGGTTGGGCACATTCCCAGCAGGAGTACGAATGTTGGGTTCTCCCTGACTATGCCGTTGAATAGTACTTTCAGATTGTTCATTGTCTGCCTCCTTTCTGTGATGTGGCTGATGTGGTTCCGTCGGTTCCGCTTTCTGCGAATACCTTGTCGTATGCTGCCTGTACTGCTCCGAGGAATGCACGTGAGGTGATGGTGGATGCCGTTATGGCATCGATGTCGCCTTCACCGCCCTTGGTGACTCCCATGCGTGTATCTTTTGGATTCCTGCCTACGATACATCCTTTCTGACCTTCCTGAAACCATTCTCCGGCCTTTGCTCCGAGTCCCGGAGTTTCGGATGTCTCGAGTATGCTGTATCCGAGGATGGTTCCTTCAGTGTCGAACCCTACAAGTACCTTGAGGGCTCCTCCGAATCCGTTCTTCGTGCTTTCTATGGCTACGCCTCTGTCGGTGCGGTGAATGACAAATCCTCCGTCTTCATAGTCCTCGACGGTGAGCGCTTCCTCTTCCTTCACGTTGAGCACCTTCTTGATGCTCCTGGCAAGAGTTTCTGCCTTTATCTTCTCAATATGTTCCTGCGTGGCCTTGTTGACGGCTGCAAGTGTTCCGCCTGCCACAACGCTGATGACGGTGAGTACCAGCAGCATATTGGTTAGTGATGACTTGAGTTTCTTCATTTCCTGACTACCTCCCCGAATCTCTTTGGTTTGCAATAGTTGTTGATGAGTGGGGTGAATGCATTCATGATGAGGATGGCGAACGACATTCCTTCAGGGTATGCTCCCCACGTACGTATTACCACGGTAAGGAAACCGATGGCTACACCATATATTATCTGTCCCTTCCTTGTCATAGGACTGGTGACATAGTCCGTTGCCATGAACACGGCTCCGAGCATGAGACCGCCTGAAAGGAGGTGTTCAGCCGGACCGGCATACATTGGGTCTGCCATGTGGAGCAATCCTGTGAATACTGCTACTGTGGCAAGTATGGCTACTGGGATGTGCCATGTGATGATTCTGCGTACAAGCATGTAGATGAGTCCGATGATGATGGCAAGGGCGCAGACTTCACCGAGGCATCCTCCGCCCATCACTCCGCTTCCGTAGGTTGCGTGACTGTTGTTTCCGATGAGCATGTCCCACAGGTCGGGCATGCTGCTGAGCAGACTTGCATCTCCTGTCTTGACGGCTTCCTTCATCAGTGCCAGGGGTGTTGCTCCGCTGATGCCGTCAACGGCAGCAAATCCTTGTCCCACAACGGGCCAGTCGGTCATCTGTGCCGGGAACGAAATCAGCAGGAAGGCACGTCCTGCAAGTGCGGGGTTGAAGAGGTTGCAGCCAAGTCCGCCGAATGTCATCTTCACTACACCGATTGCGAACAGGGCTCCGATGACTACAATCCACAGGGGAAGGTTGGACGGCATGTTGAACGCAAGCAGGATACCCGTAAGTATGGCTGAACCGTCGGTAACGGTGGATTTGGGATTCCTGAACATATACTTGTTTATTGCCCATTCAAAGAATACACATGAGGCAATAGACACTGCGGTAACCGCAATAGCACCGAGTCCGAAGAAGATGAATGAGCAGAGCATGGCTGGAACGAGTGCCAGACAGACTCCGTACATGTTTCTTCTGACGGAATCATCTCCGTGGACATGTGGCGATAATGATACAGTTAGTTTCATATCTGGTTATTTTGCATTTCTACTTCTTATTATTCCCATCACGGTACTCTTGCCCAATCTGATGTAGTCGAGCAGAGGACGGTTGGATGGACAGGTAAACTGACACGAACCGCATTCGATGCATGAGGTGATGTCCTCCTGTTCGAGTCTGTCCCACATCTGATGCTGAGCACATGCGCTGAGCAGGTAGGGCTCGAGTCCCATTGGACAGGCTCCCACGCACTTGGCGCATCTGATACATGGTTCAGCCTCGGCACGGGTTGCTTCCTTCCCGTTCATTATCAGTACTCCCGACGAACCCTTGCATACCGGTACGTCGGTGCTGAGCAGTGCCTTACCCATCATAGGACCGCCGCCGATGACCTTTCCAGTATCTTCGGGCAGACCGCCGCAGGCATCAATCAACTGACTCATGGGTGTACCCATGCGTGTGAGGAAATTGCCTGGGTGGGCAAGACTCTTGCCGGTGACGGTTACGACACGTTCAAACAGCGGCTTGTTCTTCATTACTGCCTGATAGACAGCGAAGGCAGTACCCACGTTCTGAATGATGGCACCTACGCTGACCGGTAGGGCTGGAGGTGCAGGGACCTGACGGCCTACCACGGCGTCAATCAACTGCTTTTCACCTCCCTGCGGATATTTCACCTTGAGAGGCACCACCTCTATATTCGGATATGCCTTTGCCTTCTCGGTCATGAGTCGTATGGCATCGGGCTTGTTGTTTTCAATGGCAATATAACCCTTGTCAACGTTTACCGCCTTCATCAGCAGCGAAACTCCCACAAGGATTTCGTCGGCGTGTTCCAGCATGAGTCGGTGGTCGGCTGTAAGATAAGGTTCGCATTCCACGGCGTTGATGATTACCCACTCCGGTTTGCTGCCCGGAGGTGGCGTCAGTTTTACGTGACAGGGAAAGCATGCTCCGCCCATTCCGACTACACCGGCATTCCTTATCTTTTCGATGATGTCCTTATCGGTAAGGTCGGGACGGTCGCTGAGCGTTACGAGACTGTCGCTGCGGTCGATTCCTTCCATCCATTCGTCACCTTCCACTTCGATAAATATGGCTGGCTTGCCGTATCCGCTGGCATCGGTGACGGCATCAATCTTCTGTACGGTTCCCGATACCGACGAGAAAATAGGTGCAGACACAAAACCTCCAGCCTCGGCAATCATCTGACCTACCTTCACCTTGTCGCCTTTCTGTACGATAGCCTTGGCATGTGCTCCTATGTGTTGCCCAAGTGGAAATACTGCAATCTTCGGCAGTTCGGCAATCTTTATAGGTTCAGCAGCCGAGAACTTGTTCTCTGCGGGATGTACACCGCCTATTCTGAATGTTTTCATAAGCCTAACAGTATTTGTTGTGATGGGAGCAGAATGTCGCTGCCGGTATTCGTTCTCTTGCCGTCAGCCACCTGTGTCCCCGCTGCCTGAGTGTTGTCAGGAGTAAGGTCGATTGTTCCGTGTAAAAGATATTGCTGTGAAGGAAGAAGTGGGGCAGAGTAGTCTATCCGGAACTCTCCCTCGTAAGGCTTGATGTTGGTCGGTCTTGCAGCCGTCTCCTTTACTTCAGACTTCGGTTCAGCCTTTGCGCAGCCTGTGTTCTTCACCGACTTTGCAGGACGTGGCTGACCGAGCATGATGATGCTTCCCCTTGTACAGGCTTCCTCGCATGCACGGCACATGGTACATTTTGCCGCATCGATATAGGCAAGGTTGTCGGTGACGGTGATGGCATCGCTTCCGCACACCTGCCTGCATCTGCCGCAGCCGATACAAGCCACGCTGCATGCCTTCATGGCCTTTGCGCCCTTGTCGCGGTTCATACATTCAACAACCATGCCCACCTTACTCTCGTCCACCTGACGGATTTCGATGATATTGCGTGGACACGCCTTTGCACATGCACCGCAGGCAGTACATTTCTCCCGGTCAACTTCAGGCAGTCCCGTTTCCGCATTCATGGTGATTGCACCGAACTGGCACGCTTCCGTACAGTCGCCGCAGCCAAGACAGCCATACTGGCACAATGTCTCGCCCTGGCAGGTGGTGCCGGCAATGCGGCAGTTCATCACTCCGTCGTATTTCACTACCCGTGGACGGTTCTCACAACTTCCGTTGCAACGGACCACGGCAGTCTTAGGTGCGCTGACCTCTGCTTCCAATCCAAGTATTGCTGCAACCTTGGCCATACATTCGTTGCCGCCTACAGGGCATGACAGTCCTTCGATGCTTCCCTTGTCAGCCGCCTTCACACACGCTGCTGCCATACCTCCGCATCCAGGGAAACCGCAGCCGCCGCAGTTGGCACCGGGCAAAACCTCAGTCACCAAACCAATACGTTGATCCTCCTTTACTGCAAACTGCTTGGAAATAATGAAAAGCACCAGGGCTGAAATCAGTCCTATTGCACCAAGCACACCTACAGCAATCAGAATTACTTCTACCATAGATACCTTTTTACTCTATTGATTAGTTATACTTTATTTAAAATTAAACACGAATCGTTTCGACAGTCTGTCTTTCAAGAGGTACAGGATGAAATACCACACGGCAAGTGCCCCGAATGCTATGCCGATACTCATCGGTTCGCTCATCTTCACAACCTTGATTCCGACTGCAATGACAGCAGTCAGGATAATCAACGGAATCACGAACGCAAATACCACCGCGTCACGTCCCATCGTTGTGGAGCCATATACGGTTACCTCATCTCCGACTTTTGGAAATACAGATTTTTCATCAAGTCGGTCACGGTTCACTTCCACGACCTTGTCCTTGCTTTCTGCTGATTGACATAGAGATTTAGCGGTACAGGCCGAACAAGCCGATGTCTGCGAAATCCTTACTTTTATGCATTCATCATCAATGCTCTCAATAATACCCTTATGCTCTATCATGTCTTTCATAGCGCAAAGGTAGAAAAAAAGAATGACAAATAAGGACTGATTCCATAATAAAAAGTCAAAAAACATGGATTTTTAATGCATTTCTGCACCAATACCGAAATAACGTGCGGAAAAAGGCATTGGACTTTTGGCCATTGGCCATTAGCCATTAGCTTGCCGTCCGGATGGTCACTCGTTGACTCGTTGACTCGTTGACTTGTAGACTCGTTGACTCGTAGACTTGTTGACTCGTAGACTCGTTGACTTGTTGACTCGTAGACTCGTTGACTCCAAAAAAGCCTTTAACTCCCAATCTAAATATAAATTATGTGTATACATTTTTCGGGAATATTGTTGAGTACAAGTCTTTTTTTGTATCTTTGCACCCGAAATAGATTTATTACACACCTTTTTTTTGGTATTATTATGAAAAAAGTAATGTTATTGGCAGTCACAATGATTGCATCCTTGTTTGCAGCCGCACAGACTCCGAAGACCGGAACCCTCATGGTCCGTCCGATGTTTGGTCTTTCCGCATCGTCCTTCAACAGCGAATATACCGCAGCCGGAGTGAATATAGATTCCAAGTTCAGGTATGGCTGCACAATCGGAGCCGAGGCTGGCTATCAGTTGAACAGACTGTTTCAGCCGTCAGTAGGCTTGTTCTATGCTCAGCAGGGCAATAAGTTTGAATCCACATCCTGGAGCGAGCCCGTGTATCTGGAAATGAACTATCTTGCCATGCCAATCCTTGCCAACTTCTACGTGACAGACGGAATAGCGCTCAAGGTAGGAGTACAGCCTGGTCTTCTCCTCAACGGCAAATCAGGATCAAACGACTATGCAAAGGACTTCCAACTCCAGATTCCGTTCGGCATATCATACGAATACAGCCACTTCGTCTTTGATGCACGCATGGTGGTAGGAGTCACAAAATGCTTCGACAAGAAATACCGCACAATCTATGCCGACGATGCAGTAAACGAAGGATTTACCCTTACTGTAGGCTATAATTTCGAACTGTAGAAAATCCTGAATATAGGAACAAAAAAAGGAGTGTGTCGGCATTGACTGACACACTCCTTGTATTTTTTCGGGGATTGTCTTGAACCTATTCAAAAACAATCAATGCAACCTGTGCACTTCCGCAGAAGATACGGAAACCAGCGTATGCAACAAAAGGATTACCGTCCTCGTCACCGTCCGCAACACAGGCAGCGTGGCAGGCAAGGAAGCCGGCAACCCAATACGCAGATAAAATTTGCAAAAGTCAACGAGTATTTTTGCGTTTAGGTTATTCGTAGCGCAGCGTTTCGTAGGCAACGCCTTTGGGTAAAGTCCACTTGATTTTAACAATTTAACAAATTAATTTTTTAATAAATAAACAAAATCGCCACCCATTTGGGAAACCCAATGAGTGGCGTTTTTGCAAGTCAAAGGGTCAACTGTCCCTAATGACCCTCTCAGTGATGATTATTTATGCTTTCGATGTGCTATTGAGCGTCTCTCACAAGGCGCAAACAATCGCCGAACTCGGGTTGTCGAGAGCTTGTCCCTGCGCCGTCGTTACAGATGTCTATGTCGGACATCATAAATATCTTGCGTCCGTCGTCTATGTAGTATCCAGAAGATGAAGTCCAATAACGGCCCCTAAATGTATCATATTTAGTTGATTGTAGGTAACCGAAAGAGACACCATAACCTGTGCGGTGTCCCGCAGCTGGGAGGAAGACGATACCAGCATCATTGATGCCATCCCAAGTGTCCGGGCCGTCTGTTGTCCCGACCTCGTTCCCGGAGTAATCGTCAGGATACAGGAACAAGCCATAACGGGGTTCTCCCTCGATGGAAACTCCGCTATTCGGACACGTTGCTACGCTGTAGCGATTTTTACCATACGGCATTGTTCTTTCTTTGAGCAGATAATCCCACTCTTCTTTTGAGAGAGCATAGTATATGTTAGCACTGTCATCGACTGATTGTTTATGGTTCTCATCACAGAAAAGATTATCTGTGTCGTAGTCTTTTTCGCTTATAGCTTTTTCAACTGTGTTGGCCCAAGTGAAATGAGATACGTGGTTAGGATCCATCGTACCAGATTCCTGATTATTGAAGCTCGGGGTGCTCTCCCACTGGTTGGTCTCGAAATGCAAAGCGGATTCAGTTTCTCCTTCAACCTTGCCGTACCACAGGTTACCCATGGAGAAGTAAACATGCTTTCTATCGCTTACGCTGAAAGCCTTTCTGTGATAAATACCGAGCTGGCAGACGGTATTGACTGATGTTGCAGGGTTCAAGGAGCTCGTTGTAAACTTCCAATCTCTGAATTTGTCCGAACCTTGTTCAACCGTCAGGTCGCGTGCTCCGGATGCCGTTTCAAGTTTAGGGACGGCAATCTGAAACACGGCCTCGCCCTCGGAGTTGACCTTGCTGTCTGCGAAGTAGGCATCACCTGTTCTGGTGATGGTTCCGTTGACATCACCGGACACGGTCGGGGCGGCGCTTCCGGAAAGGGTGAGCTTACACTTTGTATTCACATTGTCCAATGTTGCAGAGGTGATGGCGGTGCCGGGCT
Source organism: Bacteroidaceae bacterium (assembly GCA_024398475.1). Taxonomy (GTDB): domain Bacteria; phylum Bacteroidota; class Bacteroidia; order Bacteroidales; family Bacteroidaceae; genus Colivivens. The sequence goes on along the minus strand of JAKSJB010000022.1, from coordinate 2,217 downwards.
TGAGGCCGGTGCAGTTCACTTTGATGACCGATGTTGCGAACTTGAAGGGAACAACCGCATTCGTGATAGTCGTACCGGTGTAATCCAATGTTGCAAATGCCACGAACGGGGCTTTCTCTCCACTCTGGCTGGCAAGGGAAACTGAAATTGCTCCACCGCTAACAGTCGGAGCCTCGGTCAGCAGAGGGCTGTACACAAGAGTGAGTGTCGTGGTCCCACTTGCCGGGGTGGATACAGTATGGGTGTCATCAGTGGAGAGGAGCGCATATCTATCCTCAGTACCCTCAAGCGATGCTTTCAGTGTGCCAAGGCACTGCGTTCCGTCATACACATAGACGGTCTCGTCGCCTTCCCAGGAAACCCTGACGTTATTGACAAGTACCGCCCTGGTCGCATCGACCTGAGAGTATTCTCCCATCAGGCCGTTGACGCGGATGTCGATTGTTCCGTTATCTCTTTCAGTCGGATTTGTAGGTTCAACCGGATTTTCCGAATCGATGGATTTCTGGCAGGAAACAGCCAGCACAGCAAAAATCGCGGTACAAAGAATTGTTGTGATTGTCTTTTTCATATAACTTATCTTTTTAGCTTGTTATTATAGTCTTTTTCATATAGTTCATCTTTTTATTTACCAGTTGTCATCACCCTCTTCCATTTCGGTTGAGTATGAATCAGGATTGCGTACATTGCTAGTGCAGAGCATGCCATGTGCCTTGAAGGAGACCACTTTGATCATTGGGCTAATGTACTGCTTCACGCTATTTTCAGCGGCAGTATTGTGTCTGAGTTTTTTCATATTGTTTGCATTTTATTTGATTTATGTTTCGTTATGATACTCTGTATGATTTCTGAACTTACTGGCACAACGAATCTTTCAGATACCCTTGCGTGGCATCTGAACAAGTTGTCTATGGGTACTTGTGCTGAGCGAAGTCGAAGTAAGTTGAATGGATTAAATATTGCGCAGTACCATTTCCTAAAATCATTAGAGTTTAGGTTAATACATTGCTTATTGCTGTGAACTGTTCGCAATGCCATGGGCTCGGTATCAGGAAGGTACATCATGTATGCATACATTTTCGGCAAAATTACAAAAAAATTCTTGTAATTCTATTCATTTTTCCCCAGTTATTAACAAATATTTGCGTTTTTCATTGGTCAGACACACTTTTTGTCTTTCCCTAGAAAAAGACACACCCTAAACACACTTAAAAATGACAAATTGACTTTTTGACAAATTGACTTTTTGACCTTTTGACTCGTGGACTTGTTGAAAAGCCATTGGCCATTAGCCATTAGCTTTTTTGGAGTCTACAAGTCAACGAGTCAACAAGTCAACGAGACTGTGTTTTCTTTTGTTTTTCAAACTGCGCTTGCGCGAAAAAGCCATTGCAGATGACTACTTTGTGTGCTGCGCACAGTCGATTGAGAAAAAACAAAAGAAAACCGGAAAAACAAAAGAAAACATTTTTTTGCGTTTGCGTTTGCGTCCCCCCTTGAGGGGGTTAGGGGGCTTGCTCGTAGACTTGTAGACTCGTTGACTTGTTGACTTAAAAAAAGCTAAAAGCAACTAAGCCCCTTTATTCGGGGCTTAGTTGATTATCAGTTTCCAGATTTCGTGCTTGTTGAGCATTTGCTGGAGATGTTCGAAGGTGGTGCGGGAGTTGCAGACCATGCCGACGACGGAGTTCTTTCCTACGAGGATGCACCCTTCCGTATCTTTCGGGTAGTTACCCACATGGATAAGGATATTTCTTGATCCTTGAAAATCCATGATTCTCGGCATCGGTTTCTGGAAGCGTGGTGACCACTCCGTCGTGGACAGTCTGTAAATCCCTACCGGTACGGCTGACGTGCCGAGTTTGAAATCCTCTCCGAAGAATGTCCTGTCGTAGAGTTCAAGCGTGTCGCACACATAAGTACCGTTTACGTACAACTTGCCGATTGTGTAACCTTCCTTTCGGGCAGTACGGGTAATGTTGATACGAGGCATAATGATTGTTTGGGAGATTTGGAGATTTGGAGTTAAAGGGAGTTAAAGGCTCTATAATGCTTTTAGCCATTAGCCATTGGCTTTTGCGTTTGCGTTTGCGTTCCCCCTTGAGGGGTTAGGGGGCTTGCTTGTTGACTTGTTGACTCGTTGACTTGTTGACTTAAACGCGTAGCGTTTTCAGTTCATAAATCCATGCATACCGTTGGCAGCCATACATGAGGCAA
>JAKSJB010000021.1 GCA_024398475.1 Bacteroidaceae bacterium | reverse complement strand
TAGTTTTCTGTCTGATTTGCCAGTCCCTCCGTCTCCTTGCGGAGAGAGGGGGATTCGAACCCCCGATACGCTTTTGACGTATACACGCTTTCCAGGCGTGCCTCTTCAGCCACTCGAGCATCTCTCCTTATGATGTTGCCGTCAGTGCATACTCCTTTTATGCCATTTTGGGGGTCAATTCCATCAAAATCGGTTGCAAATTACAACTTTTTTGTGAGTTGACGGCTAAATCAGCAACAAAAATACGCATTTTTTTTGTTATATGATGCATGTAAGTGCATTTTTCTTTGTTTGGGTGGCAATATTTTCTATTTCGCAACAATAAATTTCACTTAATAGGGTAGCAGTTGAAGTGATAAACGAACTTTCATTCCTCTTACCCCTATGGGGTACAGGGGCAAGATATGGGGCATCAGTTTCCAGTACAATCCTGTTTAGTGGAACTGCATTCTTCAATACTTCCGGTAACTTGGATTTCTTGAATGTAAGCACGCCGCCTATGCCTAGCATGAAATTCGGGAAACTCAGCAGTTGTTCAGCCTCCTCTTCCGTTCCGCTGAAACAATGGAACACCCCTCTGAGGTTGTCACCACGGTACTTTTCCATTATTTCCACCAATTCGTTCTGAGCGTTCCTGGCATGAATCATCAGTGGCAAATCATGTGTGGCAGCCCATTGTATCTGCTGTTCGAATGCATCAATCTGTTGAACCTTGAAAGAGTCGTCCCAGTAGAAGTCCAATCCAACTTCCCCAATGGCACAGAACCTGATATCCGAATCCTTGTCCTTCAGCGATTCATAGAGGATTCGGTACAGTCCGTCCAACTGCGTCTTGTAGTCATCCTTCACTTCTTCAGGGTGAAGTCCAATCATAGGGGTGAGATACCCATTGTGCTGTCGGCACACATTCATCAGGTTGTCCATTCCCTCAAGATTGATGGCAGGAACCAGAATCTGTTCAACACCGGCAGCCTTAGCCCTTTCCAGAACATCTTCAAGGTCATCCTTAAACTCCGGTCCGTCGAGATGTGAGTGCGTATCAATAATCATGGACTACCTGTTTCTACCCATTAACCTATGTGCAAAGTCGATTAACGGCTGTTTCCTGCAACTGTCAGTATCCACCTTTTCAAGTTCTTTCAGGGAATCAGCGAACAGTTGTTCAATCTTTTGCTGACAGATACTTCTGATGTCCACCTCGTCATATATGGCAGTTACGGCATCAATTTTCTCCTGTGCCGCAAAGTCCTTGGCCTCAATCCATGCCTGAAGTCTTTCTTTCTGGTCCTTGTTCGCAAGGTTCAGTGTGTTGATAAGCATGAAAGTCTTTTTGTTGCAAAGTATGTCGCCTCCGATTTTCTTGCCGAATACGGCAGGGTCACCATACACGTCAAGAAGGTCGTCCTGCAACTGGAAAGCCAGTCCCATCTTCTCGCCGAACTTATAGAGATGTGTAGCATCTTCGTCGTCTGCTCCAGCCAATTCAGCACCGATTTTCAGGGCACAGGCAAGAAGTAGGGAGGTCTTCAGCCTAATCATTTCCATGTATTCTTCTTCCTTCACATCGTCACGGCTTTCGAAATCCACGTCATATTGCTGTCCGTCGCACACTCCGAGCGTAGCATCATTGAATGTGTCCAATGCCTTCATGAGCAAAGACTTGTCAGAAAGTCCGTTTTCGTTCCCGACGAACAGTCTGTAAGCCATGATGAGCATTGCATCTCCGGATAGAATGGCGGTATTGGCATCCCATTTCTTGTGTACGGTCATGTTTCCCCTTCTCATGTCAGCATTGTCCATCAAGTCATCGTGGAGTAGGGTGAAGTTGTGGTATGTCTCGAGTGCGATTGCCTGTGGAAGAATAGTTTCGCAGTCTTCCTTGTAGAGATTGTATGCCATCATCATCAGAAGTGGACGGATACGCTTTCCTCCAAGCGACAGAATATATTTAATCGGAGCATACAGACCCTCCGGCTGTTCAGGATAGCAAATACCCTTGATGTAATTTTCTATTGAATTGAGAATTTCGACTTGAGTTTTCATCGGCTTATAATTATTAAGGTGTGTCATACTTTGTTTGGTAGTGACACACCTTATTATATAATATAAAATACTTATTGGTCTTTGTTACTGTATGACTATGTGAGTCGGAATGTTACAGGAACTGTGTACTTCACACGTACAGCCTTACCGCGCTGCTTACCAGGAGCCCACTTAGGCATAGCCTTGATGACACGGAGTGCTTCCTTGTCGCATGCAGGGTCAAGTGACTTGATAACCTTAGGGTCAACGATTGAACCGTCCTTGTTAACGACGAACTCAATGATTGAACGTCCCTGAATGTTGTTTTCCTGAGCAGAAGCAGGATACTTGATGTTCTTACCGAGATAAGCAAGCAGAGCTTCCATACCGCCTGGGAATTCAGGCATCTGTTCTACTACCTGGAAGATTTCACCTTCGTCGCTGGCTTCCTCTACAACTGCAGGACCTGTCATTACAGGACCGGAAACAGGAGCAGATGGACCGGAAACTGCTTCGTTTGTATCTTCTGAAGTCTGAATCTGTTCTTCTTCGATTTCCTCATCGTTGTCCACGATGTCGAGGATTTCTGCTACTTGTGGTGCCTCTGCTGGTGGAGGTGGAGCAGCAGTAAAGATTGGTTGAGTTACAGGAGGAACTTCCTCTTCTGGTGAAGCAAATGCAGCATACTTAACTGGCTCTGTCTCTGCGTATTCGCGAGTAGTCCATTCAAAAGCAGCAAACAATGCTCCTAAGGCAAAAATGTAACCAAGCAGGAGGCTTGTACCTTTTTGTCCTTCGAGATCGGCTTTTTTAGATTTCTTAATTTCCATAGGTATGTTTTATTAGTTTTATGTTCTAGTTGGTAGTTGTCCACACTATTCGAGAGCAAATGTACTACTTTTTTTTTATACTATAACTATGCTGAAGGATTTTTTTCATAAAAAAGTTATAGATTTATGTCATTCTACTCAGTAATGGGGCTGTTGTTGGCAACCGACCTGATATATACGTCTCTCTGAGGGAACGGAATTTCAATGTTGTTCTCGTTGAGTGTTGTATAAATCACCTCCCTCACCTGTGCCATGAACATGGCTTTCTGGTCAACGAGCGGCCAAAGTCTGATGCTTAGGTCTATGCTGTTGTCGCCGAAATTGCTCAACTGTATAGTGATAAGATCCTTTTCTGGAGAAACAATCTGCTGACCGTTAACCATCTGTCCGCAGAGTGGGGTGATGGCGTTCGTAAGCATATCCCTCACCTGTGCCACGTTGCTTCCGTAGGCAATACCCACCGGAATGGTTATCAGTTCATAACTATGGTTGCGTGTAAGGTTCTTGAAGTTCTTGTTGAACAGCGACGCATTGAGAAATGCAATCACCGAACCGTCGAGAGTGATAATCTGTGTAGATTGGTAAGTGATGGATTCCACCTTTCCCTGGATACCGTCACATTCTATGTAGTCACCCACACGCAGACGTCCGGTCATCAGACTGATTCCGTAGAAGAAGTTTTCGAGAAGGTCCTTTGTGGCAAAACCCATACCGGTTGCAAGACCTGCACCGACTATTTCCAAACCGCTTCGTGGAACCCTGAACGTCACGAGTGAGAACAGAATATAGATGCCCCAAACTATAATTGCGATGACGTTACGGGCCAGAGTTTCGTTGTAGTCGCTTGCATCGTCACCCTTTTCTCTCTTCTGACGCTTGCGGTAGAGTCTGAAGAAGGCACTTATTATGTAGTTGATATATCTGAATATGAAGTAGGCTATAGCCACCATGCAGATATTCATGATTGACAGTTCAATCAATCCTTCCTTCTCAATAAACTTATAGTGAACTACATCCATGAACTTGTCTGTCATCTCGAAAATACTTGCAGCCCAATACACCGACATGAGTATTGACAGGATTGCTGCAATAGGGATGATAGTCTTTATGGTGAGGTCATAGAGCCATGTACGCAGAATGAACTTTCCTTTGTTCATGGCATTTGTCATGTCAGCCGTATCGCGTATTCCGGCAAGCCTCTTCTTTTCAGCCCATTCCTTTGCACCTACCACAATCTTCTTCGTCAGGAACCTCTCCTCGTACATCTCTATGAGGTCATAGCAGCAGGTGATAGTCTGGATAGCCGCAAGTTGGAACGACCACCATATAACAATCTGTACAGCCATGAGCGTATATCCGTCCCATGAACTGAACGTAGATACAACCATCACGATGAGCGAAATGCTCGAATAGAGCAGGTCGGCAAGCGGCAGGTGATCCTTGTGCTTGCGGATTGAAAGCCCCTGCCAGATAGTAAACGCAAGCAGCAGAGGAGGGCAGATGAGATTTACGAGGTTGTTCGGAATGAGTACTATTCGGAAGAAAATCACGATAAGAGCCATCCATAGGAAAGGCATGTAAATCCACACTCCGTGACGTGTCTCATGCGGCTTGAGTCTTATGAGCAGCGAAATGAGAATAGCCTCAACCAACCATGCAAAGTCAGTCATCAGTTCTGCCGCCATGATGAAGAGATTGAGTGAAAGGAACTGCTTCACAGCCATGATAGCCAGGGCAAATATGGCAACACCGATTGCAAGCGCATAAACATTACGCTGACGCTTCAGCACCTTGTCACTTACGTCAATGCTGTCGTGAAGCATACGTTTCTTCACCTTTGCAGTAAACTTAGGGAACAGTTTCTTCGAAAGTTTAGGAATGACTTTCAGAATGATGATACTGAGGAAAGTAGCAATCATGATGTAGATAATCATGAATACACTCACGGCAAGCACGATAGGTCCGCGCCATTCCGATCTGTCTTTTCTAGCCTTTGAATTAAACGGACGGTACTTCGACTTGAGGTCCTTCTTCACCTGTGCAATCTGTTGAGGCAACTGTCTCAGTACAGTGATGTAGTTGTTCGTTCCGTCCTTGAAGATGCTGTTCTGCATCTCGTTGTAGCGTTGCTTGGCATAGTTGTTGAGGTTGAGCACCTTCTTCGATACCAAGCCATAGTATTCGTTGTCAGTCTCAATACTGTTCAGTATTCGCATGAGATTGTTGCGTAGAGCCTTTGCGTAAATCAGACATTGCTCACGGTCTTCCTGCTCGGAATCCGAAAGCAGGAAAGGCTCATCCTTTTCGCTCGTAGTAGCCGTATCCAGAATTATGGAATCGGGCATGGCCTCCATCAGTTCCTCCTCGGCAGAAGTCTGCCTGGGATTGTCCTTGATGCTTGGCGGCAGTTCCTTCAGCGATATGATAAGACTGTCGTAGCGAGCCACCTCATTCTTGATTCTCGTACGGATATTGTCGTAAGGCATCATGTTCCTGTTGAGTTGCTTGTACAGCGAAGAAGCAGAGGAACATGCGTATGCAATGTCAAAGGTAAAGTCCGATTTCTGTGAATACAGCATAAGACTGATCTGTTCTGACTGCTGCATATAGTCAACCAGTTTTTCATGTTGCTGAATTCTCACGCGGTCATACCGCTGCATCATGTATTTCTGTTCCTTGTAGGTCTCCTCAAGTTCCATCTTGAGAATGCCGATAGTCTTGCTGAGGTTCTTTTCCTTGAGAACGGCATACGAAGGTAAGGTAAGCATCAGCATCAGCATGCAGAGCACACAATGCCTTACACATGATTTATTCATTGGTTACAAGTTTCTTTAACTGGTTGTATATATTGTTAATGATAGCTCTTGGCTTGTTGTCCTGCCCGATTCTTTCGCTTATGAACTCAGCATCACCGAGAGCAGGGTCATCATCCTCCTTTATGAGATTTGTAATCACGAACTCCGAGTTCTCCTCATCCTCGTTCATGTAGTAGTCGAGTTGTGAATGCAGTTTTTTTCTTGTGTTGGTCAGCATACCCTTCACGCCGCCGTTCTGTGCAAACACCCTGTAATCTCTTTTCCTGTTCAGCATGTACAGTTTCAGCCCACGTCCAAGCCGCCTGAGGGTAGGGCCCAGGTGCACAATCATCTCAGCAATGGCTTTAGCCAGCCACACACATCCGCGCCAAATCTGGATTCCAATCCACATCAGCAGCATACCCAAAGCCTTGAGCAGCCACAGAAGGAATTTGCCGAAACTGATAGATGCACTTTTTGACCATGCAGCAATCTGTCTGCGCTTCTCCTTCGTCTCCGTAGAGTTCCAGAATACAATCGCTTTCTGAGTCAGAGCCACAATCAGTTGCCAAGTCAACTGACAGATTTTGGCAATCAGTTTTGCCGTTCTTACAGCCAATGTGCCCATAAGCCGAAGGAGCAATACACCGATATCGCTCACAATCTGCATTAGGGACGACTTATCATAGCCCTGATTACGGTTGTAATTCATTACTAACTCTTTATTATTATAATTATAGACGAAGAACTGATTTTGCTTGCAAAGATATAAATTTTTGATTAATTCATAATCTATTCATGGCTATTTTTTGTTGACCACAGCAATTATTATCTGTCAGCAACAAAAAATAGCCACAAAATAGGTCTAAAAATCATAATGCATCGCTACCAAACGAATTTCGATTCTTGTAACTAATCTGGCTTTTTTTTCTTTATGTCACATAAGGCTTTTTTCAGAATGACGATTTGTCCTGCTTAGCCGACTAAAGTCAACAAATAGCCGTCTAGGTGGTCTGCCAATAGTTAATGACATGATAGAACCGATATGCATTCATCCTTGTCGGAGTCAGTAATAGGTCGGTTATGAGTCAGTTGTGGACCAGTAACGCGTAAGTGCCACTCTAATGTACTATAGTTGCAACGACTATCACTTCAAATGAATTTTACTACACCCTACACCAAATAACCCGAAAACCATTTATTCATGGGTATTATAATAAGGTGTAGTAGAAATCTTAACATGTACCCACTTGCATTTAACCTAGGCCAATCTGAAATCCTTTGTTTATCAATATTCTACAAGGGTAGGTGCAGACGATTCCTTTGATTTTGTCACAAGGACAACTACGACATATATGTTTTGATAATCTCAATATTTAAAAGAAAATCAAAATACTCGGCTTTAAGTGAAAAGTGTAGTGGAAAGTATATGGCTGATGCTGTTTGACCTTATCATAGATAACTGATAACCTATAATAGTTCATCTGGCTTTAGACGTTAAAAATGAATTTTGTCCCGTGTATGTGATTTTTTTTGCTTACCTTTGTGGCCTAAATAATAAAAAGAGGAGATTGACGTTATATTAATGGTTAATGATTAGCGGTTAGCGGTTAATGGTTGCCTTATCCCCCCTTAGGGGGGCTTTCTCGTTGACTCGTTGACTCGTAGACTTAAAAAGATATGGTACATCCGGAAAATAATGCTGAATATGAAGGACTGGTGGTCAATGCCGGCGTTGACCAACAGGAGATTGTGAATCCTTATCTGAGCAGGATGAGGAAGCGTCGTAACCGACTGTTTACTCCTGACGAATATGTGGAGGGGATACTGAAGGGCGACGTGACTATGCTGAGTCAGGCGGTGACTCTCGTGGAGAGTACCTTGCCCGAACATCAGTTGATTGCTCAGGAGGTGATTGAGAAATGTCTGCCTTACAGCGGTAACTCCGTGAGGGTGGGCATCAGCGGTGTGCCAGGTGCGGGAAAGAGTACCAGTATCGACGCGTTCGGTATTGAGGTGCTTGAACGCTACGGCGGTAAACTTGCCGTACTGGCAATTGACCCTAGTTCGGAAAAGACTAAAGGAAGCATACTTGGAGATAAAACCAGGATGGAACGTCTGTCGGTACATCCCAAGTCGTTTATCCGCCCTTCACCGTCGGCTGGTTCGCTTGGCGGTGTGGCTCGCAAGACCCGTGAGACTATCATCCTGTGTGAGGCTGCCGGATTCGACAGGATTTTTGTTGAGACTGTGGGAGTGGGGCAGAGCGAAACTGCCTGTCACTCTATGGTGGACTATTTCCTGCTCATTCAACTTGCCGGTACGGGCGATGAACTGCAGGGCATAAAGCGCGGTATCATGGAGATTGCCGACGGTATTGTCATCAACAAGGCTGACGGAAACAATGTGGATAAGGCTGAACTGGCTGCAAGTCATTTCCGCAATGCGCTGCATCTGTTCCCAATGCCTGAAAGCGGTATCATCCCTGAGGTCCAATGTTATTCGGGCTTCTATGACCTGAACGTGGACAAGGTGATGAAGATGGTGTTTGACTATATCGACAAGGTGAAGGAATCGGGCTACTTCCAGTATAGGCGCAACGAACAGGCTAAGTACTGGATGTATGAAAGCATAAACGAACATCTGCGCAACAACTTCTACTATAACGCAAAGATTAAGTCGATGCTGAAGGATGCCGAGAATGCTGTCCTCGGCGGACAGAAAACTTCCTTCGTGGCTGCCCATGATTTGCTGGAAACGTATTTTATGGAAATTCGAGGATAAGAAATAGGAAAAATAGGAAAAATAGAAGAAATAGAAGTTATAGGGATTATAGGAATTATAGGGATTATAGAGATTATAGGAATTATAGGGATTCTATAACAACTATAACAGCTATAACAACTATAACAGCTATAACAACTATAACAGCTATAACAGCTATAACAACTATAACAGCTATAACAGCTATAACAACTATAACAACTATAACAGCTATAAAAACTATAAAAAAACTAAAAACAATGAGGAAGGTTGTATTGGTTTGGATGATGCTGATGGCTGCTGTGGGTGGCTATGCACAGGCTGGGGATACTGGTTATCAGTTTCTCCGGATTCCTACGTCTGCCCATTCGGCTGCTTTGGGTGGCAACAACGTGAGTGCCATTGAGGATGACGCTACGCTGATGTTTGCCAATCCTGCCTTGCTGCCTAACGTGTCGGACAAGACGCTGAACCTCAACTATACGTCCTATATCGCAAGTACAAACAAACTGAGTGCATCTTTCGCAAAGGCCAGCGGCGAACGTGGGTCGTGGGCTGTGGGTGCCATGCTGCTGAACTATGGTGACATGGTGGAAACCAATGAAAACTTCGAGGAATTGGGTGAGTTTTCGGCTAAGGACATAAACATTCAGGGGGGGTACTCCTATTTGTTTAGTGACAGATGGGCTGGTGGTGTACAGGCAAAGGTGCTGATGTCCGATTATGGGGAGTATTCCTCTGTGGCTCTCGGCGTGGATCTGGGACTCAACTACTATGACGGGGACCATGGCTGGTCGGTGGGACTGGTGGCTCAGAATCTCGGAGGTCAGGTCGATGCCTTGTATGAGAAGACGGAATCGCTGCCATGCAATGTGGTGGTGGGTGTGAGCAAGCAGTTGGCAAATGCTCCGCTGAGACTGTCGTGGACTTTCGACGAACTGACTGACTGGGACGAAAAGAAACCTATCAACCACATGTCGTTTGGTTTGGATTTCTTCCCTTCCAATACTACTTGGCTTGCTGTGGGCTATAACCCACGCCGGGCAAACGAGATGAAGGTGGCTGACAGCAGCAAATGGGCTGGCTTCTCCATCGGTGCAGGACTGGGAATCAAGAAATTCAAGGTGGGACTGGCTTACGGAAAATACCATGTGGCTAGTTCCTCGGTTATAGTAAACTTGAGTTATAGTTTGTAGTAGAGGTGACGAGTCAACGAGTCTACAAGTCAACGAGTCTACAAGTCAACGAGTCTACAAGTCAACGAGTCAACGAGTCAACAAGTGATTCTCGATAAATCGAGGAATCGAGGAATCGAAAAAGCAGAATAAATAAGAAATATTATGATAATAGTTGCAATTGATGGGCATTCATCGTGTGGAAAGAGTACGATGGCTAAGTGGCTGGCACGTAAGGTGGGGTACATCTACGTGGATACTGGTGCCATGTATCGTACTGTCACTTTGTTTGCTATTAGAAATGGGTTTATCACTCCTGATGCTAGGATTGATGAGGAGGGACTGAAGAAGGCTTTGAATGACGTGGAGATTGGTTTCCAACTCGACCCTAATACAAAACTGCCTCTTGCCTGTCTTAACGGTGAGGTTGTGGAGAAGGAAATCCGCGGAATGGAGGTGTCGGGGCTCGTCAGTCCTATTGCTGCGCTGCCTTTCGTTAGGGAAAAACTTACTGCACAGCAGAAGGCTATGGGTGAGAAGAAGGGTATCGTGATGGACGGTAGGGACATCGGTACTGCTGTTTTCCCGCAGGCTGAACTGAAGGTGTTCGTGACTGCTTCGGCTGAAGTACGTGCCAAGCGTCGTTTCCTTGAACTGCAGGAGAAGGGCGAGAAGAATCTCAACTACGACGAAATCCTGAAAAATGTTCAGGAGCGTGACTATATCGATTCTCATCGTGAAATGAATCCTCTGCGTCAGGCTGAAGATGCTGTGGTTCTCGACAACAGTAACCTCACGATTGACGAGCAGAACCAACTTCTGCTGAAAATGTTTGAGGAAAGGAAAGGGTAATTTATAGGGATTATAGGAGTTACAGGGATTATAGAAGTTATAGGGATTATAGGAGTTACAGGGATTATAGAAGTTATAGGGATTATAGGAGTTATAGGGATTATAGAAATTCTATAACAGCTATAGCAACTATAGCAACTATAACAACTATAACAACTATAGCAACTATAACAGCTATAACAACTATAACTATAAAATCTTTGACTCGAAAATTATATTATGGTAATAGAAATAGATAACGGAAGTGGATTCTGCAATGGAGTGACACGTGCGATTAAGGCTGCTGAAGAGGAACTGCAGCAGTCGCAGCCACTTTATTGCCTGGGAGATATCGTGCACAACGGAAGGGAGTGCGACAGATTGCGCGAACTGGGGCTGATTACTGTTGACAAGGCCCACCTGTCCGATGTTCACGATACGAAACTTCTGTTGCGTGCCCACGGAGAACCGCCTTCGACATATCAGCAGGCGAGGGAGCAGAACATAGAACTGATTGATGCTACCTGTCCTGTGGTATTGCATCTGCAGAAACGGATTAAGGCTGACTATGATGCTGATCCGACTCACAGAAAGCAGATTGTGATATACGGCAAGAACGGTCATGCTGAGGTTGTGGGACTGGTGGGACAGACTGACGGTCATGCCATCGTGATTGAAACATTGGAAGATGCCCGCAAACTGGATTTCTCCAAGGACATACAGTTGTATTCGCAGACTACCAAGTCGCTTGCCGGATTCCGTGAGATTGTGAGTTACATTCAGACTCACATGCAGGACGAGGCTGTGTTCAATTACTTTGACACTATCTGCAGACAGGTGGCAAACCGTATGCCTCAGATCCGTGATTTTGCGGAACATCATGATGTGATACTTTTCGTGTCGGGCAAGAAGAGTTCCAACGGAAAGGTGCTGTTCAGCGAATGTCTCAGCGTAAATCCCCGTTCCCATATGATTGACAGCGTGGACGAAATAGATTTTAAGTGGTTTGACGGAGCGCAGTCAGTAGGAATCTGTGGTGCTACAAGTACACCTAAGTGGTTAATGGAGGATTGTAAAAAGTTGATAATGAGAAAAATATGATAGTTTGTATTGCAGAGAAACCGAGTGTTGCAAAGGATATTGCCAATGTGTTGGGGGCTACCCAGACTAGGCAGGGATTCATTGAGGGTAACGGCTACCAAGTGACGTGGACCTTCGGTCATCTCTGTGAACTGAAGTCGCCGGGAGAATATACTGACAGGTGGAAGCATTGGGATATGTGGGACCTGCCGATGATTCCTCCACGCTTCGGTATTAAACTCAAGGAAGATAAGGGTGTTCAGGCTCAGTTTGCCGTAATCGAAAAACTGATGAAGGATGCCGACGAAATAATAAACTGCGGTGATGCCGGTCAGGAGGGTGAACTCATTCAGAGATGGGTGATGCAGAAGGCTGGTGCCAAATGTCCGGTGAAGCGACTTTGGATTAGTTCGCTTACGGAAGAGGCTATACGTGAGGGCTTTAAGTGTCTGAAGGACCAGAAGGAATATCAGTCGCTGTATGAGGCTGGACTCAGTCGTGCCATCGGTGACTGGACTCTTGGAATGAATGCCACGCGACTCTACACCATCAAGTACGGTAGGGACCGACAGGTGCTGAGCATAGGTCGTGTACAGACTCCTACGCTTGCCCTGATTGTGCGCAGACAGCAGGAAATTGAAAACTTCGTACCTGAACAGTACTGGATTCTTTCGACTGTATATAGGAATACTACGTTTCAGGCTACCAAGGGTAAGTTCTCCACTCAGGAAGAAGGTGAGGAATATCTGAATAAGGTGAATGGCTTGCCGTTCACCGTGACTGACGTGCAGGCTAAGAAGGGGACGGAAGCACCTCCACGTCTGTACGACCTTACTAGTCTTCAGGTGGACTGCAACAAGAAGTTCGGCTATTCGGCTGAACAGACCTTACAGACTATTCAGAGTCTGTATGAAAAGAAAGTGACTACTTATCCACGTGTTGATACTACTTTCCTCAGCGACGACATCTATCCTAAGTGTCCGAACATTCTGAGGGGAATACGTGGGTATGAACAGTTTACCAAACCGCTTGAGGGCAAGAAACTGCCAAAGTCGAAGAAGGTGTTCGACAACTCAAAGGTGACGGATCACCATGCCATCATTCCTACGGGACAACCTGCTCAGAATCTGACGGATTTTGAGAAAAAGGTGTATGACCTCGTCGCTAAGGCTTTCATTGCCGTGTTCTATCCCGACTGCAAGTTCCTCACTACTACAGTACTCGGTAAGGTGGATGACGTGGAGTTCAAGGTGACAGGAAAGCAGATTACCGAACCTGGCTGGAAGGCGATATACAGTCAGAATAATACCGGCAGCGATGTACAGCAGAATACGGATGACAGCGGTCAGGAACAGGATCAGGAAAGAACTCTCCCTGCATTTACTATTGGTGAGAGCGGTCCTCATGAGCCTTCGCTGATGGACAAATGGACGACTCCTCCTAAACCTTATACCGAAGCAACTTTGCTGAGAGCAATGGAGACGGCTGGTAAACTCGTGGATGACGAGGAACTGCGTGATGCCCTGAAGGAAAACGGAATAGGACGGCCTTCAACACGTGCTGCCATTATTGAGACTCTCTTCAAGCGCAACTATATCAGAAAGGAAAGGAAGAGTCTGATTGCTACGCCTACGGGTGTGCAACTCATAGGTATCATTCATGAGGAACTGCTGAAAAGTGCGGAACTGACTGGATTGTGGGAAAAGAAACTGCGACAGATTGAACGTCACGACTATTCGGCTACGCAGTTTATCGACGAACTCAAGCAGATGGTGGTGGAACTGATTCAGACTGTCCGTGCCGACAACAGTAACCGACATGTGGAAACTACTGATACTTCTGCTGCTCCTGCGGGTTTCAGGCCAAAGGCCAAGCGTACTAAAAAATCGGAAGGTGCTCCGAAAAAGAAGGCGGAAACTCCTAAGGTGAAGTATGCACAGCAGGAGAACCGGACTGAAGGTGCTGAATTACAGGGTGATGAGTGGGTCGGTCTGAAGTGTCCGGAATGTGGTAAGGGTGTAATAATAAAGGGAAAGACTGCCTACGGTTGTTCACGCTGGAAGGAGGGTTGTACGTTCCGCAGGGCTTTCATGCTGATTATCTCTACGATTCTCTTCCTGAGTTGTTCCAACGAGGCTATCAATTTCAAGAAGGGTGAACAGGCTTACTCAATGGGGGAATACTATAAGGCTGCTCAGTTCTACAGAAAATCATATCAGGGTGTTCCTACGAAGGACAAGGTTACCCGTGCAGACCGTGCCTATAGGATGGGTGACTGCTACAGAAGGATAAACAACACGCAGAAGGCTATGCAGGCTTATCAGAATGCCGTGCGTTACGGCCATCCTGATTCTACTGCCTTGATATATCTGGGGCAGCAGTATCTGAAACTGGCTTCCTACAAGCCTGCCAAGGATGCCTTTACTCAATATCTGCAACTGGATCCGGGAAATGAACTGGCTAGGTCGGGACTTCTTTCCTGTGAACTGGCTCCTCAATGGAAGGCAAATCCGAATCTTTATCAGATAAAGAAGGAACAGAACTTCAACTCAACCCGTTCGGACTTTTCTCCTATGCTGTTAGGGGATGAATCCGACCAACTTGTAATCACTTCCACACGCCGCGATGCTTCGGGTGATGAACTTAACGGAATAACCGGTGTGAAATATGCCGACCTTTTTATTGCACGAAAGGATGAAAACCAGAAATGGAAGGCTATGGAAAGTCTGAGTACGGTGAATACTGATTATGACGAAGGTGTGAGTTGTATGTCACCGGACGGAAAGACCATGTATTTCACTCTTTGTTCGTCGGATCCTGATTATCCGCGCAATGCTGAAATTTGGCAGTCTGTACGTTCTGATGCTTCATGGGGAAAACCTACTAAGTGCGAGATTACCAAGGATACGTTGATTTCATACGCTCATCCCGCAATTTCGCCTGACGGTGAATGGCTCTATTTCGTGAGTGATATGGAGGGCGGTCTTGGTGGATTCGACATATGGAGGGCAAGAATACTGTCGAGCGGTTTCGGTAGTATGGAAAACGTGGGAAGGCCGATTAATACTCCTGGTGATGAGATGTTTCCTTCGTTCCGCCCAAACGGTGACCTATATTTCTCGTCAGACGGACATCCTGGTATGGGTGGACTGGACATACTGAAGGCGACTCCTGATTCCGTAAAGGGTTGGATTGTGGAGAATCAGCAGTATCCGCTTAATTCAAATGCCGATGACTTCGGTATGACTTTTGAGGGTGTGCATAACCGTGGCTTCTTCAGTTCAAGCAGAGGTGACAACAACAGGGGCTGGGAAAACATTTACAGTTTTGAACTGCCGGAAATCATTCAGACCGTGACTGGATGGGTGTATGAGAAGGATGGATATGAACTGCCTGAAGGACTCGTTCATGTGGTAGGTGATGACGGAACAAACGAAAAAATGAGTGTGAGGGGCGACGGTTCGTTCCAGATGATACTGAAGCCAAACGTGAAGTATGTGATGCTGGGACAATGCAAGGGCTATCTGAACGTGAAGCAGGAAATCAGTGTTCCGCAGGCTGAAGAGAGTGAGGACTACACGCTTCAGTTCCCTCTTCCTCCAATCAATATTCCTGTATTGATTGAAAATATATTCTATGAGTTTGACAAGGCTACGCTCACGCCTGAGTCAACTGATGCCCTGGACAAACTCGTAACGATGCTCAATGAGAATCCTAACATAACGATTGAACTGTCGTCGCATTGTGACTACAGGGGAAATGACGAATACAACAAGCGATTGGCTCAGCGAAGGGCGGAATCGGTTGTGCATTATCTGATTGAACATGGAATCAAGAGTGACCGACTGACGGCTGTAGGTTATGGTGAGGAACGTCCTAAGGTGGTGCGCAGACGTTTGGCTGAGGCTCATGACTTCCTCAACGAAGGTGATACGCTTACTGAAGAGTTTATCCTTAATCTGAAGGAAGACCAGCAGGATATCTGTAATGCCCTGAACCGCCGTACTGAATTCCGCGTACTCCGTACTACTTACGGACTTAGTATGGATGAGATGAAACCTTAACCCAAATCGGTCATTAGGCTGTTAAGCGCTGACAAGCCTTCTTTTTGTCATCTGTCTTGTCGCTTCTCGGTTACAATGGAACCCCATTGCGCCCTCAAACCGGCAATACATCTGTTCAAAAACTCCTTTGTCGGCATAAACGCAGAGTTGTCGCAAACCTCATGACATTCAGTCATTCGGTCATCATAACGCTAATGAACGATTTTGGTTAAATTTTGCAGAAAATGAAAAATAGTTGGGAATTAATTTGTTAGTTATAAATTATTTTTCATATCTTTGCAAGTGGTTAACCGAATTAATGGAATATACCATGACCATTAATTCACTATATTTGTTTTTGGAATATGAATTTATACGTAAGGTACTTTGAACATGACACGTTGGCAACCAATATCAACGAGGTTGTGGCGTTTTTGGAAACTCTGAAAGAAGTTAAGCTGGATGACATGATCATCGGCAAGATTGTGAATTTTCAGAATTCAACCAATCAATATCCTTTCAGACTTAAAGTGGGTTATACAAATTATGTGTTGTTCCTGAAGACTGAAGCCAAAACACTTGAGGAATTCAAGGAACAGGAACGTATCCGTAATCAACAGAAAGCAGAAGGTACTTATGTACCTGAGAAGAAAAAGTCGGCTCTGGATATTATGGGAGAACCAAATCCGGGTTGGTATGAAGCAACTTTGGTCTTTAAGCGCGTGATTCTTATACCTGAAACTAACAAGTTCCAATATAAGGATACTCGTTTCCGCGCAAAACTGAAGGCTGAAAGTCCGCTTGACTGCTATAACAGAATTGTGAACCATCTGCGCAACCGTCAGGATGTTGACCCTCGCAGTCAGTTCCCTTCTGCAAAGAGCAGTAACTTCGAATATCAGTTCCTGGGAGAAGAAGGATAATTAATTTATTGCTTTTCGAATCCGCCATTCCTTGGGATAGAGGTTGTTGGCGCGGTTCCCGATATTTTTTGCCTGTCCGAGAGGTAAACCTTTGTATGTGATGGTTACGATGCCACGAGGGGTGTCGGCAGGTAGGTGCAATGCTTCCCCGTGAAGATATTGCAAGGCATTCTGCGAGTCAACATCAATGTATGGTGGCTCGTATTTGTTTTCCAAAGGCAGTACTTTCAGATACTTATCAATTAGCCGTAGGTTGAGTGGGGCGGTGGTTTCTGACTTTCCGTTTTTTCTGAGTAGGGCACAGAAGAATCCTTCGCCTTTTGTACGGTGGGGGTAGAAATGATAGAATGGTGGTGGGGTAATGTTCCATTCTTCGGGTACAGGTACATTGATGATTTCTGCTCCGAGTTCTTCGGCTATCCATCTGACATTTTCCTCGTCTTCTTTCTGGTTGTAGGTACAGGTGCTGTAAATCATGTAACCGCCTTCCTTCAGACTGTCCCAGATTGTGGATACTATGTCGCGCTGGCGTTCCTGACACATGGCTACGTTGCCAAGGTTCCAGTCGGCTATTGCTTCATCGTCCTTGCGGAACATTCCTTCGCCTGAACAGGGAACATCGCACAGGATGAAATCAAGGATTCCTTCGCCTAGACGGCGGAAGTCTTCGCTCCTGTTGTTGGTTACGATGCATGTTGGAAGGGATGGAACCGAAGCAGACGCATTGGGAACGGTGGCTGAGGAGATAGTGACGGGGGTGCGGTTCCATTTGCAGATGTTTTCACGCAGGATTTGGGCTCGCTTGGGCATTATCTCATTTGCTATAAGTGTGGAACCTTGTGGCAGTACCGAGAGAAGCAGTGTAGACTTTCCGCCGGGTGCTGCACAAAGGTCGAGTGCATTGATGCTGTCTGTCCATTCTCCGTTCTGTCTTATCCAATGGCACAGATGCCATATAAACATCGACGATGCTTCCTGAACATAGTATGCTCCGGCATGGAAAAGGGGGTCGAGGGTGAATGAAGGACGTTCTTCAAGATATTCGCCTAATGGACACCAGGGGGTGGGGCTCTTGATGTCTGTGGCGGTGAGTTCGCCGTACTGACGCCATCTGATGCTTACTGGACATGAATTGTCCATGGCTTTCATGAAAGCCTCGTATTCTTCCTCGCCCAACTGGTTGAGCATCTGTCTGCAGAAATCCTCTGGTAGTTGCATTGTGTTAGATATTTATGTCTTGCCTTGGCTTGATTATTTCCTGCAAAAGCAAAAAGCATTCGCAATAACGATGCAAAGTTAAGAAATAATTCGTTATGTTGCCTATTATCACTTTTTATTTATACCTTTGTATTCGAATATCACGGATAATATAGTTTATACCAATATATTTTTATGTCAATATTTCAGTTGTTCAAGAAGATTGAACCTTTTGTAAAACCGTATAAATGGTTGATTGTAGGTACGCTTACGATGACTCTTATAGGTGCCTTGGCTTCACAGGTAAATGCTATTGTACTGGACAGGACTGTTGATAGTATAAATGCCTTGATTCCGCTTGATCCTTCGGGATGGCCTAAGGCAGGAAAATTACTGACTGTAATCAGTATGGTATTGCTTGGCAAGGAACTGCTGTCTGCCTTGATTTCGTTTGCCCAGAAATACTATGGCGAAAAGATGCGTATATTCGTGTCACAGGACTTGGCTCAGGCTGTGATTGAGAGAATTCTCACGTTCCGTGTGGCTTACTTCGCACAGGACAACAATGAACCTGGAAAGTTGCAGACACGTATTGACAGAGGTGTGGAGAGTCTTTCCACTACGGTAAAGAACTTCTTCATCGACATTCTACCTTTGTTTACGAGCGCCATATTTGCCCTTGTGCTGATGTTTCTGGCAAACGTGTATGTGGGACTTGTGGCTCTTGTAATTGTTCCGATTTATTTCTGGATTACTTACAGGGAGGCAAGGCGTCTTTCGGGTTGGAGACGCGACAGAAGGGCTTTTCGTGAGGCGAAGAGTCACGGCATTATGAACATCATAGAAAGCATTACTGTGATTAAGTCGTTCAACCGTGAACGTATAGAAGGTGACAAGCAGTTGGCTTTGCAGCATCAACTGACTGACAACCAGATGCAGACGCGCAAGTTGAGTTATCTGTATGACGGTCTGAAGAGTTTCGTGGAACAGATCGGTACTGTGCTTATCATCATACTTACTGCCTATCTGGTACTGAGTGATTACCCCGGAATGAGTATAGGTAAAATCATGTATCATGTGATGCTGTTTTCAAACGTCAGTGCTCCTATCCGTCAACTTCACCGCATTTATGATGACATGAACGATGCCTTGATTTATGCTGAGGGATTTTTCGATATTCTTGATGCAGACGTTGAGGTGGAGGAAACTGGTAAATATCATCCTGAGAAAGTCTTGGGTAATTTTGTGCTAAAGGATGTGGACTTTACCTATCCTAACGGTACGAAGGCTCTTCACAGCATCGACATGAATATTCAGCCAGGACGCATAACGGCTTTTGTGGGACTGTCGGGAGCAGGAAAGAGTACAATAGTAAATCTGCTCGATAAGTTCTACAGTCAGGACAGTGGACAGATTCTGCTTGACGGCGTGGAACTGCGTGACTGGGATACTCAGTATCTGCGTGACAACATAGGTCTTGTGCTTCAGAAGAATCATATTTTCGACGGAACCATTGAGGAAAATATTCTTTATGGCAATCCTAATGCTTCGCACGAAGATGTGGTTGAGGCTGCACGGAAAGCATATATTTATGACCAGATTATGGCTCTTCCCAATGGTTTTGAGACTAAGGCTCTGATGCTTTCAGGCGGTCAGCAGCAACGTATTGCCATTGCACGTATGTTTATCAAGAATCCTCCTATCATATTCCTTGATGAACCTACTGCAAGTCTGGATGCTGTGGCTACTGAACAGATTAAGAATTCAATTGATGCCATCAAGAAAGACCGTACCGTAATCATCATTTCACATAGTATCAGTCAGATTATTGATTCCGACCAAATCTATGCATTGAAGAACGGTAGGGTGGAACAGGGTGGCTCGCCTGATG
The DNA here is from genome assembly GCA_024398475.1 of Bacteroidaceae bacterium. Classification (GTDB taxonomy): domain Bacteria; phylum Bacteroidota; class Bacteroidia; order Bacteroidales; family Bacteroidaceae; genus Colivivens. The sequence goes on along the minus strand of JAKSJB010000021.1, from coordinate 15,672 downwards.
AGGTCTATCATCAGGGCGGAATATATAAGGAAATTTTCGATGCTTCGGCTCGTAGTCTGAATATTGAGAAAATTGCAGAAACAGTAAAGGGAAACTAAAGGGTGACTTATTGAACACCCTCTTATGTGTCTATGGAAAAAATTGAAACGTTGCAGTTTGCTGTTGATGCGTTCAACACGGACTTCGCACATAATCTGAATTATTCAACGCTCGGAAGGGATTTGCTCAATACGGCTGACTTTCATGCTTCAAGACGTGGGTTCGGTATTGAGATGCTTTCTGCGGCAAAGCGTTCATGGGTGTTGTCGCGTCTGAGTATTGAGATGAACCGTATGCCTCAGTTGAATGAACACTATGCTGTGGATACGTGGATTGAGAATATCTACAGAATGTTTACCAACCGAAATTTCTGTGTGTGGGGCAGGAAGGACGATGGAGAACGGACTCCGCTGGGGTATGCCCGTTCCATCTGGGCGATGATAGACAATGATTCACGGCAACCTTTGGATTTGGCACGTATCTATGGTGAACAATTCCAACAGTGGTTGTTTCCTGAAAACGAATGTCCGATTGATGTACATAGCCGTATTCGTCCTATGGATGTATCGGAAAGAAAACCTATGATGAGCCATAAGGTTATTTATAGTGACGTGGATTGCAACTGCCACGTGAACAGTATTAAGTATATTGAACATATCTGCAACCTCTTTTCCTTGGATTATTATCGTGACCATTTCATGAAAAGGATTGAGGTGGCTTACGTGGCTGAGGCTTATTTCGGTGATACCCTGCATTTCTATATTGACGAACTGGAAGAATACCACTATCAGATAGAGATTGTGAAAGAAAAGGGTAATGCTGTGGGGAATGCTGGTGTTGGCACATCGGGAACTGTGGCTGGGAATGCTGGTGTTGACACATCTGGAACTGTGGCAGGGAATGCTGGTGTTGACACATCGGGAACTGTGGCAGGGAATGCTGGTGTTGGCACATCGGGAACTGTGGCAGGGAATGCTGGTGTTAACACATCGGGAACGGTGGCTGTTGTAAGGGCTATAGTGGGGTTTAGGAAATGTTGATTATGAAAAGAATTCTATTTATATGCCATGGCAATATATGCAGAAGTCCGATGGCTGAGATGGTTATGAAGAAACTGGTGGTGGAAAAGCATCTGTCAGACAGATTTGTGATTGATTCTGCAGCAGTTTCAACTGAGGAATTGGGTAATTCGATTTATCCACCTGCAAAACGGACTCTACGTATGCATAACGTCCCTTTTACGGAACATTTTGCCCGTCAGGTCACACGGTCTGACTATACTGACTTTGACTTGCTTATTTGTATGGATTCCAGCAATATACGTTGGCTTGGCCGATTTATTCCGCAGAGTGATCCCGACAATAAAGTTCATCTGCTCATGGAATATACCGGTAGTAACCGTGACGTGGCTGACCCTTGGTATACTGGTGACTTTGAAGCAACGTATAGGGATGTGGTTGAGGGATGCAGTAAGTTGTTGGAGACTATTGCATAGGTCAATCGTCCTTCAGCAGACGTACAATAGGTGATTCCCTGAGCATCTGTACAAAGACTTGTGCGCTTTGTTTGCGGTAAGTGTCCTTCAGTATGTGTACGCAGCCCTGGAATTCCTTGTTTGGTATGTCGAGTGGTATTGCTTTCAGACTTTTATGGCGCTCAATGGTACTGTAGGGCAGTATGGTAATGAGTTTGCTGTCTTCAATCAGTTCAAGAAGGAAGTTCACTTCGTTGAGTTCGATGCGTACTCGCAGTTTGATTCCTGTTTCCTTCAGGACCTTGTCTATGGTCTTTCTTCCCTGAACGGTCTTTGCAGGAAGGGCTACAGGATATTGCGCAATATCTTTAAGTGTAAGCGCCTTGTTCTGACAGAGAGGATGATCGTTGCGGGCAATTACGCAGAGTTCGGTACGGAATAGTTCGTAGGAATCTACTTCGTCTTCGTATTGTCCGGATTTGTATGCAAGTGCGAAGTCAATCTCATGTTTTCTCAGCAAATCAATCAAGGTACACGTAGAACCGTAGAACACGTTGAGTTTAATACCTTTATACGCTACCAGAAATTCTTTCATGGTATGTGAAAAGATATTGCAGAACGTGTTGGTGACTCCGATATTCAGTACGCCAGTCATCATGTTCTTTATTTCTGACAACTGCGACTTGCATTGGTCTGCATCATACAGCGTGTTTTTCGCCAAAGGAACCAGACGTTCACCACATTCAGTAAGTATTACCTTGTGGGAATCACGCTTGAAGAGTGGACACCCAAGTTCGTCTTCCAACTGTTTTATCTGTTGTGAAAGCGTACTTTGTGAAATGTAAAGGACGCGGGCAGCCTCTGAAAAACTTTTCTTCTCTGCTGTCATGTAGAAATACTTAAGTTGTCTAAGTTCCATATTGCCGATGGATTATAAGTTAATTATATCTTTTCGGTGCAAAGATAGAGATAGTTTTTCAATCGCCAAACTTATTTGCTATCGATTATTTCGATTTTAATTATTGGCTATTCTTTTAGAGGATTCCACCCCTGAGCCTTTATGTCGAACTGTGCTCCGTCGCGTGTGATGAGAACCTTTCCGTCTTCTGCCGATGTGATGTAGCCAATCATCTTGACGTCTTCCATCTGTTCAATCTTTTCCTTGTCGGCAAGCGGAACAGTAAACAGAAGTTCATAGTCTTCACCGCCATTGAGGGCACAAGTCGTGACGTTCATGTTGAAGTCTTCAGCCTGTGATGCAGTCTGGTAGTCAAGCGGAATATGTTCTTCATATACACGGCAGCCACATTGGCTTTCTTCACAAATATGGAGAAGTTCGCTGCTGAGTCCGTCACTTATGTCCATCATGGCAGTAGGTTGAATTCCTGCTTCACGTAGTTTCAGAATGATGTCACGACGTGCTTCTGGTTTCAACTGACGTTCCAGAAGGTATTCACGACCGGCAAAATCAGGTTGGAAATCCGTTGGTTGCTGTCCGTTAGCGTCTGGTTTCTGACTGTAGAATATCTCCTTTTCACGTTCAAGCAACTGCAGCCCCAAATATGCAGCACCTAAGTTTCCTGATACGCAGACAAGGTCAGTGGGTTTTGCTCCGCTGCGGTAAATTGCCTTTCCACGTTCCACCTCACCGATACAGGTGATGCTTATCATGAGTCCTGTCAAAGACGAAGTGGTATCGCCTCCTACGATGTCAACTCCGTGTGCTTCGCATGCAAGTCGGAGTCCTGCATAGAATTCTTCCATGTCGTCAACGGTAAATCTCTGACTGAGTCCTATGCTTACAGTAATTTGTTTAGGCATACCTCCCATAGCATATACGTCGCTGAGGTTTACCATTGCGGACTTGTAGCCGAGATGTTTCAGAGGAACGTATGTAAGGTCGAAATGTACACCTTCGAGAAGAAGGTCTGTAGTGACCAATACTTCCTTGTCGTCATCGAATTTCAGTACGGCACAGTCGTCGCCTACGCCCTTGAGCGTTGATTTGTTTACTAGCGGAATATCCTTTGTGAGATGCTTGATGAGTCCAAACTCACCTAAGTCCTTTATATCGTTCTTTTCCATAAATATATTATTTTTAGTAGATTTGTAGACAGGAGTTAAAGGGATTTAAGTAGTGTATAGTCCTGCATGACTACTGTCTCCTTAACTACAGATTGCTCTCCTTAACTACTGCTCTCCTTAACTACTGTACTACTATTTATATTATACCTTTTTAATTAACTCTTTCATGAGGGTAGTCATTCGTGGCTGTGCTGCATCGGCAGCAATCTGAACTTCCTCATGACTGACCTTTACTGCTTCGGCAAATCCTCCGAGGTCGGTAATGACACTTATGCCAAATACCTTAATTCCACAATGTACCGCAACGATGACTTCCGGTACGGTGGACATACCTACTGCATCTGCCCCCATAGTGCGGAACATACGGTATTCGGCAGGAGTTTCATAAGTCGGTCCCGGTGTACCGATATAAACACCTTTCTGAACCTTTATATTCAGTTTTTCTGCGGCTTTTTCCACGATACCGATGAAATCCCTGTCGTATGCGTTGTGCATGGAAGGGAAACGCGGTCCGGTAGGGAAGTTCTTTCCACGCAGCGGATTTTCAGGAAACATGTTGATGTGGTCTTCGATAATCATGAGGTCTCCTACGGAAAAAGCAGGATTCATACCTCCGGCAGCATTGCTGACAAACAGGTTCCTGATACCCAGTTCATAGATTACCCGTACGGGAAATGTCACCTCTTTCATGCTGTAACCTTCGTAATAGTGGAAACGTCCCTGCATGGCAATGATGTCCTTGTCGCCTAACTTTCCGAACAGCAACTTGCCGCTGTGACCTTCTACTGTCGAAACAGGCATGTTTGGAATCTCGCTGTATGGAATTTCGCTTTCTATATCTATTTCTTCAACTAAGCGTCCAAGTCCACTTCCGAGTATGATGGCAGTTTCGGGATGGTTGGGCATTCTGCTGCGTAGAAATTCAGCAGTTTCTTGAATCTTTTCGTACATAATCTAATACTATTTGGTTAAATGTTTCGTTATCGCCATTCAATATTTCAATTTCAATAGGCAGGCAGCATAAAGGAAGGGTAGGGCTGAGCAAAGGAGAGAGGCGTGTGAAGTCTTTCTCAGTCGTTATTATCAACCGTCTGTCACCTCCGAGAGATTTGAATTCCTGTTCGATATGCTGTATGTCAGTACTACTGAAACTATGGTGGTCAGGGTAGTGTATTGACTTGAACTGGGTATGTTTACTCAGTTCATCTTCAAGAGGACGGGGATTTGCAATACCAGTCACGAGCAGTACTGCATAATCCCTGAGCCTGGACAGTTCAAGCCCGTTTGACAACAGTCCGTATTTCATGCGTGAGAAGAAAAGGTACTGGTCTTTCCTGATGCCAAGGTTGAGGTCCGAGTCGTTGGCAGTACCCTTACCTGCTGTACCGTCCTGACATTTTGTGACAATGACCATGTCGGTACGTTTGCTTCCGTACCTGTTCTCGCGAAGTCTGCCGTAAGGCATAAGATAGTCCTTGCTGTATGGCCTTTTGCAGTCAGTAAGCAGTATGTTCAGTCCAGCCTTCACTTTCCTGTGCTGGAAAGCATCGTCAAGAAGGATAACATCGGGACGTTTTTCCTGCTTCATCAGAATGGAGATACCTTCGCACCTGTCAGCATCAACTGCCACAGTCAAATCCTTGAACTTACGGTACATCTGAAGAGGTTCGTCACCTATGTCAGATGCTGTGGATTGCAGGTCAGCCAATACGAATCCTTTAGTCTTGCGACGGTAACCACGACTGAGTACAGCCACTCTGTAACCCTGTTCCTGCAGCAGCCTTATGAGATATTCCGTGTGTGGAGTCTTTCCCGTACCTCCTACCGATAGATTACCTATGCAGATGGTAGGTACATCGAATGTGCAGGAACGGATAATGCCCCGGTCATACATCCAGTTTCTGAGTGATGTGACCAAGTCGAATATCCATGCAAAAGGAAGTAGTATGATTGACAGAATTCTCATAAAGTGTAAAAAAGCAGATAAGCCCCCATGTAGGAAATGGGGGCTTCAGTACTGCATACTATAGTCGTTTACTGATCATTCAATAGTGATGAAACCGTTGGATTAAAGGTTGAATCTCAGATAGTAAGGTAATGCAGCCTGTACCTTGTCCTTACTCTGGATATTCTTCATAGAACTGAACATCAAGTAGAAATCACCGAGGTTTTCCTTCAGTTCAGCATCAGCATAACTTGATGGCTGAGCCTTTTCAAGAAGGTTGGTAAAGAAGTCAGTCTTTTCAGGATATGTCTTGACTGTACATTCATCGACCTTAATCTTTTTCTTAGCAACAGCAATAGCGTCGTCGAGGCTTCCAAGTTGGTCAACAAGACCTATCTTCTTTGCGTGTACACCAGTCCATACACGTCCTTCTCCGATTACCTTGATGGAATCCTGACTGATGCCGCGGCCGTCTGCACAGCGCTTTGTGAAGAGTTCGTAACCGTTGTTGATGTAAGCCTGGAGTGCTGTACGTTCGTTGTCGTTCATAGGACGTGAAATATCTCCGAAGTCACCATATTCATGAGTCTTGACAGTAGCAAACTTAAGACCGAGTTTGTCGTTGATAAGTTCGCTTGCTTCAGGGAACATACCGAATATACCGATAGAACCGGTGAGAGTAGTTGGTTCTGCAACAATCCAGTCAGCAGCACATGAAATGTAGTAACCACCACTTGCAGCATATCCGCCCATACTTACGATGATAGGTTTCTTAGCCTTGATATTCTTTACCTGATGCCAAATCTGTTCAGAAGCAAAGGCACTTCCACCAGGAGAGTTTACTCGGAGAACCACAGCCTTGATGTCATCGTCGTCAGCCAGTTCCTTGAGGTCCTTGATAACCTTTTCTCCAACAATCATTTCCTCAGCAGAGAAAGAATTGGTAGTAGATTCTTCCTGAACGATTTCACCTGTAGCATAGTAAACAGCAATTGTCTGTCCGTTAGGATTCTTGAGAGTAGTTGATTCCAGTGATGCAACATCGTTGACCATAGCCTTGTTGTAATCGTCCTTGTCGCATTTCATCATGTTGGCAATAACCTGCGGTACAGCATCAGAATATGCAACCTTGTCCACGAGATGGAGTTTCTTGTATTCAGCAGCCTTGATAAATGCCAAAGGCTGGTTAGTGAGAGAATCAAGATCTTCAGGTTTCATCTTGCGTGACTTTGCGACTGCGGTATTGAATTCCTTCCAAATCTCATCGGAGAAGGTTTCAATCTGTTCGCGGTTAGCATCGCTCATGTCGTCAAGAATATAAGGCTCAACTGCTGATTTATAAGTACCGACCTTGAATACCTGCATGCTTACACCTACCTTCTCAAGAAGGTTCTTGAAGTAGATTGTCTGCGTTGCAAGACCCTGCCATGAAATGTTACCCTCAGGATTGATGATGAGCGAGTCGGCAGTACTGCAGAGGTAGTAGGCACCCTGTGAGTAGTTGTCGCCGTATGCTACGATAAACTTGTCTGACTTCTTGAAATCCACGAGGGCATCGCGAATTTCCTGAACCATGGCAGGAGTTGCTCCGCTGAGAGTACCTGCTTCGAGATAGATACCTTTGATATTTTCGTTTTCCTTGGCATTCTTGATAGCAGCAAGAAGATTGTCAAGTCCGATATTCTCAGCATTGCCATTCACTAACTGGGCAAATGGATTGTCATCAGCACGTTCGGTAATTGCTCCGTTGAGTTTTACAACCATAACGGAATTCTTTTCAACCTGCTTCGGAGCAGATTGCATGGAAAGCATTCCTACGAATGTAAGAGTAACAAAAATACCATAAACAAGTGCCAGGATAATGATACCTGTGATTGTTGCGAGTGTGTACTTGAAAAACTGTTTCATTTCTTTCTTGTTATTATTATTATATTTATTAGATTTTCTGCCCTACTTTTAGGCGTCAGTTTCTATATCTTTGTCCGGAATAGTAGTGATTGAATTAGTGTGCTACTTAACTATGACACTGCAAATGTATGGCAAAATATTTATTCCACCAAATATTTTTACAGAAATTTTGCATTTTTCCTGAAAATTTCAGAAACCGATGCCGAATATCTGCAGTATTATACATTGTGCTTGTAAGTTTCCGGTCAATGTAATGCATGGTGGATATAATGAGAAATAAAAGCAGGGAAAGAAGTATTTTCCTACCTGTATTGAAATGCAAATATGCAAATTATTATTGAAACTGCATCATTTGAAATGTATTTATTTTTCAAATACTCAATATTTATATATACTACATTGTGAAATTGTAAATTATTCCTACCTTTGCAGTATGAAAATACTGACAGACGCTGAATTGCGCAAATCTCTCGATTTACCGATATTCCATAAGATTTCAGAAGTGGCTGATTCACTCAGCCTCGATTGCTACGTTATCGGAGGCTATGTGAGGGATTTGTTCCTGGAACGTCCAAGCAACGATATAGATGTAGTAGTCATAGGCCATCAGGGTGAAAAACAGTCACGTCCCGGCATAGCCATTGCCGAAGCACTCAAGCACCAGTTGGGTAGGAAGGCATCACTTGCCGTGTTCCGCAATTTCGGTACGGCACAGTTGAAATGGCAGGGACTGGAACTGGAATTCGTGGGAGCCCGCCGTGAGTCCTACAGTCATGATTCGAGGAAACCGGTCATAGAGGACGGAACCCTTGAAGACGATCAGGACAGGCGCGACTTCACCATAAACGCAATGGCACTATGCCTGAACGGCAGCAGGTTCGGAGAACTGGTAGACCCATTCTATGGCTTGTATGACCTTGAGGACGGTATAATCCGCACCCCTCTTGATCCCGATATCACTTTCAGCGACGATCCATTGAGAATGATGCGCTGCATACGCTTTGCCACACAGTTGAACTTTACATACGAGGACGAAACCTTCGATGCAATTACACGCAACAGGGAACGCATAAAGATAATCTCAGGAGAACGCATAGCCGAGGAACTCAACAAGATAATCCTTGCAAAGCATCCTTCAAAGGGCTTTATCGACCTTGAAAGGTGCGGGTTGCTCGAACTGATATTTCCCGAACTCTATGCGCTTGAAGGCGTAGAGACACGCAACGGACGCGCACATAAGGATAATTTCTACCATACCCTCGAAGTACTTGAGAACGTGGCACAGGCTGGAGGCGGACTCTGGCTCAGATGGGCAGCAATCCTTCACGATATAGGAAAACCAAAGAGCAAACGCTGGGACAATCAGTTGGGCTGGACTTTCCACAACCATAATTTCATCGGGGAGAAAATGGTATCATCCATATTCAAGCGCATGAAGTTGCCGCTCGACCAGAAGATGAAGTACGTGGAAAAACTCGTAGGACTCCACATGCGTCCTATAGCAATTGCAGATGATGAAGTAACGGACTCAGCCGTAAGACGGCTGCTTTTCGAGGCAGGTGACGATATTGACGACTTGATGCTCCTGTGTGATGCCGATGTCACGTCGAAGAACGAAACACGCAGGAAGCAGTTCCGTCAGAATTTCCAACTTGTACGCCTGAAACTTGTAGATATAGAGGAAAAGGACCGCATACGCAATATGAAACTTGCCGTTGACGGCGATGAGATAATGCAGATGTTCAACCTTACTCCATGCCGTGAAGTAGGTATGCTCAAGAATGCCATGAAGGACGCAGTCCTTGACGGAGATATACGAAACGAACATGACGACTGCATCCGTTTCCTCAATGAAGAATGGCAGCGCATGAAAGGGGAGTAACCTTGCTGAAATGCCGTTGGCCATTAGCTCTTGGCATACTGTCCGGATGAAAACGCAAACCCTAACGCAAAAACGCTCGAAGACTCGAAATATCGAATCATCGAAATCTCGAAAACTAGAAAAATCCAAGCCAATGGCTAATGGCTAATGGCATAATAATGCTTACCTCCCTTTAACTCCCTTTAACTCCAAAACTCCAAATCTGCTAAACGGTAGCCTAGCACAAGAATATAGCCCCGAAAGTATCCTATCCGTACTTTCGGGGCTATACGTACAGCCTCTGCTGAACCAAAATTAAATTACCTAATCTATTACCAAATCTTTATGAAGTTTTTTCTGTGTTATCTTTTTTCGGGAATTTGAGTGCGTCCTTTTTTTCTTTTGACGCTGCAAAGGTACGCAGATATTACGTACTCTCAAATAATAAACTCCTAAAGTAGGGTAGGACTTTCTCTATTTGATTCGGGAAAATTCCCTTTATCGTAGGGTTTTGGTCCTTTTTGCTGCGTGGCAGTATGAATAATGCAGGCTGTCCTGACAGAATGGATAATGCAGGCTTGTCCTTTTGCTGCGTGACAGAATGAATAAGGCTTAGACAAAAAAAGGTGTACACCGATATGATGTACACCTAATTATCTATACGCGTATGCGTGTACGCGTGAAAGTCTGCGGAAATTATTCCTTAGTCATTTCAGCCTTGAGTGCTGCAAGAGCATCAATGTCACCAAGAGTAGTGCTTGCTGCCTTGTTCTGGATAGCAGGAGTTTCTTCCTTCTTAGCCTTAGGAGCCTTCTTTGCTGATTCCTTCTTTGCTGCACGTTCTGCTGCACGCTGAACATCTTCGAAGATGCGGCTGTGAGAAAGGATGATGCGCTTAGCATCCTTGTTGAACTCGATAACCTTGAATTCAAGAGTTTCGCCGAGTTGAGCCTGACTTCCGTCTTCCTTTACGAGATGCTTAGGAGTAGCGAAACCTTCAACGCCCATTTCGAGTTGAACTACAGCACCCTTGTCGAGTACTTCGATAATCTTGCCTTCGTGAACTGAATCCTGAGTGAATACAGTTTCGAAGTTGTCCCAAGGGTTGTCTTCGATTTGCTTGTGACCGAGGCTGAGGCGACGGTTTTCCTTATCGATGTCGAGTACCTGTACTTCGATTTCAGCACCAATCTGAGTGAATTCTGAAGGGTGCTTGATCTTCTTTGTCCATGAAAGGTCGCTGATGTGGATAAGACCGTCAACACCTTCTTCGATTTCTACGAATACACCGAAGTTAGTGAAGTTGCGAACCTTAGCATTGTGGTTGCTGCCTACAGGGTACTTCTCTTCAATCTTCTCCCATGGATCTTCACGGAGTTGCTTGATACCGAGTGACATCTTGCGTTCGTCGCGGTCGAGAGTGAGGACTACAGCCTCAACTTCGTCGCCTACCTTCATGAAGTCCTGTGCAGAGTGGAGGTGAGCTGACCAACTCATTTCACTTACGTGGATGAGACCTTCAACACCTGGAGCGATTTCGATGAATGCTCCGTAGTCAGCCATAACGACAACCTTACCCTTAACTGTGTCGCCAACCTTGAGGTCTGTTGAGAGAGCATCCCAAGGGTGTGGAGTGAGTTGCTTGAGACCGAGAGCGATGCGCTTCTTTTCCTCGTCGAAGTCGAGGATAACTACATTGATCTTCTGGTCGAGTTCAACCACTTCCTTAGGATCGCTTACGCGGCCCCAAGAGAGGTCTGTGATGTGGATAAGACCGTCAACACCACCGAGGTCGATGAATACACCGTAAGAAGTGATGTTCTTGACAACACCCTCAAGAATCTGACCCTTTTCGAGTTTGCCGATGATTTCCTTCTTCTGTGCTTCGATTTCTGCTTCGATGAGTGCCTTGTGTGAAACGACAACGTTCTTGAATTCCTGATTAATCTTTACAATCTTGAATTCCATTGTCTTTCCTACGAATGTATCATAGTCGCGGATAGGCTTAACGTCAATCTGGCTTCCAGGGAGGAATGCTTCAGTTCCGAGAACGTCAACAATCATACCACCCTTAGTGCGGCACTTAACGAATCCCTTTACGATTTCGCCTGCGTCGCAAGCAGCATTAACGCGGTCCCATGAGCGTGCCTGGCGTGCGCGTTTGTGAGAAAGAAGGAGTTGGCCCTTCTTGTCTTCCTGATTCTCGATGTAGACTTCAACCTTGTCGCCTACAGCGAGTTCTGGGTTGTAGCGGAATTCGCTACGAGGAATAATACCATCTGACTTGTAGCCGATGTTAACGACAACTTCACGGTCGTTGATGTTAGTTACAGTTCCGTCAACAACTTCATTGTCCTGGATGTTGTTAAGCGTACCTTCGTAAGCCTTTGTCTGCTCAGCAACGTTTGCTGCGCTCTTGCCACCAAGTTCGAATGCTTCCCAGTCGAACTCTTCAAGCGGCTTGATGTTCTTAGTTTCTGTCATAATTGTTAATTGTTTGTTTTTGTTTTTGACAAGTTAGACATTATGTTTTGAATGCTTTTGTCATGAGCATGCCTTTTACCTATCTACGTGATTTACACGTATATGCGTGTACGCATGCGCATAACGGCTGCAAAGGTACGAAGAAAAAACGACATGGCAAAGGATTTTGCCGATTTTTTCTTCACCTTAGATATTGATACCGGGGTTAGTTAAACTTCTTCTTTCTTGCATCTTCGAGAGAAAGAAGGGTAGGGTGCGCCTGTTCGTAGTCGGTTCGGAGTTTCTGCTGCACCTTCCTCAGTTGAGCCGTGAATAATTCAGCCGACTGCGCGTCATTGAGTTTCTGGACAGCAATCACGTTCTGCGAGGCATCATGCATCCAGAGTACCGGACCGTCGTATTCAGTAGCGATTTTCAGGGCAGTATGCAGTTCGCTGGTAGTGGCACCGCCAATCATCAGCGGTACGCACACCCCGGCTTTCCTCAGCGCCTGGGCAGTATTGACCATCTCGGTCAGCGACGGAGTGATAAGTCCTGAAAGACCGATGAAGTCCACCTTCTCCCTCAACGCCGCAGCCACGATGTCCTCGGCAGAAACCATCACCCCGAGGTCAATGATTCGGTAACCGTTGCAAGCCATCACCACACTCACTATGTTCTTTCCAATGTCGTGTACGTCACCCTTTACGGTGGCGAGAAGCACCTTCTGCTGCGTGCAGTCAGCACCGTCCTTGCCGCCTGAAGGATTTTCGATGTACGGAGTGAGAATATCCACCGCCTGTTTCATGGTCCGGGCAGTCTTCACCACCTGCGGAAGAAACATCTTGCCCTCGCCGAAGAGTCTGCCCACCTTGTTCATGGCATCCATCAGCGGACCCTCAATCACCTTCACCGGATTGCCCGTCTCCCTCATCGCCTCCATCAGTCTTGCCTCAAGTCCCTCGGTCATACCCTTCATCACGAGTTGTTCCAGCGAGTATACCTCCTCCCTGCGGCTTTCTCCGCCCGCAGCATTATCCTCGGCAGACTGCCGGCTGATTACCTCCGTAAGTCTTTCCGTAGCATCACACCTGCGGTTCAGCAGCAAGTCATCTATGGCTTCCACGATGTCAGCAGGAATGTCGCTGTACATCACCTTGGTCGCCGGGTTCACGATACCCATGTCCTGTCCGTTCTCAATGGTATGGCAGAGGAATACCGCATGCATGGCCTCACGCAGATAGTTGTTTCCGCGGAACGCAAACGAAAGGTTGCTTACACCTCCGCTCACGTGGCATCCCGGCAGGTTCCTGCGTATCCATTCCGTAGCGCGTATGAAGTCGAGGGCATAGTTGTTGTGCTCCTCAATTCCAGTACCCACGGCAAGCACACATGGGTCGAATATGATGTCGGAAGGATTCATGCCCACCTTCTCCGTAAGAATGTCGTAGGCACGCTTGCATACCGAAATCTTTCTTTCGTAAGTCGTGGCCTGACCCTCCTCGTCGAAAGCCATCACCACGAGCGCCGCACCGAGTCGCTTCACCAGTCCGGCATGCTCCACAAACAAATCCTCACCCTCCTTGAGCGAGAGAGAGTTCACCACCGACTTGCCCTGCACACATTTAAGTCCGGCTTCGATGACCTCCCAGTCCGAAGAGTCAATCATTACAGGAACCCTGGAAATATCAGGGTCCGACATAATGAGGTTGAGGAAATGCACCATCTCATGACGCACGTCGAGCAGTCCGTCATCCATGTTCACGTCGAGCATCATGGCACCGTCCTCCACCTGCTTGCGTGCAATCTGAAGCGCTTCGTCATACTGCTTCTCGCTGATGAGGCGCAGGAATTTCCTTGAACCAGCCACGTTGCATCGTTCACCCACGTTGATGAACCTCACGTCGGGCGTGAGAGTCAGGGCATCAATACCGGAAAGACGGAGCATATTGCCGAAACCATCATCCTCCACCTTCCTCGCCCTGGCATCGCAGAGAGAAGCCGACAGTTCGCGTATGAAGTCGGGAGTAGTACCGCAGCAGCCGCCGACGATGTTCACCAGACCTTCCCCGACGAATTCCATCACCTCGTCCCTCCATTGCCTTGCAGTCTGGTCATACTGTCCCAGTTCGTTGGGAAGTCCGGCATTTGGATGGCAACTAATCCTGAACGGAGCCACCGCTGCCAGTTGTCTGAGGAACGGAAGAATGTCCTTAGCCCCGAATGAGCAGTTGAGTCCAAGCGAGTAAATCGGAGCATGACTTACCGAAGTCACGAAAGCCTCGATGTTCTGTCCCGAAAGCGTGCGTCCCGCCTTGTCCGACACCGTGAGCGAAATCATCAACGCCACTTCCCGTCCCGCAGTCCTCATCGCCTCTTCGGCAGCATATACGGCAGCCTTGGCATTGAGCGTGTCGAACACCGTCTCTATGAGAATAGCATCCACACCGCCTTCAATCATAGCCTCCATCTGTTCCTGGTAGGCTTCGCGGAGTTCGTCGAACGAAATGTCGCGGCGTGCAGGATCGTTCACGTCAGGACTGATGGAACAGGTACGGTTCGTAGGTCCCACACTTCCAGCCACGAAACGGGGCTTATCTGGAGTCTTCCCCGAGTATTCGTCAGCCACCTCCCTTGCAAGTCGGGCAGCAGCAAGGTTCATCTCCCTTACCATCTCCCCACACCCATATTCACCCTGTGAAATTCTCTGGGAGGAAAAAGTGTTGGTACTGATTATGTCGGCACCTGCTTCAAGATATTGTCTGTGTACGTCCTTCACGTCGTCGGGATTCGTGAGGCACAGCATGTCGAAGTTTCCGGTAAACCCCTTTTTCTGCAACATGGTACCCATTGCTCCGTCGAGAACGAGAATGCGGTCAGTATATAGTCCTTTGTTCATGATTCCTGCGTGTGATAAAAAATGAAAGCCTTAAAATTTCCTAGCCCTGTCCATTTCGCGCCTGTCCTCCTTCTCCTTGAGAGTCTGACGCTTGTCGAATTCCTTCTTACCCTTAGCCAAGGCAATATCCAGTTTGGCAAGTCCGTTTTCGTTAATGTAGAGTCGGGTAGGTACGATAGTGAACCCCGGGTTCTTGGCATCAGCCTCCAGGTTGCGTAGTTCCTTGCGGTTGAGCAGGAGTTTGCGCTCACGTCTTTCCACGTGGTTGTTGTACGACCCCTGCAGATACTGGGCAACATACATGTTCTTCACCCACATCTCCCCCTGCACGAAATAGCAGTAAGTGTCCACCAGACTGGCCTTGCCCGCACGGATAGACTTTATCTCCGTACCGGTCAGGACAATTCCGGCAGTAAACACATCGATGAATTCGTAGTCGAACGAAGCCCGCTTGTTCTTTATGTTGATTCGCTGTTGCTTCAGCAATTTCTTCTTTGCCATACAATGGTCCATTTCAATTTGGCTGCAAAGTTAGCAATAATTCTCGATTTAGACAACAATAATATCCGGACAAAGAAAACATTTCTTACGTTTGCGTTATCGGGGATTATAATTAAGACAAAAACCGAAAAAACCAGGTAAAAAAAACGCCATTGGCTATTGGCCATTAGCCATTGGCTAGCCATCCGGGGGGTCACTCGTTGACTTGCCCCCTTGAGGGGGTTAGGGGGCTACTTGTAGACTTGTTGACTCCAAAGAGGGCTGAAAGTCCGACACTCTACAGCCCAATCCGTAAGGGTTGGGTATCTGTAGGGCAGAAAGACAAAAGACCTTAGCCCACAGCCCAAAGGGATGTGCCGTAGTTTTGCGTTTGCGTTAGGGGTTGCGTTCTTCCCCCTTGAGGGGGTTAGGGGGCACTCATTGGTCATTATGCCACAAAGTACCTTCCAACTATGGTCCGGATACTGAAATTCAGATGCGCTCACATGTGCTCCGAG
>JAKSJB010000020.1 GCA_024398475.1 Bacteroidaceae bacterium | reverse complement strand
AAGGCAGAGCAGAAAGCCAAGGCAGAGCAGGAAGCCAAGGCAGAGCAGAAAGCCAAGGCAGAGCAGAAAGCCAAGGCAGAAAAGCAAAGCAAGAAGAAGAGCAGACAGGACACAGAAATCAAGGTAGTGGACTTCAGCAAGTATCTCAATTGACGACATACCTACAGCCTGCACACCCATCACCCTGCAATAATGCAGGTTAAGATTTGCCGAATGAAAAAAAATCATTAACTTTGCCGTCGAAAAATCGAGAATTCGATAATTCGAGTCAACAAGTCTACAAGTCTACGAGTCAACGAGTCAACAAGTCTACGAGTCAACGAGACAACGAGTCTACGAGACAACGAGTCAACAAGTCTACGAGTCAACGAGTCAACGAGTCTACGAGTCAACGAGTCAACAAGAATTCGAGTCTACGAGTCAACAAGTCTACGAGTCTACGAGTCAACGAGAAATCGAGAAATCGATAAATCGATAATTCGTCCGGACGGCAAGCCAATGGCTAACGGCTAATGGCTAACGGCATTAAAACGGACGGCAAGCTAATGGCCAATGGCCAATGGCTAATGGCTAATAAAACGGACAGCAAGCCAATGGCTAATGGCTAACGGCTAATGGCATAAATAAGGAAACATAAATATATAATCATGGCAATAAAGATTACATTCCCAGATGGTAGCCAGAAAGAATACAACGCTGGCGTTACCGCACAAGAAGTAGCAGAAAGCATAAGTCCACGTTTGGCAGCAGAAGTACTATCTTGCAGCGTCAACGGAGAGCAGGTGGAACTCAACCGCCCAATCAACGAAGACGCAACAATCAACCTCTACAAGTGGGACGCACCAGAAGCACAGCACGCATTCTGGCACACAAGTGCCCACCTCATGGCAGAAGCATTGCAGGAACTCTATCCAGGCACACAGTTCGGAATCGGACCGGCAATCGAGAACGGATTCTACTACGACGTAATGCCACCAGAGGGCGTGAAGCTCACAGATGCAGAATTCCCAAAGATTGAAAAGAAGATGCAGGAACTTCAGCAGAAGAAGGAACTGCTCGTACGCAGGGAAATCACCAAGGCCGACGCACTCAAGTTCTTCGGCGACAGAGGACAGACCTACAAGAACGAACTCATCAGCGAACTCGAAGACGGAACAATCACCACATACACACAAGGCGACTACACCGACCTCTGTCGTGGTCCACACCTCGTAAGCACAGCCGAAATCAAGGCAGTCAAGGTACTGTCAATGGCAGCAGCATACTGGCGAGGCGACGAGAAGCGACCAATGATGACCCGAATCTACGGAATCTCGTTCCCAAAGAAGAAGATGCTCGACGAGTACCTCCAGAAACTTGAAGAAGCCAAGAAGCGCGACCACCGTAAGATAGGAAAGGAAATGGAACTCTTCTTCTTCTCCGACAAGGTAGGAAAAGGACTTCCAATGTGGCTTCCAAAGGGAACAGCCCTCCGTCTGCGCCTTCAGGAATTCCTCCGCAAGATACAGAAGAAGTACGGCTATCAGGAAGTAATCACCCCACACATCGGCAGCAAGAGTCTCTACATGACATCAGGCCACTGGGACCACTACGGCAAGGACTCCTTCCAGCCAATCACCACACCTGAAGAAGGAGAAGTCTATCTGCTCAAGCCAATGAACTGTCCTCACCACTGTATGGTATACGCCAACACACCACGTTCATACAAGGACCTCCCAGTACGAATAGCAGAATTCGGAACAGTATACCGCTACGAACAGAGCGGAGAACTCCACGGACTCACACGCGTACGCTCATTCACACAGGACGACGCACACATCTTCTGCCGTCCCGACCAAGTGAAGGGAGAATTCCTCCGCGTGATGGACATCATCAACATCATCTTCAAGGCACTCGACTTCAAGGAATTCGAAGCACAGATATCACTCCGTGACCCAAACAACACAGAGAAGTACATCGGTTCCGACGAAATATGGGAAGAAGCCCAGAACGCCATAATCGAGGCATGTAAGGAAAAGGGACTTCCAGCACACGAGGAAACCGGAGAAGCAGCATTCTACGGACCTAAACTCGACTTCATGATAAAGGACGCACTCGGACGCCGCTGGCAACTCGGAACAATCCAGGTAGACTACAACCTCCCAGAACGATTCAAGCTCGAATACACGGGAGCCGACAACGAGAAGCACCGTCCAGTAATGATCCACCGAGCACCGTTCGGAAGTATGGAACGCTTCGTAGCAGTACTCATAGAGCACACAGCCGGACACTTCCCATTGTGGCTCACACCAGACCAGGTAGTAGTACTCCCAATATCAGAGAAGTTCAACGACTACGCCAACAAGGTAGCAGAATACCTCAACCAGCAGGACGTACGCACCATCGTCGATGAGCGCAACGAGAAGATAGGACGAAAGATCCGCGACAACGAACTCAAGCACATCCCATACCTCCTCATCGTAGGCGAGAAGGAAGCAGCCGACGGAACCGTAAACGTACGCAAGCAAGGCGAACAGGGAGCACAGGAAACAATGTCGATGGAAGACTTCGCAAAGAAGATTCAGGACGAAGTAAGGAAGATGACAGAAGAATTCTAACTCGGAATCCACACACACATGGAACAGGGCGAGAACCTCTCTGCATGGGAAAAGATGCAGCGCGACATGATATACGACGACTTCGACGAAGACCTCTTCAACCGCCGAGTAGCAGCAAAGAACATCTTCAAGCAGTTCAACCAGACAACAGACGAACAGCCCGAAGAACGCAGACAACTGCTCACACAACTCTTCGGAAGCATTGGAGAGAACGTATATGTGGAACCCAACTTCACATGCGAATTCGGCAAGAACATCTACATCGGCAACGACGTATACATCAACTTCGGAGCCGTACTGCTCGACTGCTCACGCATCACAATAGGCAACCACGTACTCATCGGACCCAATGTCGGCATGTACAGCGCCAACCACAGCCTTGACCCCGAAGAACGCGCCCAGGGAGCCCTCATCGGCGGACGCATCACCATAGGCGACAAGGCATGGATAGCAGGTGACGTGAAAATCATGGCAGGAGTAACCATAGGTGAAGGCGCAGTCATAGGCTGCGGAAGCATCGTAACCCACGACATACCGCCACGCACACTTGCAGCAGGCAATCCCTGCCGAGTCATCAAGCAGATAACGGAAGCCGACAAAGTCGGATTCATCAAATAACAAAAAATGCAGCAGACCCCTGCTGCATTTTTCGTTTAAACGAGTCTACAAAACGACGTTATTGTATACAATATAGATTCATTCAAACTGCCTGATTCGGTAATAAGTATAGGATTCAGGGCATTCAGCGGTTGCAAGAGGCTGACTCCCATCACAATTCCTAAGAATGTCATCAGTATCGGTGGTGGGACATTTGAAGGCTGTAATATTCTGACAGAAGTTAGATGTTTTATGATGTTTGGCAAAAATCCGCCAATACTTGAAAACAATGCCGTATTCCCTTACGATATTTGAATTCGCGTACCCTTGTTCGCTGGTTTGTTAACTTTTTATGGAAGTAACAGGTCAGTTATGAATCTATTATGAGTCAGTAACAAAGCTGTAGTCCACACTCTAAAGCAAAATTAGACTTCATTTTGAAATGTGGGGACGAATTGCATTGAATATTTGCAAATCTGAAAATTTCTTTTTATATGGATCGATTTTGGGGGATTTGATGTTGTTCGGATTTCTTGCTACTCCTTTTTTATATGTGCCAGTCATTGGTATGCGACGAATTACAGAATGAGAATCAAGACCAATTGTGTCCTGGCAAGTCTGCAGGCTGTCCTGACACAACAAATCTCTATTACTTTCGTTCCTGCCTGTATTATGAGTTTGCGAAAACGTAGGAACAGACATCAGGACAAATGCTAACAGAGCAGCATACCTGGTTTTACTTAATTTCGATTTCATTTTCATTGTCATATATATAATAATGTATGTTCAACTTTCGCAAGTTTCAGGAGTTAAGTAGTGCCCCCCTAACCCCCTCAATGGGGAAGAATGCCATTAGCCATTGGCTTTTTTGCGACTACTTTTCTACTAAAAGCGATACTTGAATTATTGATAATAAACGATTTGTGTCAACTTTTATTGTATATTGTTTTTAATATCAACGTTTCTATGATGAAAAATACTATACCGGATAGTATTGTTGCTGCAATATCAAAATAATCAAAAGTATAACCGATAAATTCATAAAAAATGAATCCTAAGCATACAATTAGTATTTGGTAATGCAACTTTAATTTTATTTCATTTGACAACCCCAACATCATAAATTGACCTGCAGGAACTGCCAGAAAGTTTGTAAATGAATCAGCAATATGCCAATCATTTATATGATTGCTATAAATATACGGACGGTATGTATTATTCAGGATTAGTGTGATAATGCCAATACTGAGACTAACAGCGATGAATAACATTCGTTGCTTTTTTGTAAGGTATATGGGATATTTCAAAGTCATCTTCATAAAACATTATTATGCTGCATCTATATATTGATATCCTATTAATATTCATCCTATCATCTTTATATAGGATTCTATCATATCAGAAATATCTCCTAATTAAGTGTTGTTGCTATAAATAATCGGGCAAAATCTGATTGACTGGACAAAGATAGAAATTTATTTGGAGTTTCTAAACTATTATTGGTAGTTTTTGTTTTCCTTTTCGGGATTTATCCTTATCTTTGTATCGAAAAATATAACTTTAGGCTAAAGAATGAAACTCATCGATTGTTTTATACCATACGCTGATGAAGAAACGGCAAAATTCATCGTTGCCCAACTTCAGGAATCCAAAATGGTGAAGCGTATTTTTTTACTTACCAAGAATCCGGCTTTACCTCAGATTGAAGGTTGCGACATATTGTTCTACGACCAACTCGAAAGCAGCGCCACTATACGTCAGATGGCTACTGTGGCTAAATCTGACTATACTCTCATATATTCGAAGTTCAGTCCGCTGACCGTTGGTTATCATGCTCTTGAAAGAATGGTAAGGACTGCCGAACTGAACGGTGCAGACATGATTTACGGTGACCGTTATGAGGTGAAGGAAGGTGAGACTCTCCGTCATCCGGTAATCCAATACCAGAAAGGAAGTGTGAGGAATGACTTTGACTTCGGCTCTGTACGTATGTTCCGTACTTCCGTTCTCAAGCGATGGTTGGAACTGTGTTCGGAAAACAGGTGGAACAGCGCTGCTCTTTACGAACTGACTCTCTGTGCTGACAGTATTTTCTATCTCAACGAATTTCTATACACGGAAGAGGAAGAGGATGTGAGAAAGAGCGGAGAGAAGCAATTTGACTATGTTGATCCGCGCAACCGTGACGTTCAGATTGAGATGGAAAAGGTTTGTACTGAATACCTGAAACGTATCGGTGCGTATATTTCTTCGGACACAATTACGGACATTCCTGTGGAAAACGGGCGTTTTGAATATGAAGCGAGTGTGATTATACCGGTAAGGAACCGTGTGAAGACCATCGAGGATGCAATAATGTCTGCTCTGTCTCAACGTGCCGACTTCAAATACAACATAATCGTCGTAGACAACCATTCTACGGACGGAACTACAAAGGCTATCAAGAAAATGGCGAATTCCGATGCGCGTGTCGTACACCTGATTCCCAAGCGTACTGACCTCGGTATCGGTGGCTGCTGGGACTTGGCTATCAACGACAGCCATTGCGGACGTTTTGCCATTCAGTTGGATTCCGATGACCTCTATTCGCGTGAGGACACTCTTCAATGTATTGTGGATAAGTTCAGGAAGGAACGCTGTGCCATGGTTATCGGTTCATACCGTATGTGTGACTTCCACCTGAAGACTTTGCCGCCGGGTACTATTGACCACAGGGAATGGACTGACGACAATGGGCGTAACAATGCCCTGCGCATAAACGGTCTCGGTGCTCCCCGTGCGTTCTATACTCCCCTACTCCGTCAGGTAGGATTCCCTAACACCAGTTATGGTGAGGACTATGCTCTCGGTCTTGCTTTCTCACGTCTGTACAGGATAGGACGTATTTATGATGAACTTTATCTCTGCCGACGTTGGGAAGGGAACAGCGATGCTGCACTTTCGGTGGAAAAGGTCAATGCCAACAACTACTATAAGGATTCTCTTCGTACAATAGAGATTGAGGCCCGCCAACGGTTGAATGCTTATTGGCAGGAAACTGCGAACGTGAACATTCATGAAAGGCAACTTGCTCAATGGAAGGATGCTGCACAGAGATATGAGGAACTGAAGAACGTGAAGGTGAGAGAGATTGAAGTGGAAGGTAAACTGCTGAAGGTACAGTTCAATCCAAGCAGAATCGTGTCAACGGGGTCGAAGATTGACAAAAAGACCATTGCGGACCGTCCTTGTTTCCTCTGCAAACTGAACCGACCTGACGAGCAGATTAGTCAGCCTATATTGGGCAAATACGAACTTCTCGTAAACCCATTCCCGATACTTCCACGACATTTCACCATTCCGTCGCGCCTACATGAACCTCAGAGTATTCACGGTCGCTACGAAGACATGCTGGGGCTTGCTGATGAACTGAAGGACATGATAGTATTCTACAACGGTCCTCATTGCGGAGCAAGTGCTCCTGACCATATGCATTTCCAGGCTGTACCACGCTTTGACGTAAACCCTATTTCAAAGCACTACATCATACGCAGAGACTCGATTGAGGCTTCGGCTGAGGAATTTGGCAAGTATGAATGCGACGAATCCAATATCCTTGTATGGAAGGAGGGCAAGGAGTATGTGACGGTGGTAATTCCGCGTCGCAAGCACAGACCTGACAGCTACGGAACCGAAGGTGACTCATTCCTTATAAGTCCGGGTGCTCTCGACATGGCTGGATTGATTATCACTCCACGCCAGGAGGACTATCAGCGGCTGAATGCCCAGATTATTTCTGACATTCTGAAGGAATGCGGTGAATAACTGAAACACGTATGACGGAAAGAAGCATCACAGTTGGCATTCTGAACGGGAAACGCATAAGTTTCTCACTCTGTGGGTATGATATCCCGGATGGTAATTATTCTGCGGAATATGCTGATGGGAAAATCCGTCTATATGGAAATACGCACGAGGTGATTGATTCACTTTCTGCAAATGAAATACTATTCACTCCGCAGAACGACGGGGCATTCTTTACGCTTCACAACGTAACAATCGGCATACAGTTTCATTGGCAAAGGCAGGAAGACCAGATGTTTCGCGGAAGTCTCCGCTTCATAATCGATGGAGAGGACATCACAGCCATTAACATCATTTCCGTAGAAGATTATCTCACATGTGTCATTTCTTCGGAGATGAATGCCAATGCCTCATTGGAATTTCTCAAGGCTCATGCCGTAATTTCCAGAAGTTGGGCTTATGCACGAATCACTCAGTTCTCCCACCACACATTATTTGATGTATGTGCCGACGACCATTGCCAACGCTATCAGGGAATCGGAAGGGTTACGAACGACAATGCGGTACGTGCCGTAAAGGAAACGGAAGATGAGGTTCTCGTGTACGACGGTGAAATCTGTGACACACGCTATTCTAAGTGCTGCGGAGGTAAGACCGAACTGTTTTCCACTTGCTGGGAAGATGAGGACAAGCCTTATCTTGTATGTAAGGAGGATCAATTCTGCAACACATCGGATAGGGAGATACTTTCGCAGGTACTGAACTCCTACGACATGGAAACATTGGATTTTCACGATTGGGAGGTTCATTACACTACCGCCGAACTGTCATCGCTACTCCAGCAGAAACTACCTGAATTCCGAGGAACTATCATGGATTTGCAACCGGTATGTTACGGTCCTTCGGACAGAATAAAGCAACTGAGGATTATTAGTGACCAAAGTGACATTACCATAGGAAAGGAACTCGCTATACGAAGGGCTCTCTCCCCCACCCACCTCAAGTCATCGGCATTTACCATTACACGCATGGAGAACGGTTTTCTGCTAAAGGGCAAAGGTTGGGGACACGGTGTTGGTCTATGTCAGATTGGGGCTGCTGTCATGGGCAACAAAGGTTTCCAATACAGGGAAATACTTGAATATTATTATCCCGGAACCGAAATAAAAGCCATTGACTCGTTGACTTGTAGACTTGTTGACTCGTAGACTCAAAAAAGTAACAATAACATTAATTATTATGAAACAAACGACACGTAACCCTTGGCTTTGGGTACCTACTCTCTACTTTGCTGAAGGTATACCTTATTTTATAGTAAACAACATTTCCGTACTGATGTTTGCAAAGATGGGAGTTCCTAACGGACAGATGGCACTTTTCACAAGCCTTCTTTATCTTCCTTGGACAATCAAGCCATTGTGGAGTCCGTTTGTTGACCTCTTCAAGACAAAGCGTTGGTGGATTATTGCCATGCAGATATTGATGTCGGCGATGTTCATCCTGCTGACA
This sequence comes from Bacteroidaceae bacterium, assembly GCA_024398475.1. Lineage (GTDB taxonomy): Bacteria > Bacteroidota > Bacteroidia > Bacteroidales > Bacteroidaceae > Colivivens. Next base: position 27,744 of record JAKSJB010000020.1, on the reverse strand, counting down.
CTTACCCTTCCCCATCCTTCTGCTGAAGAAATAGCGACGGGACAGGTTCCGATGTCAATATTCATGTTTACGCTTATATTGTTTGTGGTAACGGCTTTTGCAAGTGCCACACATGATATTGCAGCCGACGGATTCTATATGTTGGGACTTGACCAGAAACAGCAGGCTGTGTTTGTGGGAATCCGTAGTACGTTCTACCGTCTGAGCAACATATTCGGACAGGGAGTCCTCGTTGCCATTGCCGGATACATAGAAAGCAACTACAACGACATTCCTCTGTCTTGGGCCGTTACACTCGGCATTACAGCCGTGATATTTGCATTGGTAAATATATATCACCTGTTTGCAATGCCACGTCCTTCTTCCGATGCACCCCGTCTGACCGGCGAAGCATCAGGTAAGGCTAAAGATATAATCAAGGAATTTGCAGCATCTTTCGTCACATTCTTCCGCAAGCCATTGGTTGCTCTTGCAATAACATTCATGCTGCTTTACCGACTTCCCGAAGCATTTCTCCTGAAACTTTGTACGCCGTTCCTTGTTGCTGACCAAAGTGTAGGTGGTTTGGGTATGACTACTGAAGCTGTAGGATTGGCTTACGGAACAATTGGAGTATTCTTCCTCACTATCGGTGGTATCATCGGTGGTATCATGGCTGCACGCTGGGGACTAAAACGTTCACTATGGCCTATGGCTGCATGCATGACGCTCCCTTGTCTGTCATTCGTATATCTGGCAATGGCACAACCTACAAGTATCATCGTCATAAGTACATGTATTGCTATAGAACAGTTTGGCTATGGATTTGGATTCACGGCATATATGCTCTATATGATTCACTTTGCTGAAGGTGAATTCAAGACCAGCCACTATGCCATCTGTACTGCATTTATGGCACTAAGTATGATGCTTCCGGGTATGGTTGCTGGGTATCTTCAGGAATGGCTCGGTTACGAATTATTCTTCTGGATGGTTATGGTTTGCTGCATTCCGACTGTTATCGTAACATTACTGGTCAGCAGAAAAATATAGGATTATTAAAGTCTACAAGCATAGTTTTGCGTTTGCGTTAGGGTTAGCGTAGGGATACCTTTTGCGTTTGCGTAGCCCGAAGGGCGTTGGAGTTTGCGCTTAACTATTGTGTTTGTGGAGACAAGACTTAAAATAATGGCTTATAGTGAGTCTCAGAAGTCATTCTCATGCTGTATTTTTCCCCATTTTCTCCAACCTATAAGACCAAGAATAATATAGACTACAGCCATGATTGCCCAGAAATAGAGTTCCTTGTACAGATAGAGAGGAATACATATCACGTTGTAGATTATGTATCTATTTTCCATAAAAATAATACTTTTATTACAAATAAGTAACTATATCATAATATTTTTTTGTATATTTGCACAGAAATTTATTAAATTAGATTTAAATAATGACCTCTATTACTCTTCTACATACTAACAAAAATTATGGCAAATGTAACTAAAATAGTATATATACTTGTTCTTGAAGTTTTCTATACAACAAATCAAACATATGCCAACACATCATTATTCAACGTTTCAAATAAAATGAATAATGATACAATCATATGCGATAGTAATATTTCATTAGCAACAAGAGATATAAACAGAATATTTGTAACTGATTCTGTTGTAATAATGGGAACTACAAAGACTTCTGGAATCAAGACTAATCAAAATGGAACGATAATATTTGATATGTCATTATTAAATCGTATGCCCAAAATCCTTGGCAATGCAGACCCTATTCATTATGCCCAAATGCTGACTGGAGTTCAATCAAACTCTGAATATGATTCTGGTATACATATATCTGGATGCGACAACCAACATAACAATATAACAATAAACGGCGTCACAATATACAACCCAAGTCATATTTTAGGTTTTTTTTCATTATTTAATCCTTCTCATTATGCATCAATGGATATAAAAAAAAACGTATTTGATGCGACAGACGCTAATAGATTAGGTGGGGCTATCAACATGAATAGTTCATTAGAAATACCGCAAAAGACAAATGGGGAATTTAGTATTGGATTAATATCATCACAAGGGACCGTCAAGGTTCCAATCAATAACAAATCTGCCTTTTCTGCATCATTGCGTACTTCATATCTGAATTTATTATACTCTCCATGGCTTGAAACAACAGACACGAAGCTTAAATATTCGTTTACTGATGCAAATCTCACATATATAAACCAAATATCAAAATCTGATAAATTATGGATTGATGCGTATTATGGCAACGATAATAGCGATATTACAATGAAAATGGCTGATGGTAAGCTCAAAGGCAAATGGGGGAATTACATGGTTGCAATAATATGGTCGCATAATACTAAATCATATGGAGATTTCAAACAAACTGTATATACAACAAGTTCTTATACTAACATAGATTTTAAACAGGACATATTTGAAGTCAACCTTCCGTCTAAGATAGCAGACTATGGTTATAAGCTACATTGGAATGCAAATAAATTCACCGGCGGTGCTGAAATTATTTATCACCGTATTCATCCACAATCGCCAAGTTCAAACAGTTTATCAATAAGCACGACTAATAATACACTACCAATAGAGCAATCATTAGAGAATATTATATATACGAACTATGAACAAAAAATAATCAACAACCTAATATTATCAGCTGGTTTACGAGGAAATTTATTTATACCGGAAATTAAGAGCTCTATTAAAAGTCCATTCACATCTATTGATCCGTCAACAACTCTAAGTTATCAAATAAAGAACATAAAATTTTCATTTAATTTTTCTCAACGTCATCAATTTTTACACCAAACTGGTATTTCCTCAATGGGATTACCAATCGAGTATTGGATTAGTTCCAACAAAATACTACAGCCACAACATTCTGATGTATTCTCATTAAACTCTGAAATTAAAATTAAAAACGGATTGTGGATTATCAACACAGAAGTATTTTATAAAAAACTATACAACCAAATTGAATACTATGGTTCACCATTCAATATGATTTATACTATTTATGATTTAGCATCAAACATACGCAAAGGTGACGGATACAATTATGGATTATCAATAATGCTCAACAAAAGGGTCGGACGACTTACTGGATGGTTATCATATACATATACCCAAGCACAACGAAAATTTGTAGATACAGATATAGACGGATGGTATCCAGCCAGTCATGAACGTCCACATGAATTTAATATTGTAGCAACATATGATGTTAATAAACGCATAAGTATTGGAGGAACTGGTATATTTGCTTCTGGCACTCCATTTACAGCACCAGCTTCAATATATTACTTCAATGGGAATATCGTACCAACATATGGAACGCACAATGCAAACCGTCTAAAAACATACATTAGAATTGATCTATCCGTAAATTACAAATTTAATATTAAACATTTCAAAGAAAGTGGATTGGACTTTTCATTGTACAATGCGCAAATACGCGAAAATGACATTTATCGATATATACAAACCTCTGCCAATCGATATTTATATAAATCACAAGGATTCATTTTACCATTACTTCCATCAATTAGTTTTTATGCAAAGTTTTAGATTCTTAATTCTTATCCTATTATTAATTGTCTCTTTCATTTCATGTGACAAGAATGACATCATCAATTCTTCAGATGAACAAATAGTTGTCGATGGTTGGATTGAAGACGAAGGCATGCCAATAGTTCTTTTGACAAAAAGCTCAACTATTGATCACGGGATACATTATATAGACGAAATAACAAATTATTTTGTCATAAATGCAAACGTAAGAATAGTCTCTGAAGGAGATACAATACAATTACCCTTATCTATAGACGACCGATACTTTCCACCATACATTTATACTACAGACAAATTAATCGGACATTCAGGCCAAAAATACGAGTTACTTATAGACACACCTGACAACCATCATTTGTCAGCTGTAACTTCAATACCTGCTAAAGTAGAAGTTGACTCGTTTCAAATATTAAATTCAGAAATTAGTGACACTCTATTTTCAATAAAAGGATTTTTTAAGGACATCCCTAACGAAAAAAACTACTATAAGTACTTTGTTAAAGTAACTAATGAAAATATCACGGATACTTTAGAATACTATGCCAGCTTATTTTTTTCAAACATATATCTTTCGCCTGGGGTTGGTGGTGTAATAAATGACGTAGTATCAGATACCAATATATCATTTATTATCAACCGAGGATTTATTAATTCTGATTCAAATTATATTACTGATTTCCGACATGGTGATATTGTTAACGTAAAATTTGCCCAAGTTAACAATGAAACGTATCGTTTCTGGTATGATATGCAGACTTCAATCATATTTGGAAATTGTTTTTTCATAAATTCATCAAAAAACATTTCATCAAATATCAACGGAGGCTTAGGAGCGTGGTGTGGATATGGTGCAAATTATTACACAATAAACATTCCATAATATCAGAATACTTAGTAAGTATCAATTAATTGACAAATATCACTTCAAAATGATATCTTCATACTGCATCTTTCTCCATTTTCCCCAACCAATAAGTCCTAAGATGATATAGACAACTGCCATGATTGCCCAGAAATAGAGTTCCTTGTACAGATAGAGAGGAATACATATCACGTCGTACGTAATCCAGAACCACCAGTTCTCGATATACTTACGGGCGCAGGTCCACATACCTATTATACATAATGCCGTATTGAGTGAATCTATCCAGATTACATCGCTGTCAGTAAACGAGAGCAGATATGCCATTAGGAGATAAAGTACAAGCAACACACCTATAAGCGGAAGCCAGTAATTGTGTGGAAGGTTTGATACCTTCAGTACCTTTACCTCTTCTTGCTGTACGTCCCCTTCTGGTACGACCTTCACTTTCCGCTGCCACATCCAGAAGCCATATACCGCAATGAGAATATAGTAAATCTGCATTCCAAAGTCAGCATATAGTCCGGCATCAAAATCCACAAACAGTTTGATTACAGGCATAATGGTACCTGTAGCCCACATCCAGGCACTTGTCTTGGATTGCTGAATCATGTAAATCACTCCAAGTACAGCCGAAAGGAGTTCCATCCAATGTTGTGAAAGAAAATCAAGTATTGCTTCCATATTTTATTACTATTTGTTGGTTAATTATTGCCATTAGACTTTGGCCATTGACTGACCATCCGGCTTGTTGACTCATTGTCTTGTTGACTCTAAATGCCAATGGCTAATGGCCAACAGCCAATGGCATTATTAAAAATTCACGCTTGTGTGTACCAGGAAGTTTGTTCCTGCCTGAGCCGAATATCCAGTATATGGTCCATCTGCCCAACCATTGCTTTCATATTCTTCGTTGAAGAGATTATAGACGGTCAGTCCCACAGAAAGTCCTTTCTTCAGCCATTTCGTATTTGTATAACTTACGTTCAAGTTGCTCACGAAATAGGCATCAAGTATGTGACGGCTGTCATCCATATTGCTCATGTACTGACGACCCACATACTGACTCTGCAGGTTTATGTCGAAACCACGGTACTGATATCCTATGACGTTGTTTGCTACGACATCCGGTGAAAATGACAGATGATTCCAATGGTTATGAATCTTAACCCGGTTGCGCGAGAGTGTTGCATTAACATTCCAGCGGAAACCGCCCCACTTCACTCCTGCCATGATTTCCGCACCCATACGGTAACTCTCAGGAACGTTCTCACTTATTGCCTCTCCTATCTCATTCAAAGCACCAGTTAGGGCAAGTTGGTTGGAATAGTCCATATAGTAGAAATTTACTCCGGCATCAACTTTTGCTTTGCCAAGTTCTGTCTGGAAGTTATATCCTAGTTCATAGTCGGTCAAACGTTCGCTCTTTGGCATTTCATAGAGATAGGTATCCACATAGTTGTCGCGTGTCGGTTCCTTATGTGCCACAGCCACGGAACCATATATCCTATGAGATGGATTAATCTGCCAACTGACTCCGCCCTTAGGATTAAAGAAATGGAATGATTCGTCTATATCAAAATGCTGCTGACCATCGTCATACCAGTTACTTCCAAGTCCTTTCAGACGATAGTTGATGCCACGGTACTGCATATCAAGATATAGCGAGAGTGGACACAGAAGTGAATTTCCGTCACTCACAAACCTACGTGAAAGCAACACATATTCACCCTTGGCATATACGTTTCCGTCAAGTTTCCTACCTTTGTTCCTATAAAAATCCTCTTCGGGTGACATGTCAAACTGGTTTTCCTGCTGCCAGATATAGCGTCCGTAATGATTACCTGTATATTGGTTCATGGCTCCGCCAAAAGTGATTGTGGCATTGTTCATGCGTGACACAAGTGAGAATGTACCTCCGCCAAAACCGGCATTACTGTGCTTACGACGGATATAGTCGGGCGACTTTGCCTTATATTCCTCATAATATCCGCTTCCGTCGGTATAGTGAAGGGCGATATTCATGTTCAGATGATTGGATAGTGTTGTATTAAAAAGCAACTGATAGTGCATCTGGGTATAAAGGTCTACCTGATTGCTGTAGAAATGCTGTACTCCCTCATCGTCTGTAAACATATATCCACATGAATTGTAGCGTCTGCCATACTGATCCATTTCATCACGTGAAGCGTAGTTCCATGCGTGGTATGTCTTTTCATTGCCGCCGAAACTGATAAATTTCAGCGAAGAGACTCCAGCATAGTATGCAGCCTGAAGATAATAGGAGTTAAGGGCTGAACTGGCACGGTCAATGTAACCGTCTGAACCGATATTACTCAAACGTACGTCAAACGTAAAATGGTCTGCAAGCATACCGGTTCCGGCCTTTACCATCTCCTTGTGGGTATTGAACGAACCATAGGAAAGGTCAATGTTTCCGTATGCTTCCGTCTGGCAGTCCGAAGTTTTCATGTTGATGCTGGCTCCGAACGAACCGGCTCCGTTGGTAGATGTTCCAACTCCACGCTGTACCTGAAGGTCACTTGTGGAAGATGCCATGTCTGGCATGTTAACCCAATAGAGAGTATGACTCTCGGCATCATTGATTGGAATACCGTTTGCTGTCACGTTGATACGGGTTGCATCGGTACCTCGGATTCTGAGACTCGTGTAACCGATTCCGGCTCCTGCATCACTTGTACTTACCGCACTTGGAGTAAGACTCAGGATATAGGGCATATCCAACCCATGGTTTATACCTTTCAGTTCCTCCTTCGTGATGTTGGTATAAGCAACTGGTGTCGTCTTACTTGCACGTACTGACAGAACTTCGACCTCGTTGAGATCAACAACTTTCAATGAATCGGCATTTTCGCTTACGGCAGCAACTGACTGAACCGCAAGCAGAGCCAATGCCAAGGCTCTTGCATAAGTTTTATTCATAATTATTTCCTCCGCCGGCATTATCCGGATCAGGTTCAAAGGGTTTGTTCTCAGCCATCATTTCTGACGGCACCCCTAATTAGTAAAAAGCCATTAGCCTTTAGTTGCCATGCGACTTGTAGGCTTATTGACTCGTTGACTTTATATTATTATTCTTTTCTCTTTAGGAAAATCTCATGGTCAATACACTTTGGGAACTCATCTCTATAGTGCGTCACCATGATAAGTGTCTTGCCTCTGCGTTTGCAGAAAGTCTCGATGATATCCTTCACCATACGACGGTTTCGAAGGTCAAGTCCATGTAACGGTTCATCGAGAATCAGCAATGAAGGGTCCTTCACAAACGTACGTGCCAACAACACAAGACGTTGTTCCCCACTGGATAAATGTAGGAATGATGTGTCTTTATACTGGTCAACCCCAAATATTCTCATCCACCATTCTGCAACAGCCTTTGCTTCCGGAGTTGCCTTTCGGAATAATCCGATACTGTCAAGCATTCCACTTGCCACAATGTCTATTGCAGGATAGTCCCTAAGGAATGAACGGTGCATCTCCGGAGATATATACCCTATATGTTTCTTTATGTCCCAAATACTCTCCCCGCTTCCACGTTTTCTACCAAACAGTATGATATCATTGGCATAAGCCTGTGGATTGTCGGCACAGACAAGACTCAGCAATGTGGACTTTCCAGCACCGTTTTCACCGGTCAATGCCCAATGTTCACCCTTTCTGACCGTAAATGAAAGGTCGCTGAGTATGGTACGGCCCGGATACTTTATCTGTACGTTATTGAATTGAGCCACCACATCACAGTCATCAGCATCTTCATTTGGTTTTAAGCCAAGTATCATCTGTTCCTTTTCCTCAGAAAGAACATGGTCAAAGGTTTCACATTTCCACCCTGCAGATTGACTGGCTATGTCCTTCGCCATTAGCCCTTCGCCATTAGCCGCCTTGCTGTTTGCTGTCTCGTAATCCTGTTGACTCATAGACTCCTTTATCCTCACTTTTTCACCGACTTTCCGGTTCTTCACCTCAATAACATGAGTTATGAAACTTGGGATGTCATCCGTCTTGGATATAACTATGATAACCTGGAGATCTGTAGTACGTGTGAGTTCAGAGAGTGTATCATCGAGCATCTTCCTTGCATCAACATCCAAACCAATGAAAGGATTGTCGAGAATCAGCATTCTGGGACGGTTTTCCAATGCCTTTTTCAACTGATAGCGGCGCAATTCTCCGCTTGACAGACGGAAAAGATTCTGTGAGTCATCATATTCTGTATGATTATAGCGTATTTGATAGTAGTAGTTGCCTTCAGTCGTACTGTAGGCATCCTGAAATGTAATATATTTGATATTGTCGCATACAAGGTTTGAAGTCCGCCCGTCGCCGTCATCTACAAAATTATATTCTATGTACGAGCCTTTTCCATCAGTAAGTATTGGATGGGCTCCTGTTATCAAATCCACCAGCATTGATTTTCCGGCACCATTGTCGCCTACAATAGCCACCTGTTCACCTTCTTCAATACTTATGGTTACAGGTTCTGCCATTCTGAATACAGGATTGCGGGCAACGACCTTATGCAAATCAATAATCTTCATACCAAATATTAATACTTATTTCGGCTGCAAAGTTACACATTCCATTATATATATAAAGGCTTTATAATATAAAAAGCAAAAAAGTGGATAAAATGTCATACTTTTACAATAATTTTCAGTAATTTTGTCAGCAAATTTGAATTTAATATGAAGAATAACAATCTACAAGACATTAAAAGACGCTATGGTATAGTCGGAGTATCAGAAGGGCTGAATCATGCTCTTGACACAGCCATACAGGTTGCCCCAACCGACCTCAGCGTTCTCATCCAGGGAGAATCCGGAGTTGGAAAAGAGGCTATACCACGCATTATTCATGATAACTCCGTAAGAAAGCATCAAAAATATTTCGCAATAAACTGCGGCAGCATACCTGAAGGTACGATCGATAGTGAACTTTTCGGCCATGAAAAAGGGGCATTTACCGGAGCAATAGGTGAACGCGAAGGCTATTTTGGTGCTGCTAACAAAGGTACTCTGTTCCTCGACGAAGTCGGAGAACTTCCACTTGCCACACAGGCTCGTCTGCTGCGTGTACTGGAAACCGGCGAATACATCAGGGTTGGTTCGGCTGAAGTGCGCAAGACTGACGTAAGAATCATCGCTGCTACAAACGTAAACCTACAGAAAGCAATAAGTGAGGGAAAATTCCGTGAAGACCTCTATTACCGTCTTGCGACAATTCCGATAAGTGTTCCACCCCTTCGTGAACGTGGACGTGACGTTGAACTGCTGTTTCTGAAATTTACAACTGACTTTGCCGAAAAATATCAACTTGAGCCTATACAACTCACTACTGATGCCCGTCAATTGCTTCAGCAGTACAAATGGCCAGGCAATATCCGTCAGTTAAAGAACGTTGCAGAACAAATCAGTCTCATCAGCAAAGAACGGGAAATTTCTGCCCATACACTTGCACAGTTTGGCATAAGCGATGACACTATTGCAGGAACTGGACTCGTCATTGCCGGTCAGACTCCCGGACAAGGCGGAAGATACAGTTACGAGAATGAACGTGAATTGCTGTTCCAGATATTGTCCAATCTGGGAAAGGACGTGAAGGAACTGAAAGACATGATGAATATTCTGAAAACCATGCCACAGAATAACGACAATTCAACAAATATAACATCTATAGAACGTCCAAGTCAGCAACAAATCATTCATACTTCAGCAGATGCTCCAATTATTCGATCATCTGCTCCGGAACCAGTATCCGTAGTTGATGTTTACGAGTCACAGTTGGACAACAATATCTATACCGCAGAAACGTACATAGAACAGGTTCCGCGTTCAATCAGCGAAATGGAGGAACAAAGCATACGTGATTCATTACGCAGAAACAACGGAAACCGAGGTAAAACTGCACGTGAATTGGGTATAAGTGAAAGAACATTATACAGAAAAATCAAATCATACGGAATTGACGTAAAATAAAAATGAACAGGATAACAAAAGCATTGTCACTCTCACTTTGTGCCGTGACTGTATTACTGATAGCATCATGTACATTCAAAGGCTATTCACTAAATGGCTCAAACATTGACTACAACAAGGTCAAAACCATTTCTGTTGAAAAGTTCCCTATCCGCTGTGCATACGTCTGGGCTCCGATGGAAGCCATGTTCTACAATAAAATAACAGACCAGTACACACAAAAGACCAAGTTGCAATTGGTAAAACGAAATGCGGACCTTCAGGTGTCAGGTGAAATAACAGAATACTCACAGACAAACAAAAGTATCTCTGCTGACGGTTTCTCAGCACAGACGCAGTTGAAACTTACAGTAAACGCCCGATTCGTAAACAATACAAATCACAACGAAGATTTCGAACAGAAATTCTCTGCGACGACAGAATACGACAGTAAACTGCAACTCACCGCTGTACAGGAACAACTTGTACAGGAAATGATTGATCAGATTGTTGATCAGATTTTCAACGCAACTGTTGCCAACTGGTAAGTATTTTTTCAAAAAACATACATAGTTGATACATGCATAAGTATATATTTTTTAGAACCGATACACTCTTAAGCACAAGCCAAATTTGAACAAATTCGACTTTTTTGCATAAAATCAAGCACAAAATACAAAAAAGGACATAACAAATTGATTTTTTTCAAAAAAAAATAAGTACCTTTGTCCACAAATAATAGACATTCAACATAGCAGATAAACAACTGCAAAATAATAATATTGAATACTAACAATTTAAAAATAGCAAAAAAATGTACACATTAATTATCGTACTCGTGATTCTCGCAGCAATTCTCATGTGTGGAATCGTTCTTATTCAAGAGAGCAAGGGTGGAGGCTTGGCTTCAGGCTTCTCTTCATCAAATCAAATTATGGGTGTCCGCAAGACAACAGACTTCCTGGAGAAGGCTACATGGGGCTTAGCCATAGCAATGGTTGTCCTGAGTGTAGTTTCTGCAGCCTTCATAACAAGAGAGACTGTAGAAGAAGCACCTCTTACAATCACAAGCAACACTCAGACTAATGCCAATAACCTTCAGACATTCCCTGCACAGCAGTCGTCTGACAAGGCAAACAAGGCAGCAAAGTCAGAAACTCCTGCTAAGGAGGCTCCAGCAAATGCCGGTGAATAATAAACAAAAAGATAAAAGGAGGGAGACGCTTATACAAAGGGCGTGATACCTCCTTCTGTTTTTTAGGTAATCACCATCAAACACCAATCATAAAGCCAAAGTTAACATGAAACGGGTTAGATGTCCAAAATGTGACACATATACAGTATTTGACGAAACCCAATACTCTGAAGGACAATCTCTCGTCTTTGTGTGTTCAAAATGTCACAAGGAGTTTAAAATTAGAATCGGGAAATCCAAATTGACAGGAATACATCAAGAGCGTGACATCAACGAACAACAGTTCAGTCAGGATTTCGGTAGTATTATTGTTGTGGAAAACCAATTCGCATTCAAGCAAATAATCCCATTGGACTTAGGTGACAATGAATTTGGCAGATATGTAAAAGGAACAAATATCAACAAGCCGATAGAGACGGTAGATCCGTCAATAGATACATTCCATTGCGCGATACGTGTAGAAAGGAAAAGAAACGGTGGGCTGAAATACATACTTAGAGATGCCCCAAGCGACACAGGAACATTCTATATGAATGAAATACTCCGAGACGTGGACAGAATCAATCTTGAGGATGGAGCAATCATAACAATAGGTGCAACTACCCTTATTTTACGAGCAGCCGAAAAAATTGAAACTGAATCTTTTAAGAAACAATAAATTTTTAACTGCATAGTTTATTAATATTGAAAAGCAACGCCTTAATACTTAGCAATATGAACAGTACTAGAGATTCTCAACACAGATTTATTCTTGATCAAATTGGAGATAATTTCTTCAAAAGTTTTCTGCATGGAAAATATATCATAGCTGACAATATTGATTCAGAATGCCCTTTAAAAATTGAGAAATCCAAAAAGATTTTCAATGACGCATATCATATTATTATTGTTGTAACTTCCGGAACATTAAACCTAACCATCAACAATATATCTGTAACCGTTGAAGAGAACAGCTACATTGCAATTATGCCTGGAATAATCTTCAATTTTGAAGAATGCGAATGCAGGTTCTTTATGCAACAAGTGCAGTCATATATCATGCAAAATATTCATGACGAGACCGATTCCCCTATAGAAATAAGGAAACATTATTTTACATTCCATCACGTTATTTTCAGTCAGCAGGATGTTGATGCACTATATAGGAACTATCTCAAGACAAAATATGTCATGAAACTCCCAAACTATCAATTGAAAGAATTTGCCTGCAAGGCTTATTTCACGTTATATCTGTCATTGATACATCACATCATGCAGTATAAACAAGAAATATCATATACTACCGGTTCCCATAAGGAGGTACTATTCAACAAGTTTTTGGATATGCTTGGAGAAAACTACAAGAAAGAGCGCAGTGTAAATTACTACGCAGACAGACTTGCAATTACCACAAAGTATCTCAGTTCCATAACTTCTATGTTTACGGGTGTTAATGCGTCAAAACTAATAGATGGATTTGTAACAATGCAAATTATTGTACGTCTATACAAAAATAACAATCCAATCAAAGATATAAGCAAAGAATTCAATTTTCCGACACAATCATTCTTTGGAAGATATTTCAAGAGAGTTACAGGTATCGGTCCAAGAGACTTCATCAAGAAAAACTGCATAAAGATTTCTCATTAACCCAATTTTCAAATCTACAAAACTGTATTTATTATGAAAAAAGATTCATCCAACATAGAAATCCAGCAGAAATCTACATGTACTAGTTTATATATAGACGGTAAAGAGTATTTAAGTATCTATTCATATACAGCAGATGACATACAGAATTTGATTGACAATAACAAGAATGCCACCAACAACAGACGCATGAGATTAAATCATCCTATCTCTGCAATTGTAAAACAAGGTGGCATCAAGATGGACGTAAATGGAAAGACAATCAACATATGTGGACGAAGCATGTTCTACTGCACAACCGGTGCTGTCATAGATTTGTTACAGATTACTCCTGATACACAACTGCAAATGATGAGTCTGTCGCATGAAGCAATGATGACAAGTTACAATAAATTCAATATTTATGTCAACATTGTGAAGATGTCCGGTGCATATGGTGTAAAACCTCTTGAAGACATACGTTACGAACATTTCACATCACTTTATGACGAATGGTTACATGCAATGTCCATAAAGGATTTTAACTATAAATACTATTTCTCCACATCTTTTATTGATATATTCAGTTTGGGTATAGTAAGCCTATTCCATTTACATATAGAACCTACCGCAAACTTGGCATCCAAACAGGAAAAGATATTCAATGATTTCATAAAACTCCTAAATAAACATGCAAATCGTGAGCGTGAGGTCCAATTCTATGCTGACAAACTTGGAATAACTCCAAAATATCTTTCTACTATAACTATTGAATATAGTAACAAGAATGCCAGCAAATGGATTGAAGAATACGTAATGACACTAATTGTATCGCTTATGTGTGAAAAATGCTATCGAATCAGCGATATTGCAGAAATGCTCAATTTCCCAACACAATCGTTCTTTGGTAGATATTTCAAGCGTATTACAGGCATGAGCCCACGTCAATACATGTTAACACAACTGTAGACAACATATATGTATAATTCCGTGATGCCAGTTAGAGATAATTGGCATCACATGTACAACCAACACAAACGACAATAACAACTACACAGAAAAATGAAAATAATTCCGAACTATAAGTTAGCAAAAAACATTCGATCTTTTGATAAAGGTACTAACGCATTCATAAATCAGCCATGGGCTTCTGGAGGTATTCTTTTGTTATGCGTAATAATAGCAATGCTTTTAGCCAACTTACCATTCACACGTGATTTATATCGACAGATTCTTGAGACAGAACTTTCCATTTCAGTATTGAGTCCATTGACGGATGATGGTACAAGACTGATAAACTGGAACTTTCCAATGGGGATGAATGTTGAAAAATTCATCAATGATATTCTGATGGTTATTTTTTTCTTTGCTGTCGGATTGGAAATCAAGCGTGAAATAAAGTTCGGAGAATTATCCAGTACGAAAAAAGCCATGCTACCGGTAATTGCTGCAGCCGGAGGAATGGCAATGCCTGCAATAATCTTTACTCTGTTCAACTATGGCACAGCCGCCTCTTCCGGTTGGGGAATACCTACTGCAACGGACATTGCCTTTGCTGTCGGTATAATGTCATTTTTAGGAGACAAGGTACCTGTAAGTCTTAAAGTATTCCTTACAGCACTTGCTATTGCTGACGACCTTGGAGCCATCCTTGTCGTTGCATTTTTCTACGGAGGTTCCATAAATATCATACTACTTGCCATTTCATTATTAATATTGGCATTTACTTTCGTACTCAACCAAATTGGAGAAAAGAGAATGATCTTCTACTTAATTCCGGCGATTGCAGTCTGGTTCTTGTTTTACTATGCAGGAATTCATGCAACAATGTCTGGTGTAGTTATGGCAATGATGATTCCAATGGAGCCACGGTATAGCCGTGCATATCTGGTACGCAGAAGTCATGAGTACAACTGCAGGATGGAGAAATATGACAACTACGAAGCAACAGCCGAAGAAAATTTCCCTAACGAATTGCAACGTCATTGTCTGCGACAGATGACTCATATCAACAATAATTCCATGGGGATGTCATATAGACTTGAGCATGCTCTGACGCCATGGGTAAATTTCTGCATCATGCCAATTTTTGCCTTAGCCAATGCCGGAGTTGAAATACCTGACCTGTCATATTTCAACATATTCCAATATTCACCGGAAATAGGAAGTGTCGGCATGGGAGTCTTCCTCGGTCTGCTAATCGGTAAACCACTTGGAATCACATTCGCATCCTGGCTTGCTATCAAATTGAAGGTAGGTGCCATGCCTAAGAATGCAACATGGAAAATGCTGTTTGCCGTTGCCTGTCTTGGAGGTATTGGATTTACGATGTCAATTTTCGTAGATACACTTTCATTTGCTGATGCTCCTAACTATACAGAACAACTTCAGGCATCAGGAAAGATTGCAGTACTTATGGGATCACTTTGTGCTGGAATATTAGGAAGTATCCTAATCAATCTCATCAGCAAATTTCAGAACAGGACAAATGACTAATGGAATTTACCCCAACCATTCCTCTGCCTGAGAAATAGAATCGAGTTTTCCAACATCAAGAATTTTCAAGTCATTCTTCAGTTCACCTTTTATGCAGACTTTATCGCATATACTTAGGTAGAAATCAATAATCGAGAATTTTCCATTCCAGTTCTCCATATATGAAAGTATTTCAGGAGAAACCACCTGAATACCCGAGAATGCATATCTTTTACAGGTATCTACATCTAAATCTGCATAGGGAGACTTAACTTCACCAGTTTCAATATTTGTCCATCCCACCAAACGACAATCATCATCGAATAACAGATAACGTTTAGTTTTTCTATTGCTTACAAGCATAGTGACAATAACATTATTGTTAATATGTCGTTCATAGAAATCGGATAGATCCACATTACTCAGTATATCCACATTATGTACAAGAACGGAATCAGAATTATCAAACAGAGGTAATGCTTTCTTCAATCCCCCACCCGTCTCAAGCAACATGTCACGTTCATCACTGAATTTAATATCATGTTCCATCCGACATTCATCAATAAAGTCTATTATCTGCTGACCGAAATGGTGTATATTTACCACAATATGCAGTTTTCCGTCATTATTACAAGACTTGACCGAATACTCCAATTTATCTATCAACCACTTTATCAAAGGTTTACCATTAATTGGTACCAAAGCCTTTGGCATTGTATCAGTCAACGGTTTAAGTCGGGTACCAAGACCGGCAGCAAAAATCAGCACATTCATAATACTATATCTTAATTATTCAATTCGTTTATACTATACCACGACAGACAGCAACGATTATTATTAATAAATAATTAACAAAAATCATTGCCAACAACATGTGTATATCATATAATTTATATCCAGATGAAGTATACTCATAACTAGATAAGCGCTCTCTCACCTTATATCGTTTAAGAATTTTCTTAGAAATAGTATAAAACAAGAGACCAATAATCATTCCAATTGTCAATCCCACAAGAACATCACCAAGATAATGTACCCCAAGATATAACCGCGTGAACGTAGTAGTAACACTCCAAAAATATAATACAACAATAAGAAACCTATGGCGGAAAAGTAATGCCAGAAATGTTGCCATACAAAATGTATTGCAGGCATGTCCCGAAAAGAAACCGAACTTACCACCTCGGTAATTATCCACAACATCCATCATATACATAATATGTGGATCCTGCGTCGGACGCCATCTTCCCACAAGAGGTTTTATTAATCCCGAACACAAACGATCTGCTACAAAAATCATCAATACCATCATCAGCAGTATAATAAAAGCCTCCCGAACGGCATTGTTATGAAACAGCACATATATGATTGTCAAAATCAGCAGAGACCAAGACAATGTGCTTGTCACCGTCATCATTAGGTTGTCCCAAAACAGCATATTACTGCCATTCAATGCCATTGTAGCATGTTGATCAAATTGAAGCAGTTCGTTCATTATTATATTTTTTCCATCGTTGTTTTCAAAATCCACCCCTGTTTGCCTTCTTCAAGTTTCACCTCACACCATTCTTTCATTGTATTGTCCAAAATCTCGACCTTAGAACCATCATGAATTACAAACAGGTCTGTAGAAGTTTCAGCAGGAGAACTCTTTACATTGACAGCAGGCGACATTATAATCGCAAAACTATGATTTACGTTTACAAAATGCTGAGTAAGCGCACATAAATTACCGACAATACAAATAATCAAGCAAGCAAGAGAAGTATATATACCACATTTACGCCATTTAATGTCGGTAATGAAAGCATAGACCAAAACACCAGCCAAAGTAACGACAAAAGCAAGAAGTGACAACACCATCCATGAATTCATACTCATGATGTTTGTAAGTTGTTTCCACCATGACACAAAAAACATTTCGCTTGGAGGAGTTACCTTATCCATAGTCTTTCCACGAGCCAAGGCTAGATTTGCTTTTATATCAGCATCACTTGGATCAAGTCGCAATGCACGTTCATAAGCAAGGATACTTTTGGCAATATCATCATTCTTATAATAGCAATTACCTAAATTGTAATACACTTCAGGAGCAACACCTTCATCAATCAGAATTCTCTCATACACTTCAGCTGCCTCCTGATATTTTTCAGATGCATATAGTGATGAAGCATTATCCAACATACTGTTATTCTCTGCCCATAAAGACATTGAAGACAAGAGGGACAGCAGTACAAATATAGGAGTAGCCATATTTAAAGTAGATGATTTCCTGGTTTTAGTAATACTTTCTTCCATCTTGGTTATAGCATTTATAGCACTTTCATACACATTCTCCATATTTTCATTGGCATCACCCGGAGCATATCTTGCATATTCACAATCATTCAGGGATTTGATGAATTGGTCAGTCAGTTCCTGAGGAACCTGTTTTTCACTAAGTTTTATATTTATGTTATCCTTATTGAGATCAGCCATAGGAATATTGAGTTTGTCAGCGACATATCCATATAGAGCACGCATCACTTCATCATAAAACTGAGCCTGTTCCTTCTGTTCAAGCAGTTTACTTGCTACTTTCATACGTTTCAATGCCACCTTGTTTGCCTTTCTACCTCTTGTCGCTACAATATTGGCATTATCTTTTATACGTTTTCTACCAATAACAACAACAGCAATAAACAGAACAATGGCTAATAGATACAATACACCGAAATTCCAAGAAAAATAAGAAGTCTGACCATCTTTTCTCAAATCAAAATTTCCCTTCTTGATGTATCTGATATCCTGAGCCAATTCCTGAACATCCTGCTGGTTGGACGAATAATTCGATACCTTACTGTTTCCGTCTTTACCCTTCCTTACATTGATTTCGTATGATTCAGTCTTCAATGTTTTATATGTATGGGTCGAAGAATCAAAATAGACAAATTCACAAGCAGGAATCCTATACTTACCTGCATGACGTGGAACAAACAAATACTCAAATTCCTTAGTACCGTTTAAGCCATTGCGCGAAATAGAGAAATGGTCATTAACCTTTGCATCGTAAGTCTCAAAATCCTTAGGGAAATCTATTTCCGGAGTATCAATCAATTTCATGTTTCCGGTTCCCGTAACCTTAACCTTAAGCGTCACGGCATCATTTGCATCAACTTCCTTCGTACTGATTGATGAAGACACAGAGAACTTACCTACTGCACCGGAGTAGTTATCCGGTTTTTCAGGAAGAGGACTGACATGGAAATTGAGCGCAGGAGTCGTAATCTTCTTCTTTACTTCCACCAATCCACTTGTACCGTTGAAGAATGCTTCTATCGGATCCATCGCACGATTCTGCTGAACCACTACCCCCTCATAAGTAATGGAAGGAATAGTCAGATTTCCAGAACGCTGA
Organism: Bacteroidaceae bacterium; assembly: GCA_024398475.1. Lineage (GTDB taxonomy): Bacteria > Bacteroidota > Bacteroidia > Bacteroidales > Bacteroidaceae > Colivivens. The sequence continues at coordinate 8,642 of JAKSJB010000020.1, read as the reverse complement.
GGGAAGATAAGATATTGGGTCCATACCACAGTATGGTAATTACGTCCATTATATTGTTCTATTGAAAACTCCTTATTACGAGGCAGAGGTATCTCCTGAATCTGGAATCCATCGATAGTAGGCAGTTTTCCGTCGAGTTGAGTCAGGTTAACAAGTGTATAGACCTTATATGTCACAAGTATTGCCTCCTGTTCATATACATTTGTGCGGGAAGCAGTTGCAGTCATGAACAAGTCACTACCTGAAATATTCTGAGTCTGCGGGCGCGAACTTTCCCTACCACCCGACTGTTGTTGTCTCTGCTGACGCTGGTACGCATTGCTTTGAGACTGTCCGCTACCTTTCACCACCTGAATTTTCAGCGACTGTGACTTGATGGTTTTACCATCAGACACAATAGTAGCAGGGGGGACAGTCACAGTACCCTCCTTTTCAGCCATGACTGTAAAGGTATAAGTATATGAACTACTCTGTGACATTTGTCCGTTGACAATCTGAATGCTGCTGCTTGAAGAAGTGCTTGGTCCATACAATACTTGCAATCCACGAAAATCAGGATAGTTGAAATTCGAAACATTTTGAGTATTTACGCTATACTGAATGCGGAATTTCTCACCCACTTCAACCATAGAAGGAGCCTGTGCCCTGAAAGAAACATTCTGGGCAGCAATCTCCATTGTAGTCAGCAATATCAATACAATTGATGTAAGCAGTCGTTTCATTTATCTTTTCTTTGTTTATTCCTACAATTAAATTATGTACTACAACTAACGGCACCACACTACCAGTCCTTATCCAGACCTCTTCGATGTGCCTTTTCACCTTTCTGAACCTTTCTCTGAACAGCCTTTTCATCCTGCTGAGCAGAATTAAGCAGTTGCTCTGCGGTCTTGTCATCAATTTGCGGACGCTGAGGTTCCTGTGGCTTATTCTGCTGTTGATTATCCTTTTGGTCCTTGCTGTCCTTATTCTGATCCTTATTGTCGTCTTTATTATTCTTATCCTTATCTTGATTCTTGTCTTGATTCTGCTTGTCCTTATTCTTATTGTCCTTATTATCCTTATTCTGATCCTGATTATTATTCTGATTTTGGTTATCGCCGTCTTTCTGCAACTTCTTTACCATATACTGAGCCATAGCAAGGTTATAGCGAGTTTCATGGTCAGTAGGATTACATCTAAGAGAACTCTTGTATAAATCCACAGCCTGTTGAAATGACTTGATAGCATCCTGTCCGTTGGCTTTCATCTGCATAATACCAGATGCATAACTCAGGTTGCCCATATTGTGGAATACAGCAGCCTTCCTGTCCTGAGTCTTGGCTTCCTGCTCCAATGCTTTCTTATAAAATTCAAAAGCAATGGAATCATTACCCTGGAATGTAGTAGAGTTTGCAATATTGTAATATGCTTCAAGCGTTGGTTTTCTTTCCAAAGCCTTACGATAATTAGTTTCAGCCTGAACATAATTCTTTTCCCTAAAGTACTTGTTGCCCAAACGAATGTAATCACGATCGTTGGACTGAGCATAAGTAGTGACCGTAAAGAACGAAGTATTAAGTACGAAGAACATCAGTATAATTCTGAACAGTCGGAATCTTCGCAATAAGTTGTTTTTTCTATCCATGATACACAATTCAGCAATAAGCACGATAAACAGCAGAATAGCAACTGCCACGAACTGCTCATCATATTCCGAATACATTGAGGTTGTTATGTCATCTTTCTGCATCTTGGCAATTTCTGCCTCAAGCATATTCTGGGCATCGTCCGTTCTGTCAATATGCAGATATATACCGCCACCAGCCTGTGCTATTTGCTTACCGACAGATTCATTAAGTTTGGTAGTCACCACATTACCGTCAGCATCCTTCTTGAACTCATTATTACCAATCGGAATCAAACCACCCTCGGGTGTTCCTACTGAAAGCACAAATATACGCACACCTCTTTCCTTAGCCATCTTGGCAGCCTCAATTGCACCGGCTTCATTATCCTCGGCATCCGTGATAAGAATAAGGGCTCTTCCCACAGTTTTCTTTTCCGAGAAACCAGCCATAGCCCTATTTATGGCATCACCAATATCCGTACCCTGCAAACTGATTGTCTTTGGTGTGATTTGGTCGAGGAACATCTTTGCCGACACATAATCCGATGTTATTGGGAGTAAAGTGACAGAAGTACCTGCAAAAGCAACAAGCCCCAGTTTGTCTTCATCCAATTGATCAACCAATTTTGACACAATCATTTTTGACTTTATCAGTCGGCTTGGAGAAATATCCTCACAAAGCATGGAATTAGAAACATCGACTGCGATGATTGCCTCAATACCCTTGCGCTTGTATTCCTCATTACGCATACCATACTGAGGACGGGCAAGAATGAACACCATAAGTAAAAGTGCCACCATCAACAGTACAAACTTCACAACCGGACGTATCGAAGACACATCAGGCATCAGTTGACGCAGCAGTTCAATATCACCGAATTTCTTGAGATTTCTCTTTCGTTGGTATCTCATGAATACAAATATTGCTGTAAAAAGAGGTATCAACAATAAAAGATACAAATATAATGGATGAGCAAATCGAAACATCAATTTCTAATTTAAACTATTAATTTATACTTTTTCAACTTTTTATGGCAAACGCTTCAATACAACAAGTCTCAGCAGCAGTTCTGCCAGGAACACCAGCAATGCAAGCATGGCAAACGGTTCAAATAAATCAGTTCGCCGGCTGTATTGCCTGACATTGAACTTCGTACGTTCCATCTGGTCAATATCACTATAGATAGCATCCAGTTCTGCATTTCTTTTTGCGCGGAAATACTGTCCACCTGTTTCCTTCGAGATTTTAGTCATCGTTGCCTCGTCAATTTCAACCGGCAACTGTATTGTCCCCCCTGTAGGCAGAGGATACGGAGCCATTCCTGTAGTACCGATTCCGATTGTATAAATACGTACACCCTGCTTCTTGGCAATCTCGGCAGCAGTAACAGGGGAAATATTTCCAGAATTGTTCACACCGTCAGTAAGCAGAATGATGACCTTCGACTTGGCTTCACTTTCACGCAGACGCAGCAAGGCATTCATGATACCGTCACCTATTGCCGTACCATCTTCCAGCATTCCATTTTCAGCCATGTGAGTATCCGCACTATTGTACAGATTCATCAAGGCTGCATGGTCAGTAGTCAGAGGACATTGAGTATATGCCTCACCGGCAAAGAAAGTAAGACCGATATTATCGTTTACACGTTTTTCAACAAACTTCTGCGCAATCTCCCTCAAAGCCTCCACACGGTTTGGTCGGAAGTCCTGAGCGAGCATACTGGTAGAAACATCCACGGAAAGCATTATGTCGATACCTTCCACATCAGTATCACTCCACGAATGCTTGCTCTGTGGCCGAGCCAATATACACACGACAAGTGCAATGAGGATGCATCTCAGAAGAAAAGGAATATGCAACAGATATTGTCTGAACGACTTGGGAACTGCCTTGAACTTGGCAGTTTCAGGCATTTTTATCGTTGGCAGACTCTTCTTGTAACGCATCACATACCACACAATGTAAGGTATGAGGACAAGCAGAAGAAGGAAAAAATATGGATTCTTAAATGTCATGATATACAATATTTATATACAGAGGAAATACAATTTGTAGATTAAGAAAATCAATACAGCCAGAGCACATGCAACGAGAACTCCGATAATGCAGAGAATGACGATTCTTGCAGTCTTCGAGCGCTTTTCCTCTACAACCATTTCCTTTGGCTGAGGTTTTACTTCCTCTTCAATCTTAGTCTTGTCAATATATTCAACGGCAGTAAGAAGGTTACGGTCGTTTTCATTTATCAGCGTTGTATATTTTGCAAACTTCACAAGGTCGGCAGTCTGGAACAATGATCTCAGTTCATTCAGGGCCTCCACATCATTATCCTTCTCAAGATGTTCAATGATTTCGCCCGAAGTCATCTCCATGGCATTGAATCCGAAACGTTCACTTATATACTGACGGAGAGCATCCGTAAGTTGAGTATAGTACTCCTTGGAATTTTCGCTTTGCACAAGTCTGTCTTCGCGTATCTGTTCAATTTTCTGCATGGCAACCTTATGAGGAGCCAAATGCTGACGTAGGTTGATGCGACGCAGAATAGGCTTGTTCTTCACCAATCTTACAATCATATAAATGAACGCAGCAACAAGAACAAGGAGCAGCACGCAGGACCATAGCACAGGTTTCCAATCCTCCCAGGTGAAAGGAGGAGCCATTTCTGGTTTCATGGCACAGATACTGTCAGTATGCAACGTGTCAATATCCATTGTATAAACCTTAAGCGCAAGATTTTTCGATTCATAATCCTTACCGTCAACCTTCACCTTCATTGGCGGAATGTAATACAAGGCAGAATCAAACGAAGTGATTACATACCTTCGAGTCAATACCTGGCGTTTTCCGTCGTTTACCAGTTCCGGTTCAGAATCCTTGGTACTGACCACCTCAATACCAGGAACAATCTGTGCAAGCGAATCATACTGTGGCATCACCACGTTTTTTCCGGCATCTGCACTAACCTGAAGAGTGATTGCAGTCTGTTGACCGATAAATATCTGCGTAGAATCAATCGTTGCATCCACCGTGACCTGAGCCAATATTGTAAGTACGCACGATTGCAGCAATAAATATGTCAGAATAATCTTTCTCATTTCAATCTTTAGTTTCTCCTTTTGAAAAGGTTCATCAACGCCTTCACGTAATCCTCATCCGTTCTCACCGATACGCTGTCCACGTTTGAGTATGTCAGCGAATGACGCACCTTGTTCTGATGATTTATCCACCATTCATGATGAGCCCTTCTTACCGATGCCGATGATGTATCGACAAAGATATCCTCACCACTTTCGGCATCACGCAATCTGAGAAGTCCGATATTCGGCAACTCCGTCATACGCTGGTCATACACCTGCAAGGCAACTACGTCATGACGTCGGTTCGCAATGGTCAGTTGCTGCTGGAAATCCCCGGTATTATAGAAGTCGCTGAGCAGGAATACCGTACAGCGTTTCTTTATGGCATTGGTCATAAATTCCACAGCATCGGCAATATCCGTCTTGTGACTCTTTGGTTCAAAAGACAGAAGTTCACGAATGATGAGCAGAATATGTTTCCGGCCTTTCTTTGGGGGAATAAATTTCTCCACATGGTCACTAAAGAAGATGACACCAATCTTGTCGTTGTTCTGTATGGCGGAAAATGCAAGCGTAGCAGCAATCTCTGTCACCATCTGGCGCTTCGTCTGGTTCACAGTACCAAAATCCAGACTACCCGACACGTCCACCATCAATATGACGGTCAGTTCACGTTCTTCTTCAAACACCTTTACGAAAGGACGGCCGAAACGTGCAGTCACGTTCCAGTCAATATCACGCACATCATCGCCATACTGATATTCCCTGACCTCGCTGAAAGCCATACCCCTACCCTTGAAGGCTGAATGATATTCACCTGCAAAGATATTGTTCGACAGTCCGCGTGTCTTAATTTCTATCTTTCTGACGCGTTGTAATAATTCTTCCGTTTCCATCCTTTATCAAATTCACGTTTCGCAAAATATTTTTCCTCATCATCAGCCAAAGTCTGATGGCTTACGGCATCGGTTATGGAACCTCTACTTTATTTAATATCTTGCTTACGATTTCCTCGCTGGTCACGTTGCTTGCTTCAGCCTCATAGGTAAGACCGATACGATGGCGGAGAACATCATGAGCCACAGCACGGACATCCTCAGGAATAACATATCCGCGATGCTTGATAAACGCATACGCACGACTTGCAAGAGCAAGGTTGATGCTGGCACGTGGTGAACCACCAAAAGCAATCAAGCCCTTCAGGTCCTTAAGTCCGTACTTGTCAGGATAGCGTGTAGCAAATACAATGTCAGCAATATACTGTTCAATCTTTTCGTCGAGATATACGTCACGTACCACCTTACGGGCCTCTTCAATCTCCTTTGTACCCATTATCGGACGTACTGTCTGGCTGTCACCACCTATGTTCTGGCGGATGATACGCTTTTCCTCTTCAATCTTAGGATAATCAATAACCACCTTCAGCATAAAACGGTCGACCTGAGCCTCAGGCAACGGATAAGTACCTTCCTGCTCAATTGGGTTTTGGGTAGCAAGTACCAGGAATGGCTTAGGCAGTTCGTATGTATTCGTACTGATAGTCACCTGACGTTCCTGCATGGCTTCAAGCAAAGCACTCTGTACCTTAGCCGGAGCACGGTTGATTTCATCAGCAAGCACGAAATTGGCAAACACAGGTCCTTTCTTGACCTGAAATGCACCATCCTTCTGACTGTAAATCATAGTACCGATTACATCGGCAGGAAGAAGGTCCGGAGTAAACTGGATACGGGAGAACTGAGCATCAATCAATGATGCCAATGTGCGAATGGCCTTGGTCTTGGCCAAACCAGGCACACCTTCAAGCAGTACGTGTCCGTCACTAAGCAAACCAATAAGAAGCGACTCCACAAGATGCTTCTGTCCTACAATCACCTGATCCATCCCCGTCATGAGGTTGGTAACGAATGAGCTCTGACGCTCAATTCTTTCATTTAATTCACGAATATCAATTTCCATATTCAATATAATTATTAATTTGATGCCATATTTAAGAGTGGGAAGTCGAAAGTCTGAGGAACGGTTATCGGTTATAGGTTATCGGTTATCGAATACCATCCGGACGGCTACTCGTTGACTTGTTGTCTCGTTGACTTGTTGACTCGTTGACTTGTTGACAACCCGCCAGGGGCTACGTCTCATCCCCACAGAACATGCAAAAATACTATAAAAAGCCAACAAAAACAGAATTCTTTATATTCTTTTAAAACAATACAAAAATTTTTAATACATTTTAACTACTATACAAATACCTATGTATAAAAATATGCATTTAAACAGCAGTACCGACTTACATTCTGAAACCGAAATACGACCTAAGTTTCCAACGGCAACCAAAGACCGATACAATATCGCGGTCGCCCACATTATCTAACTGAGAAACGAAGGTAACACCTGCAAAATACTTTTTCCATGAATAGGTAGCCCCCAATCGAGCCACACCCGTCCAATCAAGCAAACGTTTAGGAATGGCAGTAGTACCACTTCTCACATAATCCACTTCACGGGTATTGTCATCAACTATGAAATCCACCAAATCCATGTCGTATTCCTTCCACAACATGAGTCCGGGAGTAACCGATACATGAAGAAGCCAATGACGTGAAGGAACATAATTGAAGGCATACCCAAGATTGAGCGACACATACTTCATTCTCGTCTGCTCAGACATGAATTTCAGGTATTCAGCCTGATCCGCACCGATGGAAGCCAGGTCAAAGTCAATCTTTCCAGTATAGAATGACGCACCGGCAATCAAACTGCCCGAACTACGTTTCTGAATCCAGGAATGCGAAAAGGCAGCCGGATAAGAAAACCGTCGGTTGTTGAACACATAGTAAACGTTGGCGGAAAAACTGTTCAGTCGGGTATCGCCCCAATAATCAAGACCGCCGTCATATTCATAGGTACGTTTCCGCATACTCGTGAACCAAAGGTCAGAATAGCGGGTGGAACCATGAAATCGCTTCACGTCAGAGTAGGTAATGTCAAAGCCAAACTTGTTGTTGTAATAGTTGAAGTTGAACTCCGTATCAGTACTTTTCCCGAACAGTTTCTTAGGATTCAGAGAAAGGGAAAGCGAAAGTCCGCGATAGTTCACGCTTGCAGCAACCGACGAATTGACTTCATTCTCAAAATAATACTTGAACCTACTGCCTTCCACCAATTCCTCATCCATGTAGAACGTGGATTTATTGTCGTAACGGAACTTGACTGTCCATGGCTGTTCCGGACGCGACACATAGGCTGTATCAGTAGCAATCCTTCGCTCCTGCAGCAAGGTATCCACCATTCCCCACAGATTTCTCAACTTATCCCATACCGACATTTCCGATTTTGGAGTATTCAGGATATCCTTAACCCTAACCACATCCTGCTCAATCACCCTCAAGCGATTAGTACTGTCCTCCTGAGCATGGCACACCCCACCCCCTATCAGCATCAGCAACATCAATATGTATATAAAAGAAATATTAGTTTTCATTGCCATGTCACATAGTATGATTATCCCAAACCAGCATTATTCATATTCATTCCTACTGCAAAGATACAACAAAAACATTAAACATCCAACTTATTTCCGCAAGTTTCTGACTTGCCCAGTGTATAGCAGTCAGTAGATTGGGAGTAAAAAAGAGTTGAGTAGTTTGACTTTACCCGTTAGCGTCTGCTTTATCATCCGTTGTGAAAGTGTCCATTTTATCCCTAGGATATTTCAGTAATATCTTCGTGATATGTAATTGATATACAGCATTTTGGATGAAAAACACCAGTATTTCTGCTATACTACCCTTATAAGTCAGTAACAGGTCAGTTATGAGTCAGTAACGAGTCAGTAACGAAAGGCAGATTTCACAGGAAGCAAAATTGTACATAAGGAAGTGTGCGATGCTATTTCCCTCAATGGCTAATCATAATATCAGCAAGTCGTAATTCTGTCATTGCTCCG
>JAKSJB010000002.1 GCA_024398475.1 Bacteroidaceae bacterium | reverse complement strand
ATTTCAAATTCAGCTTTGTCAGCTTTAAGCTTGTCTGCAATACGTTGTGATTCTACATCAGATATGAGTTCGGTGAAAATAGAGTCGACGACGATTTCGTTCTCTTCCAACGTAATATTTTCATCGTATTGCAGAGAATTGATTTCATCCTTGGCATTTGAAATCAAGTCAAGAACATCCTGTGAATCCCCCTCAATAGAAAGTGTATCAATATCTGTAATAATAGAGCTCTTGTAAATTTCAAATTCAGCTTTGTCAGCTTTAAGCTTGTCTGCAATACGTTGTGATTCTATATCGGATTTGAGTTTGGTGAAAATTGTGTCGATGCTGATTTTATTCTTTTCCAACGATTTATTTTTATCGTATTGCAGAGAATTAATCTCATCCTTGGCTTTTGAAATCAAGTCAAGTACATCCTGTGAGTCATCATCAATAGACAATGCATCAATACTTGTAATAATAGATATCTTGTAATCCTCAAATTCCGCTTTGTCAGGCAATAATGCAATCGCATATTTTGCATCATCAATAATTTCGTTGCCATTGGCTGAAATATAATTGCCAAGTGCACTTGTCAGACATTTTTTAGCAGTTGCTTTGATGTCCAACTCTGGGTATAATAATGATATCAAAGTCATTATTGTCGATTGTGTTTGTTTGTCATTGTTGCATATTTCAAGCATCATGGCATCTATGTCGCTAAGAAAATTTTTTATGAGATTAAAAGAATCTGTATTGTTTTCATTACCAACAGCCATTAAATAATATATCGTCATGGTGTTGTCGTTGAGAAAGTGATTTCTGACCATGTCGTATAATTCTGAATAAGTTGTAGGTATTTTTAGATTTAGAGTTCCAATAGCAGAAGGTAGTTCCTTTGTATACTCTTGTAGCATTGGCCAAATGGCAAGGCATAAAGCACGGAGATATTGTGAACTACTCTCATAATACCAATTGTAAGCATATTTGTCGGTAGGTAAACCACTGTTATTTAGGTTAATGTTGCGTAATACAACAGTATTAATGTCTAAGGTATCATTTCTAAGTTCGCAGACTCTATAGGCAGGTTGCTGCTCGACTAAGGAACCGGTGTTTATTTCCCAGACTTTATCCCCTTGAGTTGTCTTTAAATAATTGATGTCATGGAAATGTCTATGGCCGGAGAATACAATCTTTACTCCCATGTTAGCCATCCGTTGTACTAATGTGGATTCATTATTGGTCTTGTCAGTTGAATTAACTAAATCAGTACCAAGAATAGTAGCCTCATAGTCAAAGTGTTGGAAAAGAGCTTGATGCTGGACAACAAATACGCGTCGATTGGACTTTTGCGCCTTCTCAGCCTGTTCTTCCATCCAACGTAAAGTCTCTTCTGAATACTTACCTGCACACGAAACTCGTTCAGTAGTGTCAGGATTGTTCGGCTCATTTGAGACAGCGGTAGACCAATCGTTCGTATCCATACATAAAAGTGCAAGGTCTTCTGTCGGGTAGGCAACATATGATAACGTGTTCTTGTCTCGGCTTATGGCATTCTTATATCCAAAATCGTTATATAGATTTACGAATTCCTGTTCAGTCAGTCCTTGTGCGCGTGTAACTTCGTCACCATCGAAAATGTATCCAGTTGGATTATGCAAGTCATGATTTCCAGGTATTACATATACCTTTATTCCTTGATCTTTTAATTGTTTCAACACTTTCGCTACAAATTCATGACTGTCTTTTTCTCCATTTTTTGTCAAGTCACCGCTGATAATGAAAATCTCAGGTTTATATAATAGTGCAGAGTCTATAACGGCTTGAAAAAGCGACCTACTTTCCAAATCAAGCTGTGGCTCTTGAAAATTATATAAATCCCAGGCTTTCCCTGGACTCTTGCAGACATCAGGACCCATTACGTGGATATCAGAAACTTGCCAAATAGAATGATTTTGGCTATAACCAGCAAAAAATACAAGTGATACGGCTGCTATAAGCAGGCACTTTTTTAAAAGATTCATTATCAATGATATTATATGAAAATAAAAATACAAATGATATTTATTAAGCAAAATTACAAAATAAAAACGAAAAACCAATCTTTTCTGTAAAATTTATATATTATTTGATAATAATTAACATGGAAATCATGATTTATTTTGAATTTGAAAATTTTCATTTACCAAACATACATGACCGTATAATATACAGCCAGAAACTCAACAAGCGTCAAGTTGCCGTCATAATGGAACAGGATGTCCGAATTGTATGATGAAGTTCCAGTCCGGACCTTACCATCCTTAACGTTAGCGATGATGTCTCTATTGTAGGTAGATGTACCCTTGTAGATTTTTCCGTTACGGATAGTAAAGATAATATCAGATGTATATGTAGATGTGCCTTTATATACCTTTCCGTCCCTGACAGTCCAAATGATATCCGAAGTATAGGATGAGTATTTCCTGTCATATGTATTTCTAATTATTTGCTTTTGAACATTCGGTATTTGTTTATAGCTACATCAAGTCCCTCGTTACCATGTTCCTTTGTAAAGAAACTGATATTCAGTCCCTCTCTGAAAGGACTCCAGTTTCCACAGATGCGACCATCGTAGGCGATGACTGGTTGAAAGATGCCGGAGTTATTATGAGCGAAGTGCTTGAAGTCAGGATCTAGAACTATGTCACGGCTCTTGTAGCCAATAAGGTATTCATCGTATGGAGGAATCAGAAGGTATTCACCTTTGCGGAAACCTCTTGTTCTGCTATTCTCATGAAGGTGGAATGTCCTTCCTTTGTATGAGTCGCAGTAGAGATGATTACCAATTGATTCAATGCCACGCTTGCAGTCACCGACATTCAGCCCTGTCCACCAGACGAAATCTTCCAATGTGGCTGGAGAATGGCTCTGGAAATACTTTGTGGCAAGTCTTGCCAATGCCCAGTCCCTTTCTATGGGAGCCGTCCTTTTGATTTTCTTCTCAGCAAGTGCGTATGTTGCCTTCATGGGAAGAAGGTCACCGCTGCAAATCATTCCGTCAAGTTCGGCATAGCGGATGTGGTATGAAAGCCGATGATCGTCCATCGTTATACCCTTTGCAGCAAGTGCATCCTTGAAGTCCTCGTTAGTGACGCTGCCTTTCCGATCAGCCGTTTCGACTATCAGATTACGAATCAGGTACAGTTCTTCGTCCGGAATAGATATTCTATTGCTGCTCATCCATCCGTTTACTATCTGCCTTGCCTTTGAGGCGTAAAGGTCAAACATCCACCAAAAATCATCGGCGTTAACCAGTTGCCATGTACCTCGGAACAAGTGCAGACGTACGATTTTCCCTTCATTGAATGCTTTCGTAAAAGCCCTTTCAGAAGGGCGTTTTGTACGCATCCCCACAGCCCAACGCATCATGCGGTACTCCTGCGCTTGCATAGCACCGAAGTGAGCCACTACTTCCTCGGGCTTAGAGAATTGCGGAGCAATCAACTGTTGGTTTAATAGACGGATACTTATAGGATTCATGCTGTTATTGATGTATTTTGCAGGAACAAATCCGAACAGACCTGTCTTCTAGTTGGCAGTCATTGACTGAACCATCATGATTTCTATTGCCAAAACCTTAAGTATGTTATTTCGCCCTTTTATCTGCGTATCTGGCATAGTGGTAGGGGGTTACAGGATTGTGATTATTTCGTCTGTTGACTTTCTGTTCTTTGCCTTACGTTCTGCATCTTGCAAAGGATGACCAAGAGGGATAAGGACAGCAGGACTTTCATTCTCTGGTATGCTGAATGCCTGTCGGCATAGCGAAGAGTTGAAATTACATACCCAGCATGTGCCAAGTCCCAGTTCAGCAGCAGCCAGACAGATATGTTCCGTGGCTATGGCAATATCGATGTTTCCATGAGGTTTGCCGTCGTACTTGCGTACCCATTCTTCATCGTGACGGATGCAGCATATTATATACATCGGTGCAGTCCTGAACCATTCACGGTCATAGCACATCTGCAGTTTCTTCCTGTCTTCTTCCTTCACTACGACATAGAAGTGCCATGGCTGGTAATTAACGGCGGAAGGTGCAAGACGGGCACATTCCAAAATATATGACAGTTGTTCTTCGCTTACTGGTTCGTCCGTATAACTGCGGACAGAACAGCGTTGTTCTGTTAGTTCCTTGAATGTCATGTTATTATTCGGAAGTTATAGGTTTATCTTAAATCGATCTCTATGTAGTTTTCTTTTGTCATCCAAAAGTCCGTCTTTTGCTATTCGCCTATTATCGTTGCAACAATCTGTCTAGGTCCGCCATAGTCACGAAACTCGCACAGATAGATACCTTGCCATGTGCCCAAATTCAGTTCCCCGTCAGTAATGGGGATATTAATACTCACCCCGGTAAGGATGCACTTCGCATGTGCCGGCATGTCATCAAGCCCTTCAAGTACATGGTCGTAGTATGGCTCGCCTTCCTTTATCAGGCGGTTGTATATCTTCTCCATGTCATATCTTACATCAGGGTCGGCATTTTCATTGATGCATAAGGCACAACTGGTATGCTGGACAAACAGGTTCAGCAATCCAGTTTTTGGAAGTGGCCTGACGTTGCGCAGTATTTCACCTGTTACAAGATGAAATCCACGGTGTTTGCCTTCGAGTGCAAAAGTAGTTTGTCTAATCATATATTGAAGTCTTCGTCTTTTGTTTCTTGTTCATTATCAATTTCCGCAAACCGCGCAAAAGTCCGACCGTTACGCTCGATATTCTCAAAGAACATCTTTTCAGGTCTTACCCAATACGCCCGTTCACCATACAAGGCTTGATATACTACCATGCGTTCCTGAGTTTCGCTGTCAAAAGCAGTACGGATATAGCGATACTTCCCTCCCTTGAAATGCTGGAATAAACGAATCCCATTCTCTGACGGTTGGTAAGTCATCATCAACCTTTCGATGATAGGTACATACCATGTTACGGCCTCCTGCTCCGTAGGCGTATGTCCTCCCGGGAAATGGAACGACTCATTGTAGTGTTCAAGAAACGTGTTCTCGTAATGGGCAAGAGTATCGTTTTCACCGAACATGCCCCAAACCCTGTCCCTGTAGTAGGGATTGCAATATTTGAACTGTTCCCTTTCAAGAGTCTCAAACTCAGCCACCAGCCTGTCATCTATGACAAAATCCTGTCTGCCGTCTGCCCTTGCTGACTTGTATTCATGTCTTCCGATACGTTCCTTCAGAAACTTCGACATCTCGAAATGAGGATTGCCGAGCAAGGTAGGTACACCTACAATGGAGGAGAGCATCTGCGCATAGAAGGAACCACAACTGTTTCCCACAAGAAGTGCAGGCCTTTCCCTGTCAATGACAGCACGGATATCCATGATAGCCTCGTCTGGATGCAAAGGCAGGTCGGGAGTAAGTACCGTAGCCCTGCCGTCAAAGTACTGCTTCAGCGCAAGAGCAGGCACACAACTGCCGCTTGCAAAGAATCCATGTAGAAATAATATCTTTTTCATGCCCATTCTGAGTATTATCCATCAGTTCCCGTCTCAAAATGCAGTTCCACCACAACAACAGCAACACCTCTTTATCTTATTCCTTTCCTCAATCTCCCTCCTTGCTTTCTCACATGAAACACCATACATCAGCGAATACGCCTGAACCCATTGATCCTGCCACCATTTCGTGATAGGAATACCTATCGACATGGCATAGGTAGTGAAAAAGTTATATTCGGCAGGTGTGATTGTGTTCATTTGAATGAATTGGATTTGTTTCTGCAAAGGTAATGATTATTTATGAGCCAATCACCACTTTTCCCTCATTAATTTTGTCGATTCAGTTATTGTTCTTATATTTGCAGACGGAATACCTCATCAGGTTGCCCGACACGCCAACCGTAGATAGTAGGGTGGTGAGTGGAGAAATGAGGGTGACGGGAGATGAGAGCGGAAAGAAATATCAGATTCCGATCATAAATTAAAACCAAATGTATATGAAAAATTTGTTCAAGATTTCACTTGCATTTTTTATGGGTGCAGTAATGTTTGCAGCGTGCAGCGATGATGATCAGGAGAATATCCCAGAACAGAATGAGGTCGTGTTAAAGGCCTTCATAGTGACAAACAATTCTGCTACCATTGAATGTTCATACCATTCAGATAAGTCGGTAGAGTATCAATTGCAGATCGGAAACATCGTCAGCGAGAAATATTCAAAGTCACGATACCTGAAAATCCTGAATCTCTCTCCCGGGAACAAGTACACCGTCAAGGCAATGATATTCGATGCGAACCAGAAGGAAATAGGAACGAGCAAGTTAAACTTCGAGACCACAAACACACCTTTGCCTGACGATATGATAATTATTCCGCAGACAATCGCTTTCGAGGAAGTGGAAAAGTAAGGTGCACCTTTTGTGTACTGAATTATCTTGACATTGCTGAATATTATTGCATCATTTGAATTCGCAGGAATAAATTTATCAACACCTTATCGTAACGTCGATGGATAGGGCGTTTAAACCATATTGGGTGTAGGTCGCAGGTAAAAATGCAAATCGATGAGAAAACATGACTGCTAGTCTACGAGTTAACAAGTGATAAACGCAAATGTCTTTTCCTGAAATTAGTTTACAGTTTTTGCTCTGGTTTATACTGAATTATTTGACATCGTACTGAGAATGTTTACACTTTCCTGAATTAAACTTTTACCCAATTAATTTGTCTGTTTCATTTCTTTGCCTTATATTTGCGAAAAATAGTTGATATGCCCTTGTTGAACTTTGAACCAAGGCGTAAGCCTTAATTGAACCGGCGTAGCCCTAAGCCTTTATACTTTTAAACCCTGATATTAATATGAAATCAAGACTTGACTGGAACAGAAATCAATCGCAGGCTATTGACCTGTTGCGTTTTCCGTTAATGGTAATAGTGGTGTTCGGCCATACCCTCTTGACTACGGTTAGTGTTGAGAAGGCTGATTTTCCCTTACTGTCGGGACAGGGAGTATATAATGCGCTGAGCGTTATGTTCACGTATGTAATTCCGCACATGACGGTTCCTGTGTTCTTTATGATGTCGGGGTATCTTTTCTTCAGGAATTTCAATTTATGGTCGTGGCAGATTTATAGGGAAAAAATCAGAAAACGGTTCTGGACCTTACTTGTTCCATATATTCTGTGGAACATCATTCCTGTAATCGTCAACCTATTCAGGTATTCGGTGTTGGCAGTCAGAAATCACTCTGCGGATGGTGTCATTGACTATATCAGGGGGGTGTCGTTATGGAGCATATTCGTTGAAAATGTAAGATTGCCCTGGCCTACCAATATCTTGGGGTGGAACGGATGTTACCTGACCGGTCCGCTGAATGGTACATTGTGGTTTATGCAGGACTTGATTGTGCTGAGTATCATTTCACCCGTCATATATTATTTAATCAAAAAAACAAAGGTGTGGTTAATTGTACTATTTGCCGTGGGGTATGTCGTCAATATTACGATTCCGGTTCATGGGTTAAGTTTCAATGGCTTACTCTTCTTTTCTGTAGGAGGTTATTTTGTGCTGTCTGGCAGAAACTTCTGTGAATTTTCACGCAGACATGTCGGTTGGCTGTTGCCCGCTACACTTGTATTCTGTGGCTTGGGCGTGTATTATGGCGGCATTAAGGAAACGTATGGATTGTTCTATACTTACCTATATACTATTTCCTGCAGTTTCCTGGCATTCGCCATTGC
Source organism: Bacteroidaceae bacterium (assembly GCA_024398475.1). Classification (GTDB taxonomy): domain Bacteria; phylum Bacteroidota; class Bacteroidia; order Bacteroidales; family Bacteroidaceae; genus Colivivens. Next base: position 147,802 of record JAKSJB010000002.1, on the reverse strand, counting down.
ATCATTCCTTATTGAGAAATATGGATTAAAGCCAAACCGATTCCTTACTAGGTGTACATTCTTTATTTTTGGCATGCAGATGATAAATATATTGGGAGTTGGATTAATCGTTCAGATCTGTAGGGACTTTCTGTATTCGGTCATTGGAATGGATTCATACCTGCAGCTGAGTATCGCGAATTTCCTGACTCCTGCATTAACCGCAGGTGTGTGCATGCTGACTTACTATCTGCTTAATCGGTTCATGCCTGGAATATCTGCCATATTGTCGGGAAACAGGAGTAAGGATATACGATAACGCAAGGGAAAAGAAAACACAATGCCCTACGGCCTACGCAAACGCAAAAAGTCTAATGAACGGTTATCGGTTATCGAATACCACCCGAACGGCTTGCTCGTTGACTTGTTGACTTAATTTAGGGCCCTCCCTAAATTTCTGCTGCAAAGGTACGGAATAAATTGAATTTTTTTTCGGGCAAACCGAGAAGAAACTTTTTCTGTCAGGGGGGAATTTAGTTCATGTTCAGGCAAGACACAACCTGTATTTATAATTTCTTCTTAAAGGGAGTCAGTAATAGGTCAGTTATGAGTCAGTTGTGAGTCAGTAACGTTCCGCTTCCGTTTTTCCCTGGATTGCGGGATGATTTTTTGCAACGTCGTGACGAAACAATTGCTGTATCACGACAAATCGCTTCCACAAAACCTTTCAATTGACCCTTGTTGCAGCCAGAATCCGCAATCTGATAGGTCGTTATTCATCACAATACCATTCAACCATTGCTTTGATGCTGAATTTCTGTACATGGGTCATGTGCGCTAAGGACAAGGAAAAGTGCCGAAAAGAGTGGTTCATGTATGATTTTGATACCAAAAAGAGCATGGATTTGATGAATTCTGTAGCTTTTTCATGGTTGGTTATCTTAGACAAATCGGCATTGAAGTATTGTAAGCCGTTGAAATATAGCCTTTTAGATGGAATGAACAATGTCCAAGCGTTACGTTTTTATTGTTACAGTTTCTTTTTTGAAAGTTGATATTTCTTACGTTCTTTATATAACTATTTATATATTAATTAGTTATATATTATATATGGGATGGTATTAACAACAGAATAATAACTGTAACAACTTTAACGTAACACTCAGCCAAGATTGATTACTTATTACTTCTATCTACGAGGCAAGCGTATTCTTAGTTCATTCGTGACCTCACGACAGAAATCCTTAAAGGCTGCGATTGGAACGTACTGGAAAATAAACACCCTTTTTTCCATTCCTGAGTAAAAATCCAGTTCTGGTATAAACGAAAAAGTCCTTGCAAGTGATTGACTTGCAAGGAACTTTCTGGGGTGGAGGGTGGGACTCGAACCCACGACATTCAGAACCACAATCTGACGCTCTAACCAACTGAACTACATCCACCATATTGCTTTCGTTTTCCAAAAGCGAGTGCAAAGGTAAGAAATTTTTGATAATCGGCAATTCAAAATCGACTTTTTTTTCTTTTTATTACTGATTTTTATGAAAAAGACGTATCTTTGTCATTATTTTTACTTAAATATCTGAATAATTATGGCAAAAAGTATTATTGAGCGTTTCCTCAAATATGTGTCGTTCGACACCCAATCAAGTGAAGATTTTACCGACTGTCCAAGTACAGCCAAGCAAATGGTGTTTGCAGAATACCTGCGCGACGAACTGATAAGTGAAGGACTTGAAGACGTGTATCTCGATGTCCACGGCTATCTCTATGCCACTCTTCCGGCTTCTGAAGGTTTCGGCGACCGTCCCGTGATTGGTTTTATTTCCCACATGGACACCAGTCCCGACTGCTCCGGCTGTGATGTCCGTCCGCGTATCGTAAGCAATTATGACGGAGGTGACATCATTCTCAGCGAAGGCATAGTCAGTTCTCCTCAGAAGTTTCCCGAACTCCTCAGCCACATTGGTGAAGACATCATAGTGACTGACGGCCACACATTGCTCGGAGCCGACGACAAGGCAGGAATTGCCGAGATAGTACAGGCCATGGTCTATCTGAGGGAACATCCCGAAGTGCATCATGGCAAGATACGCATAGCCTTCAATCCCGACGAGGAAATCGGTATGGGAGCCCACCTCTTCGACGTGGCACGGTTCGGTTGTGACTGGGCATACACCATGGACGGAGGCGAAGTTGGAGAACTGGAATTCGAGAACTTCAACGCAGCAAGTGCCAAGATTAAGATAAACGGCTGTTCCGTCCATCCTGGATATGCCAAGGACAAGATGATAAATGCCGGACGTGTAGCCACCGAATTGATTCAGAAACTTCCGCAGGAAGAGACTCCTGAACATACCGAAGGGTATGAGGGATTCTTCCACCTGACTGGAATCCAGGGCAGTTGTGAAAGTGCCACATTGTCAATTATCATACGCGACCATGACCGTCAGAAGTTTGAGGCAAGAAAGCAACTCATGACCGATATAGTGGCAGACATGAACCGCAGTTACGGTGACGGAACAGTTGAACTCACTCTCGCTGACCAGTACTACAACATGAGAGAGAAGGTGGAACCTATGATGCACATAATCACCACAGCCCAGAAAGCAATGGAGATGGCAGGCATAACTCCCGCAGTAAAGGCAATCCGAGGCGGTACCGACGGAGCACAACTCTCGTTCAGGGGACTCCCTTGCCCTAACATCTTCGCCGGCGGCATCAATTTCCACGGCCCGTTTGAGTTCTGTCCCGTACAGTCAATGGAGAAAGCCATGCAGACCATAGTGAACATCTGTCAGATAGTGGCGGAATGAAAGAAGCCCTCAACTGTTAACGAATGTTGCAGATGCGTTAAACATTGCGAAAAATTAGATAAAAAAGTGTGAAATGCTTTGTCGTAATTAAACTAAGTAGTACATTTGGCATCGATTTTGAAGAGAAGAAAATAAATCGCGATAAAAATTAATGCATAAACAATTCAGAAACTATGAGACAGACAACTAAGAGATTCTATGGAACGCTGGCAGTCATAGCCGTCGTTTCAGGACTGACAGGCGCATTTGCACTATCACTCGTAAACCGTATCCAGCGAAGCAGTACAAGTGACACGACTGCCGACGAAGAAACCTCATGGCTTGCCACGTCATCTGCCCAGCCCGTACAGGCTGCCTATGATGAAGGGGGACGCATAGACCTCACTCCCGCAGCCGAGAAGGCATGCAATGCCGTAGTATATATAAAGGTAACTATGGGAGGCGAAATCGAGACACGCGAATTCTTTGACCCATTTGAAGAATTCTTCGGTGACATCTTCGGTGGCAGAGGCAACGGCGGCCGTCAGCGTCAGCAGGTACAGACTCCGAAGCGTCAGGCAAGCGGAAGTGGAGTAATCATATCCTCCGACGGTTACATCGTGACCAACAACCATGTAGTGGAGAAGGCCAACGAGATTACCATCACTCTCAACGACAACCGCGAGTTCACGGCACGTGTCATCGGACTTGATGCCACTACCGACCTCGCTCTCCTCAAGATAGATGCCGAAGATCTTCCTACACTCGTCATCGGAGATAGCGAAGCCCTGAAAGTCGGAGAATGGGTACTCGCCGTAGGCAATCCGTTCAACCTCACCTCTACCGTGACTGCAGGTATCGTAAGTGCCAAGGCTCGTCAACTCGGAGCATCACAGAACGGAATCGAGTCATTCATCCAGACAGATGCCGCCATCAATGCCGGAAATTCAGGAGGCGCTCTCGTGAATGCACGTGGTGAACTGGTGGGCATCAATGCCATGCTCTATTCGCAGACAGGCAACTTCACAGGCTATGGATTTGCCATTCCTACAACCATCATGAAGAAAGTGGTCACCGACCTCAAGGAATACGGAACCGTACAGCGCGCACTCATCGGTATCAGCGGACTCGACCTCCACAACTACATAGAGTCTGAGAAGCAGAAGAACGATAAGTTCAATGCCGACTTCGGAACCAATGACGGAGTCTATGTTGCAGAAGTATCCGACGAAGGTGCAGCCAAGGAAGCAGGTATCAAGGAAGGCGACGTGATTGTGTCAGTTGACGGCAGAAAAGTGACCAAGATGTCCGAACTCCAGGAAGCCCTCACCCAGTACCGTCCAGGCGAAAAGGTAGTGGTAGGCGTGATCCGCGAAAAGAAGGAAAAGTCCTTCGGAGTAACCCTCCGCAACGGTAAGGGCAACACAGCCGTACAGAAAGCAGCCAAACTCGATATTCTAGGTGCAGAATTCAAGCCATTGACCGACGATCAGAAGAAGACTCTCAACCTCTCCAAGGGAGTACAGGTGGTAAGTCTCAAGGATGGTCTGCTCCAGAAGGCAGGAGTGCAGAAAGACTTCATCATACTCAAGATAAACAATCAGGATATCAAGACCAGCGAAGACGTAGAGTCAGCACTCAAGGCTGCATCTCAGTCAGAGATGAACTCACTCTTCATCTGGGGAAAATATCCATCAGGCAAGACTGGTACCTTCGCCATTGACCTGAGTGAAGAATAAGACAGATGTTGTCATAATAAAAAAGACACAGCCATGTATTTCGGCTGTGTCTTTTTTTGTGGGTCAACGAGTCAACAAGTCAACGAGAAAGCCCCCTGACACCCTACCTAAGGGAGTAATGACGCAAACCCTAACGTAAACGATACTTAGCATATACTAAAATGCTTTGCTACGTTAGACCTTCGACTTTTGACGTTAAAAACGCAAAGGTAAAAGTTAAATTCGCGGTTTCTGAATGATGCGGATGATGAGAGAAATGAAATAGATTATCATTCCGTACATAGTGGGAATGATAGCGCACTTGAATCCGCCGCACATGAGTCCTCTTACAGATATACTATCGCAGTATTCATATAGAACGTCGTCGAATACCATGCGCAGTTCCTGCATAGTCCAGATAATACCTATCACAAGGGCTACTATACCCAGTTTCTTGACCCAATTCGGCGCTTTCCATGCAGCAAGGAGCATACTTAATAATATGATGGTGAGGATTGACATACCGAGCGGACCTCCTTCGATGAATGCCTGAGAAATGTCCATGAATATATTTAATGTAGTAATCATAAGGATTATGAATTAATCAATTAATAAATTAATAATTTATTAGTAATGTCTGTAATGAACTTGCGTTCTTTACTTAATAATCTTTGGAGTCTGAATGATTCGGATAATGAGTGATACCAGATAAACTATCAGACCATACATTGGGGCAATACTACAAACTTTAAGACCACCGCACGTCACGGTCAGGGATATGTCTCCTGCGGCATGGATATCATCGAATGCTATGTATAATCCATATAATAACCAGAAAATACTTGCCACAAGGGCTGCAAGTCCCAGTTCCTTTACCCAATTCGGTGCCTTCCATGCAGCAAAAAGCATAACTACGAAGATGATTGTGATGAAAGACATGCCAGGCAGACCTCCCTCCACCATTATCCGAGTAGTTTCGGTCAATACATTTAATGTTGTAATCATAATGCTTGAAATTGATAAGTTAATAAATATGCCCCCTCTGAATCTTCAAGTGGAAAAACTTGCTTGTCCGGACAGAATCCTTCCCCTCGGGGGGAGTGAGTGGTGGATTCTTCGTTTTTTGTTTCCTGTGCAAAGATATGCATTAAAATCTGAACTCATCAAAATTTTTCTTCTATAAATCCCCTTATTAATCCGTCAAAACCCCTTAGTGGGGATTTGCGCGCTTGTGGATGGGATTTATTTTGTATATTTGCATTCGAAACCATCGATGAAATCGTGATTTTGCATTAATGCTTAGGAAAATCTCAATTACAATCGGATTTTGGATAGTTGCCATATTGTTGGTGGCATCAGTCCTCGTGAGCCTGAATTTCTCATTCAGCGAGGCTCTGTTCGTTGCTGTAATGTTTCTGCCCGGAGCTTTTGCCGTGCGTTTCATGCTGTTCAAGGTTTCGTTCCATGACAGAAAGAATGGATGCCTGAGTGCTACTTACGTGACGTTGGGCATACTGCTTCTGGAGACATTCCTCATCATCCTTGCCAATATCTATATCTTGAAGTATCGTAGTGCAGAAAACAGTTACTATTTTGACTTTGTATCTGATTTGGGAGACCAAATGCCTGCCATCACTATCAATCCGTTCTTCATAGCCTTGATAATTACCGTTCTCTGCATTGGTGACTATTACCTTGAGCAGAAACTGAAACGATGGCTGAAGAATGACAACGAAACCATACGTTTCAATTCAAACCGAACCCCCGTCACCTTGTATCTGAAAGATATCATATACGTGGAATCCAACGATTCCGAAACATGGGTATATGCTGCAGATGGGGAAAAGTATCGCAACAAGACACCAATATCACATTGGGAAGGTATATTGGGCGAAGACTTCGTGCGTATCCATCGCAGTTATATAGTAAACCGCAACTCCGTGACCTCCGTTGATAACTCTACGGTAAGCATAGGAGAAATCACCCTTCCCGTTTCCCGCAAATACAAGGAAGCACTTGACTGGGTAAAAGGATACTAAACACAAAAAAGAGTGGAAAGTCCAATCCGACCTTCCACTCTTTATGTATGTGTAACTCTGAGTTATGCGTTACGGTTTTAGTTTCTGGAGTGTTATTACTTCTTCTCCAATCCCTCCATGAAGCGGTTCATGATATGAATCCTTGGCTTCTCATCCTTGCTGATTTCAGCATCCTTTGCTTCGTTGCTGCCGGACCGTGTTGACTTGCCGTAGTAATAGTAAGGATAGTCATAAGGGTAAGAGTAATCATCATAATACCACTCGTTGTAGTAACCGTAGTCATCGTAGTAACCCCAGTCATAGTCCACTATCTTGTAGAGTTGGAACCTCGTATTACCCATGTAACCGATGAAACTGTCGTATCCGAGGCGGTAGTCATAGATTACGTTGCTCAACTGATGTTCATCGTAATATCTCATATAGATACGGCCATCCTTGATGTTCCAGTCGAAGTAAAGATAAGTCTTCTTTACAGGACCGTCGTAATAGTGATCCACTTGCTTACCATAACCATGGGTAGCATATTCGTAATCTGGGTAGAACACGATGTCGGTATATTCTGCATAAAAAATCCAACCATGGTCTTCATAGCACATACCCATGTCGCCCTTCCACTGACCAGACAGTCTGATAGCCTCTTCTACATCTTCGTCACAAGATACCATTACCAATGATAACGCAACGGCAAAAAGTGTAAACAATCTCTTCATAATCGCATCTGTTTTAAATGGTTTGACATTTTTTAGTTTTTTGATGCTGCAAAGGTAAACATAAAACCCCATACTGGCAAGTACAAACACCTAAACCTCCATAGGAAATTTCCTAAACATGATAGAGAATGGGTTTTGACCGAAAATGGCAGTAAGTCTATAGTACCTCCGCTCTTCCTCCGCTGATCCTTTGCTCATCTTCTGCACCAAAGTCGAACCAAACTCGATGCAAATTCGAACTGGCTCTGCTATTTTATCGACTTTGGTTCGAGTTTGGTTCGAATTTGCTTCGAGTTTGCAGCGTAGGTAAAGCGGACCTACGGCGGAGGAAGAGCAGAGGTACAGCATACCTGTTATAGACTCATAATAGACTCATAACTGACCTGTTACTGACTTATAACTGCTCTTGCCTGTGATGTCTTGAATACTCTGCATAACGCTGATGGTCGATTTGGAGTTGAAAAATGTGCAAATCTTCCAATAATTTCGGCGTTTGTTTCATTATGGTGTGTATATGATACCTGTCGGGGACCTGACAGTTTATTATGCAGCAATACATGTCTTGTAAATATTTGAAACACAACGGAAATAATGGGCATTTTTATTCAAACTTACCTATTTATATAAACTTTTATCAATAAATACATGATTTTTCACGAAAAAGCATCGTTGTTTGGTGAAAAAACGTTAACTTTGCACCTGGTCTTTTTGAGATAGCGCAGACAATGTGGAGTTTAAGAACAAAATGAAAAAGACACCTACAACATGTTTGCACGGGAAAATCAAAAGATGAAAACAAACAGTAATAACTATAAGAAATATCTTGAGTTTGTGTTGATGCTGGGAGTTTTGATGCTCACAGCATGTATGGATAAATTGGATACTCAGGATCTCGTAAAAGTACAAATTGGCGAAAAAGTTCCTCATTTCAATGTAAGTGTGACTGTGCCTGACAGTTCGGACTGGCGTTTTGAAGACGGCAAGGTCGTGGATTATGACTCGTACGCAAACGCTGGGCGCAGACAATTCATCATGTTTTTTCATACTGCATGTTCTGATTGTCAACGCGAACTGCCCGTAATTCAGGAGTTTTATTCGAGACACAAGGGTGAAAACGTAATTTCGTTTGTGTGTATAGCCCGTGCGGAATCGGATGCTGACATCATGGACTATTGGTGTTCCAACGGATTGACGCTTCCTTATTCGCCGCAGGCTGACCGCAGGATATTCGATCAGTTTGCCGATTCAGGCATTCCGCGCATTTATGTAACAGACAGTAATGGATTCGTTACCAGCATATTTACCGACCGTGATAAACTGACTCTGGAAATGCTGGAGAGTTCCATCGAAACAACAAGATAGGTAGAATGATTAATTTAGGAAAATCAGATTCTATGTGCATGCTATTTACAAAGACATTCAAGAAGGCAATGTTGACAATGTGCATGGCATTCTTCGGATGTGCCATGACTCAGGCGCAGGTGGCAATCAAGAACAATCTGCTGTATGACGCAGCAACTACTCCGAACCTCGGGGTGGAAATAGGGCTGACAAAAAAGACGACAGCACAGGTGGTCTATGGTTTGAATCCCTGGAAGTTTTCCGATACCAAGCAGATGCGTCATTGGCTCATCATGCCTGAGTATCGCTGGTGGACATGTTCCCGTTTCAATGGACACTTCTTCGGAATCCATGCAATGGGTGGAGAATTCAACGTGCAGGGTATCAAGGATCCGCTGAAGATGATTCACGACATCGACAGGAGCCGCTACGAGGGCTGGTTCGTCGGTGGAGGTGTCACATACGGCTATCAATGGATTCTCTCCAAGCATTGGAACTTCGAGGCTGCTCTCGGTTTCGGCTACGACTACATTCAGTTTAAGAAATACGATTGTGGCGTGTGCGGCACTTTCACGAAGCAGGACCATACCGACTACATAGGTGTTACAAAACTGGCATTGAGTCTGGAATACCTGTTCTAAATAAGGTTATTAATTCCCAACTACGATTAATATTATAAAGAATCAAAACAAAAAACAACCCAAGAAATGAAACGACACATACTATATGCCTTATTTATATTCATAATCGGAACCGGTACGGCATTCTGCATAAACAGGCAGGGCGGCAACATCGGTGTCCGCAACCTCAAGGCTGCCAGATTCGAAAGCAACATGCACGTGATGGCGGACTTCGTGCTCGACAGTCTCAGCCTGTCCTCAAACCGCATGGTGGTGCTCACTCCGGTCATGGAAGACAAGGCGGGCAACGTTGCTACATTCCGTCCGCTTATGCTTACGGGGCGTAACCAGCACTATGTGTTCCTCCGCCAGGGTAATGCCAATTATCCTGATGCGCTTGAACAGCGTAGAGACAACGACATGCCGCAAACCATTGCATACGATGAAACAGTAAGGTATGAACCTTGGATGTCCGGTCCGGATGCCACCCTTCGCATCAGTACCGACACCTGTGGATGCGGCAACCTGCTCGGCAGCAACCTCGGCGACCCTATGGCATTCAATGCACCGGTACGTTACACTCCTAACTGTCCGTTCATCATACCACAGGTGGAGGAGGTTCCTGAACTCTTCGTGGAAGGTGCGGCATACGTAACATACGAACTCGATTCCGTCACGCTCAAGCCACATCTCTTCAACAACCCAAGCGAACTGATGAAGATTTATGCCGACATAGAGAAGGTGACACGCGATACATTGCTTACCATAACATCGGTAGGCATACATGGTTTTGCTTCACCTGAAGGAAGTTATGACCACAACACCTATCTCGCCCGTGAGCGTGCAAAGACATTGCTCAACTGGGTGAGGAAGGAATGTGATGCCAAGGGCGTGAAGGTAGGTGAGTTCAAATCCGACTTCACAACTGAAAACTGGCAGGGACTCATCGATTCCCTCAGCAACCACCCTGAGATGGCAAACCGTGATGCGATACTCGACATAGCAAGGAGCGACATGGAACCAGACCTCAGAAATGAAACCATAAAGAAGAAATTCCCTACACAGTATCGTTATATTCTGAAGAACTGGTATCCTTACCTCCGTCATGCTGACTACAAGGTGGGATTCAGACTCGGACAGGTCAGTCTGGAACAGATAAAGGAACTCATCAAGACACGTCCGCAGGTACTGTCACTCAATCAGATGCTTCGTGCTGCACAAAGTTACGAAGTAGGCAGCGAGGACTTCCGCGAAGTATTCGACGTGGCTGTACGTACTTATCCTGATGACGAAACCGTAAACCTCAATGCTGCATGTGCGGCAATAATGAGCGGTGACACTCTGAAGGCTGCAAGGTATCTTGCCAAGGCTGGCAACTCGGCTCATGCGCTCAACGCACGAGGTTCGCTCGCCTTGCTCAACAACAACTATGCCGAAGCCGAAACTTATTTCCTCCAGGCACAGCAGGCAGGACTCCCGGAGGCAACGGAAAATCTGAAACTCCTGAAAAAATCAAGTAAATAAACAGATAACAAATATTATTAATCATTTTAATTTTAAACATTTTCTATTATGAAAAAGAGTTTTTTATTATGTGCTCTCGCTGCAACTCTCTTTGCGGCTTGTAGTAATGATGATTCTCTAAATGAGAACCAAACTAATGCTTACGACTTGGTTGAAGGTCAACCTGCGTTTATCTCTGTTAACCTGATGATGCCTGGTAATGACTCTCAGACTCGTGCCAACGATGAATTTAACGATGGTGTTGAGGCTGAATATAAGGTGTATGATGGAAAACTTGTTCTCTTTAAGGGTGCAGACGAGGCTTCTGCAAAATTGCAGAAAGCATATGATATTCCTACTTTGACATGGGAAGAAGATGGTTCAGATCAGATTACGACATCTGCAAAGAATTTTGTTCAGGAAATTGAGGCTCCTGCTCTCGCCACTGGTGAAAACCTTTATGCTTATGTAATTTTGAATGCAGCAGGCAATTCAACAGCAATCTCCTATACTTCAGGTACTTCTTATGAAACTTTCAGCAAACAGGTATTGAAGGCTATCGGTATTGCAGACGAAACAAAGGGTTATGGTGCAATGGGTGAAAAAGGTCTTGTTATGACAAGCGTTGCTGCTGCTACGGCTGCAGGTGGTTCTGCTGCTCCTGCTGCAGGAACAAAGGTTACTTCACTTGCTCCAATTGAACCTGCATCTATTAAAGACACAAAGGAAGCGGCTGCATCTGCTCCTGCTGCTTGTATCTATGTTGAGCGTGCTGCTGTAAAGATTGACGTTACTTTCTCTGCCACAATTGCTGACCCAGCAAAATCTGAAGCAAAAGTAACACTTTTGGGCTGGGCTCTCGGTAACACAAATTATGGCGGTAATAATGGCGCAGGTTACTATAATGTTCGTCAGGTTGATGAAAAATGGTTCCCATTCCTCAATGAACAGGCACTAACTTCATCTACAAAATATCGTTTCGTCTGTGCTACACCATTTGCACCTCAGAAGCCTACAGACGAAGGTCACAGGGCTCTTTACCGCACATACTTCGGTCAGGATGTCAACTATAGTGACAACACAGGTTTGCTCCATGGTACAGTAGCAGATGCTGAACATACGCTTGCAAGTGGCGATTGCACTTACACATACGAGAATACATTCGATGAAGCAAGTCAGATTTACGCAAACACTACTTTCGTAAGTTTCAAGACTCAGTTGAACGGTGGTAATGATTTCTATACAATCGCTACAGCAAGTAACACCGCTCTTACGTTGGATGTTCTTAAGACTACGCTCGCAAACAATCTCGCATCAGTTAAGTCTGCAGAAATCAATGTATTAATCAACTCTATTTCAGACGCAATTTCAGCAGACCTCTCTGATGAACATAGTACTATTATTGCCGCAGACAATGAAATCACTTCTTCTACAAAGATTGAGTTTACTCTTGGTCACACTATCACATTGAACGGTGGAAACACTCTCTCTGCAAGCAGTACAAATGTTTCTTATACTGACAAATTTGACTTTACATCAATCAAAGTAGGTGGTACAGAAGTTAAAGATGCAGTAAAGACAGCTATCAACGCTCTTTCTGTAGGTGGAAATACTATTGCTCAGGCTTTGGCTGGTTTGTTCCCAAATAATTATGAATATCCTGACAAGGTTGCTTATTACAAGGGTGGTATTGCATACTACACAGCCCGCATTGCTCACTTTGGTAATAATGAAACTCCATGGTCTGCACCAAATGATGCTCACGATAACTATGCAAAGATTTATCCAACAGACGGCCAGTCTCTTGATGACCCATCTAAAAATTACGGTTCTGACCGCGCAAATGCATGGCTTGGCCGTTGGGGTATCGTCCGCAACAACTGGTATTCTCTCAATGTATCAAATATTACAGGTATTGGTGACGCAGTTCCTGTTGACTATAGCGGTACTGCCAGCGGTAATGATGGTTTGACTCCTGATGACAACCCAGAACCTAAGTACTATGTATCTGCTCACATCCATATCGTTCCATGGGTTAAGCGTACTCAGGATGTTATCCTCAAGTAATCAATGAACAATAAGTTCTGAACTATATTTGTCTGGTGGCGTGGGCCGCAGATTCTGCGCCACCGGACTTTCTTTAATAAACAACAAATAAAAACTCAAGCAATAACGAGATGAAAAGATTAAGTCTGAAGTACAAACTGTGGGTGGCTATGTTCTCTACTATCCTGCTGGGCATGATTGTCTCAAACTGTTCGATGATGGATACCGATCGTTCAGATTGTCCAGAAGGACTGTATGTGAATTTCGTGTACGACTACAACATACAGCGTGCAGACATGTTTAAGGATCATGTGGGCTACGTCACAGTATATGTGTTTGACGAATCTGACAATCTCGTCATCAAGCGAAGCGTTGGGAACTATGGTGACAACTGTCCGCTCAGGACTTACGGCTACCAGATGCACTTCACGAATGAAGAACTTCCTGCCGGCACATACCACCTCATGGCTCTTGCCATGCAGAAAGACTGGGACGGTGCTCTCGTCACTCCTGGAGCCAAGTACCGTCGTACAGAGGCTCAGATTGCTTCCGGCAAGTCCGACATCAGCGTCACTCTTGACCGCGGGGCAAGGAATGCCGACGGATTTTATCCGGTAAGCAGCGAAGCTCCATTGGATACGCTATGGCACGGTACGATGCTTAACGCATCATCGGTGACTGTAGTTCCGGGCAAGCCGTCATACGCTACAATCTCCATGGTGAGGGATACCAAACGACTGAACGTTACGGTGCGTGACATTGATGTTCCTACCGATCCTTCTCACGATAAGTATGCACTTACAATCACAGCCAAGAACGGACGTCTTGACTGTGACAACAACCTCGTTGCCGACGACACTCTCCTCTACACACCATTTGCCGCATGGACAACTCGGTTCCCTGAGGATGGCAGTACTGTTGAGGAACGTACCGCTCATTATGACATCGACTTCAACAGGGTGATGTATCGCTCTGCAACGGAAAACGATGCTGTACTGAGACTTGTGAACCTCACGGACGGAAAGGTCATAGGCGAGTTTGACCTCGCACACATTCTTTCTGAAGGTCGCTCTGCATTCGAAACACAGAACTATTCACGTCAGGAGTATCTCGACCGCGAGTACAACTACCATCTGGACTTCTTCCTGAAGGGGGACCGCTGGAGTTTTGTCAATATCTCCATTGGAATACTGTCGTGGACAAGACGAATAGAAAACAAGGAACTGAAATAAGGAAATTCGCTGCGGATATCGCATAATGAAGACTCAAGGTAAAAAGATAATTAATATTCTGCTGTTCTGTATTGTCTGTGCATGCTTCATGGCATGCAGGGGCGATGATGACTGCTTCGACGGTTTCAACGACGGGGCAGGGGCTGATTATTATCTTCAACTTTGTCTCAATGCCAATTATGGCGGTACCCGTGCTGACTCACATCCTTGGGGTGGTGAATCAGGTGACGGCAACGAGGAGGCAAGAAACCACGAGAACGACATTACCAATATTACATTATTTATTTATACTGATGAATCGGGTAGGGGAGTGAACTCTGACGGAACGACACCTATTAAGTTTGCTCATTACTATAGTGGATTGCTTCTTTCTTCAACTGACGGTTCATACGTGACAGAACCTCTCAGGATATCTAATTATAAAAAGGACAGCAAGGACCGTGTCATCATTCTTGCAAATATGGGCGATATGAGTTCTCTTTCGACTTTGGGTGATGTACGTGATGCCATGGTGGAGCAGGCTTGGTCAAGAAACGGTTCTTCAATCAAGGATTACTATAACTTCGCCATGTCCTCAGCAATAGACAATTCTGCAAGCGGAATCCTGAATTTCACGCCTACAGGCGAATACTCTGATCCGTTCACGGCAACTGTAGATGTGGAACGTGTGGCTGCGCGTATTGACCTGTGGCTTATCAATCAGGCTGAATCAATGAATGGCGCAATAGAATACGAAGTTGGAACGACCGGCGATAAATTGCTTCTCAGTCATGTCCGTATCGTCAACGGTTCTGTTGCTCCGACCTACACCCTGAAGCGTACGTCGGAATCCGTAAATCCTATAGGTACATTGAACTATCTTGGTGATGAAACCATAACCCCGGGAACACATATTCCTTCCAACTATGTAGTGGAACCGCTTACGTCGAGAAAACACAGTGGCTCTGATGTGACAACGGAAAATCTGGAATCGTGGTACGGAGAATCTTCACTTGCCAATTCTATGTCAACAGGTTTCCTTGCATCGCCTAATTACAGGATTCATGGCTATAGTGCCGATTCTGAGGTATTTGGTGTGAATGAAACGGCAGATATAGACGGTGACGGAAGTGCTGAAGGTAACATCAAATGTTATACTGTGGGTTACGTGATGGAAAACACGATGGACAAGTCGGGACAGATGGTGAACTTCATGACAGGTCTTGAATTCAAGGGTACTTACGTTCCGTCGAAGATATATAAATGGAATGCCTCGGCAGAGAGTATAGAAGATGACGTTACTTACGTTACCGGTTCGGATTTCTGGTATTTCGAAAGCAAGACGGCAGACAAGGAATCTTTGTTCTTCAGTTCGCTTGAATCATTGGTTGCATACGCAGCCGCCAACACCGACATCACGTATGAGATGCACCATTATGTGAAGGGTGAATGCTACTACTATGTATGGATACGGCATGCCATGTTTAACGAGCCTGACTATAAGTCGGGCAAGTTCCCTATGGAATATGGAATAGTCAGGAACAACATATACAGAATAGGCGTGAGGGCGGTAGGTCAGATAGGTCCGGAAGTGCCTACACCTGAATTGGGCGACCGCATCAAATCGACTATTTATGTCCGTGACTGGCGTTTCCGTAAGCATGAGGAGATTTCATTATAGCAGACAGCGAATTGTTCAAAATGAAATAATTATCAGTATGAACCATCGAAGATATATACTATTCATAACGTTACTGATGACTGCCATCAGCAGCATCTTTGTTTCCTGTGCTGGTGATGACGATGAAAACGATGTCAGGGGTGTTGCAGTAGTTCATGGTGAACTGACGACACGCTCTGCATATACCACACCGGTGAACGACTGCGAACTTATAAATTCGTGGTGGATTGTGTTTGTCGATGACAACAACATTATTGCGAAAGTAGTAGAGCGCGAATCCTTTAAGACATACGCTGTCAAGAGTGAGGATTTCGTTCTCGAACTTGAGGCTGGTACATACGATGTCTATTCTTTTGCCAACATCTCAATGGCTACCGTGGCGGGTCTTGCAGAAGTATCTGCCGATGCCTTTGCTGAAGGAAAAACGATGCCCGCCCTTGACGCTGTAAACTATAATATCAACAATTTGATTGAAAACGGTACACTTAAGGACGAACTTGAAACTCCGATACCGATGTCGGGCAAGAAGAGTGGTGTTACTGTCACGGGTGGGGAGCAGTCGTTGGAATTTGAAGTAATACGAATGATGGCAAAGGTGGAATTCATATTCCGCAACGATTGTAAGAACCATAATATAACGTTGAAGTCGCTGACTTTCCGTCCTGTAAATACGGGCCTCATTCCGTTGATGCCAGACTATTCCACTCTTGCCTATAACAATGAGAAAGACCCTGTTCTTGTTGACCATGGTGTTACGTCAGATAGTCTGAAATTCGATTTTACAGACGGAACCAAATATCCAAATCAAATTTCATTGTCTGCAAATTCTTACGGCACGGAGTCGTTCACCCATTGCTTCTATGTCCGTGAGTCGCTGGCTGAGTCGCATCCTACGAAGCATTTCAAGATTGAAATGGTAATTGACGGACGTGGTGATGAAGACAACGAGTACGTATATACCATATCCGGCAAGGACTATACAGGTCTGAACCGTAACGACTATCTTCAGATACCGATAAGGTTCACCGACTACAAGGTTGATTTGGCGGTCAATTTCTATCCTCCTATTGGTGGTTTCCCTCCTGTGATACTTGAGAATAAGTCAAAAGAGTTATATTGCAGGTTTGGCACGGAAGGAGATTTCGAGATAATACCTACGGTATTTGACACAAACATCGGTTCATACCTTGCAGTATCGGAATATGATTATGAACTGATTGAAGTAGATGATCCGAATTCAATATTTGTGTCGGGGCATGAACCAAGTATAAATGCATTTACCGGCGAAATTACCGGAACACTTAACTCAAATGAGGGTACAGCGGGCATATATGTTCATATATATGTTCCAGACCCTGAGAACCCTGAAGTTCAGCAGGACTTCTGGCGTTGGATATATATTATCCGTAAGAATTCGTAAAAACACTAAGACTATACATATAATGATAAGAATCATGTACCGCATATTTCATCTCAACAATGTCCGGCATCTGCAATGCCGTGAGATTGTTGTTTTTACGCTATTATTTTTGATTATGGGAGTTCAGCATGCCTTGGCATGGAGTTATGTAGAAGAGACTACCACGGGCAATGTGTCAAAGTGGACTCAAAATGTTGGTGGCGACGGTGGCGTTAAATATAAAGACTCTGCAAACCTTCCAACTGGGTCAGATTTTTCTCTTCCATGTATTGAAGTGTGGAGAGGATCTTCAACTGGCAACCTGACTGATGGCAATATCAAACACGCAACCATCAATGACATCCCCAATGGCAAGTATAAATTGAGTTTTGAGTACATTGCTATCTCGGGTAAAAACAATGATCCAGCAGGTGCATATTTCGATATAAATGGAGATACTGACAACCGAATCACAAGTTTCGGAACCACAGGCTCGGATGGCTCTAATAAATGGCGCAAAGGCATATTGGAGAAGGATATAACGATTACTGATGGCAAACTAGACTTCAGTATTGTTCTGGAAAACGCAAACTTTAACTGGATACTGTTCAAGAACCTCAAGATTGAACCTGTAGATGGATGGGTTCAAAGTTGGAATACAGGACTGAAATTTGCAGAGTTGGCATCGAGCAATGATTATCCTGAACAGTCAAAAGTCAAAGCACCTTGTCTGGAACTGTGGTCGCCAAATAGTAGTGATTTCAACGGAAAGAACTTAACCCGATCGGTGTCTGTGCCTAACGGAAGATATAAGGTGACGCTTGACCTTTCGGCTATGTCACAAAATCAGACACAAAGCTCGATCGGTGGTTGCGGGTTCTATTGTGAAGACCAAAGTATAGGCATTTCTTCTTTAGGAGAACAATTAAACTATACATGGGGCAATTCGACAAATGGTACTTGCCTAACTGGTACCGTGGAATTCGATGTTAACGTAACAGACGGAAGTATAGACTTTAGAATAGAATTTGCCAATACAAATTTTAATTGGTTCTTGTTCAAGGATTTCGAGTATCAATTAATGCTTGAGCACTTTACACATTACGAGGGTATCGTATCGGAGATGGGAACTGCGCCAGATGGCTTGAAGACTGACTATAAGACTCACGTTGACGATCCGCGTATTAATGAAGGGGTAACACTTCAGCGTGCTCACGAATACACTCACGACATCTATCTTTTGCCTGGTCAGACATACGACCTGGAGCCATTCAGTGACTTCCATTCGGTTACTATGTATGAAGATGTATATCACAGATGGTACGACTATAAAACCGATGAGTCTTCTCCGCGGTTGTTCAAGTATGCAACGGAATATTTCAATTTTGATGATATTCCGGCTAGTTCTGCCCCAAGAGGTTTTGTACTACATGATAATACGAATGGAACTGTATCCGATGGTGCTGCTAATCTAGACGGTAGCCGTAAACATAAATTTGCCGATGGTGGTGACTTGGTCCACGTAATATATCTTTGTTCTCGAGGAGATGGCGCAGGTTATGCTACTTATGGAGAGGATGATGAAACAGACAAACAATTGTATTTGCAGCCAGGCAAATATCGCATCAGTTTCAGCTATACTGGTTGGCAGGCAAGTAAAACTCAATTCAACTTTAAGTTCTATAAGTCAGGAAATGAGGCCGGGGCGCTGGTAAACGATAATCTGACTCCAACGGCTTGCCATTATGAATACGATAGTGCCAATGCTGACGTCGTTTATGATGAAGACAACTATTCAAAGGAAATAACAATCACTTCGGCAGGTAACTATGTAATGAAATGGTCGGTTAATGCTGGTTGGTCAGGTATTGCCTTTGGTAACATCAAATTTCAGACTAGTGTTGTGGAACTGGAAGATGCGGAAGGTAACAGGAAAGGCCACTTCGGTGGCAAAGCAATAGATGGTGAACGTACTTCAGCTTGTATTGCTAAATATACTGCACCTAATTCAGATGACGAGATATTTGATGTCATTGCCATCGATGTTGCCAATGCACTGCCTGATGATCATTATATCCAGGGTACAAGTTACATAACCCTGAAGGAACCGACTCTTCAGTATCGCCATATCTTTGTCATTCATAATGCAAAGAAAAAGGCAGATGAACAGAACGAACAATCTGATCCTGCGAAGACCAATACTAATGTCATACGCATGATGTGTCCTGAAAATACGCCATTTCAGTACCGTCTTGAGAATTTTGAGTATCGTGGCTGGGGCAGTAGTGCTAAGCCAACAGGTTATTATCATAAAACTGGTGATGATACATACGAACCTGTATATCACTACCGTGTGGAAATACGCAAAGGAACGAAAATAGATAATGGAGATAATTCATATTATTCATATAATACCATCATAGGCAGTACGGCAGGCAATCACTCGTATGGAAGTAGTGGTGATGTTATTGGTTCCCATAACAAAACGTTTGTATCTTCTCCGCTTCATGATGAAGAGGAGACTCTTTGCAACAACATGATAGACAGTTTGGTATATACCTATAAGTGTACCAATGGCTATGATGCAGCATTGTACCTAAAGAAACCAAAAGTAGGTCATTATCTGATTCGTGTATATGCAATCAATGCAAACGATGCTAATAGTTATACAGATATAAAAACATACGACAGTTCTACCAGTAATTATACATCCAACAATTTAATACTGGAAGAGATTGAACTCGAAGTACTGCCAAAGAAACAGGCAAACATGGTTGATGAAGCAACTATGAAAGCAGATGGCTTTGAGTACAAGTATCAACGGCCAGAGAATATGGTGGCTGAATATGGCGAACCGACTACTGTAGTTAATTTTGATAACATCCAAGCAGGTGATGTAGTAGCAGACGACAATGGAGATGGTTATTACTACAAGTGGCCTTGGGAGTGGGAATCTTCTTCGTATGGTTTTGGCTACGACAAACGCTATGACTACAATATGTATGTTGTGGCAAATAGAAGTAAAGTTACTCCTTATAGGTTTAATGATAATATCTACGACCGCCTTTATGCTGATACGAACGAGGAAAAGAAGGGTTTCTTCCTCTATGCCAACGCGGCGACAGACCCTACCCGTATGGTGGTGTTGAACATCGGAAACGACCTGTGTATTGGTTCACGAATATATGTGTCGGCATGGATAAACGAATTTAACACTTATCCGGAAACGGCAAATGTGGTGTTCTCGTTTAAGGGGGTAAAAAAGGATGGCTCAGAAGTCATCCTGAACAACTATGTGTCAGGTTATGTACCTGGAGGATGTAATACTAAAGATGGATTCAAAAATATACCGAATCAAGCCGATTGGGAGGGTGGAAGCCATACCGACCCGGATTATCGTAATATGTGGATGCACATTTATTATTACTTCGATCCACAGTTTGATCAAAATACAACCAACTCGTTTGACCATTTTATCATCTCGCTGGAGAACAACTGTACAGGTTCGAGTGGTGCCGACTATGCCATTGATGACATTCGTGCATTTGTGTGTAAACCGGAACTGAAGGCATTTCAGGAGAAACCTATATGTAATGGTGACCCTTCTACAAAAATTGACTTTGTGGCTGATTTCGACCGTCTTCTAAGTGCTACTGCTATTCAAGAGAAAGACGCTTCCGCTTCTGCTCAATGCTATTATGCAATTATTGACAAGACCGTTTATGAAAAGACTTATCAAGAGAAACTCTTGAATTATCAGGATGATGATCCCGATAGATACAACAAGGCTCATAAAGAGGCATATCTTGCGGCTGTAGTAAAGGGAATTTACTATAATGACGGAGATGGTGTTGCAACTACCGAATATGGATGGTATAAGTTTGACCCATATTTCGAAGGCAACAAGTCGTATAGTGAACTGACAGAAGAAGAAAAGAAGACTGAAACTTCGGGGGAAGTGTCGGGAATAAACCGATACCTACATTTTCCAAGTGTCAGCAGTCTCAACGATACCAAGATTCACTATGGTAATAAATACTGGATAATTCTTTCACATTCAAAGGTGGTAACAGATGATGAATATTGGACTCATTTTGACCCATACGACCAATGTGCGGCAATTAGTGAATTTGAGGTCATTTTCTCCGGCGAAATTAAGATTGACGGTAAACTTGCTGACCTTGAAGGTGCACAGAACATCTGCGCAAACCAGCGCCCTAAGATTCAGATTGACTTGAACGGAATACGTCAGAATGGAGAACTGATGAAGACGGAGAACGCTTATTTTGATTGGTATTTCGGACCTTTGTATGATCCTGATCCATCAACAACAGGAACTGACGACCTTGACCATTATTATTACAATGAGGAATTTGAAGAACAGGATTTGTTCCATTCGTTAGTTGAATTCCGTGCTGCTCATCCTGAGGTTGATGAAGATAGTTTCAACGCATGCTCTGTGACGGTTAATTTCACTCAGGAAATGAAGGCTTGTATCCAGCATTTTCTTGATGAAGGAATGATTGCACTGCGCAAACAAACGGAGTTTGCTTCTACATATGATGCTTTCAGTGAACCGTTGAGTTCAAGTTACGATTCTGATCACCCGAGAGTAGTAGTGATGACTGCGATTCCGATTAATCCGGAACCTGATGATGAGACTATAGAATTTTGTCTGGATGCATTCCAGATTACAATTCCTGTGTCAACCCGCACCCCAGCCCTCAAGAATGGTGATGATTCGGGTGCTGTACCTTATCCAAGCAAGATGCGCGACGTTCCGCTCCGCATTGGTTTGAAGGAACTGAAGAAATGCTGTACATTGACGGATCTGAAAGATTCGGGGTACAATTACCTGATAATGCCTCTGCGAGATGTAAGTCCCGTTACTGCAAATGTTAGTGAACTCGTGCAGAAAAGCGGGGATGACCTTGTATATCTCGTTGACTCAAACGACCCGAATGTAGCCGAAGGCAAATCGGGTGCAAGAGTCGTTGCCACATACGATGATGGAACTACTCCAATGGAAGATGTAATCTATTATGTAGGTAAGGTATCTGATATCACGGCAAAGAAATGGACAAGAGGAACAGACGATAACCCTGTAAACGTGTGTCACTTGGCTTTCTTCGATACCATGAAATTCCGCGAAGGATATTGGTATACCATCAAATTCAACTTTATTGAAGGTGATGGTGTCAGTTCCGATGAAAACTACGATGTCTGTCCAGGTGAGGTCCTCTGTACCATAAAGGTTGTACCTGAATATCAGATGTGGACTGGTGAGGTTGACGGAAACTGGAACAACGACGGAAACTGGCGTCGAGTAACCAAGGAGGAACTTCTGAATCCGTCTTCGATAAGTGATGAACTCATTACTGATGCTACGACTGATCCAAATGGCAATGAGGCAAGTTTCGTACCTGCAGATTTTACAAAGGTAATCATCCCTGCTGCTCCAACCAATATTCCGGTTCTTTACGGATTACGCGATGCTGACAACTTGCAGGTCGTTTCGTATAGTGGCGGTTCTGGTGATAGTTTCTTCATCAGGTATATGACTGCCGATGAAGAAGCGCGTACGGATGAAACGAATGATGCGGTAAAAGACTATTACACGGTTATCGGTGCAGCGTCTGACACCATCAACTTCGACATGGCATCAGAAGTCCTTGGTGATGGTAACGTTGCTTGCCGTTCGTGGTATGACCACACTTGTGACGAGATTCATTTCAACAGTGGAGCGAAGATGGTTGGTCAGCAATATCTGCACTACAACAAGGCGTGGGCTGATTTGGAACTAAAGCCTGCCCGTTGGTACACGGTTTCGATGCCGCTTGTCAACATTGTTTCGGGTGACTTCTATCTACCGACTGACGGAGCACGTCAGAAAACTCCGCTGTTTGAACCAATTACATACGAAACTGAACTAAACGACCGATTTAAACCTGCCGTTTATCAACGCACATGGAATGCTAAGGATGCAAATGTCTGGCATTTGGACAATTCGGTCACAGATGCTGCAAACAAACTGATGCTTGACTGGAGTCACGTATATAACGAGACAAACGTAAATTATAGTGCAGGAATTGGATTCTCGATAAAACCAGATGTGTCAAGACTGGATTCCTCAAAGCAACCGGATAATGTGCTGTTCCGTTTCCCTAAGGCTGATACGAAGTATACATACTACAGCGAAGGCAATACCAACGGAAATGTGAAGGAAGATGTTGCTGTACCGACTGATTTACTCACTGGAGGTGACAGGACGTATCGTCTTGCGGACTTTACAAGCGCATTCTCGCAAGGGGTAGGTGAGAATACTGCCGGCGGAAACAAATATTTCCTCATTGGCAATCCATTTATCTGTGACCTTGACATGGAGAAGTTCTTCGAACAGAACACCCGACTGGAAAAGAAATACTGGATGTTGACTGAGAATGGTCAGCGTGTGACGGTGATGGATGCTTCTGATGGACTTATTACCACAGACGAGGACGGCAAGTTGTTGCAACCGACTGTTGCTCCGTTCCAGTCATTCTTTGTGGAAATAAAAGGTGATGACTCTGCTAAGATGGACACTATCTGTCCTGTATTCAACAGTACTATGATGGTTGTTCCGTCCGAGATACCTGCAAGCAATGATGACAATAATGCCAAGACCCGTGCCGTGACTTCGTCATCGGCTGGCTTGCTCCGTGTTACTACAACTGACAATTTCGGACATGAAAGTATAATGATTCTTGCTGACGGACGACAGCGTCACACAGCCGGAGCAGAAACTCTGTTCGACTCTAATCTTGCCGATGAACCTACGGTCTATGCTGTTATTAGGTCGCTGGCTATGACTATTGGGGAAGTGACTGAAGGTGACACGATACCTATTGGCATTACTGGCTGTAGGGAAGATGTGGAGTTGAATATTTTAGGTGTAGATGGATTCGCTCAGGATCTGCACATTTTCGATGCTCTTACAGGTGTATCTCAACCGCTGACATCGAATATTACTCTCAGTCAGATAGGAAATGGTGTGCGTTACTATCTGCTAAGTCCAAAGAATGATACTGAGGTTGCAGATTTTGCTGCTCCTACAGTCTCTGTTGATGGTACACAACTCACGATTACCGCACCAACCGGCCATGAGTTGCATGATGTGTCTATTCACTCTGCAGACGGCATTTGTCATTTGACTGAAGCGAATGCCGGACAGCAAATTAGTACAAGGCTTCCTGCCGACATATATATTGTACGTCTCCAATGTAACAAATCAAGTTACTCGTATAAACTTTGTATTAAGGAATAAAAACTGACATTCATTCTGAATAATAAAAGACGGCTCACATAATTGTGAACCGTCTTTTGATTTGTAGCGAGAGTGGGGCATGATCCCACGACCTCCGGATTATGAATCCGACGCTCTAACCAACTGAGCTATCTCGCCATCCTTTTTGTTTAGCGGGTGCAAAGGTAAGAAAAAAAAGAGAACTGACAATCGTATTGCAGACTTTTTTTCGTTTTTTTTCGTTTTTAGTGGTTTTGAAGGGGTGAAATGCCGTTGGTCAATAGCCATTGACTCGCCATTAGGAGGAAGAAACGCAAAACATAACGCAAACGCAAAAAGGCTTGTTGACTCGTAGACCTGTTGACTTGTTGACTTTCTAATGAAAGAACAAGTAACTGATGAAGATGGCGGCAAGGATGCCGGCAAGGTCGGCTGCGAGTCCGCACGCTACGGCATGGCGGGTCTTGCGTATGCTGACGCTTCCGAAATATACGGCAAGAATATAGAAGGTGGTGTCGGTACTGCCCTGGAATACACATGAGAGACGGCCTATGAAGGAGTCGGCTCCGTTGTTGGTCATGGCATCGACCATCATTCCGCGTGCTCCGCTCCCGCTGAGTGGTTTCATGAGTGCGGTTGGGAGTGCTTCAACGAAGTCGCTGTTGATTCCCAAAAGATTGACGCACCATCTGATGCCGTCGATTATCCAATCCATGGCTCCTGATGCACGGAATACTCCAATTCCTACGAGTATGGCTATGAGGTAGGGGATTATCTTTACTGCCGTTCCGAAGCCGTCCTTGGCTCCTTCGATGAAGGTGTCATATACGTTTATCTTCTTTACCATTCCTGCCGTGATGAAACCTATGATGACGATGAACAGGAGTATTGTGGCGAAGAGGGTGGATACTGTGTCCATGGTTTCGGTACTCATCTTACTGAAGCCCCAGATGATGGCTGCTACAAGAATGCAGAGTGTACCGAGGAAGAGGATAAGGGTGCGGTTGAAGAGGTTGATGCGCTGAACGAGGCATGTGACAAGCAGACCTACAAGTGTGCTGAAGAAGGTGGCGATGAGTATGGGTACGAACACGTCGGTGGGTTGGGCTGCTCCCAACTGAGCACGGAACGTGAGTACGCTGACGGGAATGAGGGTGAGTCCTGACGTGTTGAGTACGAGGAACATAATCATCGGATTGCTTGCTGTATCCTTCTTTGGATTTATATCCTGAAGTTGTTCCATTGCCTTCAGTCCCATAGGGGTGGCAGCATTGTCGAGCCCGAGTAGGTTGGCGCTTATGTTCATGAACATGGTTCCCATGACGGGATGGTTCTTTGGTATGTCGGGAAATATCTTGGTGAGTACTGGTGACAGCATCTTAGCGAAGAGTCCTACGAGTCCGCCTTTTTCTCCAATCTTCATAATGCCCATCCAGAGTGACAGTACTCCGGTGAGTCCGATGGATATTTCGAATGCGGTCTTTGCCGTGTCGAACGTGGAGTTCATCATATTGGGGAATACTTCGGTGTTGCCGAAAAAGATGAGTTGGATAAGTGATACGATGAATGCTATCACGAAGAATGCAATCCAGATGTAATTGAGTGCCATAGTCGGTTTGTTTTTTGTTTTTGCAAAGATAGTGATTTATTGTCAAATAAAAGGAATTTCTACAATCCTGATAGTGCAATTTGTGCCAAAATCGATTGCGGAAGGGCGTAAATGTGGGTTGATGGACTGATAAATGTGGAATTAGTCTTAGGGTTTGTGAATATTTTTGTATCTTTGCACGATATTATGCAGTATTACGTGTGGCTGAGATGTGTGGCTGACTGTTTTGCCTCAATAGATACACTCAAAAATACAATAGAAGGTGCGGCTTATTAAGAAACTGGATTTATACGTTCTGAAGAACTTCCTCATGCTTTTTGCGGGTACGTTCTGTATCAGCCTTTTTGTCGTGATGATGCAGTTCCTCTGGAAGTATATTGATGAATTGGTGGGAAAGGGACTTGGACTGGACGTTACGGCTAAGTTCTTCTTCTATGCTGCCGTCACTCTTGTGCCGCTGGCTCTTCCATTGGCTATACTGCTTGCTGCATTGATTTCGTTCGGTAACCTCGGCGAAAGACTGGAACTGCTGTCAATCAAGGCTGCCGGAATCAGCCTGATTCGTACACTGCGTCCGCTGATTATCGTCGTACTGCTGCTTTCGGGTGCTTCCTTCTATTTTCAGAATGTACTTGTGCCGCAGGCTCAGATGAACCTGCTGCAACTGAGACTTTCCATTCAGGTGAAGTCGCCTGAGGTGGAGATTCCTGAGGGTGTGTTCTATGACGGTATTGACCGCATAAACCTATATGTGAAGCATAAGAACAAGGATACGGGTATGCTGTATGACGTGATGATATACAACATGCAGGACGGTATTGACCGTGCCCACATAATTCTTGCAGACTCTGCATTGCTGGAAACGAGTGCCGACAAGAAGCACTTGCTGCTGTATCTCTACGAAGGAGAGCAGTTTGAGAACCTGAACAGTGCTGCCTTAATGGCGAAGAATGTGCCTTACAGAAGGGAAACGTTCCTGGAGAAGCATTTCCTCATAAACTTTGATACTAACTTCTCGATGGCTGATGCCGACAATGTGTCGAGTATGGCTGCGACAAAGAATATGAAGGAACTGATTCATGATATTGATTCCATGCAGATGGAGTCGGACAGTGTGGGTCGTTCCAATTATGACATGATGAAGCGTGGTACACTTTATGTGCCTCGTGAGAAGGAATTCGAAAAGGACGATAATGTGGTTGCTGAGGTGGTTGAACCGGTTGAGGTTACTGGGGATGCCAAGGTGGTTGAGGTTGCCAAGGAGGTTAAGCCTACTGAAGTGACTAAGGTGCCTAAGGTGACGAGGTCTGTGAAGGCTAAAAAGGTTGCTAAGGGAACTAAGGTTGAGGAAGCAAAACTCGTTGCGAGCGGTAAGGGCAGTATGCATAGTCTGCCTGATTCCATGAATGTGGATTCCATGTTTGCAAGGAAAGACTTTGCTCAGAAGGAAGTGGCTCTCGGCAATGCGTTGATGCGAATTCGTTCTCAGCAGTCGAATACTGTGGGATATGCCGACACTATGCAATATTATGACAGTCAGATACGTCGCCACTGGATTGAGTTCTGGCAGAAGATTACCATGTCGCTTGCCTGTCTGGTGTTCTTCTTTATCGGTGCTCCGCTCGGTGCCATCATCAGAAAGGGTGGTCTGGGTCTGCCTGTAGTGGTGTCGGTTATCATCTTCATTGTCTATTACATCATCAATACAGGTGGTATGAAGATGGGTAGAGAGGGGTCCATACCTGTGTGGTTTGGTATGTGGGCAAGTACCATCGTACTGGCTCCGTTGGGCGCGTTCTTTACCGTGAAGTCGAACAATGATTCTGTGGTGTTTAACCTTGACTCATATAAGGCGTTCTTCGTGAAACTTTTAGGAATCAAGCAGACTCGCCACATCGTGAGAAAAGAGGTTATCATTGATGATCCTTGCTATGAGACTTTGGTGCCTCGTTTGCAGAATTTGGCTGAGAATGCACGTGCCTACAGAAAGGAACATCGCCATCTGTGGCAACTTCAACTGCTGATTGTGACGTTGAAAAACAAGACGAATCCTGAACTGCTGAAACTGAATGCCGAACTGGAGGCTGTGGTGGACGAACTGTCTAACTCGCGCGACCGTCAGTTGTTGCTGTTGCTCAACGCGTTCCCAATTCTCCGCACGGCTCCAAGACTCAGTAACCGTCTGAGAAAGGAATTGAGAACTGTATATAAGACATGCGAACAGGTTATTCTGCGCATAAACGAAATATTGGGTGTGAGAGAAGAAACTGTCGGCGGTGATGATGAACAGATGACTGGTGCTACCTGTGTGGAGACTGACGGACAGAATGTGGAAAGTGCCGTTGATGACGTAGATGATATTGATGGTGGGATAGATGGTGCTGTGGAAACACTCGATGATGACGATAATAATTATGAAGAAATAAGTGATTTTACAATATAGGAATGAAAGATATTAAGTTCAGCAATATTGAGGATGCAATTGAAGATTTCCGTCAGGGAAAGTTCGTGGTTGTGGTTGACGATGAAGATCGTGAAAACGAAGGTGACTTTATCACTCCTGCCGAGTTGATTACTCCTGACAAGGTGAACTTCATGTTGCGTGAGGGACGTGGTGTCCTTTGTGCTCCGATTACTATCAGTCGTGCCATCGAATTGGGATTGCCCCATCAGGTGGTAAACAACACGTCGGTACTTGGAACTCCGTTTACGGTGACTGTAGATAAACTTGAAGGTTGCACTACCGGTGTATCTGCTGCTGACCGTGCTGCTACAATAAGGGCTTTGGCTGACCCTAGTTCAACTCCGGCTACTTTCGGACGGCCGGGACATATTAATCCGTTGTATGCTCAGGACAATGGCGTTATCCGTCGTGCGGGACATACCGAGGCTGCCATTGACCTTGCCCGATTGGCAGGTATGCGTCCTGCGGCTGCTTTGATTGAAATACTGAATCCTGATGGTACGATGGCTCGTATGCCACAGTTGATTGAGAAGGCTGAGCAGTTCGGTCTGCACATCATTCAGATAAAGGATTTGATTGCTTACCGACTGAAGGAGGGTAATGCCGACTTGAAGGTGGAGGAAACCGAGGGTGAGGTAGAGAAAAATGAAATCTCGGCTAATTCGGTTTCTCTCGTGGAGAGGGGTGAGGAGGCAGACCTTCCTACTGACTATGGTCATTTCCGTATAATTCCGTTCCGTCAGAAAAGCAATGGACTGGAGCACGTGGCTCTCTTCAAGGGGGAGTGGAAGAAGGACGAACCGGTACTGGTGCGCATGCATTCTTCCTGTGCTACAGGTGACATATTCGGTTCGAAGCGTTGTGACTGTGGCGAACAACTCCATCGTGCAATGCAGTTGATAGAAAAGGAGGGTAAGGGTTGTGTGGTTTATCTGCTTCAGGAAGGTAGGGGTATCGGACTGATGAACAAGATTGCTGCTTACAAACTTCAGGAACAGGGATTGGATACGGTAGATGCCAATATTCATCTCGGTTTTGATCCTGACCTCCGTGACTATGGTGTGGGTGCTCAGATTCTGCGCGAGTTGGGTATCAGCAAAATACGACTGATTACGAACAATCCCGTGAAGCGTGTGGGACTCGAGGGCTATGGGCTTGAAATCGTTGAGAACGTGCCTATCGAGATTATTCCGAACGAATATAACGAACGCTACCTTAAAACTAAGCAGGAGCGTATGGGACATACATTGCATCTGTAAAAACGTAAACCCAACTAAACGTAATAGCGAGGAATTGAGTATTCGATTGAATATTAAGTGAAAAATCAATAAATTTAAAATATAAAATAAGATTATGGAATTATCAGCAAGACTTCAAAGACTTCAGCCATCTGCAACACTTGCTATGTCGCAGAAGAGTAGTGAACTCAAGGCTCAGGGTATTGACATCATCAACATGAGTGTCGGTGAACCTGACTTCAACACTCCTGACCATATCAAGGAGGCTGCAAAGAAGGCTATCGATGAAAACTATTCACGTTACAGTCCGGTTCCGGGTTATCCTGAACTCAAGAAGGCTATCGTGAACAAACTTAAGAATGAGAACGGTCTCGACTATGAGGCTTCTCAGATTCTCTGCTCAAATGGTGCTAAGCAGTCGGTGTGCAACACCATCATGGCTATCGTCAATGCAGGTGACGAAGTTATCATTCCTGCTCCATATTGGGTTAGTTACCCTCAGATGGTGCTCCTGGCTGAAGGTACTCCTGTGTTCGTGGAGGCTAAGATTGAACAGGACTTCAAGATTACTCCTGAACAACTTGAGGCTGCCATCACTCCTAAGACCCGCGCCCTCATTCTCTGTTCTCCAAGCAACCCAACGGGTTCAGTTTACAGCAAGGCTGAACTTGAGGCTCTGAAGAATGTACTGCTCCGTCACGAGAACATCATCGTAGTGGCTGACGAAATCTATGAACACATCAACTATGTGGGTGCTCATGCTTCCATGGCTCAGTTCCCTGACATCAAGGATCGTGTAGTTATCATCAATGGTGTAAGTAAGGCTTATGCCATGACTGGTTGGCGTATCGGTTTCATTGCTGCACCTGACTGGATTGTGAAGGGTTGCAACAAACTTCAGGGTCAGTACACAAGCGGACCTTGTTCGGTAAGTCAGAAGGCTGCTGAAGTGGCTTTTGCCGGTCCTCAGGATTGTGTTGAAACTATGCGTAAAGCTTTCGAGCGTCGCAAGGATCTCATCGTTCGTCTTGCAAAGGAAATTCCAGGACTTGGCGTGAATGTTCCTCAGGGTGCGTTCTATCTCTTCCCTAAGTGTTCAAGTTATTTCGGAAAGAAGGCCGTCGTTGACGGTAAGGAATATGTAATTAACAACTCTACGGACTTTGCCATGTTCCTTCTTGAAGTGGGTCATGTGGCTACCGTTGGTGGCGATGCATTCGGAAGTCCTGAATGTTTCCGTATGAGTTATGCTACAAGTGACGAGAATATCGTTGAGGCTATGGCTCGTATCAAGAACTGTCTGGAACTCCTGAAGTAGTTAATGGGAGTTTTTAGATAAAGGGAGTTTTAGAAATTATGTAGTTTTGCCAATGGCTGATGGCCGGAGGCTAAAAGCCCCAAACATAAGTGTCTTCGTATAAGTTCATAATCAATTCCAAATACAGTCGGTTGGAGTCGTGGCTCCGCCGACTGCCTGAGGAGTTTGACCATACAGGTGAACTTATTTACGACAAGCGAAATAAGGTGAGGCTGTTTTCGGCAGAAGGTAGGACAATTGTGGTGAAGAAGTACAAACTGCCTTATTTCCACCAACGTATTGACTATACCTTTATTCGTCCAAGTAAGGCGCGGAGGGCTTATCTTTTCGGTCTGAAATTGTCGGAACTGAATATTGATACTCCCGAACCAATTGCCTGTATAGAGGAATACAGTGGGGGGCTTTTCCGTATGGGGTATTTCGTGTCTGCATTCATTGACGGTACTGACTGCCGTATTCTTCGTGAACGGCTTTCGGATTGCGAATGGTTGGTGCGCCCATTGGTGGAATTTATTGCTGAAATGCATGGTAAGGGCTTTTTGCATGGTGACCTGAACCTTACCAATATTTTGTATAAAAAAACGGAGGAAGGTGGATTTTCCTTCTCCGTTATTGATATCAACCGTTCCAGGTTTGTTTCAAATCCTACACGTAATCAATGCCTTTTCAATATGGTGCGTCTGACTCATGTACGTCCGACTATGGTGGCATTGGTTAGGGAATATGCAAGTGTGAGAGGTTGGAATCAGGAGGAATGTGTTGCTGAAATGATGATATTGCTTGACGAGTTTGAATCTCCAAAATGGCAGCGCCCTTTACATGCTCTTTATCGTTTCTTTAAGCCAGGAAGATGAGACTCCTTCAGTTCTGGGCAATATCACTACTTCCTTTCCGTGTGCCTTGCACCATTCCACTGCTGCCTGAAATCCTGCATGATTCTGGTCGGGTCCCTTGGCAAAGACATCGAAATCAACTTCCTTCACTATTTCATCAACACCTTTATATACTACTACTTCGTCAACGTATCGTATTGCCTTGACCATATAGCACCGTTCTTCGGTGGAATAAACCATCTTTGCTTCGGGCTTGTATTTCAGAATAACGTCGCTGTCCTGTACTGCTACAATCAGATGATCTCCGCATTTCCTTGCCTTGCGGAACAGTTCCACATGACCGATGTGGAGTAAATCATAGACACCTACTGTAAGTACTTTCTTCATGTTTCCTCTTATTTCTTAACTACTGTTTCCTGACTACTGTTTTTCTACTTCCGATTCTGCCTTGTATGTTCTGTATGGCTTGTCAAGATCCATGTAGTGGAAATTGTGCTGATGTATCTTGTCGGCTGGCGGTGGAGTCATGTAGTCGCCGAACAGTTGTGTAAGGTAACTGTCATTGTTCTTCAGTCCCCACACTTCCTTGTCCTCAAAGACAATTGGGGTAGGGCTGCCGAGTACTTCTTCCTTGCTTATCATTGAACCGAGTCCGTCGTTGTGGTTGAACGATACATAGTCGCATTTGTTGAAGTCGTATTCCATCATGCACTTCCTGATGGCACGTTGCCAACCTGCCATAGGCTTGATGTGGCGTATGAGCAATGGCATCCATGAAGAGGGACCGTGGCCGTGGCGATATGGGTCGCGGAAACTCAGGTAGAGCATTCTGCAAAGGAACTTGTATCGAAGGTTCCAGAGGCGTTGGAGAGTCTTGTTCTTGGGTGCACCATCGATTGGGAACACATCAACATACACTCCTCCTAAATAATATAGGTGGGGGCGTTCGATGAGAGTAGATTCCGAATCCTGTACCTTTCCGAAGTGGAGAGGGTAGTTGCTGTCGAGTTCAAAGCATACGAACTCATATCGCTTTGGCAACCATTCGTGTGCGTGTGCGATAAACTTCTCGTAATCTGGTCGAGGCATACAGATGTCCATGTCGTCATCCCATGGAATGAATCCTTTGTGACGTACGGCTCCGATGAGTGAACCGTCTGCAATATAATAGCGTAATCCGTGGTCTTCACAGACTTTCTGTATCACCATGAGAATGTCGAGTAATCTCAGTTGAAGTGGTCGTATGTCGTATGTTGCCATTGTTGATGTTCTTTTTTTGCTGTTGCCATTAGAGACAGCGGGTATAGCACGTCATCAGTTCCTGTGCGAGTACGCTTGGGTGGAATGTGTTCATTGCATAGTCTCTGGCTCCTGATACCAGTCTTGTGCGCAGTTCATTGTCGGTAATCAGACTTACCATGTGGTTGCATATTTCTTCCACGTTGGTGGGGTCGGCCTTGAGTGAGAATGGTCCTCCGGCTTCGGGTAAACTGCTTACGTTGCTTGTCACGACTGGACAGCCACAGAGTTGTGCTTCGACTACGGGGAGACCGAATCCTTCATAGAACGAAGGATAGACGAAAATTTCGGCATGGCGGTAGAGTTGGAGGATAGTGGCAGCGTCCACGTTCTTCGGCATGATGAAACGTTGTTCCATTCCGTGTGATGTGATATAGTCCATTACCTTCTGTCGGTATGCGCCACCGTTGCCTACAATCACTAGTGGCAGTTGTAGGTCCTTTGGCATCAATTCCATAGCCTTCACGATTCCGAGCAGGTTCTTTCTGGAATTAATAGAACCGACATAGAGCATGTACGGCATTCGGTGGAGTTGGCTGAGTGGTGCCGGCTTGTCGGCAAAGAAGTCGGAATCTGTCCTGTCAGCCAATGGGTCGGCTTCATAGTAGCGTGGGGCTACGGGTTGGTAGATTACGTCAATCTTTTCCTCGGGCACGTCATAGAACTTCATCACGTCCTGTTTCGTACATTCGCTTATGGCGATTATTCTGTCGGCACTCTTGCAGGCATGTCTCCATTTGAGGTCATATATCATGCGGTCGTGTCGGTGGTACATGCCGGGGAATGTGTGGAAGGCTACATCATGGATAGTGACTACAGAACGGATTCCGTGGCGATTCAGTCCGGTTGGAATTTCGTTGCTGAGTCCGTGAAAGAGGTCGATACCGTCAGCCTTAAGTCTTTCGGCAAGCCTGAAAGTGCGCCATGTGCCTCCTTTCAGAATGCCATGAGGCTGAATGGTGTGACAGCCTTCCTTTGTAAGGTAAGGTTTCGTCACGTCATTCAGCCTCATTTTGGGGGTATATAGATAGTATTCGTTTTCCGGAAACTCAGCCGTCAGAATATCGATTGTAGTTCTGCTGTGGTTTCCGAGCCCGGTGAAGTTGTTGTACAACCTCTTGGCATCGAATCCTATCCTCATGCCTTATTCTTCAAACAACTTGTTGAATTCCTCTGGAGTTACAGTCTTGTTCTTAAGACTAACCATATCCTTGAGTGCTGCTCCGAGTTTTACTTCGATGCAACGGTCGATGAGGTTGTCAACTGTCTCGCGCTTCTTGAGCATCTCTGCTACTGAGTTTTCGAGATATTCTTCAGGAATGTTGAGCATACCGTACTGAGCGAACTGCATGCGTGTAACTTCCTTTGCCATTTCCTTCACATCGCTGTCGTCAACCTTTGTTTCAGTCTTTTCAACCAACTGTTCCTTGATGAGATGCCATGTGAGTTCCTCGATGCTCTTGTCGTAGTTGGCATCAACCTTTGCCTGATCGCCACCTGCATTTGCAAGCATGAGTTTCTTTAGTTTCTCGTCAGGGAATTCCAACTTTCCGAGTTTCTTTGTGATGTGCTTACGTGCATCGATGAGGAAACGGAAGTCAGAATCCTTTTGGAACTGAGCAGCGATAGTTTCACGTATTTTGTTGGCAAAGTCTTCTTCATTCTTTACTTCGCCTCCAGGATATACCTGATTGAAGAGTTCTTCATCGAGTGGACCCATCACGAAACGTGTGATTTCTGTAATCTGGAAGTTGAAGTCGCCCTGGTGGTTCTTCACGTCATCCTTTTCAATCTTCAGCATTGCAGAGAGTTCAGTCTCGCTTCCGTCGTATGCCTTGAATGGGTTGAACTTAACGATGTCGTTAACCTTGGTGCCATTGAAGAGAGCCTTCTGCTCGTCGTTCTTGAAATATTGTGGGAGCATTACTACATCCTCAACATTGAGACCGTTCTCAACATCGAGTTCCGTGATGATACCCTTCACCATGTCCTTGTCCTCATAGGCATCTACCTTGTCGTATTTACCGTTGCGCTGGCGGTACATGTTGATTTGGTTCTGAACCATCTCATCGCTTACTTCAACGTCGTAGTATTCAATCTTGTCCTTCTTGCTGAGGTTTATTTCCATAGCAGGAGCAATAGCGAGTTCAAACTTGAATGTGAAAGTATTGCCCTCTACAAGTTCGATATTGTTGTTGTCTTCAGTAGGGATTGGTTCACCCAACATGTTGACCTTGTTGTCATGGATGTATTTGAAGAGTTCCTGCTGAAGAACCTTGTTTACCTCCTCAGCGAGGATAGAAGTTCCATACTGCTTTCTGATGAGTCCTTCAGGAACCATACCAGGGCGGAATCCAGGAAACTTAGCCTTCTTTCTGAACTCCTTGATAGCTTTCTTTACGTTGTCTGAATAGTCAGCAGGAGCAACCTCTGCCGTGATTACTGCATTTACAGCATCAATGTTTTCTAATGTGATATTCATCGTCTTATTTTTACTATTATGAGATTTTCTAAACCGATTGTCTTCGGAATATTGTCGGTACAGCCATTTGTCCAAGCCTTTTCTGTCTTCTTAAGGACATCTATTATTTATGCTTTTTGATGTGTTCCGACAAATCGGGTGCAAAGTTACGAAATAATTCTGTAACAAATGCAAGTAGCGGAAACTTTTCGCCTTTTCACCTTATTATAAATAATAATGAGTAGTTAAGTAGCCAGGAGTAGAGCAATTAAGTAACCGGAGTTATTCGTTAAGTAGCCGGGACAAATGTAGGGATACTCTCCCACAACATTATCGTGTGAGAGAGAAGCGCATGCTGACTCCGAAGTCGGCAGTCGTAGTAGGGTAGGAGTTGGTAGAAACCAAAGGTACGTTCTTCTGCCAGTCGAGGAAACCGCTGAGTGTGAGCATACGACTGAATGTGTAGTCGGCTGTAATTGCAAGTTTGTATGCCGTACTTCCGTTGGTGGCTGTAGTCATACCGGTTTGGATATTGCGGTTGAGTGCATTCTGCATGCGGTAAGAGAAGTCACATCGGAGGTTGAGGTCGTGACTCACGCCACCCACACGTGTGTTGCTGTTCTTGCTTGCAGAATTATCGCTTTCGCTGTTCTTTCCGTTCTTCTTGCTGTTTTTC
The DNA here is from genome assembly GCA_024398475.1 of Bacteroidaceae bacterium. Classification (GTDB taxonomy): domain Bacteria; phylum Bacteroidota; class Bacteroidia; order Bacteroidales; family Bacteroidaceae; genus Colivivens. The sequence continues at coordinate 111,580 of JAKSJB010000002.1, read as the reverse complement.
TTGCTCTTCTTTTCTCCGCTCTGTATGTTCTTGGCTCCGAAGAGGTTGAGATCCTTGAGTTTGTAGCCGAATCCCAATACAATGTCGTCGGAATAGTTTTCAGTTAGAGCCACACTCGTCATACTGAGGTTCAGCACACGTGTCTTGCGGATTTCTACCTTTGTGGTTAGTCCGTTGAGGAATGTCATGTCGACTCCGAGCAGAGGCGAGAACGACTCGTTGATGCTGACCGTAGAAATGTTGAACATACTGCTTGGAATAGGGTTGCCAGATGTTACGTCGAGAATGAAACCGCGGTCGCCCATATACGCCATATAGTTGGTGAAGGAGTTGTAGGCACCTACTGAATAAACACTCTTGTAAGAGTGGCGGAGATTGAAACTCTGGAATTTGCTCTCGAACCAAGGCAACTTGCTGAGTCCGCTGTATGTGATACTCCAGTTAGGCATCATCCGCAGGAGAGATGGGAAGATGTCAAGACTGATGGAGTTAGCGCTTCCACCACAGTATGCCGCAAGGAATGCAGGTATGAGCACATCGGCAGAATACTGGTCAACGCCACCGTTGGCAGGGTCGTAAGGCTTGCCTTCAAACTTAGGACCGCTGCCCACAGGATACTTCATGCCGGAGTATGTGTTCTCAAGTCGTGAACGTACGATACCAATATTCTTGACGAACTCGTTGAACGGTTCGGAATCATAGTTGTTGTTGATGTCGCCATGTGATGCAAAGGCACTGCCAGCAGAGATTACGGTCATGTTGAAACTACCGCTTTCCGTGGTTGGCATTCCTGCATACATGAACTGTATGGACTTTGACTTGTTGACAACACGACTGGCGTTGAGGTCAATCTTGAAGTCACGTACAGGTTCAAGTGTAGCACGCACCTGAAGGTCTTCCGTAGCGTTGGTAGATACAGGAGTAGTGATACTTGAGTCGTTGTCCATGAGCCAACCGTTTCGCTTTGCCTTGTCCACATAACTGTCTCCGATGGCACCGAATGCAAAGTCAAGTCCAGGTGAGAGCAAACCGTTGATGGACTTCTGTCCGAAGGCATCACCGATTTCAGTACGGAGACCAGGAAGTGTGAGAGAGTAAGAGTTGCGATAAGTGATGCTTGCATTTCTTATGAGCATAAGTCCGCGTGCGATTACCTGTGCAGTCTTGTACCACCCCTTCTCTTCTAGAGGCTGCTTGGCAGTTATGGTGAGTTTTACAGGAATAGTATCCTGATTCTTGATGCGGATGGCATTCTCGCTCAATGTCTTGTACTTCAACTTGTAGGTCTTGCCACCCTTGACAGTAGCACGGATGTTGAGACGCTTGGAGTTCTGTCCGTGTGTGATGTCGGTAAATGTAGAGTCGTTGAGCGTGATTTCCTTGCTGAATCCACGTTCACGCTTAACTGGCTTCTTCTCTTCCTCTTCATCGCCCTTCTGATCGTTGCCGGACTTACCCTTCGATGCGTCCTTGCCGTTCTTGGAATCCTTAGGGTTCTTGCTATCCTTGCTGTCCTTAGAGTCTTTAGAATCCTTGCTGTTCTTCTTATCATCATTCTTTTCCGTCTTCTTCTTGGAAGATTTGCTGTTGGAAGACTTGCGCGAACCAGAGAACCGCTGGTTGGCCTTGTCGAGGAACGGAATCATCTTATAGAGATTCTCGAAGTTCAGGCGTCCGTTGATGTTGAGAGTACGTTGAGTATGAGCAGTATGCCCGAGTGAAGTACCGTCTTCGAGTTCCGTACCTCTGTTCCAGCCGTAGTTGGAGTTGTAACTACCATCAGCAGTAATCCAGGCGAGCAGCGGAATCTTGTTGAGCGGTAGGTTGTATGATGCCTGGAATGTAGAAGAATACGTGAGAGGACGGCCGAAACGCATAAGACTGTGCTTTACGGAATCCTTCCATGCTTCATACTGGTCAGGGTAGAGGTCCTTGTTGATAACTGTATATGGTTCCTCTATTTCGGCATGAGTAGCGGATGTGTAGGAGAGGCGCAAAGCCTTGAAGATGTCCCATTGGAGGTTGAGTTGACGGTTCCAGAGGAACTGTTCGGAGAAGACCACAGGCAACTGTGTACCCGCATCGATGTCGCGTTCCTGGAACTCATAGTAACTTCGGGTGATGTCAGTATTGAACGATAGGGCCTGAGGCAGATAGTTGAGGTTCTGGGCCTTTATGATGTCGAGCCACTTGGACTTGCCCTTCAGGTTCTTGAAAGGTTCCCAAGTCTCGTATTTAGGGCGGTAACTATAGGAAAGGTTAGCCTTCCAGTTTTCATCGTTCTCATAAACCGTAGTCTCACCCGTACGGGTACGCTTGCTGTGAGAGTAACTGATGGTGAAGTTGGCAGGGTCGAATGGCATTGGAGTCTTGCTTGCGTAGTTTGACTTCCAGTTGCTGAGTGAGAAGTTTCGGGTCTTGGTCACACTTTCCGTGAGGTTGGCAAGGGAGTCGCGTGCAAACGGAGTCTCACATTCGTCGAGTGCGTCCTTCAGCAGCATGTCGGTATCGAACGGATTGTATTTAGGAGAAATCTTCTGCCATGAATAGGAATAATATACAGGCAGGTTGAGTTTCAGACTTTCAGGGAAGAACTTCGACAGGTTGAAGTTGGTAGTGAGACTCCATTCGTAGAAGTTGTCGTCACGACGTGCTGACACACCTTCTTCAAGACCGCCATAGCCGGCAGTTTCCATGTGTCCGCGGAGGTTTACGCTTCCGAGGTCGGACAGTTGCATGCTCATGTTGCCTTGGGCAGCATATCCGCCTTCGTTGTTGTAATCCTGCAGACGGAGTTCGTTGACCCACACCTCGACAGAATTGGTACGTCTTCCGTTGTTGCGGATACCGATCATCATGGTCTTGACCTCACCAAGTGAAGGATTACCCATGACGCTCACCTTGTTGTTAGGACGGTCAGGGTCGTAACTGTAATAGAGTTCGGTGTAACTGGCCGCACCCATCGCCTTGTCCTTGTTTCGCTGGTGCTTGAGATTAGTGAAGATGTCGAAGTCGATGTCGAGCATGTTCTCCTTTGGCCATACGGCTTCGCAACCGCTTGCTGTATAAGTGTCATAGCGACCTTCCGGAGTAAGTTTCAGAGGAATCTCATATTCATAGTAGTTGCTCTTGTAGTCGCTTCCGATTCTCACGAACACGCTCATCTGGTTATCCTGCAGGTCATAGTCACCTTCAAGAGCATTGGCATGTATGAACATTTGGAGGTGCTTGTACTTGCGCAGATCCTGAGTCATGGTCTTATATACGGCACGTGCATCACCCGAAGCAAGGTTCTCAGCAATGATGGAGAGAGCCTGTTCGTTGTTCTGGGTGAGTTCACGGTGCTGAGGGTCAATCACACGTGTTATGCCCGGAGGCAGCACATAGTTGACAGGAGTCTTGTCGTTGTTTTCCTCTATGTTTACGGATGCCGTGTGAACCGAACCGCTGATACTTGGCTTGTTGCCGGTATAGAGTGCCTGAGTGTAGTTGCGCCATTCACCGCTTACGAGGTCGAGAGAAGCAAAGCGGAGTACGATAGGTTCTTCGAAACCGGTAAGGTACATACGCATGAACCTGATGCTGCTGAGGTCGCTTATGCTACCCACCTTACTCTCATATTCATCGACAGGAATGCGGAACTGATACCAAGTGGCATCTTCCGTGTTTCCGTTGCGCAGTTTCACGCTTGTGCGACGTTCGTCCACGATGTAGTTCTGACCGATCTTCAGGTCTTCAGGACGTATGCTGACACGGTACTGGAAGAAGTTTTCATACTCGTTCATGGTGTAGTCCTGATTCACGTCCTCCACGTCAGGAGTAGTCTTGTAGGCAGTACTGTAAGACTCCTTGCTTTCGCTGGAGTTCGGAGAATTGCCTTCAGGGTTGTTGATGAACTTATAGCGTTCGAGAATAGATTTCTCCTGATCGTCATAGTCACTTCCGCGGTAATAGTGGTAGTTGTCGCTTGCAGGGTCCTCAAAGAGTTCGCCATAGACCTCATCGTTGACCTTACCCTTGATTTCGCTGAGGAAGTCGGCATAGGCACCGTAGGAACGTTCCTCACGGCTGGTGAGACCGTTGAGGCCGATATCTTGCTTAGGACGTGCACCGCCTTCGTTGCTGAACGAATAGACGATACTCTTTTCCGAAGGAACGCGTCCCCAAACCGTTTCCGTGTATGAGGCACTTTCGCTTACAGGCATACCGCTCTCGTAGTATTTCTTACCATCCTTCAGGATATCCTCGCTGATATCTCCGAGGTTGAAGAAGAGTTCACCGCCATATTTCTTACCGTCGGCAGAATTGTTGTAGATGAATGGGTCGAGCATCCAGAACTCGATATACTGCACGTTGGACTTTTCGAAGTCACTCGTGTCAATCTTTCGCGTCATACCGCCCCAGCGCTTCTTAGGATTGTTGAGACGTTCCACGGATTTGGAACCAGTCTTCTCCTGGACAGTTTCGAGATGAACGTCAGTATCGAGGTTGTACGGACCTCGCTCGCTTGGATAGTAAGCCACGTTGAGGATAGGGAGAGTGTTGCTTTCGCCTGAGTTCGTGTCGCGGTTAGGGTAAACCTCACGCACGTAGACCTCACGAACATAATGGTTGGAAAGTTGGTCGAGGTCGCCCTTCAGGTGTCCCGGAGTGAGCGATGAACTCCTGCGGGTGAAGAGAGGGTCGATGGTGTACCAAGCCATTCTTGCACGGTTGTAGCCGTAGCGGACATCGTTGGTGAGGTTGCCGTATTCTATGTTTGAAGGAGTGGAACTGATGGACCATGCACTTGGCGTGCTTACGTCAATCTTGTTGGTCACGTCCTCGAAGTCGTCGAGATAAGAAGCATTACCCTGAACACCACTTGCCTTCCCAGCAATGAGTTGGGCAAATTCGGCATTGAGGTTGATGCTCGAAGGTTGTGATGCACTAATGAGCGGCAACTTGTCAATCATGTTCGAGAGCCATTGGCTCTGAGTCTTCCAGTTGAGGTTCACGCCCCAGATGGTGTTGTTGAGAGGTTCGGCACCCATGCGCACCTTGGTGGTCAGAGGCTGTTCGGACAGATGCATGTACGTACCGCCGAGTTGGAAGTTCTTGGTGAAGTCGTATGTCCAGTTCACACCCAGCATTGTCTTGCGCATTTCAGCATATCCCGACTGCTCCTCGGTACTTACGCTTATGTTGGTTCCGGCATCAAGGATACTCTGGTTGATGATGGTCACTTCACCCATTGAGTAATCCACGGTATAGTCAGTACCTTCAGTCAGCGTCACACCGCCTGCAGTCACGATTACCGAACCAGGAGTGACGAACGGACCGATGTTTATCTTGCTGCCGGTGGAAGCCTTGTATTCACCGGTAAGCGTGAACTTGTTCTTCTCTGCCACCTGCTTAGCCACCGTCTTGGTAGAGTCGTAGAGTTCGTCGTAGCAATACTTGTCAGCCAAGGCATCGTTGCCGAGTTTTCCGCGCAGCCAGTCGCCGAACGGTTCCACTACAGGGAATATCACACGTCCGTTCCTTGCATCTATTGTATATCCGTCGATGAAGTCGAACTTACCATTAGGATTGGTTTTCTGATTGTCGTCCAGTCGGTCGAGGTTCATCATCTTCAGGATGGTTGTCTGCTTGAACTGTTCCTCAGGAATATACGAGAGAGCCACACCCGTAGTATCGCTCAGGTAGCGGATATCCATCTTGAATTTCTCGCGCTGCACCTCGTTGGCATCGAGAGAATAGATGTTCTTCATCATGAGGTCCCAGTTGCCGATACGTGGAGAGTTGCTCGTGTTCTTCAGCAATTTCACTATCAGTGTCTGGTCGTTGTCCTTGATGTCGGACGAGAATTCACCCACCTGATAAGTCTGTCCTCCGTAAGTATATTCGTAGGCAATGGCGAGAACGCTGTTCGTTTGGAGAGTACTGCTCAGCGACACATAACCCAGATACTTGTTGAGGCTGTACTCGTTGGAAGAAAGCAGACGGGCGTTCTCCACCTTCTCATAGTCAACACCACCCACCAGAATCTCGTCGAGCACGTTGCTTGCCCTGTCAATCTGACGGGCATCCGGATACTGGTTTATGATAGTGGAATAAAGAGTGTTGGATGCATTCTGAGGTACGGCATTACCCATACCGCTCCACATAGGATTGCTTATCTTGCTGCGTTCACCGAGATCCACGAAACCCACGATGTCACGCGTGTTCTCCGTCATGCCCGATGTGTTCGTAACCCATATTTCCACGCGGTTGATTGTCACGCCCGACGTGATGTTAGGCAAGGTGGAACAAGCCTGGTTGTATTGGTCGCGGAAGAACTGCGCAAGGAAGAAGTGGCGGTTTTCGTCATAGTCGTAGGCTTCGACCTCAAACGGAGTAAGTTGCGCTCCGCCCTTCGAAGCAGCCACCTGCGACTGAGATTTCTTCTGACTGACCACCGTCTGCAGTTTCAGTTTACCGAACTGAAGGTCGCTCCTGATACCGAAGAGCGACTGAGCACCGCGCACGAGAGAGTTGTTGGACGGGAAACTTACGTTACCTGCTTCCAGAAGTTTTACGATGTCGTCCTCCTTACCCTCGTAACTGAGCTTGAGGTTCTTGGCATCATAGTCGAAGGTCGCCTCCGTGTTGTAGTTGATGTTGAAGTCCATCTTGTCGCCGATGGTGGCATTGACGCTTATGTTTATCTTTTCGTCGAAGTCAAACTGCTTGTCGGTACGGTTGCGTTCAGGAAGCGAAGGGTTGTCGGTATATTTGTAACTGTAACCCATCTTCAGTTCGGCACTACCCGAAGTCTTTATTCTCACACCGCCAGGGCCGAATATCTTTTCAGCAGGACCTAGGTCGAAGTGCATGTCCGTGAAGTCGAACTTCTCCTGACCCTTATGAACGAACAGAGAGTCGTTGCGCTCACGGAAATACTCGTTCATGCTCCTGCGTTCCGTCCATTTCACATACTCCTGAGGACTCATCAGATAAGGTGCGCTGAGGAAGTTGTCACCCAGACGGGTACCCACGCGGTAGATACCGTTCTTCTCGTCGTAAATGGCCGTGTCAGGTTTCAGGTTTTCAGGATCACGGAGGTCGAGCGAAGTCTCAATCGGTTTCTCGTCGTTGGTGTAGTCGGTCTTCTTCACACGAACATGGGGTAGGGTGTCGACAAGAACCCCACTCATACCGTCAGCCATCGATTCCGACTGCATTTCGGAAGGTTCAGCCTTACTCCGCTTCATTTCGCTGAAAGCACCAATCAGGTCACCCTCCAATACAACAGCACTGGCCATAACCGCAGTTATGACCATCACAATCAATATTATGTACCTGAGTTTTTTCACTTTCTCAACCTTGTTCCTTGTTTTCCTTACTGATTCCGAAAAAGTATAGAATTGTCCCCCTTGCCGTCAGAGCATCTTCAATGCAAGTTTTATGACCCTCTCCACAGGGGCATCAGGTTCTTCGCCCAGGATAGAACGTACCACCTTCGCCGTAGGAGCAGGAGGAAAGCCGAGCATCTTCAAGGCTTCCACGGCTTCGTCGTGAACCTCCTTGTTGAACTGGACAGCCGGTTGTTCGCTGTCTCCCGAAGGCATGTTGCCGGCTTCAATACCGAGCGCAGCCACCTTGTCCTTCAACTCAAGGATAATCTTCTGAGCCGTCTTCCGTCCCAATCCCTTCACGGTGGAGAGCAACTTGTCGTTACCCTCATACATGATGTTGCACAGTTCGGCAGGAGAGAATGACGACAGAATGGTGCGTGCCGTGTTGCCGCCGATACCCGAAATGCTGATAAGCAGAAGGAAAAGCGAGCGTTCCTCCTTCGTAGCAAAACCGAACAGAACCCATGCGTCCTCACGAATGGCTTCGTGCAGATAGAGTTTTGCTTCCTGCTTACCCTGGATAACTGAATATGTGTTGAGTGAAATGTTTGCCAGATAACCTACACCTCCGCAGTCAATGGTTGCGGTGGTAGGAGTCAGTTCATCAATTCTTCCGTTTATATATTCTAACATTATTTTATTGCCGTATTGTTTTTTTAAAAGCCGTTAGCCGTTAGCCGTTAGCCATGAGCCTTGCTCGTCGTCTTGGTTTTCCCCCTTGAGGGAGTTAGGGGGCTACTCGTCGTCTTGTTGACTCGTTGACTCGTTGACTTGTTGACTCGTTGACTTGTTGACTCGTTGACTTGTTGACTCGTTGACTTTATAATAATAACGATGAAATCCCAATTTTATTGCAAAGGTACGCAAAATTTTTGACAGTCACAATTCTTTATGAATTGAATGTAGGGAACAAGGTAAAAACAGCAATGAGGGTACCAAAAATGACTTGCCTGAAATGAATGGCGCAAATGAATACTGATGTAGTCAACAGTCGGTTTTTTCTTAGGACGTTATTCAGAAACATATGGCGTTATTCAGAATATGCAGCAGGATGCTTGAGACGATACCGTTCTTCATTCTTACATACCCAAAAGTAATGCCCATGCCAAACTGCTTGGCCAAGTATAGCATCATCATCAAGTAATCAAATGGAAGCAATGTTCCGAAATTAACCCTTGTGATGTGACCAATGGCGAACAGAAATGCCAATGTATAGAAGTAGGCACGATAGTTGCATTTTGTCAGCCATTTCCTACAGACAAGAAATAACGCGCCCCCGGCAAGTATCGATACTCCTATTCTTGCCCAAATGAAATCCATTGTATAGAACTTTCCTGTAAAGGCACAGCAGGAAATGACGTAAAAGCAGGCGATTGTAAGCGAACATGCCATGAACGCATTCTTTCTGACCAACGCCAACCTGGTAAACAGTTCCTCGACAATTGGCCCCAGGATAGTAACGATCCACCATGGAGCTTTCGAAACGTCAGAAACCAGATGCTTATGAATAATATTAGGACAGCATACACGCAATGTGATTGCCGTGATAAGTAAAACCATAGATATTGCTATCAAAGTGGTAATGGCAGCGGTGTAAGAACGGGCAATACTCTTTGGCTGATAAGATATTTGGATGTCCTCCTGCGGATTCTTCAAATAATCAAACATCTCCTGCAAGGATGCCTTGATGTAATTGGTTAATGCCATGTCTGTCTTGTTATATTAGGTTGTGCTATTGTAGATACTCTGTGACTGAAAATCAAATCCCATTGATTCTTTAGGAAAAGTTATGTCGTCTTCCCTTTTCGGAATCTGATGCAAAGTTACAGCATATTTTGTACGTGGACAAAAAATTCCGCCCTAAACTCGGAACATTTATCAAATCATTCCGAGTTAGGGGTGGGGCTTTGACTCCAGGACACTCCTCAACACCTGAATTTGGTAACAGATATAACAGATAACAGATAAACAGATGTTGAAAATATTTTCGAAAAAAAATTTATATAATATAATAAATTAGATTATATAATCTATTATTTGTCTTTTTTTATTTTTGTTTAACTGTTATCTGTTATCTGTTATCAAACTGTTTGTGCTTTTCCTTTGAATTAGTTGTGTTCAAAATTGCTTGTTGAAACCGGCGCTTTCCGTTACTGACAGATTACTGACTCATAACTGATTCATAACTGACTTACAACAGGACCGCTACTGACTTATAGCGGTAGTACGGCGGAAATGTAAGTATTTCAGTCAAGATGCTGTATGTCACCCACATACCTGCTGAATACTGCGAAAACGTGTCGGGAAGAAAATGGACACTTGAAATCTTGTGAAATCGATGAACCGAAGCCTCGAAATCTCGATGAATCGAACTGTCGATTACTCGAATTATCGATTACTTGTTGACTAAATATCCATTAGCCCTCGGCTTTTTCCGCTTTGCGTTTTGCTTTTGCGTTAGCCTTTGCTTTGCGTTAGTGTTTGCGTTTGCGTTAGTGTTTGCGTTTGCATTAGCCTTTTGTGTTTGCGTTAGGGTTTGCGTTAGCCTTTGCGTTTGCGTTAGGGTTTGCGTTTGCGTTTGCCCACTCGTTGACTTGTTGACTCGTTGACTTGTTGACTTGCCCGCTTGTTGACTCGTCTATTGTCTAACCGATATTGCAAATGAACAAGTTGATGTGGGAATATGTAATGTGTGGTGGAAATAATTGCTGTTGATGTGTTGCTCTTTTGGATTTATTTCTTACCTTTGCATCCCGAAAAGAGTAAAATAGGATGAATTACCGCTTGTTTAATATAGTATTGATGATTCTCATGCTGCTGGTTTTCGTGGCCTGTGCATCGTCCAAGCATTATTGTAACTGCGGTTAGACACATTTGATACTTTTAATCGTACAGAACGTACACGCATATTACGGGCAGTCGTCAACATGGCTGGCTGTATGACGTAAAGCGCAAATTATACAATTATTTTTTATATTAACACTTTAATTAAAAACTAAAGAAAATGACAAAAGTTGCTATTAATGGTTTCGGCCGTATCGGTCGTCTCGCATTCCGTCAGATGTTTGAGGCTGAAGGTTATGAAGTAGTTGCAATCAACGACCTTACTTCTCCAAAGATGCTCGCACACCTTCTCAAGTATGATACTGCTCAGGGTGGTTTCGCTGGCAAGTTCGGTGAAGGCAAGCACACTGTAGAGGCTACAGAAAACTCTATCATCGTTGATGGCAAGGAGATCAAGATCTCTGCTGAGGCTGACGCTACAAAGTGCCCATGGGCTGCTAACGATGTTGACGTTGTTCTCGAGTGTACTGGTTTCTACACTTCTAAGGCTAAGGCTGAGGCTCACCTCGCTGCTGGTGCTAAGAAGGTAGTTATCTCTGCTCCTGCTGGTAACGACCTCCCAACTATCGTTTACAACGTAAACCACAAGACTCTTACTGCAGATGACAAGATCATCTCTGCTGCTTCTTGTACAACTAACTGCTTGGCACCTATGGCTGCAGCACTTAACGGTTATGCTCCAATCGCTTCAGGTATCATGTCAACTATCCACGCTTACACTGGTGACCAGATGATTCTCGACGGTCCTCAGCGCAAGGGTGACCTCCGCCGTTCACGTGCAGGTGCTCAGAACATCGTTCCTAACTCAACTGGTGCTGCAAAGGCTATCGGTTTGGTTATCCCTGAACTCAACGGTAAGTTGATCGGTTCTGCACAGCGCGTTCCAACTCCAACAGGTTCTACTACAATCCTCGTTGCTGTAGTTAAGGGTAAGGACATCACAGTTGAAGGTATCAACGCTGCAATGAAGGCTGCTGGTACTGAATCATTCGGTTATACTGAAGATCAGATCGTTTCTTCTGATATCATCGGTATGAAGTTCGGTTCTCTCTTCGACGCTACTCAGACAATGGTTAGCAAGATCGACGACGACACATATCAGGTACAGGTTGTTTCTTGGTATGACAATGAGAACTCTTACACTTCTCAGATGGTTCGTACAATCAAGTATTTCTCTGAAATTTAATTTTTAGGAAAAATATTACATAAAGAGGTGCTCACACAAGTGAACACCTCTTTTTTTGTTTCTCTGCCGTTGCCGGCGTATTCATTAACCCCAAATTGTTCATCATCATAACGCTATGACCGATTTGGGTTCAAAACTGCCACTCCGTCTCCTTACGGTTCCTGTACCGGAGGAACCACCTTGAACACAATCCTGAATACTCCTTCGTTGTAACTCGTACTGGTTATCCTGAACTCACCAATCTCACCCGTGGAGGCTACGTGGGTTCCTATGCATGGACAGATGTCGTAGTTGCCTATTCTTACCAGCCGCAGCGTCTCGCTTGCGTCCTGGGGGAGTTTGTCGAGTTTCACGCCTTCGGGTATCGTGTCGCGTGTCACGAACTCAAAGGTTACGGGTAGGTCGTCTTCTATCAACTGCCTCATTGTCCGTTCAATCTCGCTTATCTGTTCGGGAGTGGGACAACTGCCGAGGTTGTAGTTAATCTTGCTTTTCCTGCGTTCAATATGCGCGTTTCTTGAGCGTTCGCATCCAAACATACGTACCATGGTTTGGTTGAGCAGATGCTCGGCTGTGTGTGCAGGCGGAAATTCCGCCTTGTTGTGCTCGTTCAGTATTGGTTCTTCCATATTTATGTATTTAATGCCATTAGCCATTAGCCATTGGCCATTAGCCATTAGCTTTTCTTGAGTCAACGAGTCAACGAGTCAACAAGCAACCACCCGGATGGCAAGCCAATGGCCAATGGCTAACGGCCAATGGCTTTTTTGCGTTTGGATATCGTTTGCGTTTTACACCCGGATGGCAAGCCAATGGCTAATGGCCAATGGCTAATGGCTAATGGTATAGTTCAGAGTAGGGTGGTATGTGGTCGAGGAATCGGTAGGTGTTGCCGGCATAATCCATGCGGCAGCAGTAGTGGTTGATTCCGTTGCTCACGATGAGGTAATCGACCTGCATGACCAGATTGTAGCGGCAGATCTGATTGAACACGCGCTGGGAAATCTGAACGTCAGGGCGCTTGTATTCAATAATCATGCGCGGACGTAGTGACGCGTCGTATAATACGGTGTCGCAGCGGCGTGACATGCCATTGAGTTCTATCCCCACTTCGTTCGCCATCAATGTGGCAGGGTAGCCGAGGTGGTCGGTGAGGAAGTGTACGAAATGCTGGCGTACCCATTCTTCGGGTGTCAGCACCACGAACTGTCCTCTGAGATTGTCCCAAATCTGGGTTCTGCCGCTTGAGTCAGTACGTGTCTTTATTTCGTAGGCGGGAAGTGTTAGGTCGGTCATGTTTTGCTTATTTGTGTGCAAAAGTAAGAAAAAAAAACGGTTCTCACTTCTTTTCTTCAATGTTTTTCCGTAAGTTTGCACTCCAATAGAAATTTACAGGATTTTCAGACATGGCAAAACAATCTTCTTCCAGTGTTTCGTATGATGCTCTCGTGAAGGACATCAAGGATCGAAAGTTCGCTCAGGTTTATCTGCTGATGGGTGACGAGTCGTTTTACATCGACAGGGTTACCGAACTTCTGGCTTCTTCCGTGTTGCCGGAAGAGGAACGTGCTTTCAATCAGATGACCATTTACTGTACCCGCGAAACGTCATGCAGCGACATTATCAACAATGCGAGACGTTATCCTATGATGTCTGAATACCAAGTCGTAATTGTTAAAGAAGCACAGAATTTACAAAAAATAGATGAATTGTTAACATATGTGCAGAACCCACTTTCTTCTACTGTCCTGGTCATAAGTCACAAGAACGGGTGCGTGGATAAGCGCAAGAAGATAGTGGCAGCCATAGGAAAGGTTGGGGTAGTGTTCGAGAGTATGAAACTTTCCGATGGCGCTCTTCCCGGATTCGTCACATCTTATCTCAGGGAACGTGACGTGGCTATGGATGCCAAGGCGGTGAACGTGATGGTGGAGAGTGTGGGGGCAGATCTCAACAGAATGGCAGGTGAACTGGATAAGTTGGTACTGTCTCTTTCCTCGGACGACCGGAAAATTACAGTCGAACAGATTGAACGTTGCATCGGAATCAGTAAGGAATTCAACCTCTGGGAACTCAAGGCAGCGGTTGTGAACAAGGATATTTTCAAGGCAAATCAGATACTCGCCTACTTCGCTTCCAACCCAAAAAGTTATTCACCGATTCCTGTTGTCTCAATGCTGTTCGGTTATTTTGCCCAGGTGATGCAGGCATATTATGCTCCTGAAAAATCACTGAACGGAATTGCCCAGCACCTCGAAATCTATCAGCGTGCTGCCATGGATGTCTGTACCGGAATGCGAAATTATTCGGGTATGAAGACCATGCAGATCATAGGAAAACTCAGGAGTGCCGATGCTCAACTCAAGGGTCTTGATAGGGGAGCGAATACCACCGATGAGGATATAATGAAGGAATTGATTTATTTTATTCTGCATTGATTTGGGTTCCTGCCAGTAGGCGGTGATTTTCCGTGTATAATATAATGAGGGTGTGAAAACCCTCATTTTTTTGTATGGATAAATGACGCTAAAAAATGTAAAACGGGTGAAAACTGCCCGTTTTGCATGCGCGTATCTGTGAGAAACTACGTGTTTCGTAGTGAAAATATGTGTAAAATTCGGTGTTTTTGATTTTTTAGCGAAAATTCAGCATACAAGAAAATAGGGGTGGATTACGATATAAATCAGGGTGTTAACCCTTGTTTCGGTAGTGCGAGAATCGCGTGGAAAATGCTCGCTTCTCTGGTGTAGGGTACCGTGAAAACCTCGCTCGTTTTTGGCGTTTTTGCCTGAAAATACCCGTTATTTATTGAAATATGTAAATTGACAAAGATTCGTGCCGATTGGCTGTTTTGTAAAAACTCATTTACTGAAATTAATAGTAACGGTTGAATCGCTTGTGGAAAATATTATTGTATTTTGACAGTAGTTTTGTGAAATTACCGGAATTGACGATGTTAAATGCAATAATTGCATTATGAATAACGATGCAATAAATAACACAAAATCAAACAAATAGAATGGTTATGTAAAGTAACAAACCAATAAAATATACCGATTTTTGCGATTATTCATCATTTGGGGTATAATGTAGTAATATTACTGATAATAACATATTGAATACTAATAAAATACAAATATTATATAAAGTAATGAAATAGGTATATTTTGCTTTTCTGGATAATACGTTTTGAATATTATAAACGACAATTCAAGGAATGTAAATAATACAAATTTGCAAAAAATACAAAAATAATTCTAAAAATATTTGCACGTTTCAAAAATAAGTACTACTTTTGTAAACGATTTCGAAAGTTATCGTAATCAAGGTGTTTGGAACTGACAGTAAAAAAGTCGTTGCACCTTATATATAATAAAGTGAAGAAAATACTGGATTGAATCAAATGTAGGTTGTAAATTTGCCATGAATCCTTAAGTATTCAGACGGCATATCGAAACCGCAAGAAATATAAGCAGAAAAAAATTATGATGACCGATAAGGAGCGTATAGAATTTGTGATTAAAGAGTCGGGGTTGACTTATGTTGAGTTTTCTGCACGTACAGGAATTTCACCTGCTACCCTATCACACATCACAAGCGGAAGAAGTAAACCGACGCTTACGATCATGCGCGGAATTCTTACAGGATTTCCCAGCATAAATTCAGAGTGGCTGTTCCTCGGAACCGGAAGGGTTTATAAGACAGCAGAGGAAATGGAGATGATGAACAATGAAAGTGATGGTGATGCAGAGTCAGGAGATTTGTTCTCTTCGAACATTTCAGAGGCAGGTGCTCCTTC
Organism: Bacteroidaceae bacterium; assembly: GCA_024398475.1. Classification (GTDB taxonomy): domain Bacteria; phylum Bacteroidota; class Bacteroidia; order Bacteroidales; family Bacteroidaceae; genus Colivivens. Next base: position 96,372 of record JAKSJB010000002.1, on the reverse strand, counting down.
AGAAAAAAAGAAGTCGATGATCGGTGACAGTTCTTCCATAGACATCACCAGTGTCATTCAACATACAGTGGAAGCCATGCGGCGTCCGGAAAGAAAAATCACGGAGGTGAGAATCTTCTTCGATGACGGAACGTATGAGGCTTTCTTCAAGAGTTAACATTTCTCATGTGTACCAAAACAATTAGAATGTGCTTTTTAAAATAGGAAATTAAATGTGTTTAGCAGGTGGTTTCACCTGGGAAAACAATAGCCAGAAAGAAATTAAAATGTGTAATTAGTTGAAGAATTGAGAATTAATTTTACGAGATGCATACGAGATGTATGTAGTAAAAAAGAATTGAATGAAAGGATTTATTAACTCACTAAATTTATAGACAATTAAGTATTGAGGATGTCGGTTTGGGAAAATAGACATTTTGATTAAACTTGACAAAATCGTAAGTACGGTTTTGTCAAGTTTTTTTATTATTTCAGCAGATTCATGTTGTGGCATTGAAAAAATAACATTATCTTTGCAAGTGAAAAATTTACAAGTTACTTACGAAAATGAATACCAGGATTCAGAAGGATTTTATGAGGATGGCCATCGATTTGGCTTTGGAGAACGTAGCAAACGGAGGCGGCCCATTCGGTGCGGTAATTGTCCGTGACGGCGAGGTAGTGGCTACCGGCGTGAATAGAGTGACAGCCAACAACGACCCTACGGCACATGCCGAAGTGAGTGCCATCAGGAGTGCGTGTGAGAAGTTGGGCACGTTCCAACTTGACGGCTGTGAGATATACAGTTCATGCGAACCCTGTCCGATGTGCTTGGGTGCCATTTACTGGGCACACATAAGTCGTCTTTATTATGGCTGCAATCAGAAGGATGCCGATGCGGTAGGGTTCGGTGACAACTTCATCTACCGTGAGTTGGCACTTGATGCTTCTGAACGTCAGTTGAAGACTCAGGAACTTCTGCCCGAAGAGGCAATAAAGGTGTTTGAGGCGTGGAGTAGTAAAACCGACAGGATAGAGTATTGAGGCAGGGCGGTTCCTTCTTTTTAAAGATACCCCCTGTTCAAGTTTCGCTTTAGTTGAAGGATAGTCAGGCGAAAAGCCAATGGCTAACGGCTAATGGCCTTTTGCCCCTTATTTGCCGTTTGATATTTCCCTGGCAAACATGTTGTCGAGTTCCTCCTGAGTGAACGGACAAGGTTCGTTGAGTTCTTTAGCCATACGGAACTGCTGGCATGCATTGAGTACAGATGCCTGTTCGTAGCATGTGAAGAGTGCCTGGCAGTATTGGTCGAGTTTGGCAATATCGGCACTTCTGAACAGGTTGTAGGATTTGTAACTGCGTGTCCTGTCGGGTATGATTCCGTGATAGTAGTACGACCATACGAGGAAGCGCATTCCTACTTCGGGTGACATTAACAATTCGTAAGCCATTGCTATTCTTCTATGTGTGATTGAACTATTTCTACCAGTCGGTCAAGACTTTTCCGTGAATTGGCAGCAAGAAAACCGGTAGGGTGCAGGAAGTCGGTTTTTTTGCCCCTGAGGTCGCAGAACACACCCCCTGCTTCTGACAGAATCAGCGATGCTGCTGCAAAGTCCCAAGGCGACAGCAGATACTCGAAGTAGAGTTCGCACCGTCCCATTGCAAGATAGCAAATCTCGGGTGCTGCAGCACCAAAACGCCTGATGTCGTTGCATTGCAGGAACGTATCTACGATGATGGCAGAGCATACCCGTGCATATTGCTTGTGATATACGGCAAGTGCCGTACAGAGGATGCTGTCCTGAAACGGACGTTCCGATACGTGGATACTTCTTCCGTTCAGAAATGCTCCCTTGCCCTTGATGGCAGAGAAAAACTCATCCGTAAAGGGCAGATAAACCGCCGAAAGTACTATGTCCTTTCCGTACTTAAGTCCTACGCAGATGGCACATTGGTCAATCTTCCTGCTGTAGTTTGCAGTACCGTCAATCGGATCAATAATCCACGTATATTCGCTGCCGAGATTGTGGAAATCTTCTTCCTCGCACAGAAAACCGCATCCGGGCAGTACCTTTGTCAGTTCTTTCCTCAGGTACTCCTGTACAGCGACATCCGTTGATGTAACGATGTTGGCAAACCCCTCTTTCAGAGAAATATCGAAAGTGGCATCATACACCGGCTTTGCAGCATCTCTGACAATATCTTCAAGTTTGTCTGATAATTCCCTTAAATTTATCTTTTCCATTATATCCTACTTTGCCTTACCAATCTCCTTCAGTTCCTTCAATGCAGCCTTTCCCGCCTTCTCTCCTCGTTCAATCATCTGTGCAATCTTCTTTGGCTTGAAATCAGCGGCAGAGAACCCTTTCAGGTCAGGATTGATATAAATGTCTGCCTGGCTGGAGTTCCCCTTGTATTTCTCAAGGTCGGGACGTTCCATAACCCACGACAGAAGGTTGGCAAGTCGATTGCCTTTATTATTCCTGCTTTCTTTCTTTTGCTTTCTGTTTTCGTGCTTGTTCTGAGTGAGGTCAATGGCAATAACCTTCTCCGCACCCATTTCTCTCACCACGTCCACCGGAAGGTTGTTGAGCAAACCACCGTCCACCAACAGCATACTGTCCATTTCCACGGGTTTGAATACCCCCGGAATCGCCATACTGGCACGCATCGCCTGAGGAAGACTTCCGCTGCTGAGTACCACTTCCTGAAATGACTTCAGGTCAACCGCCACGCATCTGAACGGAATCGGCAGGCGGTCGAAGTTGATGGAATCCGGACGGTGAGTCATTTCGGTGAAAAGGCTCACGATACTGTCTCCGCGACTCAATCCGATGGTTTTCCTGTGGTTCGGAGTCGTTATCTTCGGACGTTTGATAGGGAATCCAAACAGATAGACGGCGCTGTCACGCCTGGTTATGAAGCGCGATGAGTTTTCCACGTCACGGTCAGCCAGCAACGACAGCCATTCCTGTGAGTGAAACAGCGAGTCAAGTTCGGCAGAACGGTATCCTACGCTGTAAAGTGCTCCGATAATGGAACCGATACTGGTACCTGCGATGTAGTCAACCTTTATTCCGGCTTCTTCGATGTACTTCAGTACCCCCACCTCGGCAGCACCCTTGGCACCACCTCCGCCGAGTACAAGACCAATCTTCGGACGCTTCTTCGTAACCGTCTTTTTCTTTCTGCTTCCGGGATTGCCGTCAAGTCCTTCTGCACATACGCAGGAAACCATCCCAATCAGGAGCAGGGTGAATATGAATCTGTATAGTTTCATGACTATTGTTTGCAGGGATTATTGTTTATCCTCCCGTATCTTCCATTTCTGATAAATCTCACCGAAGGCAAACTGTTCGCTGCTGTATCTGAAACCCATCCGTGCATAGAGTTTCTGTGCAGGAGGATTTACCGGCAGCACCAGAAGCGAAGGAGTGAGGTTCAGTTCCTTCGCCCTCAGTATTGCGTCCTTCAGCAGTTCAACGGCAATGCCCCTTCCTCTGAATTCAGGCAGCACGGCAAGTGAGTCGACATAGAATTCCCCCTCTTCCGTCTCGTCTGCCTGATTCATGATATCTTCGTTGTTGCCGAACAAGGGGAACGTCCTCATCCTCATCCCGTGGTATCCTGCTCCGTCGTAAGCCAGACAAAGGCCGGCATTCCTGCCGTCCCATTCTGCAATGACACAGTTGCGCCACGAATAGATGGTGTCGTCCAGTTGGCTCACATGCCCCATCCTGGCGGCAATATCACTGTTGCCGTCCATGTGCAGAGCCATCATCACCATCCGTGCAATGAACTCAGCATCCTCCCTTGTTGCCTTGCGTATTGAAATCATATACCTGTCAGACAGTCAATTCCTCCAGCACTTCCTCGCCGCAGAATTCCCGCTTGTAGAAAATAGGGTAACCCAGGCATGCCGGCATTACCGACTTGTTGATTCTCCGCAGAAACGAGAACTCAGGTGCGCCGAAGTCAAAACTCCTGCCATAGAGCAGGATGATGCCCCTCTGATTGTCAATTGTCCAGAACCCACCACCGTGACATGTACTGTCGCCGTCGGGAATCAGGTCGCGGTGCAACCTTACATCGCCGAATTCCAGGGTTCCGTCTTCCGTTATGATGAATTTGTTCATTCAGTTACCTTTAACCAGCACACTTTCTATCTCCACTACATAGACGGTATGCAAACCGCCGCCCGGCTTTTCGTTGTACCAGCGTTTCAGCACCTCCCTGTCTATGAAGTCCGCCTCCGTCATTTCCGCCTTGAAGAGTTTGCGGCAGTCGAGAGTCATGCGTGCCTGACTGAAAGTCATACTGCCCGACTCAAGAGCCACCGGTTCCAAACCTGCTTCCTTCACCTTGTCGGTATCTCTGCCCGACTTAGAACCGCACACCTGTAACGCCTTCCTGCAATCTTCAGGGAAGAACGAAAGGGTGAGACGGTCGTTCTCCTCAATGAAACCGTGGGTGTAGCGTTCCGGACGGATGAATATGAAAGCCACCGGCTTGTTCCACAACCAACCCATACCGCCCCATGAGGCAGTCATGGTGTTGAAACTCTTTTCGTTGCCCGCAGTCACGAGCATCCATTCCTTGCCGATAAGGTCAAACACGTTTTCCTTGCCGACAGCATTGATATCAATCTTTTTCATATCGTTTTCCTTGTTTTGCCAGATTTATGGAATCCACTTCCTGTTGATTTCCTTGATTACACCGTTCCCGATACGCACACGGGTATTGAGATTATGGAAAATACGGTTGTTTTCCGAGAGCGATTCAAGGTACAGTTTCTGATCCGTACGGATAGTGTCGGAGGGGTCGTCAGGATTTTCTCCGCAGTCGATGATGATGAAGTCATCAGCCAGCGGCAGTTCCGTCTGTCCCATTTCCGAATAGATGGAATGGTCGTCAAACTGGATTGCCCTGAACGTACCGCCTTCATGTCCCTGCAACCAGCATCCGCCTTCTTCCAATCCACCGTTTATGTTCAGCACACCCTTGTCGTCCTCCAACTTGCTCACGACCATCGGCTGGGATTCATAGATGAGAGTATCTCCCACCTGCATCTGAGTCACTTCCACAGCATCGTATAAGTCTTCGTTGAATACGGTAAACGTGAGGTTGCCGCCCATCCAGTTGAAGTCATCGCATGAGAACGCAGCAGGTACGGTACAGTCAGAGAGGGAATCCACCGAATAGCCGGCAGGGAGTGGTGCAATACATTTATGCGCAGCCTTTTGTGCGCAGCCACACAGCAGGATAGCAAGTGCGGCCATAGAAACAATCTTTTTCATATCGCGGCAGTTGTTGCGTAAAAATTATGCGCAAAGATAAGAAATCATTTCCGTTTGCGCATGTTAAATCATGAAAAACACGTTTCTTCCCGTTGCTTTTATCCTGAATGCTGCAAATATGCAAAATGGAACTTCAAAGCGCCGAAGCACCGAACTTATAAATAATCCATGTCACGATAGCCAACTGGAGAATCAGAATGACAGGAACACCATACTTGAACTTGTGGTGCATTGTCTTGTGGCGCCATACCAGCATACCTGCCCATGCTCCGATACTGCCACCGACGACAGCAAGCAACAGAAGCGTGGCTTCCGGTATTCTCCACTTCTTTTGTCTGGCACGCAACTTATCGATGCCGAACACGATGAATGCCACTACGTTGATGGCAATGATATAAATAATTATTGTCTGCATGACAGTTAAGGTAATAGTGAGGTAAAATGGAATACCCCCGGATTGTTACAATTGCGATACAAAAGTATGGAATAAAAATGGTATTACCAAAAATCTGCCTGCTTTTTCTTGATTTTTTTTGATTTTTCTATCCGATTGCCAGAAGTTCAATCTCGAAAATCAGGGTAGAGTGTCCCGGAATGTCCCTGCCGGCACCACGGTCACCGTAACCCATGTCGCTTGGAATGTAGACAATCCAATGGTCACCGATGTGCATGTTTACCAAGGCAATCTGGAAACCGCTGATGAGTTCGTTCACGCGGAACGCCTCCGGACACTTGCGTGCGTATGAACTGTCGAACACCTTTCCGCTTATGAGCGAACCCTTGTAATGACAGGTCACGATACTGCGCGGAGATGGCTGACGGTCACCCTCGCCCTCTGCCACAACCTCGTAGAGCACACCGCCACGGAGTTCCCTCACACCTTCTTTCCTGCGTATTTCTTCGAGGAAAGCCTCGTTCTTCTCTGTGTATCCTTTTTTCATCTTTTTATCAGAAAATGTTTCTTTTGTCTTTCAGGTTAATACTCGCAACTTGACGGCTTGCTGTTCTCTCCGGCAAGAACCATACCGGCATGCTTCTCGCTGAATTCGCGGTTGATGTCAGCCAGTTCCTTCCTGCCGAAAATATAGTCGTCATAGAGGTCGTCCATGTCGATACCCTCGCATTCACCATCACCGAAATCAAGCGACTGCTTGATAATCTCAATACGTTCGGACATCGTAGTGTCCTTGATAAGTAATGATTTTGCCATGTCGTTATTAATTATACCAGTGTGCAAATCTTATTTCTGCAATAGGGTGATAGAGCCAAAAGCATCACCGCATTCTACATTAAGTGTAAGACTTCGGGCAGAACTTTCTTTCTCTTTTGCATGAATATTGACAACGATGTTATTGGAATTATCGTATTTCACTTCATACCATTCCTTGGTCAGATGTATATTTTTATAATTCGACCAATCATACTCTTCCGGCCAAACTCTCTTGCCTTCCTCTATAACGGCATTCAGCCACAGTTCCCCATAGTTTTTGGAATAAATCCTGTATTCGCCTCCATCAGCAGAGACTTCGAAAGTGGATGACTTACAGATGTTTTCATTTACTGTAATCTGAATAGGATCCCATTCCCCAACGACTTCCTTCTCATCATCGCATCCGGTAAATGTAATAGAGAGAAGTATGCCTAGTGCAAATATAAATTTTTTCTTCATAATCTTGTCCTTGATTAATATACTTTTCATATCACTTTTCACTTAAAAAGCCTTTTGCTTTTTTATATTTTAATCCCGTCAATTCTCAACTTGAGCAATCCGGCAGGCACCTGCACCTCCACGACATCACCCATTCTCTTTCCTACCAATGCCTCTGCAATAGGCGACTTGATGGAAATCTTGCCTTCTGTAAGGTTCGCCTCATGAGGATTGACGATGGTAAAGTTCATCTTGGCATTGTTGTTCAGGTTGGTCAGTTCCACCCTTCGCAGCAACCCCACCGTATCGCAGTCGAGATTGGAGGTATCGAGCACACGCGCAAACTCCAGTACCCTCTGCTTGAACCTTATCTTACCCAGAAGCCTTCCGTGTTCACGCTTTGCCGCATGGTACTCGAAGTTTTCACTCAAGTCGCCCTTGGCACGCGCTTCCACCAGTTCCTCCTTAGCCTTCGGCAACTGAACGTTCACCAAATCCTTTATTTCCGCTACGAGTTGGTCGTAGCATTCCTGTGACATGTATTCCATAATTCAACTTTCGCAAGTTTCTGGCTTGCTCAGTTTCTTTCGGCAGATTAGTAGTGTATTGTAATGCCATTAGCCGTTAGCCATTAGCCATTGGCCATTGGCTTTTCAGCCGCATCTATCCTACTTAACTACTGTCTCCTGACTACTTTTCTACTAAAAGTGGAGCCCAGCGAAACTTGTATTCCATAACACTTGTAATTCTGATGCAAAATTACGCTAAAATTACGACATGAGAAAACATATTCACAAAAATAGGGATTTTCCTTCATCTCTTTAGGGTTTTCATCCTTGTTCAATTGCAGTTTTTGAAATACATTTGCACCAGATTTCAAAAACCAAATAAAAACAACCGAATTATGAAAAACGAAAAGTTGATTTCATCAGCAATAATCGCAGCAGCACTCGTTATTGCCGGATTTGCATTGCGTTCAGGTATCATCACGTTCAAGGACAGGGATTGCCACGTGTCGGTAAAGGGACTTTCAGAAAAGGAAGTCAAGGCCGACAAGGTGACGTGGGCGTTGGTGTACAAGGAGATAGGCAATGATCCTACCGAGATGTACGGAATACTCGAAAAGAAGAATGCCCAGATAGTGCAGTTCCTGAAAGCAGGAGGAGTGAAGGATTCCGAAATAAGCATCAATCCGCCTTCCATCAATGACCGTCAGGCAGACAACTACGGCAATGACCTCCTCAATTACCGCTATAAGGCAAAAAGCGTGATAACCGTCACCTCCTCCGATGTCGAAAAGGTACGTACCCTGATGCGCCGTCAGTCAGAACTGATGAAGCAGGGCATAGCCATCGTCTGCGAGGAATACGGAGAAAACAACGTGGAATACGAGTTCACCGATCTTAATAAGATAAAGCCCGAAATGGTGGAGGAAGCGACAGCCAACGCCCGCTCCACAGCCGAAAAGTTTGCAGAAGATTCAGGTTCCGGCATAGGCAGGATACTCCATGCCAACCAGGGACAGTTCTCCATCGAGGACCGCGATGCAACAACCCCATACATAAAGACCATCCGCGTCGTAGTCACAATGGATTACCAGTTGGATTAAGCACCCTTGGCTCTTCTTCCCTTGAAAAATACACCCCATCTTTCAAACAAGGATGGGGTGTATTTTCTTGAATGGGAAAAATTATCAGTTTATCAGTTATCAGTTTTTTTAATTGATTTTGCGTCCGGATGGTTGCTTGTTGACTTGTTGACTCCCAAAAAGCCAATGGCATTAAAATGCTTAACTCCCTTGACTCCAAAACTACTCAACTCCTGAAGAAAAAATTATCAGTTTATCAGTTATCAGTTTTTTAAAATGATTTTGCGTCCGGATGGTTGCTTGTTGACTTGTTGACTCGTTGTCTTGTTGACTCCCAAAAAGCCAATGGCATTAAAATGCTTAACTCCCTTGACTCCAACTACTTAACTCCTGAAGAAAAATTATCAGTTATCAGTTTATCAGTTTTTTTTTGAGAACGAAAAAAAGTTTATTTATATATATAATATATATATATTATATATATAAATAAAACCCTAAAATCGTATTTTCAATCTCTTTTTAAAAAACTGATAACTGATAAACTGATAATTTTATGTGTCACATTTTTCTGTTGAGAGTGTCATGTTTTTGCCATTAGCCATTGGCCATTAGCCATTGGCCATTGGCTTTTGAGTCAACGGGGGGAAACGCAAACGATAACGCAAACGCAAAGGCTACGGCACACCCCTTCGGGTTGTGGGCTAAGGTATTGGAATAAATCTATACTGATGATACCCAACCCTTACGGATTGGGCTGTAGAGTTTCGGACTTTCAGCCCTTTTGCGTAGCCTTTGCGTTTGCGTAGGTGTTAGCTTTTTTGCGTTTGCGTTAGGGTTTGCGTAGGCGAAGCCTTTTGCGTTTGCGTTAGGGTTTGCGTTTTGTCGCTTGTTGTCTAAAATGAATTTTTTGTACAAATATATTTGTACAAACCAATTTTTTTCGTACCTTTGCACCCGCAATCAGGAAGGACTGATCACCCGTTCTGAATGTATCATTTTTTGTTCCATCGTGATGAAGAAATTGCCGCATCACGACAAGTTAAATTCTTACGGAATTATGGTATTCAAGGTAAAGGCTGTCGAACGTAAAGTACCGTTCGGGAAAGGTCGGGAAACTTTCAGACAGCAGGGTCGTTCTGGAGTATAGTGAGTTTGTATCTGACGGAACCGCAGTCATCACCCCAGAGATAACTTAACAATGATTCCACATGCAGCAGTGGTGTTTTCGTTGTCACAGAGTATCTGAAGGATATTATGCAAACTACTACTTAACTCCAAAACTCCTAAACTCATGACTCAAAATTATCAGTTTATCAGTTATCAGTTTTTTAAAATGAAAAACTATGTTTTTGGACGTTGCAACTCCTTAAGTTCGGTCATTTCGCGTGTCCCATCTTAGAATTTCTTCATGGATTTTTTTGTGGCTGTAAACTTTTTGTACCCATTTTCAAACATTTTGACTACGGTGATGGACGTTATTTGAAATAAAATCGTTAATTTTGCGGTCGAACGACCGCTTCCTCCTTCGCACCCTCAGCAAAGCAAGATTTCTGCGTTCGGTTTGGCTTCGGTTGTCAATGCAAAATGTCAGCAAGGCAATAGCTAGGCATCAACTGCATAAATTAAGTAGTAATCATTAACTGGAATCATAATTGCAGAACTGAGTGTTCTCGGGGAGGCATAACAAAGCAGAAAGTACAGAAATAGTAACATATTAACTTATAACGCGCATTGACTATGGCAGACAAGAAATATGAAATACCCGAAGATGATGCCAAGATGGTGGCAGAATCTACCGTCAACTATGGCATAACTATTCCTGTAACTGTACCAACTATGGGCGGATATTCATTGGAGGAACTAAAACATGAACTAAATGAGTTTGCAAGAAAACTTGTCCTTGCTCATGATGTTGATACAGAGAAAACTCAACACACCAGTTGGAGGACGATGCCTATCTCAGACAAAGTAAAAAGGATGTCCCTTGGGAAATCAAGTCTCTCGACTGATAGCCGTACGACAAAACAATTACTTGAGGAATCACTTCAGGAGAAATACGTATGAAAGCATTTTTAGATACAAACGTCCTGATTGATTTCATGGCAGAACGCCAAGGCTATCCTGCTGCGGCAGCATTGTTTGAATTGGCAGCAAGTGGTCAGTTGAAATTGACGTATTCCGCTCTTTCTGTGGCAAATGCGTTTTACATCCTTCGCAAGCAATACACCGACCCGGAATTGGCTGAAGCCTTTGAAATGCAACAACCGGTAGCAGAAATTTGCGGAGTTTCATCGCAAGATGTCGGTATGGCCTTGAAAGACAGATGGACAGACGGCGAAGATGCAATCCAATATCATTCAGCCTTGTCTTCCAACGCTGACGTGATTCTTACACATAACATAAGCGATTTTCAACAATCCTCGTTAGACGTTATGACGCCCGAGGACTTTCTAGACAAATACTTCGCATAGAAAATTTGTAACATATAATTGTAGAACTTAAATATTCATAACAAAATAGAAAGTACAACAATAATTACATATTAACAATATATTGAAGCAAAGCTATTATTTCGCGTTTAGCCAAGAGCCTCGGAAACTCCTTTGGAAATAAACACTCAGAAATAGTACTGATGTGAGGGTTCTGCCTTCTTTGGAGGTGATGTCTTCTACTACTTAATATAATACGCTCGCTTCATATCCCTTCATGGGGTATGAGCACGTATTCTTATAAGTGGTAGAGGTTTCCATTCCGAGGCCGCCTCTCAGCTAAACGCATAAGGAGAAAGGTTCATACCCTTTTCTTTGTGCTTTGGCGTGATTGATAGCACTTCATTAATCCTAACGACTATCAATCATAATGGCAAAGCAACGAGTAAGCAGCATAGAAGAGCAGGTGGAGGATTGGTGCAAACGCCAGTTTGCGTCTCCTTCAGATTATTACACCAAAACACAGAGTATTAACCCTGAAATTGAGGAAGCATTAAAGAAAGCACCCAGTAAGCAAGGTGGCTCTGGTAGTAACTTCCCCGATATCAAATGTTTTATAGAGACAGAAAACCTCCGTCGCATCCCAGTAATGATTGAAGTCAAGGGGACTAAGGGTGATTTGGCGAAGTTGAACGAAGATGGTACCGTTTGCAATAAAACAGCAAAAGGGGAACCCAACTATACTACGATTTCGAAATTTGCTGTAAACGGAGCTGTTCATTATGCGCATGCCATCCTTGAATTTACCGAATCGTACAATGAGGTCGTGGCTGTTGGCGTGAATGGCTACAAGGAAAAGGGACACGAAGAGAATACGTACGAGGTAAGTGTATGGTACGTCTCAAAGGAGAACTTGCTCGTTCCTAAAAAGGTAGCCGATTACAATGACCTGTCGTTTTTACTTCACGCAAACATCGCCGACTTCCTTCAAAATGTCGATTCGCTCTCGTTGACCGAAGAGGAAATTGAGCAGCAGAAAATCCAACTTGAAGATGACATTGAACGCAAACTGAAGGCACTTAACCAAAAGATGCATGACGAACAAGGTATTGCTGTGGGCGACAGAGTATTGCTAGTTGCTGGTATGATAATGGCAGGCCTTGGGGTTGATGGCGAAGTAGAACCGTTACGTGTTGAAGAATTGCGTGGTCAGAAGGGAGAGAATAGTAATGATGGTGCTGTCTTCATGAACAAAATCTCTGATTACCTCCAGAAGAAGCAACTGCCTTTAGAGAAAATCAAGATGATAAAAGACATCTTGAACAAAGTTTTCCTTCATTCAAAGTTAGAACTTCCTGTCAATGGCGAAAGCAAGTTGAAGACACTATATCGCGATGTGAAGCGCGACATCATGCCTTTTGTTAATGGTGAAATGCACAATCTCGACTTTACCGGCAGATTGTTCAACGTCTTGAACGAATGGGTAGATGTGCCAGATGGTGACCAAAATGATGTGGTGCTTACACCTCGTTTTGTAACAGAACTCATGGCACGCCTTTGTCGTGTCAACAAGGATAGCTACGTTTGGGACTTTGCCACAGGTTCTGCAGGCTTCCTTATTTCTGCCATGCATCTGATGATTGCTGACGCAAAGAATAAGATTGATAGCTATGCGGAACGTGAACGCAAGATTAGCCAGATCAAGATGGAGCAACTCTTGGGTATTGAGAAGTTGCCAGACATCTACATGCTTGCCGTTCTGAATATGATTCTGATGCAGGACGGAAGTGCCAACATCATTCATGGCAACTCCTTTGAGTTTGAGGGTAATTACGAGCAAGGCAAACACAAGGGCGAACCATTCCCTGCAAATGTATTCTTGTTGAATCCTCCTTATTCGGCTGAAGGCAAAGGCTTTTCATTTGTAGAAAGAGCACTCGGTATGATGACACATGGCGGACGTGCAGCCATCCTAATCATGGAGAATGCAGGTAGCGGAAACGGCTTGCCGTTTACGGAAAACATCCTCAAAAACAATACTCTTGTAGCATCCATCAAGATGCCAACCGATCTGTTTATTGGCAAAGCAAGTGTTCAGACGGCAATCTATGTGTTTGATGTAAACACGCCTCATGACACCAACAGCATCGTGAAGTTCATTGACTTTACAAATGATGGCTACTCTCGTCAGAACCGCAAAAAATCGAGTCAGAGCGTGAACCTTCGCGATACGGATAATGCCAAGGAACGCTACGATGAACTCGTAAAACTTGTGTTGTATGGCAACAAGAACCTCAACTTGTTAGCTGGATGCTACGAAGAAGACACAATCTCCCTAAATGGTAAAGATTGGACATACGGTCAGCATCGTAAGATTGACACTCGTCCTACAGAAGCCGACTTCCGCAAGGTGGTTCAAGATTATCTGGCATGGAAAGTATCTGAGATAATAAAAGGCGATAAGGAGGACGGCTTGGGAAAACTTTGAGCCCTCGTCTGGAGTTGCCGAAGGTGAGGGCGTATCGCGATTTTCGAATAGGTGATTTGTTTGACATTCATCCGACCTCTGCATACAAACTAACAAATGATGGTTTGTTCAAGTTGTCCGGTAATAATCCTGTAGTTGCAAATGGTAGTATTAATAATGGTATTGTTGGCTTTTCTGGTTTGGAAACGACAGAAAAGGGAAATATGATTACCTTCAGCGATACAACAACCTCTGATGCAATCTTTTATCAACCCAAAGACTTCATTGGCTACCCTCATGTACAAGGTTTATATCCTATGAAATATCATAATGAATGGAATGAAGTAAGTCTTCTTTATTTCTTGACGGCATTCAAGAAATGTGCTTGTGGACGCTTTGATTATGCAACAAAATTTACACGAGTTCTTGCTGCAAATATGCAAGTCAAAATGCCAATAAACTACCGTGGAGAGATTGACTTCCTGTTCATTGAAAATTATATGCAAGCAATCAAAGACAATCGAATGAAAGAATTGGACGATTACCTTGATTCTGCCGGCTTCGAAGATTGTACATTAACTATAGATGAAGAACGAGCATTAGGTGCAAATGTTCCCTATAAGCCCTTCGATATAGTCAAGGAGTTCAATGTCGCAAACTCGCACAACATTCAGAAATCTGATGTCATGTTTGGTAGTGGTTCAATACCTTATGTAACTGCTTGCGAAGGCAACAATTCCATCGTTTCACACATCTCTTTTAATGATGAAATGAAGGAAGAAGGCAATTCTATTATGATAGGTGGCAAGACACTCGTTATTACTTATCAACCTGATGACTTCTTCTCAAACGATAGCCACAATTTGGTACTAAAGATTAACGACGTAAACGGCAGGACAGAAGCAGCACAACTTTTTATGGTAGCCACTCTGTACAAGAGTTTGTCACCAAAGTATTCGTGGGGAGACTCTATCTCGAAGGCAAAAATCCAGAAAGACAAGGTTTCATTCCCTGTTGACACCAATGGATGTATAGATTTCGCCTTCATGGAAACCTACATCCGAGCCATCATGAAGCAAACAATCGGCAAATTGAAGGCTGCAATGGCGATTGATTCCGAAGATGTAGTAGTTGAAGAAGAAGGTCCTATAATCTTGGATTCTGTTCCCACCTCCGACCGTTTCACTCGCTTCCTGCCTCTCTACGATGTTGCCATAGCATGTGGCGCTTTGGTGGACGAGGGTGTGCAGTCGTTGGGTAACAACGATGTGGATATGGAAGGATGGATTGACGTTTCTGATTATGGGTTCAAGCCAAACGGGCAGATGTTCATTGTTCATGCAAAGGACGAGTCGATGTTACCGAAGATTCATCCGGGCGACCTCTGCGTGTTCGAGTTGTATGGCGGCATGGGTAATGCCGGAAGTCGTGATGGTAAGATAGTGCTTGCTCGTCAGCAAGGCAAAGACAACGACTATAACTGCCAATACACCATCAAGGAGTACCACAGCGTGAAGGATCCACAGACAGGTCGCAATGTAAAGGTGGAACTTCGTCCGCTAAACCAAGATCCTCAATACAAGGTGATTGACGTTGAGGAAGAGGATGGAGAGGTAAGAGTCATAGCCACATTAAAAAGCGTATTGAATTAGTTTAAGAATACTTTTAACTGGTAAACTGATAGTATTCTCACGATAAGGAATCTGTAAAATGCAGATTCCTTTTTCGTTTTCAATAACTGCTGTATCTGTGATTATTACTGTTGGATTAACCATTTCCAACATGGAATAACCTCAATCATTCCGTATTCATCTTCCCACCGAGGGTGGTCATTATCTCTTTGGAGAGTATCTTTTATCCTCGAAGAGGCTTTTGATATTTCGGGGATTCTTTCTTTTCTTAATAATTATTTGTATCTTTGTGGCTGAAAATGAAATTCAAGAGAAAGGAATTGGATATGACTGTACCATCGCTTTTTAAGGAATACATCTGGCTCGTGAATACCATTTTGCGGGCGCGTAGGATTACTTTTGCTGAGATTCAGGAGAGATGGCTCGATACGGAGATGAGTGGGGGTGTGGAGTTTGCACGCTCTACTTTCAACCGTCATAAGGATGCTATTGAGGATATCTTCGGTATCTACATCGAGTGTGACCGCAAGGGTGGTTACAAGTACTACATTGGCAACGAGAATGTGATGTATGAGGATACGGTTGAGAACTGGATTGTATCGACTATGTCGGTGAATGACATCATTGCGGACAGTAGGGCTCTGCATGACCGTATCGTGCTTCAGAGGATTCCGTGTGACGACTATCTTCAGACGTTTATCAACGCCATGAAGAGGAAGGTGCGTGTGGCTGTGAAGTATCGCAGGTACGAGAGTGACAGCATTACGGAGGTGGATTTTGAACCGTACTGTCTGAAACTGTTCAACCAGCGTTGGTATGTGTTGGCTCACTTCCATCGTGATGCTGATGGGAATGGGGAGCGTGATTACTTTGGCGTCTATTCCTTTGACCGCATTCAGGATATTTCCCTGACTGACGTGAAGTTTGAGGTGAGGGAGGACTTTGATGCCCAGAAATTCTTCGGCGAGTGTTTCGGTGTGGTTGTCGGCGACGGTACTCCTGCCGAGCGTATCATACTGAGGGCATACGGCAAGCAGCGTTATTATCTCAACGATTTGCCTCTGCACCATAGTCAGAAGGCAATTGGGCAGGGTGAGAACTATACTGACTTTGAGTATTTTGTGCGTCCTACGTGTGATTTCTGCGGTCATGTCCTGAGCCTTGGCAACCAACTGAAGGTGATTTATCCTCAGTCGTTGGCTGACAGGATAAGCGGAATGGCTGTTGACACGTTGAAGATGTATGGCATTGATGTGAAAAATAGTGCGGAATAATAGGTATTTTTGCCTGTTCCTTGTCGATTTATTGGAGGTTGTCCCATGATTTGGGATAGCCTCCTTTTAATTTTGCGCTGATATTACAAAATGGTGGATATGACAAATACTGAATATTGTGGCGGTCGGATGTACAGGGAGTCTTTGTTCCCGAATCTTCTGATGGCTTGTGTGATGAGTGAATGCAGGGATGTGGATGTGGTGGGGCGTCCTATATTGGTTGCCAAGCATGATGTGATGGTTGCGGATGATTCCTTGACGGGGCATCGGCAGACTTTTGTAATGCGATGGAATCCGGATATCAGCAGTTATAAGGTGGCTGACTTTGAGCATGCAATGGAGGATTTCCATAACGATGGCTTCTATTATGACTGGAATGTCTTTGACTATGAGAAGGTTCATGTGGGTGATCGTTTCTTCATGCTGAAGGTTGGCAACGGCAACACGGGTATCGTTATGTCGGGTGTCATTGCTGGTTTGCCTTATAAGGATGAGGATTGGAGCGGAAAGGGTAGGGATGTCCGTTATGTGAGGATGATGCCTGACTGCATGGTGCACCCTGATAGGTCGAAAATGGTAACTACTCTGGTGCTTGATGATGCTATTCCCGGCGTGAATTGGAATGATGGTCATTCGGGTGTGTTGCTGAGTGAGGAGCATGCGGTGAAGTTCAATGAAATCTGGCGGAATTTCATGATGAGCCAGAATATTTGTTGATTTTTTTGATGAAAATGTAAAAACTTTTAAGGTTGTCCCACGATTTGGTACTACTTGTGCTTTACTTTGCAGCGATAAAATATTAGTAAACCCTCAAAACTGTTGGAATCATGAAAGCAAAGAAGTTATTTTTCAAGGAATGTCACTTGGCTGGCCGTCAGTATCATGACGTAGATGAAGTATGGGAGGATCTCCGTGTAGGTACTCTGCTTGAACTGGAGCGCGACTTGGATAACCGCTATGACGGGGATGCTGTTGCCGTAATCTTCAGAAAGGTTGTTGATGAGGAAAAGGGCGAGAGTGAAGCCTATCTGCTTGGGTATATTCCTGCTGACGAGAATGAGAAAATTGCCCATCTGCTTGAAATGGGTTGGAACGACATCTTTGAGTGCCGTATCAGCCGAATCATTCCTGATACTTACTATGAGAATCAGATTCACTTGACAATCCGCGTCAAGAGAAACAGTAATAATGAATAATGCATTGCATTGTCAGGAATTGTACTACTTTTGCAGTATAGTCAAAATTGAAATTCAATAGGTTCAGTATGGTCAATGTATATCTATAATGGGATTGACCATACTGTTTTTCTTTTCAAGGCAAACTTATTAGGATTATCACGGTGTAATGGTATCTCCTCCAAGAAAAAATGGTAACATATCAGATTAGATACGTTACCATTTCCTGATGCCATTTAATAACTTGCGACGATATAGGAACAATACTTATTGAGCAGGTTTGACAGTGGGAGTTCTCCCTTCTGGAATCTCTCTGCGTCGAGCTTCAGAATCCTTTCGCTTACAGGCTTCTTACCTTTGTACACTGCCTTGAGATATGGCACACCGTTCTCTTCGATAATGCTCACCTCAGAGAAGAACTGTGTGAGGTCTTCTGCATCATAGACGATAGAGTAACTTGGTCGCTTTGCTCCTGGGATGTCCTCCACCAAGATGTTCTTGTCCAATAAATCCTGAAAATAACGTAAATTCTGCGACGTTTTTAATCAAAAATCGTCGTAACACATCTTTTTACTGTCAAATTAGTGACAGAAATACACTCGCGTATCTACTTCTTGGGATTGATAAAATTATGTTGCAAAGGTACATGATTCTTCTTGCGACAATGAAAGGAGATGCCGTTAGTTCATCAAGAAATCTCCACACCTTTGGGTAGTATTTCTTGATGAATCCTTGCATTGCTTGAACAATCACCTTTGCTAGTCAACATAATTTTATCACTTCCATTCTGGATAACCTTGGTATTACAGTTGTTGACTCGGACATTATCCTTGACGGAGGTAATGTCATCAACTGGTGATAAAGTAATACTGTCAGAAAAGATATTCAAAGAGAATCCTAATTATCCAAGAACTGCCCTCATAGATATGTTGTCAGATCTTCTTGAAGCCGAACTTGTATTGATTCCGTGGGATAGGTATGAGGAGTATGGTCATTCCGATGGCATGGTGAGATATATAGGAGAAGGTAGGGTATTGCTCAATAACTACTTTGATTTTGACAAATATCTGCGGAAGAGGTTAATAAACGCTCTTACTCCAAATTTTGACGTTTCAGAACTTCATTATGGAACCTTTACAAAGAATAGTTGGGCATACATAAATTTCCTCCATGTTGGAAAACATGTTTTTGTTCCTATGTTATCTGAAAAGGTGGTTGATTTTGCTTTTTGTCAGATTGCGACGCTTTTTCACATTCTCAATGTCATCCTATCGGTAGTTGCGAATTTGTTGTTGCGCATGGTGGAGTACTTAACTGCACAACCTGGAATGTGTATAATAGCACAAATTGATAGCTATAACTGCCACATTTGCAGGATTTCATCCCTAGAAAATAAGTTTTTTTATAAAAAATAACGATTTTTTTCTGCTACGAAAAAAGACTGCATTCGGCGTATCTACCTTTGCATCGTCAAAACAAAGGAAGTATGGGTGAGCGGCTTAAACCAGCACACTGCTAACGTGCCGAACCGCAAGGTTCCGAAGGTTCGAATCCTTCTGCTTCCGCAAATGGTGAGGTAGCTCAACTGGATAGAGCAGCTGTCTACGAAGCAGCCGGTTGTGGGTTCGAGTCCCACCCTCATCACCCATTGGAGGTTTGGCAGAGTTGGTCGATTGCACTGGTCTTGAAAACCAGCAGGCGGTAAACGTCTCAAAGGTTCGAATCCTTTAGCCTCCGCAAACATATTGCCCTATTGCATAACGGTAGTGCGGCAGAATCTGGATCTGCAAGTGGTGGTTCGATTCCATCTGGGGCAACAAGAAGGAGCTTTGGCAGACTTGGTGTATGCGCAGGACTGAAAATCCTGAGAACGTGGTTCGACTCCACGAGGCTCCACCAAATTAATCGGAGTGTTCTCCAGCGGCAACGAGAGCTGACTGTAAATCAGCCGTCATTCGACTTCGGAGGTTCGAGTCCTCCCACTCCGACAAATTATTGCCCTATGGTATAACGGTAGCACAACAGGTTTTGGCTCTGTTAGTGAAGGTTCGATTCCTTCTGGGGCGACTATATGGAGTTTGTAGCTCAGTTGGTAGAGCGCCAGTTTGTGGCACTGGTGGTCATGGGTTCGAGTCCCATCAATCTCCCTAAGATGGTCGGTTCATCTAAATGGTTAGGATTGCAGATTTTCATTCTGCCCACACGAGTTCGAATCTTGTACCGACTACAAACTGCTTCAATAGCACAGCGGTAGTGCAGCTCACTTGTAATGAGCAGGTCGTAGGTTCGAATCCTACTTGAAGCTCAATGGCTCATTAGTTCAGTTGGATAGAACGTAGCGCTACGAACGCTGAGATCGGGAGTTCGAATCTCTCATGAGTCACATAAAGCTAAGACTCCTTTTCTAACATTGCTGTTTGAAAGGGAGTCTTGCTTTTATACGAAGTTCAGGAGAGTCATCAGCCTGTTCTGAACCTTAGAGAGGACTTTGACAGTCTCTTCTTTGTCTGGATTCTCTTTGTTTCCCAAAAGAGATATTGCTTCTTTGATAAGATTACAATCGTCCAAAGATAAAGGGTTCCTGGTGATAGAGTAATCGGGGTCTGAGTATCTGTAGTAGATTCTGTCGTAAACCTCAATAGGGGCGTAGTAGCCTAATTTGTCTGACCTCATTATCTGGATGTCCATCTGTACAGTTCTTGCACAGACACCTTTTTTGATTCCTTCCATATCATAGAGAGCATCACAACAAGCTTCTACGAGATCATCCAGAGTCCATCTTCTATATTTATTTCTTAGACAATTATCAATCGTTTTGTACCTGATCAAGGCATTCTTATTTGCTGGCATAGTTGTTTCTTCATTATAGAGTGTAAAAAAATAGTTGGAAATTCCGGTAAGGATCTTCCAACTATCATTATGAGTTAAATTCACAAAGGCATATTATGTTGCCTGATAGAAATAACTATGTCGTGTATGATATGGGAATCCTATACCGCTTGCGCGTGAATATTCACTAAATGTATGTACATAACTGTTCTGCTCAAAGCGTCGATAGCTCTGAGAGAAAGATTGTGATGTTATGTATGCAAATAGTTTCATTCCTTATAGGATTCTTGTTATAATTCAATTAGTTGCTCAAAAGCGGGTGCAAAGCTACTAAATTAGAACGAAGTCTTTTTGCGTAGTTCAAAAAATCTTCATTTTTACATGCTATTTTTTCTATGAAACCCATCTTTTGCCAGTTTCTCCATTGTTTTATGAGCTGTTTTTCTCCTTTGTAAGGGTAATTATTCTGCAGATTCACTACCTTCCGAAGCCGAATTTACGATGTCATTTGTCATTTCCTCAATCCATTCTGGATGCCCCCAATAATAACATGTTCTTTGGATAATACACCAACAGCGTCCGTTACGTGGAACCCAAATCTCTTTGTCTGTTCTTGGATTCTTCCAGATTTGATAATACGGCCCTTTTAAAGCCTTTTTTGCTAATCTCTTCTTCATATTGATAAGTATAAGAATGCAAGACTGTCGGATTCTAACCGACGCAGGGAGCTTGCCAAGCTTGAAGTTATCGCGCCTCCTTTGAACACTTGGATAAGCCTTGCATTTATAATGTTATATATTTAGCAGCTTTGTTACATCAGCAGGATTTAATGCCCACTCATAAGTGTATGATTCGTCAGCTTCAACGGCATTAGTAACGAACTCCAGATTTTGAGCCTTGGCTTTCATGTCGATGAGTTCCCCCACTGACAATTTGTTTTCGAGCTTGTGAAGTAAGGCCTCAATGGATGTACTGTCAGCTCCACGAAGAGTTTGAGCAGTGAATGGCATTTCAAGCCAGATGATCTCTCGTTTAGCGACATCAAGAACCCCGAATACCAATCCTTTAGACAGATTGCCCTCGCTGACACGAACCATGTGCTGCACACAAGAAGGGTCGTACGCAACTCCTGTCTTCTCTGAAATCTTCATAGGATTTGCAGAGTCCATCCAACCGACAACAAGGTTAGGGGAGAGAGACTCACATGAATATGCATTACAAGTGAACGTTACATACTTTGCATTAGCAGCCTCTAATTCAGGTAATGATAATTCGATGTACTCTGCCGTTCCTACCATTTCTGGAATTGAACGGATGTCCCCTGAGTGTTTAGCACCAACACAAGTGAGTTTGTAATAAGCACACTCAGCAATCTTATTGTCTGGCAAAGAGATACGACAGCTCAAATCCATATCAAGATGTTGTGCATGTAAACCCTTTCCCCATTGCAGGAAGAGGCGGACAGCATCACCATCGACAGGGAATCGTGTACCCATCAAGGCACATAAAGTGTCTTGAATAGTTGTGGCACGATCTCCTACACTTACAGGTATATTGTAGAGTGCAGGATCGATGTAGATGGTCTTTGACTCTGTCTTCTGGGCAGCAAAACGACGCTCCATAGACGACTTGTATATTTCCATCACATCTTTCACCATCTGGTTTCTCATATCTTCATCGTATAGAGCCAACAGCTTGTTTGACGGAATACGATGAGTTACACCTGTAATTGGACGAGCCAAACGTGTCTCTTTTGTATCGAAGTAGTTCTCTGCAGCATTACCAAGAGACAAAAGAAGACGAGCCGGGAGTTTGTCTGAAATCTCATCGAATGCAGCCAAAACATTATCATTGCCAAAACGCAACATTGTTGCAAACAGACAGCGAGCAAAAAGACCTGGACGTTCTTTGAGCAAATCAATAGTCTTATCTGCATCATTCTCTGAACGAGCTTTGTCAACTCGTCCTTGCCATGTTGTGTAATTCTCTTTGTAGAACACATCAAGTATCTCAGCAAGATGTTCCATACCTTGCTTGCGTGAGTATTCACCCAGACGCAGAGCTCGGATCATTCGAACCCACATTCCTCGCTTAGGATTCATATTCTCTGATGCCTGCTTTGCTGACATGGGAATAGCATTCATCCATTGAGCAACACGCAGACATGCCTTGCGGTCATACTTCAGCATGAGTTTCTGCTTCATGTCTTTTGCTGCATCGGCACCCTTGTCAAGTGGACCGAACATGTGGTAGTACATTTTCTTTGCATGAGCAACAAGAGTCTTTGGCTCAATAATCTGTACGTAACCAGTCTTTTCGAACCACAAATAACGAAGAACGTCTGTAGGAGTCTTCAACAAAGTTGATGCCTTCTTCGCATTGCCTTGGTTTACCATTGTCTTGATAACCAACATTGCAGTTTCCTTCATGGTAATGTCTTCATCTGCTGGCAATTCGTATTGAGAAAGTAGCAACTCCAGAGAATCCTTCTGTGTCGCATCCAAAGGAGTAGCAGAAGCGAGGAGTGAGGCAAAGGTCTTCTTCATGTCAGCATCTGTAAACAAGCGAAGTTCCTTCAGTTTGTTTCCCTGTCCTTTATAGACAAAATCAGCTGTCTCGAATGGAGTACCACAGAATGGACAACCATTGTAACGCTCCAATGGGAATGTTCCTTCAGGAATGAAGTGGCCACATTGAAGTGTTGTTCCTTTGAATCCAGCTTTTTCTCCACCAAAGATGTTTGTGACCCATGTGAGGAAATGGTCTGCGTACGATTCGCCAGTTGGAACATTCCAACCCTTTACAAGTGAAGCCCAGTTAAGATTTACTCCCATAACATCATTGATGCACTCTGTGATTTCAGCGAGAGTGTCTGCCGAAACTGCATTAAGTGCATGGAGCAGTTCCTCACTTACGCAGAAACCGTTCTCTTTCAAACGTGCTACAAATGCCATCACAGGTACGGTAGCCTCAGAATTTTTGTCGATGTTCTCGCGATTGATGTCGAGGAACACTGCGCGATAGCGCAAAGCGACTTTTGTCAATGTCTTGTTCATTATAGTAATAATTTAAAAGGTAATTGAGCGACAGCGACAGGGTTGCAGGTCTGCCTTACATTAGGAGCAAATGAAGTATGTCACTCTTTAACCATGTTAATAATTGTGAGGTAATTGGAAAACTATATCCATGCCCATTTCCTTGACTAGTGAGCTTTAACGCACTCCTTAGATGATGGCTGCTTATAAGCCTACATCCTAGTTGTTTGCGGATTGGACTCTCTGCTTGAAGTAAGTTTAACTTAGACCTCATTTCTGTGAGCTGCGAGCAGGGCTCGAACCTGCGACCCATAGGACTACAACTGAAGTATGTGGTAGTTAGTCCATAAGGAAATTCTTTCACAATCAAATCTATTGCTCTACCAACTGAGCTATCGCAGCAAGTTAGAAAGGTAATTGAAACAGCTATTTGGAGCCTCTTTAGCGTAAGATCGTAAGAAGTAAGCTGTTCTTGACCTTCTCTATAGTGGTGCGGGCAGGATTCGAACCTGCAACCTGATGATAGAAGGATGCTATCCTTGACCGTCATTTTAGCGGTAATTGAAAAGCAGAACGCGATCGCCTGCTCTATCCATTTGAGCTACCGCACCATTTCGTGGGGTCTGGGTCGGAGTCGAACCGACGACACAAGTGTCTCGTAGTATGAGCTAGTTGGCCTCTTAGAAAAGGCAATTTCAACTCAAAATACTTTGCTCTACCAGTTGAGCTACCGGACCATAGTGAGACGGTAATTGTAAATCTATTACTGATCTTTGCATAAACCTTAGAGAAGTAAGATTCACTTGACCGTCATTTGAGCGGCGGACAGGATTCGAACCTGCAATTTCCTTGGATGTAAGCAAACTTTGAGCCTAGAGGCAATTACGTTGCTATTTATACCGCCGCATTTTGAAAAAAAGTCTCATGGCGGAAGGATTCGAACCTCCTCATCTCGCTTATTTCTAAACGGCCTCCGTTCCTGACATCATGGCTCTACCATGAGACTTATTTTTGGTTCTGGGTGCAAAATTATCTGCACCTTGTTTCAAATCGTGGGACAACTTCTTGGAAAATTCATTTTAGAGTGAAATTTCTTCGATTTTATCCCTTGATTACGGCTATTGGCAACAATCTGGTCTTTATTTTGACCAAATCAAGTTCGTTTGCAATAACCTCTTCAATATCTTTGTAAGCACCAGATGCTTCCTGCATATCGTCTTGACAGCGGATTGCATGTACGATGCCTTTTGCCTCCAGTTGTCTAACCTCATCAGCCATATTCAATGTTTTGATAGCCGCTTTTCGTGACAGTACACGTCCTGCGCCATGTGAACAAGAACAGAAAGAATCAGGATTACCAAGCCCTTCTACAATGTATGAAGCTGTACCTTGTGAACCAGGTATGATTCCAGTCACACCTTCACGAGCAAGTGTTGCTCCCTTGCGGTGAACAATCACATCCTTGCCGAAGTGATGTTCAAAGGCTGCATAGTTGTGTGCAATGTTAATCATTGGTTCAAACTCAATGCCTTTCAGAGAATCTGCAATGACTTCCTGTATGCGTTCCATCATTAACTGACGGTTGCAGAGAGCGAAATCGATGCAGTATTTCATTTCATTCCAGTACATACCGAACTCTCTTGTTCCATGAGCAAGGAAAGGAAGGTGAATCTCTGGTGAGACAACAGAATGCCATTTCTCATTGAGAGAAGCTGCAAGGTGATTATAATAGTCACCAACTTGTTTGCCAAGGTTTCGTGAACCAGAGTGGATCATAATCCAAAGTGTTCCGTCTTCATCTTTCTGAAGTTCGATGAAGTGATTTCCACCACCGAGTGTACCAACCTCATGGAGGATTGAGTTCTGACGACGTTTTACTACCTCCAATTTATCAATATCGTGTCCTTGTGGCAGATACTTTTCGTCCTGGGCATCCTTGTGATGATCCATTCCGAGGGGTATTCTCTCTCGAATGCCTTTCATAATTTCTTTACGAATAACATGTGTTGGCAAGTCTTCTACTTTCCAGTTTGTTTTGACCGCACACATTCCACAGCCAATATCAACGCCTACTGCATTTGGTATTACTGCTCCATCGCAAGCAAGTACACCACCGATAGGCATTCCCATACCAGCATGAACATCGGGCATAATGGCAAGGTGATGATAAAGGAAGGGAAGGGTAGTCAGGTTCTCAATCTGACGCATTGCAGATTCCTCTACATTGCTTGTCCAGATTTTAACAGGACGATTGTTGATGATTTTTACTTCCATTGTTTTCTTCTTTTAATTATTTATAATGTGTGGTGCATTAGCTCATTTCAAAACACATCCGAACTATCGAATTGCGAGTGCAAAGTTATAAGTCCACTACGCAATCTTTCTGCGTAATAGAAAAAAAGTGCTAAAAAACGATGAAAAAAAGTGTGATTTTAGTTGACTACGCAAATAGGTTGCGTAGAAAATGCGTATCTTTGCATCGTTCTTAATCAATAAGTTGTGATTTTCGATTAAAATTCGAGCAATAAAAATAAGATTCAATATGCCGGCAAACAAGAATGCCTTGATCAGGTACAAAACGATAGACAACTGTCTGCGTAATAAATATCGTCGTTGGACACTTGAAGATTTGGTTGAAGCCTGTAGCGATGCCCTCTATGACATGGAAGGCATCAGTAAGGGTGTATCTATTCGTACGGTTCAGGGTGATATTCAAATGATGCGCTCTGATAAGCTCGGTTATAATGCACCTATTGAGGTGTATGAGCATAAGTATTATCGTTACGCTGATCCAGATTACAGCATTACAGACATGCCAATGTCTCAGAATGATTATGAGGTAATGCAAGAAGCTGTTGATATGCTTCGGCAACTTGAGGATTTTGAACAGTTTTCGGAGATGTCAGATGTAGTAAGCCGTTTACAGGATAAACTGTCTATTTCGAGAAACAACAGAAAACCTATCATTCACTTTGATAGTGTTCCTCATTTGAAAGGTTTAAGACTCCTTAATCCTTTATATAATTATATAGCACATAGACAGACACTTCGTATCATGTATCAGTCTTTTACTGCTACAAAACCTACGGAGTTCATTCTTTTTCCTTATCTGTTGAAAGAGTTCCGAAATAGATGGTTTTTGTTCGGATCGAGATCTAAGGATATGATGCTTTATAATCTGCCTCTTGATAGAATAAAAAGCATAGAGCCAGTTGAAGATGTTCCGTATTGTGAGAATCCTGATTTCGATTCAGAGCATTTCTTTGACGACGTTATTGGTGTCAGTAAGAATATCAAGAATACACCTCGCCGAATTAAGTTCTGGGCTTCAGCTGAGCAAAGTCAATATATAAAGACGAAGCCTATTCATCGTTCTCAGAAACTTATAAAAGAAAATCCCGAGGATGGAAGTTGCATCTTCAGGATAGACGTTGTTATCAATTTTGAAATGTATTCCGTGTTCATGTCTTATGGACCTGGAATAAAAATAATATACCCTCGTTATGCCATGTGCTATATGAGGGATAAACTAAAAGAGGCAGCAGAATTATATGATCGGATTGTTGGTGCTGAAATGAATGATCAAGATTGAGGTCAAATTATCTCCCAATATCCTCGTTTCGGTGAAGTTACCTTGCCGTCCTCTTTTAGATGCTTCATGGCAAGATCAACAGCCTTTCGCTCCATGTTAAGGTATTCGGAGAGCTGGGCACACTTGACAGGTTCCGACAGGCATTTCATCTTTTGATAGATGATGTCGCTTGCCTCCATGAAGTATGGATCATCGCCAGGATTGAATAACTTAATGGCAATAGCAGCACATGCTTCTGCATCAGCAAGAGCATGGTGGTGGTTCTTTAGTGAATAACCACATCGTTCTGCTATTATATCAAAGTTATTAGGTCTGTATGGCCATACTCGTCTTATTTCATGATTGTTTAACTTCTGTCAATTCGTAAAAATCTATTGTGTAATACTTGATACGTTGTTCATTCTTGAAACTATCTGCAATGCTAAAATATAAGAATTAGAATATCTTCAGTGGTAACCTCTTAAGAACTGCCCAATAATTCTTTTATATAAATATCTGAAAGTTAAATGTTTTACATAAATCCCTATTCCGCAGAATATTCAATACATTCTGGTTTTGTCACCTGGGCGACCAAAGAGACTATTTTTGAAGTTCGGGTGACCGTTGGGTGACAAAACTGAAAGAAAATAGCAAAATAATGGCTTGAAATATGTGATTTTGGCTAAATTTGATGAATTGTTTGAAGACGGTGATTTTATTAAAGGAATGATGTAAATAAAACGAAATCAATTAATTACTGCATTTGCTATATAGTACATTCTGAGGTGGCATTTTTCACTATTTGCCGATGCAGAATGTTATTTTCCAATACAAAAAGAAAATTGAGGGTTTTATATCATTGATAATCAGGTGAGTAGAGATTATCTTTCGCAAAAATCACACTTCGGTGGACAGAATAGGGACGGACTATTTATAGTAATACTGATGTTTCTGTCATAGGCGTTGAAAAGAAACTCGTAAAAAGCGATGTCTTTTCTTTTCCGATGTTTGGATTGTTAAGAGCCATTAACACGTTTTCTTTCGTTTGTTTATACTCTCAAAAATCCTTAAACGGTGAGTCTCTTTTGACGTCCAGAATTGTTCAATTTTCTTTTCCGTTGGTATGCTTTTATTTGCATATTGTTCTATTTGTCCTTAATCGAAGCAATTTAGATGTATAATTAGAAACGTTAGTTTCAAAGCCGAACTCCACTGAGTTGCCTTTTGTCGTCCTCCGAGGGACAGATTAGGGTGAAAAAAGTGTCCCTGGGGACAGATTCGTAAGGGAGTTATCTCAACTTACTATTTCCACTATGTCAGTCATTTAAGAACCAGCTCTAATCTGAGTGCAAAGTTACAAAATTTTTGCCGAACAAAAGAAAAAAAGGTTTAGTTTAACACTTGTATGTAGTAAAAAAAATAAACTAAACCGAATTTTGTGGCAATCTGCTCAAAAAGGTTTAGTCCAAGTTGATATATAAAGCAGATAAACTAAACCGAAATGCGCTTTTTGACGATCGAAAAATTAGATTGATTAGTCCTCATCACGAATGTATTCACACATTTCTGCAAGCACAAATCTGCTCTTGGATTTGAACATCTTTTTGAATTTCTGTGTGCAGAAGTTTGAACCTCCGCCAATCTCTCTACAATCTTGTCGAAATCATTGGAGGTTCTTTTTCTTTTGCACGGCAATAGAATGTTTTATACACACATTGATGCCTTACATTCAATAGGGTACAGACTTCTTTGATTCTGTATTCTACAAAAAAAGAGAACCATCAGATGACAGCTCTCTTTCTTTTGGACGGCAATAATATTACCATTTCTCGTAATGTACCTTATCCGCATCCCACTTGTCTTTTGGTGCAGGATGTTCAGCAGGATGACCAACGGCAATCATGCCAAATGCTTTGATATTGTCGGGCAATTCGAGCAAGTCCTTCAGAAGTTCATATCGTTCCTTCTGAGGATAGATGCCTATCCAGATAGTTCCAAGTCCCATAGCATGAGCTGCGAGCATGACGTTCTCTGTTGCCGCTGAACAATCCTCTGCCCAGTAGTCGGGTGCAGCTTCAAAAGTGTGATCCATGTCACCGCATACAACGATGACAACAGGAGCCTTGGAAGCTGGACCTGCTGGCTTGATTTGTTCGCTTATTGCTTTCTTGACAGCCGGGTTGGTTACGACTACAAATCTCCATGGTTGGAAGTTGCATGCTGATGGTGTTGCCATTCCTGCGTTCAAGAGTGTTTCTATCTCCTTATCACTTAATGCCTCGTTAGTATATTAATCATTAGAAGAATGTTTTTGAGGACATAAACTATTTTCCATCAAGTTTATCCAAAAATATTTGATTACGATGCTGCGCTCTCTCCAAAATATCTGAATACTTTATTACCTCGGTATATAGGGAACCATCTTTTCTTCCAAACTTTGCAGACACGGGTAAATATGGTTTGAATATGTAGCCCAAATTAGGTGCTTCCTGAAAATATGGATCACTATCACGTATTTCTTCAATATCAATATTTTCGCCAATCAAATAGCCATAATACTTACGAAATCCAAATGATGGGTCTGACAAGTTGTTAATCAATCTAGCATACCGGTTAATTTGATGTAGGTGATTGGCAACGTCTACATCAGGTGCCTTAAATTCAACTATGACGCAACGTCCTTCTTTTGGAAACAAGAAAATATCTGGGCGACGTTTTCCGCCGTCATGTCCAGCTTTTACAAGATATTCTTCCTCCTCATTTGTCATAATTTCTTTCAGTAGTTTCTTGCCGTTAATCTCAATTTGTTTAAGTTCTAAATCAGATGTTCCAGAAAAATATATATACTCATCGTTTAGAAGCCACATATCACTGTTTTCAGGATTATTATTATCTGTTTTCTGGCGAAATATCAGATTATGCAGAACATCTTCATTGATGCTGCCTGTATTCTTTGCATTTTTCTTTTCATTCTCCAAAATTGTTTTGAAGATTTCTAATACTAACTTGCGTCTTGCTATATACTTAGATAAATTTGTGCGATTCTGCAACGGTATAAGTTTTGAAAAAGCGTCAACATGTTCTTTTAACAGTTGTTGATATTCATTTTTATCAGGTGTAAGAGCTTTAACCTTCTCAAATTCTGCTTTCAACGCAGCATCACGACGAGCAATCTCTTCCATCTCTGTCTTATATATCGTTGATAATATGTGTTCGTCACTATCTGATGATTTAACTTTCTTACGGAATGCTTCAACGGATTCTTCATCAATAAGGAACATGCTCTGAAGTTCATCCAAATTGCGTAGAGTTTCCTCCCTTTTTGCAGAGAATATAGGATATACTTCTGCAATTTTCTCATTTGCCTGAGCAACAATATTGTCAACCAGGAGTTCTTCTTCTGCAAATAAGTTTGCCTCATTCTGTTTTTTGAATGCAGCTTCTTTTACCAAATGAAGATTTCCTCTTAAATCATCATCTATATTGTCAAAATAATCTCCACTTAACAAGAACATATAACGATTGCCATCAATAGAATCTTTTTTAGGCAGACCGTCAACTGCATTTTCTTGAGCTAGAGCACCATTGCTAACATAATAAAGAGAATTCTGAGACAAAGCATCTTTATTTTGAACAAAAGACATAAGTGTAAATACGGCTGCACGATCCGTGTCAACAACTTTATTATGCTCATCGAGCTTGCTATATTTGACTATGATTTCCTCTGTCTTGTCTGCCGTAGGGATATGTTCTTGAAGAATGTAAATGGGGGCTAACGCTGTGCCGTCTTCATATCGAACCAGTTCAATAGTTGGAAGATTTGACCGGCTTTCGCATAATCTTGCAAGAAAGTGATGCTTCAGTTCAATCATGATGTTTTCTAGTGACATCTCTCCGTAATATTTGCCATCCTTCTTCTCATCCAATATTCGTAACAAGGTCACCTTTGTGTATGGTTGCCAGTCTGTGACACTCTCTTCAAATTCCTTGCGGAGTATAGCATTATTATTCAAAAAAGCTTGCTTCTTTGATAAAGTCATAACGATATGCTTACCATTATGTTCGTCAATGGAATACATACTGTCAAAAGTGGTTTCATCAAAGTAGTGTGCAAACTGTATTCGTCCAGTACCTTTATTACAAACAGATTTGCTATTATCTCGTAATGTCAACAATCTATTGTAACTGGCAGGATTGATGCCAGCGCCATTGTCAATAATTACAATTTTATCCAATGCAGCTGTGTGGTTATCTGCATCATCCAGAAAGAGTCCCATTGTATAGTGGAATTCCATTCGTATTTTGCCATGTCGCAAATGCTCCTGTGGAAATCTCTCAGCAATCGATTCCCATGCATTTGAGAAAGCCTCATATACTGGTTGAAGTGGGGTGCTACTTTTTTTTATAGCATTCAGCTCGTTTTTATAATAAATACCGATAGCTCTGATAAATTCTGACATGTTGATTTTGTTTAATCGTTATACATTTTATGATAGCAGATCATCTAATGATAGCTTACCTTGAATCGAAGAAGTGTACATGTTCTGTTTTATTCCCGAAGAGGCTATCATTGTAAGGCGAAGAGTTTTCTTTGTTCCTGTTACTTCTCGAAATAAATCCCTACGTTCACGCTGCCATTCTACATAGTCTTTCTTTAACTCATACTCGTGGTCAGAATATTTCATCTCGCATAAATCGATAGCTTTATCTCCACGATCTATTATCAGGTCAATCTGAGCACTTTGTTCAGTGCCACGGTAAGTCCAGGAGCATACATCGCTGGCAATGCCGGATATTCCAAGCGCTGTCCTTATTTGATTGATGTGAAGAATGCATACCTGTTCGAAAGCATATCCTGCCCATGCATTACGCTTACCTTCTTCCATATTACTCCAGGCGTGTTCATTCATGCCATGATAGTTTTTAACAAATCGTAGGTAGAAGAGTGTGTACATGTCTGAGAGTTGATACAACATATCCCTCTCTTTCTTTCCGAATGCTTGATAACGACGAAGGAAGTCGCATTTTACTAGATTTTCTAAGGCTTCCGTAATCTTACCACTATCTTTTACCTTTAGATGATCAATAAGTTCTGACCTTGTCATTCCCTTTAGTTTTGTTGCTAGTACTTCAACAACACGCCTATACATATTCGCTTCATTAAACAGCGAATTAAAGAGGAAATTGTATTCTGTTTTTAGTACAGCATCCTGACTAAAGAAAAGATCGTCAATGTTTTGCCATAATGTAAGCTCCGGTCGAAGAAGTGATAGATAAAATGGTGTACCACCGAGTATCATGTATGTGTCAAGAACATCTTTGCGCTCCCATTCAATATTGATACTCTTTAGGTATTCCTCTGTTTCTTTCAGTGTAAAAGGTGCAAGGCGGATTGGTCGGGTGACACGGTTGTGTAAACCTCCCTTATCGCCAAGCAGTTTGTTTGTCATCCATGTCGTTGCACTGCCACATACAACTAATTTTAAACCACGTCGTTCTGCAGCCCACCCATTCCAAAACAATTCAAGTGCACGTATGAAACCAGATTTCGGGGTGTCAAGCCATGGAAGTTCATCTATGAATATTACTATTTTCTCCTTTTCGCAAACAGTATCAATGTATTCACGCAATTGACTGAAAGCCTCAAACCAATCTTTGGGCTTTGTCCTTTTTACTCCGCTATATTTAGCAAGTTGTTCTTGCCAAAGTTTCAGTTGCTCGGATCGTGAAATCTTATATACACCTGTTGCATAGAAATCGAAAGACTCTGAAAAGAATTGTTTTACAAGGAAAGTTTTTCCAATACGTCTTCGTCCATAAACAGCTATAAATTCTGCTTTATCAGATTCGATGCATTTTGAAAGTATGTCTTGTTCATGCTTTCTGCCGATGATTGTACTTTTGTAAGCCATATTACCTTTATTCTGATTTTGGTTGCAAATTTAATAAAATAAATCGAAAAACAAGCGATAGTAGGGCGGTAAACTCAAAAAAAAATGCGTTAGCGTCCTGTTATAGGTGGTTTTTGTGCGTTTTGTTTCTTGTTTTCGTGTCATATATAAAACAGTTATAGGGAAATTACAAAAGAGATTGAATCAACCATCAGAATGTTGAAACAATCTTTTTTGTAGTCAAAAGTTATTATTTGTCCATCTTAAATATGGCTTCGAGTACTCTTTCTGGTGTTATTTTGGCATAGTTCTGTGTACTTGCTACTTGTTTATGGCCCAGAAGAGCCGCAATAGTATATATGTCAATTCCCTTGTTTAATAGTTGCATAGCAAAAGTGTGTCTAAAACAATGAAACGTAATGTGCTTATTTATCTTTGCTTTCCTAATCCATTTATCTATATGGGTAGTAATTAGAGTGGCAGTTAAGTTAGGGAACACCTTTCCTCTATTTTTATGACTCCCCAGTATTTTTACTGCTTGTATGGACAAAGGGAGCTGAACATGAGTACCAGTTTTTTGCATTGTAATACTTATGTATGCTTTTCGCCCTCTTTCGAATATTATGTTCTCCCAGCGTAATGCTAAAATATCGCTTCTTCTTAGACCTGTGTATATAGAAAATAGTCCAGCTTCGTAAAGTTCTCGACAATCTTCATAGTTAGTACTAGATAACTGTTTTATCTCGCTTGTTGTAAGATACTCTTTCTTTGTATTGTGATCCCATGTTATTCTGTCTACCATGGTAGAGAAGTCCTCTGGCAAAATATTGTCTTTATAGGCGAACTGCACAATACCTAAGAAGGCATTGAAGTAAGACGACGCAGTGTTTCTGGACAGTCTGTCGTTCTTATGATACAATCCCTTTCCGCGAAGCAGATATAAGCGAAATCGGTCACATAAGCTGGCATTGATGTCTTTGAAGTAGCATTTACCATCACAAAACTGTTCGAAATGAAGTCTGCTACTTTTGTACTTAGCCCCATGACAATCACCATTGATTCTGAAATATTCAAGAAAATCTTCATCAAGTCTAGCTTTCGGTAAGAATGAAAAATCATGCTGAACCAGTTTTATATACCTTTCGCATCTGATTCTTTCGGCTATATCTTCGATAGTTCTGTTATATTCAATCTGAGTTTCTGTATTCGGATTTGAATATATCTCAAGATTTAGACACTCGTATCTGACTCTTTTACCTCGTGAATCTTTAACTGATGGATTATATTCAAGATAGATGGATTTCATCTTACCTTTTGCTATTGACTTATAACTTAGCTTTACTCTAGACATACTCAACCTCCTTTTTTGCTAAATCCATTATATCCTTTCTCGAATATAGAATAACGTTGCCCGTATGCTTTACACGTATTCTACTTTTCGCTATTGCCCAATAAATACTAACTGGAGGTAATTCGGAGATAGTGATACATTCTTCAATAGTTACCCATGGTTTTATTTTGATTCTTTCAAGATTCCATACCTCAATGCAGGTAGTTTTGCAAAAACGCCTGTGTCTGCCTACGTAATAAGAAGGAATGTTGTATCTGGATGCAAATTTTAGAACCCAACATCTGCTCATGCCAGTATATCTTATAAGTTCACTCAAAGACAGACTTGCATAACCAATTGGTGAGGTGGGAGTTGATGGTAACGAAGAATACCATTTGACAAAATGTCTCCATTTGATAACAGAATGCCCATGCTCATTTGGCTGTGAATTAATAACACCACGTTTCTGTAATTTGTATAAGTACTGCCGGCTGAATCCCGAAAGAGTAGCCGCTTCTGCTATGGATAAGTAACCTTTATCGATTACTAACTTCCATCCTACATCCAAACTATCGTATGGATCATAGAAGTGTTTAATAAAATTGTTTGTCATATTATTTGTTCGCATTAGTGCGAGTCATATAATATAACGATGCAACAATATATGTCAATAATCAAATTTAACACATTGTGACGTGTAAACTAGGGTAAAAACAAGTTGCATTCTATAGCAATAAAATTACACTTTCTTACGTGGAAAGTGTAATTTATGGAGTTAGATTTACCAGAAAAACTATTGATGTAGAATTATACAATATTGATTATCAAGCAAATAATAGCAACGCAATCATATAATTATTAACTGTTAAAAATACTTAACAGAAATATATAACCTATTGATACACAGGTAGTTATAAGTTACTTGCCGATGCAGAAATTCCTGAAGATGGAGTGGAGGGTGTCGTCGGAGGTGACGTCGCCTGTGATTTCGGCTAGATAGTCGATGCATTGGTGGAGGTCGAGGGCTATGATGTCGCCGGTGGTGTAGGTGTCGGTGAGTTGGTTCTCTACCTTGCGTATTGCCTGTAATGCCTGACGGAGGGCTTCTACGTGGCGGAGGTTGGTGACTATGATGTCGGAATCTGTCTGCTGAATGGTGTGGGCGATGTCGGTCAGTTGCTGTTCAAGGGTTTCTATACCGATGCCGCTGAGTGCCTGAAATCCTTCTGTCTTGTTTTCTATGTGTATGACGTGCTGGTCGGCGGTGGTTGTGATGTCGGGGTAGTTCACTCCCGGCTCTTTCATCATGATGATTATCTGTGCCTCACGTACTTTCTGCATGGTGCGTTCGATGCCCATGGATTCTACGAGGTCGTCGGTTTCGTGGATTCCGGCTGTGTCGATAAATCGGAAGAGGGTGTCGGCTATGGTAATGGTGTCTTCGATGGTGTCGCGTGTGGTGCCTCGTACTTCACTTACGATGGCGCGGTCATCGTGGAGAAGACGGTTGAGCAGGGTGGATTTGCCTACGTTGGGTTCTCCTACGATGGCTACTGGGATTCCGTTTCTGATGGCGTTTCCTGCACGGAACGAATCGACGAGTACTGATATGGTGGAATCGACGCCTTTTGCCAATTCGAGCAGTTTCTGACGGTCGGCAAATTCTACGTCTTCTTCGGAGAAGTCTATCTCGAGTTCAAGTAGGGTGGTCATCTGCAGGAGTTGCTCGCGCAATCCGCGGAGTTTGGTGCTGAAGTCGCCGCGCATCTGACTGACTGCCATTCGGTGGGTTGCCTTGTTGGACGAACTGATGAGGTCGGCTACGGCTTCTGCCTGACTCAGATCCATCTTGCCGTTGAGGAATGCTCTGCGGGTGAATTCTCCGGGTTGGGCAAACCGGCATCCGTTCTGGATGAGCAACTCGATTATTGCTTGCTGGATGTATGCCGAACCATGGCACATGATTTCCACGACGTCTTCGCCTGTGTAACTGTGGGGTGCCCGATAGACGAGTGCCACTACATCATCGATGTCGCCTTCTATTGTTCCGTAACGGGCGGTATAGCCTTTGGCTGATGAAAGTGTGTGGCCGTGTGGGTTGCGGAACACTTTATCTGCGATGCCCAGGGCTTCGCTGCCTGACACGCGGATAAGTCCAATGGCTCCGCCACTGGCTGTGGAATTGGCACAAATGGTTGACATTTGGTATATTTGTGTTTATGATAAATATCGGGAGTTGGTCTTAGATTTCTTCAATACCGTTGATGATTGCTTCGATTTCGGCATTGATTTCTGTCTTGAACTGCTTGAAGAATGCTTTGGCATTCCTGCGCTCGTAGTTGCTGAGACGAGAGTTGAAATCGGAATATACCTTGAGTATCTTTTCCTGTAGTTCCGATGCCTTTTCCTTGTTTGCCTTTTCCTGTGCTGCTGAGAAGATTGTTGCGGTGAAGAGGTCGCTCATGATGTAGCCGAGGCTCTTCTTTACTGAACGCTTGTTTGCCATAGTCGTAAATTGTTTTTGTTATTAGTTCTGCAAATTTATATAAATTCCCTGACATTTCATATCTGTAACAATGAAAATTGTGGAAATTTTTCTTTTTGTGGAATAAAAGTTGGGGTATTGGTGCGTGTGTTTCATTATTTATTTGTATCTTCGCACGGAAAATGATTTGCAACTGAATTTTGTATTTATGGATAACGATTATATAGTATCGGCCAGAAAGTACCGTCCTGCGAGTTTTGACAATGTCGTGGGACAGAGTGCGCTGACGGATACCTTGAAAAATTCGATTAGGAACGGGCATCTGGCGCATGCTTATCTGTTCTGTGGCCCTCGTGGGGTGGGTAAGACTACGTGTGCGAGAATCTTTGCCAAGACGATTAACTGCATGAATCCGGGTGCGGACGGTGAGGCTTGCGGTGAATGTGAGTCGTGCCGTGCGTTTGCTGAACAGCGTTCGCTCAACATTCATGAACTGGATGCTGCATCAAACAATGGTATTGAGGAGATGAAGTTGCTCATCGAACAGACGCATATTCCGCCTCAGGTGGGTAAGTATAAGGTGTTTATTATCGATGAGGTTCACATGCTTTCTGCTGCTGCATTCAATGCTTTCCTGAAGACGCTGGAGGAGCCGCCTCACTATGTGATTTTTATTCTTGCTACGACTGAAAAGCATAAGTTGCTGCCTACGATCCTGAGCCGTTGTCAGATTTATGACTTCAACCGCATGGGGGTGAACGACATCGTGAATCATCTCATGGGGGTTGCCGAGAAGGAGGGTATTACGGCTGAACCTGCTGCCTTGAACGTGATTGCGGAAAAGGCTGACGGTGGTATGCGTGATGCTTTGTCGATATTCGACCAGGTGGCTGCTTTCTGTAACGGAAACATTACTTATGAGCAGACAATCAGGAATCTGAATGTGCTTGACTGTGAGTATTACTTCAATCTGGTGGATTATTTCCTCGGTGGGGATATTCCGAAGGTGATGACTACGTTCAACGATATTCTGAACAGGGGTTTTGAGGCTAGTCATTTCGTGGGTGGATTGAACAGTCACCTGAGAAACCTGATGATGAGCCGCGATGCTCAGACGCTTCCGCTGATTGAGGCGAGTGATGCCGTGAGGAAGAAATATAGTGAACAGGCTCAGAGGTGCAAGCCTCAGTTCCTGTATGCTGCTATCAGGAAGTGTACGGATTGCGACATTAACTACAAGATGAGTCAGAACCGCAGGCTTCTGGTGGAGATTACCTTGATTGAGATTGCGCAGCTGGCTGCTGATGATGTTCCCTCTTCGGGGCGTAGCCCTAAGAGCAGAATACTTAAACCGATATTTGAGCGACTGGATGTTGAAAAGGTTGCTCATGACACCAAGCCGGCTGTAAAGGCTCGGGTGAATGATACTGATGTTGCTGTACGGCAGGTTGCTGCTGCTAAGAATGACAGGCCTTCTGATCCGTCTGCCACGATATTGCGCCCGAGAATGCAGGGTATGTCTATTACTGAAATGCAGATGGCGGGTATGAAGGGAAATGGCGGTGATGGCGGAAATGGCGGTGATGCCAATGGTGGAAAACCTATGGAACTGGGTAATGCTCCTATTGACCAAATGGCTTTGGAAACTGCCTGGAGGGAGTTCGCTCAGATTTTGGCTAAGGATGACGTGGCGATGGCTGCCCGTATGGGTGCCCTGAAACCGCAGAGGGTGGACGAACTGGCGTTTGAGGTGGTTGCCGACAATCCGATTGTGATGGCTTCGATTGAAAAAATGCTGTTGCAGGCGATTCCGTATATTAGAAAAAAACTGGATAACGGACAGTTGAAAATTGCTGCCCGACTGCGTGAACGCAAGGAGGCTCCTGTGATACTGTCTCGCTCACAGCAATTTGCAAAGATGCAGGAAATCAATCCTGCTTTCAGAAAACTTGTGAAAGAATTGAATCTTGAGTTGATTTAATTTGGTTATTTTAGTTTTTATCATTAACTTCGCACCCAAATTCACAAAAACCGGTAGATGAATCATCCAATAAGTCATTATCTGTTGAAATACAAGTACTTCATAGCGTTTGCTGTGTTTGCTGTCCTGATAGGATTGGTGGGTGACCATTGTCTGGTTAGGCGAATGGCTCAGAAACGTGAAATTTCGGACTTGCAATCTCAAATCCAATCACAGGAGGAGAGGTATGTCCGCGATAAGCAACAATTGGATAGACTTAATAGTGATCCGGAGGCTGTGAAGCGCGTCGCTCACGAAAGATATTATATGAGATCGACAGACGAGGATGTCTTCGTGATGGAAGACTAAGGCTGTCTGTGATGATTGGAATGACAGCGCAATGCTGACTGATAGAAACAATTACAGAGAGATAAATGAGTAAACAGAAACTGATGGAAATCATCGTTGTCTCGGGAGAGATATTGATAATAGCAGGTGCTGCTGTATGGATTACCGGTTGGGTCGGCAGCAGATTCATTTTCGCACTCGGCGCATTGCTCTTTGCTACCGGACGACTGTTCTCGGAGCATGAGGGAAAGAACGGGGATGTGGTACTGCGCAGATTGTATGTGCAGCAGAATATTGGAGTGGTTTTTGCCTTGATTGCTGCGTTGCTCATGTTTTTCTACGACCGTCTGAATGGTATTGAGGTGTTTGACTATGTGGTTCGTTCCACGGCTTCGGCTTGGTTGCTTCCTTTCTTTATCTTTGTGGTGTTGGAGGTTTACACGACTTTCCGCATTTCATCGGAACTTAAGAAAGAGTCGTTGGAGTTGAAGAACAGGCAGGACAAGCTGTAATTTCCTGCGGAGCGTGGATGTGACGGATTATCAAGGAATTTATCAGAAAAGCGAAAATAGAGAAAATCAGATTGAACTGATTCTGAAAACAGAAATTTGAAACACAAAGAAATCAATAAGTATCAATGAATCTTACAAATCTTACAGCCGTTTCACCGATAGATGGTCGTTACGGTAGCAAAACACAGTCATTATCACAGTTTTTTTCTGAATACGCACTCATCAAGTACAGAGTACGTGTTGAAGTTGAGTATTTCATCGCTTTGACAAAGTTCCTCGGAATCTTCGATGTTGAGAAGGTTCAGGATACTCTCCGCGACATTTACCGTAATTTCTCGGAGGAGGATGCTCAGCGCGTGAAGGACATTGAGAAGGTTACAAACCACGACGTTAAGGCTGTGGAGTATTTCATCAAGGAGAAGTTTGACCAGATAGGTGGTCTTGAGGCATATAAGGAGTTTATCCATTTCGGTTTGACCAGTCAGGATATCAACAACACCAGCGTTCCGCTTTCTATCAAGGATGCCTTGAATGAGGTGTATAATCCTATGCTGAAGGAACTTATCGACCAACTTACTGAATATGCTGAGGAATGGAAGGATATTCCTATGCTTGCCAAGACTCACGGACAACCTGCTTCTCCTACTCGTCTGGGTAAGGAAATCATGGTTTATGTTTACCGTCTGACTGAACAGTTCAACCAACTGAAGTCGTGCACGCTTACTGCTAAGTTCGGTGGTGCTACCGGTAACTACAATGCTCACCATATTGCTTATCCTAATGTTGACTGGAAGGCTTTCGGCAATTCTTTCGTGAAGGATAACCTCGGTTTGCAGCGTGAACAGTGGACAACTCAGATAAGCAACTACGACAACCTTGCTGCTGTTTTTGATGCAATGGCGCGTATCAATACTATCATCATCGACCTTGACCGTGACTTCTGGATGTATGTTTCAATGGAGTACTTCAAGCAGAAGATTAAGGCCGGTGAGGTTGGTTCGAGTGCAATGCCGCACAAGGTGAATCCTATTGACTTTGAGAATTCGGAAGGTAACCTCGGTATTGCCAATGCCATTCTGCAGCACTTGGCAACAAAATTGCCTGTATCGCGTCTGCAGCGTGACCTTACTGACTCTACGGTTCTACGTAATGTGGGTGTTCCTATGGGACACATGCTCATCGCTCTCCAGAGTACGCTGAAGGGCTTGCGCAAACTGTTGCTCAACGAAAATGCAATCAACCGTGACCTCGACAACTGCTGGGCAGTATGTGCTGAGGGTATTCAGACGATTCTGCGCCGTGAGGCTTATCCTCATCCTTATGAGGCTTTGAAGGCTTTGACCCGTACTAATTCTGCAATCACAGAACAGAGTATCAGGGAATTTATTGATGGTCTTGACGTGAGTGAATCCGTGAAGGATGAACTCCGTGCAATCACTCCTCATACTTATGTGGGAATGTAGTAAATAATGTATAAATGAAATAGACGGCTATTATTCGTATGAAACTTATTTATGTGAATAAAGAATAAAAATCATTTATGTGAATAAATAACAAATTAAAAACAAACAACACAATTAATTATTTTATGGAAAACGAAAATTGGCAACAATCTAATGCCGGCGAAAAACGACCACGTCAGCGCTTCAGTCGCGTAGAACGTGCTTATAGTGCCAATGGCAATCAAGGAGAAAGTGCATTCCGTCCTCAGGGATTTGACGGAGGTAGCAATGGCGGCGAACAGCGTCAGCAGGGCGGATATAACCGAGGTGGTTACGGCCGTCAGAACAATGGCTATCAGCAGGGCGGCTACAATAACAACAGGGGCGGTTACAACAACCGTGGCGGATATAACAACAACCGTGGTGGCTACGGTCAGCAGGGTGGTGAAGGTGGCTATCAGCAGCGTGGCGGTTATAACAACAACCGTGGTGGATACAATAACAACCGTGGTGGCTACGGTCAGCAGGGTGGTGAAGGTGGTTATCAGCAGGGTGGCTACAATAACAACCGTGGTGGTTACAACAACAATCGTGGTGGATATAACAACAACCGTGGTGGCTATGGTCAGCAGGGTGGCTACAATAACAACCGTGGTGGCTACAATAATAACCGTGGCGGTTTCCAGAAGCGTCAGCGTCAGGGTGGTGACTACAACCCTAATTCAAAGTACAGCCACAAGAAGCAGATTGAATATCAGGAGATGCTTGCTGATCCTAATGCTCCTCTTCGTCTCAACAAGTTCCTTGCCAATGCTGGTATTTGCTCACGCCGAGAGGCTGATGAATTCATTCAGGCAGGTGTGGTACGTGTAAACGGTGAGGTTGTTACTGAACTTGGTACAAAGGTTATGCGTACGGATGAAATACATTTCCATGACCAACTCGTAAGTCTTGAGAAGAAGGTTTACGTGATTCTTAACAAACCTAAGGATTATGTTACTACCAGTGATGATCCTCAAGCTCGCAAGACGGTTATGGATCTCGTGAAGGATTGCTGTAAGGAAAGGATTTATCCTGTCGGCCGTCTCGACCGTAATACTACTGGTGTACTCCTCTTTACAAACGACGGTGAATTGGCTTCAAAACTGACTCATCCTAAGTTCCTGAAGAAGAAGATTTATCATGTGACTCTCGATAAAAACTGTGCTTCGAGCGACTTGCAGAAGATTGCTGAGGGTATCACTCTTGACGATGGTCCTATCCATGCAGATGCTATCAGTTTTGCAAGTGAAACTGACCGCAAGCAGGTGGGTATTGAAATACATTCTGGAAAGAACCGTATCGTACGCCGTATATTTGAATCTCTCGGTTACAGGGTTCTCAAACTCGACCGTGTGCTCTTTGCTGGTCTTACCAAGAAGGGCTTGAAGCGTGGTGACTGGCGATTCCTTACTCAGCAGGAAGTGTCAATGCTTTACATGAACACTCAGGATTGATGCTTTGTAGAATGATATCGAAACATTTTGGATATTATATAAATAACTAAATAACAAATCTGCCTGAAACAGGTTCCTTATTATTAGGGTGGGGTACTTGGTAAGGCTGTAGATAGAAATGGAAAAGATTCGTAGAACAAAGATAGTTGACCTGCTGAAACGTGAGGATTATGGTTCACAGGTTTGCGTAAAGGGTTGGGTGCGTACGAAGCGTGGCTCTAAGGCTGTGAACTTCATTGCACTCAATGACGGCTCGACAATCAAGAACGTACAGGTCGTTGCCGATGTAGAGAAGTTTGACCCTGAAATGATGAAACTCATCACTACTGGTGCTTGCCTGAGTGTTGTGGGTGAAATGGTTCAGAGTATTGGCTCAGGACAGAACGTTGAGGTTCAGGCTTCTGAAATTGAAGTGCTCGGCGATTGCCCTGCTGACTATCCAATGCAGAAGAAGGGACAGACGATGGAATATATGCGTCAGCATGCTCATATGCGTCTGCGTACTAATACATTCGGTGCTGTGTTCCGCATTCGTCACAATATGGCTATTGCTATTCACAAGTTCTTCCATGACAAGGGTTTCTATTATTTCCACACTCCTCTCATTACGGCTAGCGACTGTGAGGGTGCCGGCGAGATGTT
Organism: Bacteroidaceae bacterium; assembly: GCA_024398475.1. Taxonomy (GTDB): domain Bacteria; phylum Bacteroidota; class Bacteroidia; order Bacteroidales; family Bacteroidaceae; genus Colivivens. The sequence continues at coordinate 53,339 of JAKSJB010000002.1, read as the reverse complement.
CCAGGTTACTACGAAGAACCTCTATGATCTCAAGAAGGATGAAAACGGACAGATTATCTATTCTGACGACTTCTTCGGCAAGATGACTTCCCTCACTGTCAGTGGACAACTCGAAGGTGAACTTGGTGCTACTGCACTCGGACAGATTTATACTTTCGGCCCTACTTTCCGTGCTGAAAACAGTAATACTCCACGCCACTTGGCTGAGTTCTGGATGATTGAACCTGAGGTTTGCTTCATTGACCTTCCTGACCTTATGGATCTTGAGGAAGAGTTTATCAAGTACTGTGTCCAGTGGGCTCTCGACAATTGTCAGGATGATCTTGAATTCCTCAACAAGATGATTGACAACGGACTTATCGAACGTCTGAAGGGTGTGGTAAGTACGGATTTCGTGCGTCTGCCTTATACTGAAGGTATCAGAATTCTCGAAGATGCCGTGAAGAACGGCAGGAAGTTTGAGTTCCCTGTTTCCTGGGGTTGCGATCTTGCCAGTGAACATGAGCGTTATCTCGTGGAGGAACATTTCAAGAAGCCTGTCATCATGATTGACTATCCTAAGGATATCAAGGCATTTTATATGAAGCAGAATGAAGACGGAAAGACGGTTCAGGGTACTGACGTGCTTTTCCCTCAGATTGGCGAAATAATCGGCGGAAGTGTTCGTGAAGAAAGTTACGAAAAACTTATGAAGCGTATTGATGAGATGAATATTCCAATGAAGGATATGTGGTGGTATCTCGATACACGCAAGTACGGAAGTTGTCCTCACGGTGGATTTGGACTTGGTTTCGAACGTCTCATACTTTTCGTTACTGGTATGCAGAACATCCGTGATGTTATTCCGTTCCCTCGTACTCCTAAGACTGCTGAGTTCTAAGATTGAGAAATAGGGCTTTATTCAGATAACAAGCCTCTTTTGAAGAAATTCATAAGAGGCTTTTTTGTGTTTGTTGCGTTATGGGTGCTTAACCCCGAAATGATTGATTTGGGTTAAAATAATTCTGCTATGAAGACTACGAGGCAGCAGATGATGGATACTGGGAAAAGGCCAAATCCGCGCCATGCCGAGAGTATGCCGATTAGAAGTGCGGCGCATCCGGCGAGTGGGGTGGTTGTGGCTTCGGTTATGGCGGGGAAGGTCATGACGGCAAGTGTGACGTACGGGACGTAGTAGAGGAAACTGCGTATAAATCGGTTGCGGATGCGGCGGCGTATGAGTAGCATTGGCAACACGCGTATGAGGTTGGTGACTGCTATGGAGAGCAGAATGTAGATTAATGTGTTATTGTTCATCGTCTGCCTCCTTTCGTGGGCGTATTACTGCAGCAAGGGCTGAGATGAGAATGGTGAGCAGTATGGTGCGAAGTCCTGAACTGAGGGTGGAGATGAGGGGCATGGTGCTGCACAGAAAACTGAGAAGAAAACTGACGGCAATGGCTATTAGTACTGCCTTGTCGCGGCGTGCAGGTGGTATGATTATGGCGATGAACATGCCGTAGAGTGCTACGCTGAGTGCGGAAATCATGTTGGTTGGCAGTATGTTTCCTGCAATGATGCCACATGCACATCCTGCTGCCCACATGATTCCGGAAACGATGGCTGCGGAATATGTGTATGCTGTGGCTAGTGGTCCTGGATAGGCTATGGAGATACCGAATATTTCGTCGGTGACACAGCAGGCAGTAAGTATGCGGCGGAGAATTGATGTCTGGGATGAAAATTTTTGGGTGAGTGCCGTACTCATGAGTATGTAGCGTAGATTGGTGACTATACACATTCCGATGACTTCGGCATAGGTGGCGTTGACGGCTACGAGGGTATAGACTCCGTATTCACCGGCTGATGCTCGGGTGAAGAAACTGCAGAGGGCTCCTTCCCACGGAAGCAACCCTGCTTTCTTTGCGATGATTCCGAGTGAGAAGGCTACTGCAAAGTAGCCTAACGCAATGGGGATACCGTCGCGCATGCCTTTCCTTATGTCGTTGTTCATCGTGTGACGTGTTCTGTTTTTATTGCGTAGATGGAATAACCCATGATGACGAGGAAACAAAGCATCGGTATGAGGTAGGATGTGTAGATACTGATGCTGTCGGATACCATTGCCTGGAGTGGGGTGATGATGGCTCCGCCGAGGATTGCCATGATGAGGCCTGAGGCTCCGATGGTGCTGTCGGACGGATGTTCACCTTGTGTAATGCTTCCAAGGGCTATGCCGTAGATGGTCGGAAACATGAGTGCCATGAAGGTGCTGATGAGTATGAGGAATATGACGAGTGTCCAACCTGTACCTTCTGCCATTGCTACTGTGAGACAGCAAAGGGCTGACATGATACTGCCGAAGAGAAGGAGTTTGCTTGGACGTATGTACTTCATGAGTGCGGTGTAGATGAAGCGTGATATGCTGAAGCATATTATGGTGGCTAGGTATATGTCGGCTCCATCGGCTTCGCTGATGCCTAACTCCTGCATGGCGATTCGTATGGTAAAGGACCATACTCCTATCTGGGCACCTACGTAGAAAAACTGTGCAATGACTCCCCATGTGTATTTCCTGTTGCTGAAAAGACGGCGGAAGACGGTTGGAATACTGTCTGTAAGGGATGAACGATCGCTGCCGAGTGGCATCTTTACCATCAGCATTACTGCCATGATGACGAGCAGTACAAAGCCGAGTGTCATGTATGTTCCGGTTACGGCTCCCAACTCGTGTGCCTGGATTGCTTCCAACTGAGAGGTTGGCATGGCAGCGCGTTCTTCTGCGGAATAACCTTGTAATTCTCCAAGTATGAAGTACTGACTGAGCAGAATGCCGGTGATGCTTCCCAGTGGATTGAATGCCTGTGCTATGTTGAGACGGCGTGTGGCTGTCTGTGGCGATCCCATGAGCATGATGTAGGGATTGGCTGTGGTTTCAAGTATGGAACATCCTCCGGCTAGGATGTATATGGCTATGAGATAGAATGTATAGGATGCTGTCTTGGCTGCAGGAAAGAAGAGTATGGCTCCTATGGAGTAGAGCAACAACCCGAATATCACTCCGCTCTTGTAACTGTGGCGGCGTATGTAGAGTGCTGCGGGGAGAGCAAAGCAGAAATAACTGCCGTAGAAGGCAAATTGTATGAGTGATGTCTGGGTGTCTGTCATCGACATGATGCGCTTGAAGGCACTGAGTATTGTGTCTGTCATGTTGTTGGCAATCCCCCATAGAAAGAATAGGGATGTGACTAGTATGAATGCCACGAGATTCTTCTTTTCGATTGTTTTCATATATGGTTATGAGTTTTTGGTATTCTGGTTATGATATCGTCTATTGTCTAGTGAACTATCTGTGATTATTGAGGTTGTACTGAACTATTGTTCTGTTGTTGATTGTAGGTGCAAAATTACGAATAATATTTGATAAGGTTACTTATTGCTGCCGGATTTTTACATATGAAGAGTTCTCTGTCTATGGTTGATAATGAAAAAAGGACGTTCACTGGATAACGTGAACGCCCTTTTTGCGATTACTGTATTTTTTAGGTCTTGTCTTACAACATTGACTTAACCTGTTCGTAAACGTTCTGAGCGGTGTAACCGAGTTTCTCATCGAGTACCTTATATGGTGCAGAGAATCCGAATGAGTTGAGACCCCATATCTTTGATTCTGGTGCTGCTCCGATGAGGAATCCCTGTAGGTTTACTGGAAGTCCGGCTGTCATACCGAATACCTTTGCTCCTGCAGGAACTACTGACTGCTTGTATTCGCTTGACTGTGTGCAGAACAATCCTTCTGATGGTACACTTACAATGCGTATCTTGACACCTTCTGCACGCAGAAGTTCTGCTCCTGCAACGAGTGTTGATACTTCTGAACCGCTGGCAACACATACGACGTCAGGGTTGGCATCGCTGCCGGCTACGATGTATGCTCCCTTTGCTGCCTGGCTATAGTCATTGCCTTCTGGAAGGTCGTTGATGTTCTGGCGTGAAAGGATGAGTGCTGATGGTGTTGATGTGTTCTCCATTGCTAGTTGCCATGCTGCTGTTGTTTCCTTTGCATCTGCAGGACGGAGTACGAGCATTGAGTTCTTACCGCTGTGGTTCTGGAGTTTCTCCATAAGACGGATTTGTGCTTCCTGTTCAACTGGTTCGTGAGTAGGACCATCTTCTCCTACACGGAATGCATCGTGTGTCCAGATGAATTTAACAGGGAGTTCCATAAGGGCAGCCATACGTACGGCTGGTTTCATATAGTCGGAGAATACGAAGAATGTACCACATGCTGGGATTACACCTCCGTGAAGTGCCATACCGATGCAGCAGCATGCCATTGTAAGTTCGGCAACTCCTGCCTGGAAGAATGCTCCAGAGAAATCGTTGGCTGCAAATGAAGTTGTCTTCTTCAAGAAACCGTCTGTCTTATCTGAATTGGAGAGATCGGCTGATGCACAAATCATGTTTGGTACTTGCTGAGCGAGTACGCTGAGTACTGCTGCACTTGCACTACGAGTTGCATCATTTGCCTTCTGCTGAACTGCTGACCAGTCAACTTTTGGTGCCTTTCCGCTGAACCATTCATCCTGTTGTGCTGCCTTTTCTGGATTTGCGGCAGCCCATGCCTTCTCTTCTGCATAACGAGTTGCGCAGATGTCCTTGAGTTCTGCAGCACGCTGTGCATACATGTTTTTCACATCGTCGAAAATCTGGAATGGATCGTCTGGGTTACCTCCGAGATTTACGATTGTGTTGCGATATGCATCACCACCGAGTGGCGCTCCGTGTGTCTTGCAGTTTGCTTCGTAAGAAGAACCGTCTTCCTTGCGTGCGCCCTTACCCATGATACACTTACCAATTATGAGTGCAGGTTTGCCCTGAACTCCCTTTGCCCATTCGATGGCTTCGCGACATTGCTGTGCATCATTACCACAGATTTCCTTTACTTCCCATCCAAGTGCACGGTATTTGGCTGCTGTGTCTTCGTTCATGACGACCTTTGTCTCAGTTGAGAGCTGAATGTCGTTTGAATCGTAGAACATAACGAGGTTGTCGAGGCCGAGAATTCCTGCAACACGAGCACCGCCTTGACTGATTTCCTCTTCTACGCCACCATCAGAAATGTAGGCATATACTGTTTCCTTTGCAAATGTAGGGTTGCCAGTGTGGGCAGCGAGGAATTTTGCTGCGATTGCTGCACCGATTGCATAAACATGACCCTGGCCAAGTGGACCTGATGTGTTTTCTACACCACGTTCAATTTCAAATTCAGGGTGACCGGTTGTAGGTGAACCCCATTGACGAAGTTGTGCCAATTCAGCAAGTGAGTACTTGCCGATGAGTGCAAGTTGAGAATAGAGCATTGGTGCCATGTGACCTGGATCGAGGAAGAAGCGGTCACGACCTACCCATGTTGGGTTTTCTGGGTCATAGTTGAGGTACTCAGAATACAAAACATTGATGAAGTCGGCTCCACCCATAGCACCGCCTGGGTGACCAGACTTTGCCTTTTCTACCATTGATGCAGCGAGAATTCGAATGTTGTCTGCTGCATGGTTCAATACACTAATTTGATTTTTCATTTCGTCCTTGTTTATTTGTTATACAATTTGTTTGCTAAATAATATTGCAGTTGATTATGCTTTCTTGTTTGCTACTGCTGATTGTTCGATAGCAAGGCATGACTTATAGTTCTCAATATACTGATTGAAACCTGCAACGTCATTTGGATCTGGATCGACACTTGTACCTGTGTTTCCTGCAAATACAACTTGATCAAGGTAATCAGGCAGGTCAAGCCCTTTTGCGTTGTTGACTACGTAAGCAGCAAGCAGGGCAATTCCCCATGCTCCACCTTCGCCTGCCGTTGACATGCATGAAATAGGTGAATTGAGTGCTGCTGCCAGCATTTTCTGTCCTACTATTGGTGTTGTGAAATATCCACCGTGTCCGGTTATGCGGTCAACCTTTACATTCTCTTCCTTGAACAAGATGTCATTTCCAAGTTTCAGTACTCCTATTGCTCCATATAGATGTGCACGCATGAAATTTGCCAATGTAAACTTGTCGTTGGCTGAACGTACTACAAGTGGACGACCGTCCATAAGACCTGTTACTGGTTCGCCTGAAATGTAGTTGAAGGAGACAAGACCTCCACAGTCAGCGTCACCTTTTGCTGCTTCATTGAATAGGGTAGTGTAGAGTTGTCCCATATTTACCGGTACTCCAAGAAGTTCCTGATATTCCTTGAATATCTTTGCCCATGCGTTAATATCTGAAGTACAGTTGTTACAGTGTACCATTGCTACGAGGCTTCCGTTTGGAGTAGTTACCATATCAAGCATCTCGTATGGCTTTGATAACTCTTTCTCCAAAACAATCATTGAGAAAGATGATGTTCCGCATGAAACATTACCTGTACGCTGCTTAACGGCATTTGTGGCAACCATTCCTGTACCGGCATCGCCTTCTGGAGGACAAAGAGGAATACCTGCTTTGAGATTTCCGGAAACGTCGAGTTTCCTTGCGCCTTCTTCTGTGAGGATACCTGCATTTTCACCGGCGACAAGTACTTCTGGGAAAATGTCAAGGAGTTTCCATCCATATTCCTTTGGTGCAATGAGTTTGTCAAACTTCTCAACCATTGATGCATCGTAAGTCTTTGTCTTAGGATCAACAGGAATCATACCTGATGCATCTCCTACACCAATAACTTTCTTACCGGTGAGTTGCCAATGAATGTATCCGGCAAGTGTGGTTTGGAAATCTATGTCCTTTACATGCTCATCGTTGTTGAGGATACATTGGTAAAGATGTGAAATGCTCCAGCGGAGAGGTATGTTGTAGTTGAACAGTTTGGAGAGTTCTGCTGCTGCCTGTCCGGTATTGGTGTTTCTCCATGTACGGAAAGGTACGAGTATTTCCTGATTCTTGTTGAATGCCATGTAACCATGCATCATGGCGCTGATGCCGATGGCTGCAAGTGTCTCAATCTCGCAATTGTATTGTCCTTTCACATTTTTGCGAAGGTCGGCATAACAATCCTGAAGTCCGTTCCATATGGCGTCGATACTGTATGTCCAAAGACCATCTACCAACTGATTTTCCCATTCGTGACTTCCTTGTGCGATTGGATTGTTGTCCTGGTCAATGAGTACGGCTTTTATTCGTGTTGAACCAAATTCAATACCAAGGACGGCTTTGCCTGCTTGAATAGTATCTTGTGAATTCATATTTATTTCAAAGCCTTATTCAACATGTAATATACTTCGTTGTTACGCAACTGGTTCTTGAAACCGGTGATAGTGGTGTTCTTGTCAATGTTGATGAACTCTATACCTGTGATTTCCGCAAAGTCTTCCCAATATTCGGCTGTGATGTCGTAAGAGAATGCACTATGGTGTGTACCTCCTGCAAGAATCCATGCTCCTGCTCCGATTTCAAATGTTGGCTGTGGTACCCAAAGTGCAGATGCTACTGGGAGTTTTGGCATTGCTTTTGGTTCGATGCATTCTACTTCGCTTGCTATGAGACGGAATCTATTGCCGAGATCTACGATTGTAGCTTTGATTCCATAACCTGTCTTTGATGTGAATACAAGACGTGCTGTCTGTTGCTTGCGGATACCTATACCAAGGAAATGAACTTCAAGTTTTGGCTTGTCGGTTGCAATGAGTGGACAAATCTCGAGCATGTGGCTTTGGAGACTTGAAGTGCAATCAGAAGCAAAGTTGAGAGTATAGTCTTCAAGGAATGAACATCCCTTTGAAAGTCCTTGGTTCATAATCCAGAGTGTGCGATAGAGACAGGCTGTTTTCCAGTCGCCTTCAGCACCAAATCCGATACCTTCTGCCATAAGACGCTGTGATGCAAGTCCTGGAATTTGGTCAAATCCAACAAAGTTAGGATCATCGATGTCTGCATCACCGAGGTCGTCAAAATTGGTAGTGAATGCAGTTGCGCCTTCATCCTTGAGTACACGGCGGAGTGCAATTTCTGCCTTTGCAGAATTCTTAACCTTTTCCCAATACACTTCTTCCCCTGATTCGTCTATCTTGATTGTATAGAGTTTCTTGTATTCTTCAACAAGTTCATCTGCTTCAGTATCTGTAACTTTCTTGAAATAGTCCATGAGTGATGATACTGGATAGTAGTCAACGTGGTAGCCGAGACGCTGCTCGAATTCTACACGGTCACCATCAGTAACTGCTACATTGTTCATGTTCATACCGAACATAAGGCAACGTACGTTCTTTGCATCAGCAACACCTGCTGCAACACGTGCCCATACTGCAATCTTCTTTTGGGCTTCTTCGCTTTTCCAATAGCCAACAACTACTTTTCTAGGTACGCGCATGCGTGTGCAAATATGACCAAATTCGATATCTCCGTGCGCACTTTGGTTTAGGTTCATGAAGTCCATGTCAATTGTTCCCCATGGAATTTCTGCGTTGTATTGAGTATGAAAGTGTAGTAATGGCTTTTGAAGTGCCTGAAGTCCCTTTATCCACATCTTTGCAGGTGAGAATGTGTGCATCCAAGTGATAATACCAACACATTTCGCATCATTATTCGCAGCTTTCATGATATCTTCAACTTCGTTGGAAGAATTAGCTGTTCCTTTATATACTACTTTGACTGGAATATTTCCTGAGTCATTAAGACCTGCTACCATTTCTTTTGAGTGTGCGTCAACTGCGATGACTGCATCACCTCCGTAAAGTAACTGTGCACCAGTTACCCACCATAATTCCAAATTTTCAAATGCTTTCATTGTTTTGTAGATTTTATTTGATTATTATTCTATTTGTTTACATTCGTCAGATACAGTATTACGCCTATTTTGGAATACTTTAAATCTTCAAACGACTTATATCAAAAATTAATGTTTCTGACCTTTTTGACCATAGTATGCATTAGGTCCATGTTTGCGCATGTAGTGCTTCTCTATAAGAAGTGGATTCATCGTCAACTCAGGATTTACTGAGAAGGCAACGAATGCCATCTTTGCACATTGTTCCATTACTTTTGCATTGTAAACTGCATTGTCAGGAGAGGTTCCCCATGAGAAGGGACCGTGATTCTTGACCAACACTGCTGGAGTATGGTCAGGATTGATTTTTCTTATATTTAGTATTTCGTCAACAATGACGTTTCCGGTTTCCAATTCATATTGTCCCTTTACTTCTGTCTCGTTCATGTCACGAGTACATGGAATATCCTTGTAGAAGTAATCGGCATGTGTAGTACCGATATTAGGAATGTCGCGACCTGCCTGAGCAAAGGCTGTTGCGTAAGTCGAGTGTGTATGAACCACTCCTTGTATATTTGGGAATGCTTTATATAGTACGAGGTGTGTTGGGGTGTCGGATGAAGGATTAAGATTGCCTTCAACAACCTTGCCCGTATTAAGGTCAACTACTACCATGTCTTCGGCTTTCATCTCATCGTAGCTGACTCCCGAAGGCTTGATGACTACGAGCCCTTTTTCACGGTCGATACCGCTTACATTTCCCCATGTGAAAATAACCAGACCTTGTTTTACGAGGTCGAGGTTTGCCTTGAATACTTTTTGCTTGAGTTCTTCTAACATAGCTTTAGTTTAAACTTGAGTAATTTTTGGTAGTGATAATTGATGTTAGTTGTAAAGGGTTACGTCCATATTAAAATGGGCGTAACCCTTGAGATACATTCTGTTACCAGAGACAAATGTAGAGAATTGCAAGAATAACGATTATGCCGATAGCACCTACGTTGAAAGTGGTATTGGTCTTGAATATTGCAATATCCACACCGATAGACTTTTCGTCTTCTACCTTGTCCTTTGCATTTGAACGGAGATACCAGAAGAGAACGAAGAACATTACAGTGAGGAAGAATATTGTCTCAGCACCATAGTTGCGACAGTTCTCGTCGAACATCATGAAAATACCTGCAACAAATGTTGCAACAGAGAGTACAAGCATGATAGTTGACCACTTGAGTTGCTTCTTTACAACGTCTGCAGCGAGTTCTTCTGCAGGCTTTGTCTTCTTACTGCACATAGAAATACTGATGAAGAGTACAACGAGACAGAGGAATACATAACCCATACGGATGAGGAATGGAACCTCAGGCAATGCAAACTTGAAGATAATTGAGAATACGAATGTGCCAATTGCTGCAACTACTGCTGCTGTACCACTTGAACGCTTCCAAAGAAGTCCAAGACCGAAGATTGTAACGATACCAGGATATACGAAACCTGAATATTCCTGAATTACCTGGAATGCCTGGTCTGCACCACCCATGATAGGATATACAGCAATGAGGGCAATTACAAGAGCAGAAAGTGAAGTGATACGACCTATAGTGAGGAGTTTCTTGTCTGTTGCGTCCTTATTCAGGAACTTCTTGTAGATATCCATCGTGAATATTGTAGAAGTTGAGTTGAACATTGATGCAAGTGAAGAAATAACTGCTGCTGCGAGTGCTGCAAATGCAAGACCCTTGATTACAGTAGGAGTGAAGTGGTGGATAAGGAATGGATATGCGTCGTCTGAACGTTCGATACCTGTAGCACCACCGCTGAGAAGCTGTTCGTAGAGTTCAGGATGCTTGTTTACGATATAGTATGCACAAACACCTGGAATACAAACGATGAAAGGAATCAATATCTTGAGGAATCCTGCGAATACCATACCTTTCTTTGCTTCGTCAAGTGACTTTGCAGCAAGACCCTTTTGAATTATATACTGGTTGAATCCCCAGTAACCGAGGTTTGTAAGCCAAAGTGCGCCAACGATAACGACGATACCAGGAATGTCAAAGTAAGGGTCGTCGGTGATATTTGCTATTTCAGTGTTGCGGCTTACAACCAGGTTGAAGTGCTTGTCTGCTTCTATTTCTCCCAGTTCACTGTAAATCTTGCCAAGTGCTCCAAGTGCTCCTCCATCGATGTTGAGTTGACTTGCTATAAAGTCGAGTGCGAAGTATGCAGTGATAAGACCACCACCTACGAGGAATGTAACCTGCATAACGTCTGTCCATGCAACAGAAGCAAGACCTCCGTAGATTGAATAGACACCAGCAATCACGAAAAGAATCAGAATGATTACGAGAAGTGTCATATCGACATCCATTCCGAGTATGCTGCCTGCTACAGTAGGGAGACCGAGAATCTGCTTGATTGCAAGAGCACCGAGCCATGCAACAGACGTAAGGTTGATAAATACGTAGAGGAACAACCAGAAAATAGAGAATGCGAGACCTACACCCCAATTGTAGCGTTCTGAAAGGAACTGAGGAATAGTAAACACGTTCTTCTTAATCATCAATGGTAAGAGAAACTTACCTACGATGATAAGGGCGAGAGCAGCTTCAAGTTCGTATGCTGCCATTGCAATACCGGATACATAAGCAGAACCGGACATGCCGATAAATTGTTCTGCTGAAATGTTGGCAGCGATGAGTGATGCACCGACAGCCCACCATGTTAATGTGTTACCTGCGAGAAAGTAGTCGTTTGAAGATTTCTCTTCGCCTTTTTTGCTACGTGAGAGGAAAAGACCAAGACCCACGAGCAGTACAACATAGATGAGAACCACAACATAGTCAATAGTCTCAAAACCGTTGTTTTTTAATGCTTCTAATACGTTCATTTGATTTGTTGATTATTTAATTGTTTAATGTTTAATGGTTTCCGTGTCTTTTTATTACTTTTCGCACGAAAGGACTCTACTTGCAATGTGCTACATAGAGTCCTTGTGCCATTTTTCCTAAATCTATTCTGCCAAGGAGAATTTAAATTTGCAGAAACTAGTATATTCTTCACCAGGCTTGAGCCATGCATTTGATTCTGCCCATTGCTTGTTTGGTGAGTCCGGATATTTCTGGGATTCGAGGCAGAGACCAACGCGTTGCTGATATGTTATCCCCTTTTTGCCAGTGACAGTTCCATCAAGGAAATTTCCTGAATAGACTTGAATACCAGGCTCGTTAGTGAATACTTCAAGCTTGATTCCGGTAGTTGGACATGTAACGGTAACTGCAGGTGTGGATGTGTCACCCTTTGTGTTCAATACCCAGTTGTGATCGAATCCGTTACCGTTCTTAATTTGCTCGAACTCGAAGTTGTCAATGTCTGCACCGACTTCCTTTCCTGTACGGAAATCCATAGGGGTACCTTCTACTAGTGCAATTTCTCCGGTTGTCATATATGTAGAGTCAACAGGAGTGTAGCCGTCAGCATTGATTGTGAGTATGTGGTTCGTAATCTTCTGAGAAGGATCACCGTTGAGGTTGAAGTATGAGTGGTTTGTCATGTTTATGACAGTTTCCTTGTCTGTAGTTGCACTGTAGTTGATAGACAGACCGTTTTCATCGTCAAGCGTATATTTTACAGTTGCAGTAACTTCTCCAGGGAAATTGTTATCACCGTCAGGACTTATCATTTTGAGAGTAAGTTCGCTTTCGTTTACCTCAACCAAGTCGTATACCTGGTATTGCCATCCTGAAGGACCTCCGTGGAGACAGTGTCCGAAATTGTTCTGTGGCAATTGTATTGTTGAGTCATTTACTGTAATCTGACCTTGGTTGATTCGGTTAGCATAACGTCCGATAGCTGCACCGAAATCAGATGCGTTATTCTGTGGAAAATAGTCTGCAGCCTTGTCGAAACCAAGAACTACGTCTTGAAGATTACCGTCTTTATCCGGAACCATGATGCTGACAATTCGTCCACCAAAGTTGGTAATACATACTTCCATGCCGTTCTTGTTTGTAAGGGTGTAGAGGGAAACTTCCTTTTCGCCCTTAAGAGAATCAACATAAGTTGTGTCGAAATCCTGTGGGTTAAGACCTGATGCTGTAACTTCTGCATTCTCGTTTGTTGACTGTGAAGCACATGCACTGATAAGTGCTGCTGTTGCAGTAGCAACAAGGATTGATTTGAAGGTTTTCATGTTTTTTTTGATTGTTTTTAGTGAATATTGTGATTCTGTTTGAATGCCTAAATCATGGGAGTGTATATGTCTCGCTAAAAATGAAAACATTTCATGCCCAATTAACCGTGCAAACTTACTAAAAAAAATCGACATATTAAAGAATTTAATTAAAAAAGATGCTCGTTGGGTAACATATATTCATATTATAGCTTGAATGCTATCTTAATGAACGAAAAAAAAGACCTGCAGTAGAGATAACTGTAGGTCTTTTGTCCTGTTCCTGTTTAGAGATCAATCGCTAAGTTTACGTGCTCCGTCTCCGATTACAACGTCAATAATCTTGCATTCAGTGTTAAATTTAGCATTATACTGTTCCTTGACTTTATCAATAAAGTTGCGATAGAGATCTTTTTGAACAAGGTTGATTGTACATCCACCAAATCCTCCGCCCATTATGCGTGAACCAGATACACCGCAATCCCGTGCTATGTCAACAAGGAAATCTAGTTCTTCACAACTAACTTCGTAGTCCTTGCTAAGACCGTCATGTGTTTCATACATTTTTTCTCCCACGGTCTCATAATCCTCTTTTTCAAGAGCATCACTGACAGCAAGTACTCGATTGATTTCTCCTAAAACGAACTTAGCACGTTTGAAGTCTGTTTCGCTAACTTTGTCTGCTACATTTTCCAAGTCTTCTTCTGTGCAGTCGCGAAGAGATTCTGCTTCTGGCTTAAAAGACTTAATTGCATTAACAACATTTTCACAACTGTTACGGCGGTCATTATAGGGACTACCTACCAATGTATGCTTGACGCATGAGTTAACGAGAACAAGTTTGTAGTCTTTTGCAAGCCAAGGGAAATATTGGAATTCTCCACTGCGACAGTCAAGTCTCATAAGATTGTTCTTTTTCCCGTGAAGGGAAGCGAACTGGTCCATGATGCCGCATTTTATCCCGAGGTATTCATGTTCTGTATTCAATCCAACCTTGGCTAGTGTCATAAGGTCAATGTTCCCTCCGAATAAATCATTGAGGGCATAAGCAAAGCAACTTTCGAGGGCGGCGCTTGAACTCATACCGCTACCTTGAGGAACATCACCTGCAAATGCTGCGTCAAAACCTTCTACTTTCACTCCGAGTTTTATCATTTCCTTAGCAACTCCAAAAATATAGCGGAAATGTGAGGCACGTGGACCTTTGTCATCATCTAGTGAGAATTCATAATAATCCTTAAGGTCAATGCTGTATGCGCGTATCATACGCGTACCGTTAGGCTTTATTTCAGCAATAATACCTTGCTCAACTGCTCCTGGAAATACGAATCCTCCGTTATAGTCAGTGTGCTCACCAATCAAGTTAATACGTCCAGGAGCTGTGTAAACTGTTCCTGTAGTTCCATTGAAGTGCTTAATGAAGCGACTTCTTACATCGTCGATTGTAAGTTTCATAATCTATTAGGTTTTAGTGGTTTATAAATGATTGTTAATAAAAAAGTATCAATGCTATCTTACACAGAATTTATATATGGTTGTTTGGGTATAGACTTCACCGGGACAAAGTACTGTGCTCGGAAAATATGGACGGTTAGGGCTGTCTGGGAAGTGCTGGGCTTCAAAACAGATTGCGCTACGACGGGGATATGTTGCTCCGAGTGTGCCTTCATGTCCTTCTCCCCAGTTGTTCGTATACATTTGCATGCCGGGTTCTGTTGTGTAGACTTCCATCATTCGACCGCTGTTTGGTTCATATATTCTTGCTGCAAAGGAAAGTTCTCCTTCTTCCTTTTTATTAAGAACGTAGCAATGGTCATAACCTGCTCCGTTCTTCATCTGAGCGTTACCGGGAGCATCAATATCCTTACCGATCGCCTTTGGATTGCGAAAATCAAATGGTGTGCCTTCTACGGAATCTATGGTTCCGAGTGGAATGCAAGTCTCATCTACTGGAATATAATGGTCTGCATTTATTTCACAGATTGTATCTTCAATAGTAGGAGTAGGGTTAGCAAGTCCCGCCAATGCAAAGTAGCCATGATTGGTGAGATTTACTATGGTCTTTTTATCTGTGGTGGCCTTGTAGTCAATCTTCAGTTCGTTACAATCTGTCCAGGTATATATGACTTCCACGTTGAGTTTTCCAGGAAACCCTTCTTCCATATCCTCAGCAACATAATTTAGCTTAAGCGTCTGTGTATCTAACTGTTCAGCATCCCAAACCCTTGCATGGAAACCTGTTGGTCCTCCGTGAAGAGAGTTTTCACCATCGTTCTGGGCAAGTGTATATTCCTTGCCATCAAGCGTAAATTTCCCTTGACATATACGGTTGCCATACCTTCCGATCAGTGTGCTGAGAAATATTTCAGGAGAACTAAGCTTTGCTTTGATACTATCGTGTCCTTGGATAACATTTGCATATTTTCCATTACGGTCAGGTACCATAATAGCAACAATAGCACCGGCATAATTGGTTATTGCTACCTCGTTGCCAGCACTATTTCGAAGAAAAAATAAATCAACGGACTTGCCTTGAAGCTCTATCATAAAGTCTTCTCTCTTCAAGCCCGATAATGTTTCTGTTGGAATCTCGTTCATATTTGGTAAAAGTTTTAGGTATCCGTTTCGGTATAGATGGATTGGTTGTTTGTATTTGCGTGATTAAAATCTATTGCAAATAAAACGAATTTTTCGCATACATGCAAATATTTTTGCACGTTTATTTGATATTTTCTTAATTTTAATGAGAAAAATGGAATTTATCTATTGTTTGCTATCTGGCAATCCAAGAAAAGTAAGTAGATCTGCAACGATAAAGCTACTTCCGCCAACAAAGATGAAATCATCTTTATCTGCGTCTTTTTGGGCCTGCACATATGCCGTCCTGACATTGGGAAAACAGTTGCCGGAAAGTCTGTACTTATGGGCTGCTTTCTTTAGTTCTTCAGCCGGCATGGCTCTGCGTACACTTGCTTGTGTGAAGTAATATATGGCATTCTTCGGCAATAGGGCCAATACACCATTTATATCCTTGTCGTTGACCATCCCAAAAACAATACGTCGCAGTTTACAGGGCTGTTCCACTATTTGTTGAGATAAAAATTGAAACCCGCCGACATTATGACCTGTGTCGCATATCGTGAGAGGCTTTTTTTTCAATGTCTGCCAGCGACCAGACAATCCTGTATTCTCAGTCACCTTTTGCAGTCCATGCTTTATGTCGCTTTCTGAAATTTTATTATAATAAGGTATATGATCTTTCATTTCAAAGAGAGCAGTAAGAATCGTCTTCAGATTTTTCTTCTGATAAAGTCCTTGTAGCTCGAACTCGTATTTTTCGGTTTCAAAAGACTTATCTTCTGCAAAAATAATTTTACTCTTTTGTGAATACGCTGTAGCAATGAACACTCCTTGAGTTTCATGGTGTCGTTCTCCTATTATCACAGGAGTCCTGTACTTGATGATTCCTGCTTTTTCACTTGCTATCTTGCTAAGTGTGTCTCCTAGAAGTGAAGTATGATCAAAACTGATGTTTGTAATGATGCTTAGGTCTGGATTGATAATGTTGGTGCAATCTAATCTTCCACCAAGTCCAACCTCAATTACGGCAACGTCAATGCCTTGTTCTGCAAACCATTTAAAAGCCATTGCTGTAGTAAGCTCAAAAAAAGTTGGGTGCAATGGCTCGAAGAATTTTTTTTCTTCGTCAATGAAATCCATGATGTATTTTTCCGAAATCATCTTGCCGTTGATGCGTATTCGTTCGCGAAAATCAACAAGATGTGGGGATGTAAAAAGCCCGACCTTATATCCGGCTTCCTGCAAAACCGATGCAATTGTATGAGAGCAGGACCCTTTGCCATTGGTGCCTGCAACGTGTATAGTGTGGAATTTCCTGTGTGGATGTCCAAAATGTTCATCCAAAATGTTTGTGTTCTCAAGCCCTTCCTTGTAGGCATCCTTTCCTACGTTTTGAAACATTGGAACTTGTGAAAACAGATAGTTTGTGTAGTCTTTATATGACACTGGAATAAGATGCTAATAATTAATTGAAGTATGAACGGAATTTTCTCTTGAGTTTTTCCTTGATGCTGTCAGTAGGAATGAAATTATCACTGTTTTGTATTGATTGTATCATTTCCTTTTCCTCACGGTTCAGTGATTCGGGAATGTAGATACTTACTTTAATAATTTCATCACCTCTAGTACCTTTGTTGTATCCTTGTACTTCAGGAATACCCTTACCTTTAAGGCGTAGAAGGGTGTCTGGTTGTGTTCCTGGCTGTATTGTGATTGTAGTCTTGCCTTCAACAGTAGGAACTTGTATTTGTCCTCCTAAGATTGCCTGCGGAACAGAAATCATCAGGTTGTAGATTAAGTCGTTTCCATCCCGAATGAGTTCATTGTCTTTGACTTCCTTTATAATAATCTGAAGATCGCCGTTTTCACCGTTGCGTCTTCCTGCACCGCCTTTGCCAGGCACATTTAATACCATGCCTTCAACCATGCCGGCAGGGAAATTTACTTCTACAATCTCTTCCCCCATTTCAATGCCTTCACCCATACAGTGTTGACATTTGTTTTTGATAATTTTACCTTCGCCGTGACAACTAGGACATGGACTTTGTGAACGCATGGTGCCGAAAAAACTCTGTTGCTGGCGTATAACATATCCTGTTCCGTTGCACGTTGGGCATGTCGTTTCTTTGCCGTCGCTGCTGCCACTTCCATGGCAATGGCTACATTGAACATGTTTTTTCAGTTTGAATTTTTTGGTTGTGCCATTGACAATTTCCTTGAGGGTCAGTTCTACTTTGAAACGTTGGTCCTGTCCTTTGTATTTTAGATTTCTACGGCTTTCGCCCCCAAAACCACCGAATCCCCCAAAACCACCGAATATGTCACCAAACATCGAGAAAATGTCGTTCATGTCCATTCCTTGACCTCCGTAACTGCCGGAACCATTGAATGCATCTGGACCGAATTGGTCGTAACGCTGTCGTTTGTCTGGATCTCTCAGTACGTCGTATGCTTCGGCCGCTTCCTTGAATTTTGTTTCAGCTTCCTTATCACCGGGATTTCTGTCCGGGTGATATTGAATTGCCATTTTCTTATAGGCACGCTTAATTTCGTCTGCGCTTGCTGTCTTCTCGACTCCAAGCACTTCATAGTAGTCTTTTTTTGCCATAAACCGTTATTCTCCAACTACGACTTTTGCGTAACGTATTACTTTTTCGTTGAGCGTGTAGCCTTTGCTGATGCAGTCAATAACCTTGCCCTTCATTTCTGGCGCAGGTGCAGGAATCATAGTAATTGCTTCGTGGTAGTTAACATCGAAATCCTTGTCCTTTGTGTCTATTGGCTCAACACCTTGGCTTTTCATGAATTTCATAAATTTCTCGATGATAAGTTCTACCCCTTCTTTTACAGCATTTACTTCAGTCATATGTTCCATCCCTTGTTCTGCACGTTCCAAGTCATCAATGATTGGTAGAATTTCAGTCAAAACCTTTTCTCCTCCATTGAGTATTAAGTCTGCTTTTTCCTTCAACACACGTTTACGATAATTGTCAAATTCTGCCATTTGTCGTAAATTCTTATCCTTGAGTTCCGCTATTTCGGTCTTGGCCTTCTCAAGTAATGATTCTGCAGTTTCTTCTTCCACCTCTGGATCGCATGCCTGCTCAGTCTCGTTGCTGACGGATTGAGAGTCAGAGAATGCATCGTTCCCTTCTTCTACCTCAATCTCTTGTTTCTTGTTTTCTTCTTTCATATAATATGTTTTTTTGAATTCCGATGTATTAGTGTACAAATCTTGTGCCAATTGATACAGGAATTTCTGTTCGGACAGATTGTCACATATGTAACGAATATTTATCAAAGATTAATTCGGATTCCACTTATGATTGTTGCACGTGGCATGTAAAAACCTGCATATGTCTGATAGTGCTGACTAAAAAGATTCTCTCCGTTGACAAATAATTGAATGTGCGTGTTGAGATTGTATGAAGTGGATAGGTTGAGTAGGGCATAGTCCTCCATGTCGCAGTCTTTGCCGTCAGATAGAGGTAGGTGATTGATACATAGTAAAGATGGACGAATTGTAAGACTGTGATATTTGTAGGTGGCCCCTATGTATGTCTTGTGCTCTGGTGAACCTTCGAGAGGTGTATGCATGTGTAGAAAACTATAGTTAGCATCAATGCCCCAAAACTCATTGATTCTATAGCTTCCATTAATTTCAATGCCCCAATGATAAAAGTTACCTGTGTTGATGTTACGTGGCTTGCCGTCAGTTCTTACTGTGTTGATTATGTTGCAACCTTCCATGTAAAAAATGTTGGCTCCATAGTTGAACCCTATTTCGCTGGACCCGGATAATGCTATCTCATAGTTCATCACTCTTTCAGGGTGTAAATCCGTAGAAGAAGCCGCAAACATGTACAGATCTTTTATCGTTGGATTGCGGAAACCCTTGCTTATGAGTGCCTTTATATCGTTAAAAGGTGATGTGTGGAAAATAATTCCTACCTGAGGAATCCATTCGGTGCCGATTGTAGAATGATGGTCTATTCGTATGCCCGCATCTAGTGTCAACCAATTGATAATGGCTTGGTGCAAGTCGATGTATGCAGCAATGTCGTTTACATGTTGATTATGTACAATGTTCCCTTCTTCATCTTTCATGAGATATGTTTTGGAACCAGTAGCCTTGTCTTTATTCCATGCACTTCCTCCATAATTTTGAAATTCAATTCCGAATGTAGAACGGTTGCCTGAAAAGAGTCGTGCAGTTTGGAAAAGGTTGAATCCCGTGATGTAGTCGTTATGAAGGTATAGTCGTTCTGTAGGTAAGGATGTAAAATCTGTGGTACCGTCGTCAATGTTATGGTGCCCCCAATCGAAGAAAAAACGAAATGCTCCATTGGTCCATCCAAAATTATCGGAAAGTTGCACAGAGGTAAGTCCACGCGTAATCTTATAGTCATTGTCGAATAGAGGTG
The DNA here is from genome assembly GCA_024398475.1 of Bacteroidaceae bacterium. Lineage (GTDB taxonomy): Bacteria > Bacteroidota > Bacteroidia > Bacteroidales > Bacteroidaceae > Colivivens. The sequence goes on along the minus strand of JAKSJB010000002.1, from coordinate 33,436 downwards.
CGTATTCTGGTCCGGGATTGGATGTTTGAATATGTGTGATGTTGAGGTCTGCCGCAATATCCCATTTGTATGAAAGTTTGTAGTTTATTTTTAAGAATCCAGCTGTTTGTCTGAATTCGCTGTTTTTTCGGTGCCCGTCAGTCTGTTGGTGCTGGATACCAACTATCCCAGAAAGTTTGTTGACTTTAATACGACTTGTGACTTGCGCTTGAGTAGTACCATAACTGCCGCCTTGAAGATCGATTTCGGTCTTAAAACCATCTGTGACCATCTTTCGTGATATGATGTTGATAACTCCTCCCATTGCGTTACTTCCGTAATAGAGTGAGGATGGACCGCGTAGTATTTCTACCTTCTCTGTCATCATCGTCTGATACATATCTGGAATAGGGTGCGACATTAGTCCTGCAAACTGTGGCTGTCCGTCTATTAGAACTAGCAGACGTGATGTTCCACCCATACCGCGGATTCTCATACTTCCGGCTCCATTGGCATGAACTCCGAAACCGAGTATACCACGTGACGTAGTGAAAAGTCCAGGAGTCAGATCTACGGTAGTGGGGATTACTGAAAAATCATGACTTTCAGATAACTTTCCGCGACTGACTTGTGTAATGGTGTTTGGAATGAATCGTGATTCGGTGTTGTGGCGTGTTCCGGTAACTACAACCTCACTTATTGTAAAATCTTTTTTTCTGCCAGTCAATGTTGAATCTATTATTACATTAATTTCTTGACTGGTGGATGAATTTGTGGTGTTTCCGTTGCAGGTGTTTATTGGGGACTGGTCTTCGTGGATTATAGAAGTAGGGTCTATTGAACCGATTTTTAAGGTGGAGTTCCTGTTCACATTAATAGAATGTGATATGTTTTTGGAAAAAGAAGTGCTTGCGGAAAATAGTAGCGTTAGAATAGCCAGTACGTGTCTCATTTGTAAAATTAGAGTTTTGGATTCCTTTTAGTGAGTTCTATGCCGCATCCTCCAGTATTTGCTCCGTTAATAGGTGGGTTTTGCTTTACTATTGAAATACTGATTGTATCAATAGAAGGAAATTGGTGGAATAACCGTGTTATGATTCTTCCACATACATGCTCTATTAGTTTGGATTTGAGAGACATTTCAGTTTTTACCACATTAAATACTTTGGCATAGTTTATCGTGTCGCTGATGTTGTCTGTTTCTGTGGCTGTTTCGTCAGTAACAATGAGCCGGAGATTGATTGTGTACCAATCTCCGACTACCTGTTCCTGCGGAAATACACCGTGGTAGGCATAAATCCGAATGCTGTTTAATAATATAGTCATTTGTTCCTGTGTTGTATTCCTATTCCTATCCGCAACGTGAATGACCGCAGTTTGTGCAGATAAGGCAGCCTTCCTGATATACGAGTGTTTCATGATGGCAGTTAGGACAGGTCTGACCGGTAACCTTTGTGCCATCCTGTACATATTTCTTCAATGCACGTTCGACACCATTTTTCCATGTATTGATACTTTCGCTCTCAAGTTGAAGTGAACCAACTAATTTGATGACATTGATGAGAGGCATGCGATAACGGAGTACGCCGCTGATAAGTTTTGCATAGTTCCAGTATTCCTTGTTGAAACGTTCAGACAGACCTTCTATTGTAGTCTTGTAACCACGGCGATTTTCAAATTGGAAGTCATAACGCTTGTTGCCTTCATCGTCGACATTCTTAATTATGTGACCTCTTGTTACAGTCTTTGGCAGTGCAATACCATCCTCATCATCGAGTACACCGGTAAAGATTTCGTAAGGATAGCCATCTAGTAGGCCTACGAACGCAACCCATTTCTCTTTGTTGTTTTGGAAACGTACGACGTCACATTCAAGGCTTTTTGGACGTACTTCTGTAACTCTTGGCGGTGGACAGTCGCATTCCTTCTTCTCTTCCTTTTTCGTTGATACAAGAACACCGCTTCGGCTTCCGTCGCGATAAACCGTACATCCCTTACAACCACTCTTCCAGGCTTCGATGTATAACTGATTTACAAGTTCTTCACTTACATCAGCCGGAAGGTTAATCGTAACTGAAATAGAGTGGTCAACCCATTTTTGGATAGCTCCCTGCATTTTAACCTTCTCGAGCCAGTTCACGTCGTTAGCCGTAGCTTTATAATATGGTGACTTTTGTACGAGTTCAGTAATTTCTGTCTGCGAGTATTTCTTGTTTGTGTCATATCCATTGACTTTCATCCAAGTTAGGAACTTAGGATGGTAAACCAGATATTCTTCAAACGAGTCGCCTGTTTCGTCAACATAGTCTACATGTGCATTCGTGTCATTAGGATTAACCTTGCGACGACGTGTGTATACTGGAAGGAATACTGGTTCAATACCAGAAGTAGTCTGAGTCATGAGACTAGTCGTTCCCGTAGGGGCAATAGTCAGACATGCAATATTTCTTCTTCCATATTTTGTCATCTCCTCATAGAGTTGAGGATCAACACTCTTGATGCGGTTTACAAATGGGTTGTTCTTCTCTCTTTCTGCATCATATACATCGAAGTGACCTCGCTCCTTTGCCATCTGTACTGAACTGCGGTATGCTTCCACTGCAATAGTTTTATGAATCTCAGTTGAGAAATATGTGGCCTCAGGAGTTCCATATGTAAGACCGAGAGCGGCAAGCATGTCGCCTTCTGCAGTGATTCCCACACCGGTACGTCGACCTTTCTTGCTCTTATCGTAAATCTTTTCCCAAAGATGACGCTCGCTTTGCTTGATTTCATCGCTTTCAGGGTCGCTGTTAACCTTTGCTTGGATGAGACGTATTTTCTCCAACTCAAGGTCGATGATGTCGTCCATAATTCGTTGGGCAAATCTGACGTGTTTGCGGAATTTGTCAAAATTGAACTGAGCAGCAGCAGTGAATGGATTGTCTACATAACTATAAAGGTTGATGGCGAGCAAGCGGCAGCTATCGTAAGGACAGAGAGGAATTTCACCGCATGGGTTTGTTGAAATTGTCTTGTAACCAAGATCTGCATAACAATCTGGTACAGATTCCTTGATGATGGTGTCCCAGAACAATACACCTGGTTCTGCGCTTTTCCATGCATTGTGAACAATCTTCTTCCATATATCGCTTGCGTCAACTTTCTTGATAGTTGTTGGAGCATCGCTGTCGATAGGGTATTGTTGTGTGAACTGTTGCCCGTTGATTGCTGCATTCATGAAATCGTCAGTGATACGTACGCTTACGTTTGCACCAGTAACTTTTCCTTCGGTCATTTTGGCATCGATAAAAGATTCGCTGTCTGGATGCTTGATCGATACAGAAAGCATCAAGGCTCCGCGACGTCCGTCTTGGGCTACTTCACGTGTTGAATTGCTATAACGCTCCATGAAAGGAACAAGTCCTGTAGATGTAAGTGCTGAGTTCTTTACAGGCGTCCCTTTAGGACGAATGTGTGAAAGGTCATGACCTACACCTCCACGGCGTTTCATGAGCTGTACTTGCTCTTCGTCTATTTTGATGATTGCACCATAACTGTCAGCCTGTCCGTTAAGACCGATGACAAAGCAATTGCTAAGTGAAGCAACCTGATGATCATTTCCGATTCCTGTCATAGGACTTCCGGCAGGCACAATATATCGGAAATGGTCGAGTAAGTCAAATACTTCCTGAGCAGACATTGGATTCTCGTACTGATTCTCAATGCGTGCAATTTCGTTGGCAATTCTCCAGTGCATGTCAGTCGGAGATTGCTCGTAAATCTTACCAAAAGAGTCCTTCATGGCATACTTGTTGACCCAAACCCTTGCAGCCAACTCGTCACCATCAAAGTACTTTAATGAGGCATCAAATGCTTCTTCATAAGTGAAAGTTTTTGTTTCCATTGTAGGCATTTTCTATTTATATGTTTTATTATTATTGTAAAGATAAAGAGTAAGTATTTGGTAACTCACTTGGTTGTAGGAAAAATTCGTTTACACACGAATAAAATGTTATTAGGTACTTCGATTATGATATCGTCTGCAAATCTACGACTCTTATTTGAAATAACCAAATTTTACAACAAATAATTTGGTATTTTTTTAAAAGTTTTCCAGTTTCTATTCGTAATATATTGATAACCAGTAAAATAACTTTTTTGACGATAATAAAAAGTTTTCCAAAATGTAAAGTCGAAGATGGCAATTGGTGAAATTTGTTGCAAAAAAACAAGAGCTACTAACTTGTAACTCTTGTTTTTCTTGTCCGTAAATGATATGTAATAAATGGAATATTAATGTGGATTTCTATTAATATGTGACTATAGGTTGTGGACTATGCGTTCTTCAATTTCATTAAGTTGTTTTGTGAATGAAGGATTTGTTTCACATAGATTTTTAATAACACTGATAGAATTGTTTACTGTTGCATGACTTCGTCCACCCATGTCTTCTCCGATTTGGGAATTGGATAGCCCGGTTAGTTTGCTTGCCAGATAAATTGCGATATGACGGGTTTGGGCGAGTGGCTGTCTTCTGCTTTGGGATGTAAGTTCTGCTTCGGTGATGTTAAACTGCTTGCAAATCCGTTTCTTGACATCATCTACAGTGATGGGAGCATTTTCGATATGAATAAATTTTGGCAATACCTGATCCGCTAATTTCATGGAAATGTCGCACCTGTATACAACGGAGTAAGCCATAAGTGAATTGATGACCCCCTCGATATCTCTTACGCTGCCGTTTACCTTTTCGGCAATGTAGTTGCAAACATTTGCAGGAATAGGCAATGATTCTTTTTTTACCTTATTATTGATGATGGCACGGCATAGTGTCTTGTTTGGTTTAAGAATTTCCGCTTGAAGTCCCCATTTGAATCGAGTGAGCAGTCTTTCTTCAAGGTCATTGATTTCAATTGGTGGTCTATCTGACGTAAGTACAATTTGCTTGTTGTTTAGACGGAGGTGATTGAAGATGTGGAAGAAAGCATTCTGAGTCTTCGACTTACCAGACAGTTCATGAACATCGTCCAGCAGCAATACATCGATTGTCTGGTAGAAGTTTATGAAATCATTCACTTTGTTCTCTCTTGCGGCATTGGTGTATTGCAAGGTGAACAAATGTGCCGATAAGTAAAGTACACGAAGGGTAGGGTGCTGTTCCTTTACCGCCCAACCAATGGCATTAAGCACATGGGTCTTTCCGCATCCAGACGGACCGAATATGAATAGAGGATTGAATGTCCTTGCTGGATTTTCAGCGATAGACATTCCTACAGAGCGCACAAGCCTATTGCTGTCACCTTCGATGAAACTATCAAAAGTGTAGCGTGGGAAGAGTTGTGAATCTAACTCTTCTGGATTGTGAGCGATAGACTTGCTTGAAGCATTTGTACTGTCGCTCGTTGGCTGTTCGTGATTATGTGAGTTGCTGTCTGAATAATTCTTGGCATTCTGTCCTGAGTTAACGATGTATCCTAACTGGACATTCTTTCCATAGACTCTTGTGATAACCTTGCGCATTAAGTCTAGGTAGTGCTCTTCGATAAATTCGCATACAAATTTACTAGGTACTTCCAATATCAGTTGATTATTGTCAAATGATTTTGGTTTAATACAGGCAAAGATTGTGTCAAACTGCTCTTGAGTAATATTGTCGCGGATTATTCGGACGCATTCACCCCACATTTCTATCAACTCTGTATTCATCTTAAATCTTGAAGTATTAAGCTAACATTTTAATTCCTACGTTGCAAAGGTACGACATCTTTTTGGAATAGCAAAACTCAATTTTTAATGGAATTTTTATCGTATGATGTAAGTCGGAAAATGTCAGTTATTTACACATTTGTAAAGATATAGTTTCGTGTTTGTGACTGTGTGAAATAACGGTGCTGTTTTTCAAGCATTTTTGATAGTTAAATGATGTGAAATGCTATAATTCGATTTGTAAAAATGAGCCTATTTCATTGAATTGTTAAGTGTTTACTTTTATACATACAAGCGCTCTGTAATTTTTGATTATTTTAATGGTATTTATTTAATGGCTTTTTATCTGTCTTTTTTCCCGAATATAGAGAAGTGTACATATCGCTTAGGATTAAGTCTTAAATCTTCAAGAAGACGGGAGGCATTGAGGGCCGTGGAATCAATGTGATTGTAGATTTTGTCATCGTTCATGAACTTACCTATAGAAGAATTCGGGTTGTTCAGTTGGTTGGTAAATACTTGAATATTGTCCATCGTCTTGTTTGCATTGATCATGGCTGTGTTGGCATTGTCGGCAATTCCGTTGATGTCAATACTGTTGATTCGTGATGTGGTTTCCTGTAGGTTGTTACAGATACTGTTGGCTTTAGACATCAACTGTGGAACGTTGGTGGTAAGTAAGGAATTGATACCGTCAGTTGTGGCTTTCAGATTATTACTGGCATATTCAAGATTCTCAAGTGAAGATTTAATAGCAGGGTCATTCACGAGAATGTTGACTGCAGTAAGAATTGAATCAAGCTTTGGAATTATGGCCTGAATCTGTGGAAGCATATTTCCGGCAACAGTCATTAGGTCGGAACCGGACGTACCGGGTATTGTGTCGCCGCGTGAGATGAGAGCTTTTGGGTTGTCACCCATAACGATGTTGAGTTTTGGGGCTCCGAGCATTTCCTTCGTAATAGTAGCATAGCTCCCAACGGTAGGAGTTAACCCTTCGTTTAGTTCCACTGCGACCGTGAGCATTTGACTCTCTGCATTGTACTGTATATCCTTAACTTGCCCCACAGCCATACCTTTAGATGTGACTTCTCCGGATTTTGACAGTCCACCTACATCCTTCATCTCTATATAATAGATGTTATCAGTACTGAACAATTTCAAACCTTTCAGAAATATGATGCCCAAATATAGAATTACTATAGATATGATTGCAGTAATTGCAAGTTTTATTTCCTTTGTCTTCATAGAATTGGTGTTGTAAAAATCTTATGTTGAAAAAAAGTGGTTCGTAGTTTATTTTTGAAATTTTCTCCATTCCTTGATTGCGTCGTTCAATTGTATTCTGACCCCATCCTTCAATGCAATGATGTAAACATCAGGGAACTTGTCTGCAATCTCCCTTTTCAGTCGTAGTATCTCATTGTAGTCAGTTGTTGCACCATAAGTGTATTTATGAAGGCTTCCGTCAAAATCGTGGTCAGCCTTCAGCCCCTTGAATTGAGGACTTCCTGGAGCATATTCCTTCGATGATGCAAACAATTGAATTTTGAAAATAGGGCGTGAAGGACCTCCTACAATTAAAGGAGAAGGTATAGGCATGACTTTGGATTCCCCACTAGTCGTGTTTTGCTTTCCCGTTGTGGAATATTGTACTACATTAGGAGTCTCAGCAGGTTTTGTGGGAGTTGTCGTTGCAGGTTTTACGGTAGGAGTTGTGCCCTGATTTACCGTCGCAGATGCAGGTTGTTGCTTGGCAGACTGTTCCTGCGTTCCTTCAGTCATCTGCTTCTGTTGCTGTTCTAATCTCTGATCAACTTGCTGCTGCACGGCCTTGAAGTCAATCTTTTCTAGGTTAGACATCCGTCCGGTATGCTGCGTCTTGTATCGAGCAATCGCGTTATATATAGACTGAGCCATTACTGTCCTACCTTCGTCCGACATGAGGAATGCTTCTTCGGAAGGGGTGCTGATGAATCCAACTTCAATTAGTACGGATGGCATGTAGGTAAGTCTCAGCACCGCAAGGTTTGCCTGCAGGACACCCATGTCCTTTCGTCCCCCGCTGTGTACCATCTCTTCCTGTGCCAGTTTCGCAAAGTTTACGGATTCCTGCATGTCCCTGTCCTGCATCAGTTCGAACATAATATCCGATTCGCTGGAATTAGGGTTTGCAAAACTGTATTTCTGTTCGCCGTCAGCTTCAAACTGAATAACGGAATTCTCTCTTTTTTCCACTTCGAGGTTCGTCCCAACTGTCTTAAGACTTAACGTGTACGACTGTACTCCGAGAGGTTGGCGTGCGGGATTTCGTTCAATAGCATTGGTATGAATGCTTACAAAGAGATCGGCCTTGGCCTTGTTTGCAATGTCGGCCCTGCCGCCGAGAGTCACGAATACGTCAGTATTGCGGGTGTACAGAACCTTCACGTCCGGACAGTTCTGTTCCAATAACTTTCCTATTTTTAGTGTAATGGCAAGGTTGATGTCCTTCTCCCTATTCGTGGTAGGCCTTCCCACAGCTCCAGCATCATGTCCGCCATGCCCGGCATCAAGTACCACCACAAACTTTTCGTTCTGTGCCAGTATGCTGGCTGTTGCCATTAATAATGAAAATATCAGTATATATAAACGTCTTAAGTACATTCTGCAATAATTAGTTCCATTTCAATTGAGTCAGCGCATTTCTGCACATAATCAATGCAAAGATACGGCTTTTTGATGAAAAAGGAAACTAAAAACCGAAATTTTGTTATAATAATAACTCCTTTTGGAGAATTTCTCCTTATTAATTAAACGCGTGCGCGCGAAGAATGAAAACTTTTTACTAACTTTGCACACTGTTTTCAAACCACGCATTAACAATAATTACAATAATAATATGGAATTAGCTTCGAAATATAACCCTTCAGAGGTAGAAAGCAAATGGTACAAGTATTGGGAGGAGAATAAACTCTTCAGTTCCAAGCCCGATGGTCGTGAACCCTACACAATAGTGATACCACCACCAAACGTAACTGGTGTACTTCACATGGGACACATGCTCAACAACACCATTCAAGACATCCTTGTCCGAAAGGCACGTCTTGATGGCAAGAATGCATGTTGGGTACCTGGTACCGACCATGCATCCATAGCAACAGAAGCAAAGGTCGTAAACCGTTTGGCTCAACATGGCATTAAGAAGACCGACCTCACACGCGAACAGTTCTTGACGCATGCCTGGGATTGGACACACGAACATGGTGGTATCATTCTGAAGCAGCTTCGCCGTCTCGGAGCAAGTTGTGATTGGGACCGTACAGCCTTCACAATGGACGAAGACCGCAGTAAAAGTGTCATCAAGGTATTTTGTGACCTCTATAACAAAGGACTCATCTACCGAGGTGTACGTATGGTCAATTGGGATCCAAAGGCACTTACAGCACTTTCTGATGAGGAAGTAATATACAAGGAAGAACACAGTAAACTATACTACCTTCGTTATTACGTGGAAGGCGAAGACCGCTATGCAGTAGTAGCCACAACCCGTCCTGAAACCATCATGGGCGATACTGCGATGTGTATCAACCCAAATGACCCAAAGAACCAGTGGCTCAAAGGTAAGAAAGTCATCGTGCCTCTTGTTGGTCGTGTCATTCCAGTCATAGAGGACGAATACGTAGATATAGAATTTGGAACAGGATGCCTTAAGGTCACTCCGGCACACGATGTCAACGACTATATGCTTGGTGACAAGTACAACCTTCCAACCATTGATATCTTCAACGACAACGGCACGATTTCCGAAGCAGCAGGAATGTATGTTGGAATGGATCGTTTCGATGTACGTCGTCAGATAGAAAAAGACCTTGCTGACGCAAATCTTCTGGAGAAAGTAGAGGACTATACCAATAAGGTTGGCTGTTCTGAACGTACAGGAGTGCCAATCGAACCAAAACTCTCAATGCAATGGTTCCTCAAGATGAAGCATTTCGCCGACATTGCACTTCCACCTGTAATGAACGATGAAATTCGATTCTATCCTACAAAATATAAGGTTACGTACCGCAATTGGCTTGAAAACATCAAGGATTGGTGTATAAGCCGTCAGTTATGGTGGGGACATAGAATTCCGGCATACTATCTCCCAGAAGGAGGATTCGTAGTAGCCGAAACATCAGAAGACGCACTTCGCTTAGCCATAGAAAAGACCGGCAATACATCACTCAGTATGACCGACCTCAAGCAAGACGAAGACGCACTCGACACATGGTTCTCATCATGGCTGTGGCCAATCTCCCTTTTTGATGGAATCAACAATCCAGGCAACGAGGAAATACAGTACTACTATCCAACGACCACGCTTGTCACAGGTCCGGACATCATCTTCTTTTGGGTAGCCCGCATGATAATGGCAGGATACGAATACATAGGCAAAATGCCGTTCAGGAATGTTTATTTTACAGGAATTGTGCGTGACAAACTTGGACGCAAAATGTCCAAAAGTCTTGGTAATTCACCAGACCCACTCATGTTGATTGATAAGTTCGGAGCCGACGGAGTTCGTATGGGAATGCTTCTCTCAGCACCTGCCGGTAACGACATCCTGTTCGACGAATCACTCTGTCAACAGGGTTCAGCCTTCTGCAATAAGATTTGGAATGCCTTCCGTCTTGTTCAGGGATGGCAGACAGCCAAAAACGCAAAGCAGACAGCCGATAACGCTCCAGCCGTACAATGGTTCGAAGCCAAACTGAAGGAGGCAATGTCAGAAATAGAAGACCTCTATTCAAAGTACCGTCTTTCAGAAGCACTTATGACTGCATTTAAACTTTTTACCGACGAGTTTTCCGGATGGTACCTAGAGATGATTAAGCCGGCATATCAGCAGCCGATAGATGCAGAAACATATAAGGCAACACTCCGTTTCTTTGATATACTGATGAAGATATTGCATCCATTCATGCCGTTCATTACAGAAGAACTCTGGCAGGTCATCAATAGCGATGACATGGAAGACTGCAAGAGTATCATGAACCAAACACTTCATCTGGATGCACCAACCGAAACAGACCGCCGACTGCTTGCACAGGTAGAAGAAATGAAACAGGTAGTAGCAGGAGTACGTGCAATTCGCAATCAGAAGAACATCGCACCAAAGGAACCGCTCATACTCGAGTTAGCCGAAGGAACCGTGCTGCCGCTTGCAACATTGGCAGCCAAAATGGCAAATCTCTGTGAGGTAAAGAATGTAAGCGAGAAGAGTGAAGGCTCTATGACCTTCCTCGTAGGCACACAGGAATACGCCATCCCACTTGGCAATCTCATTGATACAGACGCCGAAATCAAAAAAATGGAAACAGAAATCACACGTCTTGAAGGATTCATGGCTGGCATTCAGAAGAAACTCTCCAACGAGAAGTTCGTAAACAATGCACCTGCACAGGTAGTAGAACTCGAACGCAAGAAACTCTCCGATGCCCAAACAAAGATTGACGCACTTCGCCAATCCATCTCGGCATTGAAGAAATAAATCAATCGTTTCATTACGAAATAAGCAGAAAGGGGCGTGCCATCACGGCACACCCCTTTCCTCTTTCAAACTAATTATTATTTGGCTTATAAAGATAACTTATTTGATGAGAACCTTTCTTAAACTGCCATCTTGCATTCTGATGACATGTATGCCTTTGCTCCTGTCTGAAGTGTGGCGACCCATGAGGTCGTAGTGTATAGTTCCCGATGTATTGCTACATGGCAGAGTTATGGAAACGGTTTCGTCGGGTTCGGAGATTTCTATGTTTATATCTGGAATTGCACCGAAATAGGTCTTGTGAGCGATTGCTGTGAAGTTAGGGCTTCGTCCTGCAACCTTATCAATAAAACGGTGATTGCCGATTGGGTCACCGAATCCCGTGACTTGAATTACACCATCATTCAGGACGAATGGCGTTCCAGGTTCCCAAGTGTCAGGGATCGTTGTCTTTACACACTGAGCCTTTGGAGTACCGCCAAAGGCATACTGATTGGATCCGAGTATGAGTTCCGTTCCTGTAGGCACACCATTGTAGGTGATGTAGGCACTCATGTTGTATATGCCAGACATTTTGTTGGCTGGGTGGAAAAGTCCGTCGTACTGTATTGCTATTTCGTCGCCAGGATAGAACTTCCCGTCATCGTGGGTCAGGTTGCTGATGGTACGTGTGCACTCCTTTGCTGTAAGTACCTGATAGGCGATGCCTCCGTCGTTGCCTGTGATTCGTACTATCTGACGGCCGTGTTTCAGTATCAGTGTATATGTGCCGTCGGCATTCACCTCTACTGGGGTGAATCCACTGTATGAAGCCGTGACGTCGGTAAGTTGAGGATAGGCAATTTCCACGGATGCAGCGTCAACGGGAGCAAATGTGTAGTGATAACCATCCTCGCCATTAAGATAATAGAAGCAGTCGTGTTCTGCATCCACATACTTGCCAGCATTCTTCATGGTTTCGGCGTTGTATGCCTCGTTGATTGTCATGTTTGGCTGAACCGCCGTTTCGCTGTCATCAACAGTCACTACAAACACACCTGTATTCTCTCCCCAGCAGGCACTCCAGTCGGCACCGAAGCAGAAATCGCTTTCCTTCATCGTGTATGGCTTTTTATCATTGCCGCTTCCGCTGCGTGCCCATTGTGTGAGGTGCATGGCATCGTAACTGACGAGAACTATTGCAGAACCAGCCTTGTTGGCATGGAGCGTGGCCCAAGGGCTGATGGAAGTGTTGGCATTGTCAATGCTGATTATGTCACATCCTGGATTACCGTCCATATCGAGTACGGTGTAGTGGTAATCAGGTTCGATGAAGTAGTTGGCTGTCTGCGAATTGGTGAGCTGCCAGTCACGCTGTGCCAGCAAGTTCTTTGTCTGTCCTGACTTCATACGCAGATGACCACGCTCGTTGATGTTGAGCAGGATATTTGCCACGTTTGACTTGTTGTTGTCGGCTGTGCTGTGATTGAAGTATTTGCTGCTTTCACTGAGGTCGTCATCCGTGAAGGTTATATGACTGAATCCATCACAAGTTTCATCCCATATCTTGCCATCGTATGCTGAGCCCTGATAAAACACGAATGTGCCGGCTTTGGTGCGTTTGCCCTCTTTCCACAGACGGTAACTGTATGTGCCGCCTTCTGCCAGTCGGAATGTCTCTTTGCCTGATACAGAATCGGTTGGTGTGATGGAGACGAACGGCACATAGTGAATGGAACCAGAACCGAGTGTACCTCCGAGTTTGCGGAATACCATGCAGTGGGCATCGGCAGGGAAATCAACAGTGAACATGCCGCTCATAGGAATGGCCGAGGAACTGCTGGTGTTGCCAGTCACAGTAGCGCTTGCGTATGCATCGACATAGCCTTCAGCCTGGTGTGCGGCTGAAGGACGGAGTGTGCAGTTGAAACTTCCTCCGTTGAGGATAAGGCAAGCTTTTGTGCCGGGTGCAGTACCGTCGCCCAATGTGACAGGGATAGTCTTTCCTTCGCGTGTACGGCAACTGAGTTCTTCGATGGTGTAGTCTTCGCCATACACCCACCCCGAGTTGGTAGCCTTGATTGACTGTACTGTCCAGATGATGAACGACTGTTCGGCTTCATCGGTAACAGTCAGTTCAATTGTACCTTGAAGAGTTGCACCATCCTTGTTGACACCTGTCAGTGTGTAGGTTGCAGGCTTAAGGTCGAGCTGATATGTGAACGACTGGTCGGGTGCATCCACATTGATAGTGTCGTTTGTTGACTTCTCAACCAGAATAATGGAGGTTGAGACTGAGTTCATCTTAATGGAGACATTTACGGCATGGCTGCACAATGTCATCATCAGGACGCTGAAAATAAGAATCTGTCTTTTCATAAATGATTAATAATTAATAATTAATGAATGAATAAATTATATGTGATTAATTTCGTAAATACTTTTTACCTCCGGAAAGGATGACACCCTTGCAGCCTTGTCCTATGGCAATACCCTGAAGATTGAACGAACAAGTGTTACGGGTGGCAGGGTGTGCAATGTTATCCACTGTTGCAGGCACCCAATTGCCCAAGGCAAGGAAATGGGCAGGATTGATGTATATCTTGTAATTGTCGATGTATTCACCCGTCGGAGTCCACTGGTGCAGCCGTCCCGGAGAATTGAAGTCGCCGTTGGCATCGGTAGCATAGATGTAGCCACTGTACGGATTGACATAGATGCCGTAAGGGGAGGATAGTTTGGTGCGGATGTCATCAGCCACAGTTCCCGGAAGAGTATAACTGATGCCTTCTGCACCGTCAGATGCAAACAGCACTCGTGGGTCAATGGTCATAGTGTTGAACTGGTATTCGTATGTGTAGTAGCTGAACGACGAACCAATGGCGAAAAACCTGCCTTCGCGGTCAGTACAGTTGTATGTGGCTGGTTTGTCGATGACGAAGAAGCAATTGTCGGAAGTAAGTGCTTTCTCACAGTCAAATATGATGGACTTGGCTGGAACGTCGTAGTAGTCGCCTGGTGAATTGATACATAGGTACTGCCCAGACTGCGACATCTTGCCGTAAAGGTTGATGACCCCCGTATCGATTGTCCTGACTTCCTTCATGGTCGAAGCGTCAACGATACTAACCGTGGTTTCGTAGTCATGATCTTCCTGAAAAGCATAGCCGCCGGTATTTGCGATGAACAGGAAGCCGCCATAATAAGCGATGCCCTCAGGTTCCCATCCCACTTCGCAGCATTGCTCCACCTTGAACGTCTCGAGATTTATTTTAGCCACAAACCCCTTCTCACAACTCCAAAAGCCATTGACGGTCAGACATTCATGGGCATATGATGTGATGTAGAGATACTTCCCGTCAGTAGCAAGTTTGCGGTTGTTCGGAACATCTTCCGTTGCAGCAACAGCAATGCCTTCGGTGGTGATGTACTGGATGATGTTCGACCAGTTTATGGCAATGGCGATGAGGTTAGGCCCAACCTGTATTATGTCGTTGGGCGTGTCACCGATACCGTAGCCGTTTTTCTCTTCAAACCACTTGTTCGATACAACCACTCCATCTTCGAAATAGCTGATACGCGCATTGTTTGATTGCCAGTTACCTTCGTTGAGGATAATCAGGCGTTCCTGCCCTTTACACAATAGTGTGCAGAAGCACAAAATGAATCCTGTGATAAAATGTTTCATAAAAATGTATGTTTATTGAACCCACTTATAATGAATAAGTAAGTGTGAATTTATAGTTCCGTCCTGGCATTGGGTATCGCTGAATCATCTCGTACTGCTCATCGAGCGCATCAAGCATTTCAAGTGTGAAACCAATATGGGCAAATGTGGCATTGAGCTTTATGTCGATATTGTCGTATGGCTTGAGCATATCTTCCGTGTCGGCATACGACCACATGCGCTTGCTGACATGCAGGTCAGAAATCGTGAGGGTAAGCCACCTCCATCCCGCTGATGCCGTAATGCCGCAGGAGAACCGTGGAGAATAACATATTGGCTGATTGTAGGTGTCGGGGTCGTCTGGGTTTGTACGGTTGCGGTCATCCTGCAGCGTGAAAGAAGTAACGAATGAAGCAAACCGTTCCCCATGCTTCCATTTGGCAGAGATGTTGGCATTCATGCCTTGACAGAAAGTGTAGCCGTAGTTGAGCATCGACCACGTATAAGTACCCTTCATTGGCAGACATACAATTCTGTCAGTAATCCTGTTCTCATACAAGTCAACCTGAGCCGACAGATTCCAATTCCTTGGGTTCAGATGATATTCTACACCCACATTCCATTGTTTCGTATATTCAGGTTTCAGGTTTCTGTTTCCTGCCTGAGTGTAATAAAGGTCATTGAGAGTCGGAGCGCGGAAAATCTTCTTGTACCAGATGCGTCCGGTAAGGTTGCCGTGGGAGTAGGCAAGCGAAACCGTTGGAGTGAATTTCTGCAATGGTTTGGCCGCACCCACGTTCGTCCAGGTATGATCCTTGTAGTGTTGGAAAAGTTCAGAGACGGCAGCATTGAATCCCTTCCACGACAGCATCAGCGAAGCCACCGCCTTTTGGTCAGTACGCTCAACCCCCTTGAATGCCTTGAGGTCGGCATCGAGTTTTGAGTAACGGACATCATACCCTACGGTCACTCCCAACCACCTGTATGGGTTGATGTTGTACGATAGGGCAGCGTAGACATCGTCCTGCCAGTAGTGGTTGTTTACCTTAGCGGTATTTTGGTTCTCAGGATAGTCGGTGCAGTACCGCAGATATTCATGCGTATATTTACCTGTAGCCTTAATGCGGTGAAAACTGGAAAACGTATGGTCGTAGGATGCCTGTACAAAGAAATCACGATCCCATTCGCGCCCAACATTGTCGTATTTGTCAGACAGTCGGCGCACAACACCACCAGGGCATCCGCGTTCAGAAACATAATAATAGATATGTGAAGAGAAATCATTGTGGAACAATGCTCCTTCGATGCGATAATACCGGATGTCGGAATTGGCCCTTACTCCGACTGTGTCCTCATACTGCGATTTGTACCTAAAAGGATAATCACTCTTGGAGTCAAGATACTCACCATCAATGAAACCCGACCATCCTTTACGGCAGAACTGTGCATTTAGCTTACCTCCGTATGTGTGGAAGGAAGCAATCCTTGCCTGTAAAGAAAGCGAGTCACTTACAGGTTTACGTGTATTCATATAGACAGTAGCCCCGGAAGCATACTCGGACGCACTCTGGCAGTTGTCCAGTTTATTGGCATTATAAAGGGAAATGGCTTCAAGGGTAGACAGGGAATATTTACCGAGGTCAACCGTACCGTTTTGTGCATTTGTGATACGTACTCCGTCCAGAAACACCCCAACATGCTGAGCACCTAGGGAGCGTACGTTGATGGTCTTGAGTCCACCAAGCCCCCCATAATCCTTAATCTGTACACCTGCAAAGTATTTCAGCGCATCAGCCACCGATGTGGATGAAAGTCCCTGCAGTACCTTTCCGCTCAACGTCTGTGCAGTAGCCAGCGCCACTTTACGAGTCGCAGTAACAACAACTTCATCAATGTGATGAGTCGAATCAGCAATACCTCTGACCGAGTCCTCTGCTATACCATAATAATCATTGCGGATAGCAGTTGCATTAAAAGAAGCAGCATCGCACAATAATGATGGTATAATAAGAAGTAATTCCGCAATCAATAATCCTGTCAATCGCATTACAAAAAAATTACCATTCATACTTGAACCTTTCGGTATGGTATGAATGGTATCTATAATCTTTAGCGTCGTTCAGCCGACAGAAGTAAAGTCGGAATAAGTACGAAAGACATGCTTGCGCAGAAAAGATATGCCATAAACCCATGATCCTGCAGGTTCGACAAAATATTAACTTTGTTACGGCATGTTTTCTGACTTGTTCCGGTCATTATGCCTTCCCATTTTCCAAAGAAAACAGTGACATTATATAATGACTATTAATAGGAACTTACAGCAGCAGGTACTGTTCCGGATTCTCACCGGATTCCATATTATTCCTTGCGAAAGATTCGCTTGGAAACCGATAACGGCTGCAAAGGTAAGCAAAATATTTGACAGGCAAAACAAAAAAGGCAAAAAATGATAACACAAAAAAAGAAAAAACACAAAAGAAAGGAAAACCGGCGTGTTTTATAGAACGCTAACGATACTGACTTATAATAGACTCATAACTGACCTGTTACTGACTCCCTATAGAGTGACAATATCTATTCGGGAGAATTATTCATCCCGGGTTCACTATCATTTAGGAGAGACGGCTTGTCATCCTTTTGCAGACATATCAACCTATTGTAGGCAAATCCTATGTTATCAACGATGTCGCTGGCGATGAGGCTGAAGATACAGCCTTTTTCAGCAGCAATATCCCCGGCAAGACCATGGAGAAATACGCCGAGACGGATGGCATTGGCTGAAGGATAACCCTGAGCGAGAAGAGAGAGAATGATGCCGGTCAGAACGTCACCGCTTCCAGCAGTAGCCATACCAGGATTGCCCGAAGTGTTGACATGGATGCTGCCGTCAGACAGAACTATGGCAGAATAAGCCCCCTTGACCACAATGTTTATCTTGAGGGTGAGAGCCAACCTGCGAGTCTTTTCCAGTCGTTCGCTCACGTTGCCGGTAGTACCGATTAACCGTTGCAGTTCCAACAGGTGAGGCGTAAGAATACTACCTTCAGGGATGAGTTGCAGCAGTTCACGGTTGGCTGCAAGAATAGTCAGCGCATCAGCATCAATGACCATTGGAGAATCCGTGGCTTGAAGAATGTCTTTCAATAGGGTAGTGGACTGCATGTCAGTACCGATACCGGGACCAATCCCCACAGCCTTAAATGTATTGCTGATAAAATCAATGTAAGTCTGTTTGCTGAGAACAGACGGAGTCATTACGATTGCTTCGGGTACCGAACATTGCAATACAGGAATATTCTCCCGAGCAGTCATTACAGTCAGTTTGCCCACACCTCCACGCATACAGGCTCTGCCGGCAAGGATGGCGCATCCCGCAATACCGGGAATACCAGAAACGAGCAGGGCATGTCCGCATGTACCCTTGTGAGCATAACGTGACCGGGGCAGAAGCAAGCGGGATATTTCCTCGGCTCCGTCGATATGAAGGTTCAGATTGCTAACCTTTACCTGATGTTCTTCATACCATCTGATGTCGTCTGAAATAATCTGTTTCATGCCTTTGCCCCGGTCACCTAATATAATAATCTGAAATGGAGTTATGCCGTCATCTTGTTGAGTTTCTTCAGAAGTGCGAACATTACGAGGGCACTAATGAGACAGAGAGCAATAAGGATTCCCCAGTTATACATGAGTGGAATCTTGTTCCATAACTGTGAAGGAATGGAACTGAGGTAGTTACCGATTGCTGTAGCGACAAACCATCCACCCATCATCATACCCTTGTATTTAGGAGGAGCCACCTTGCTGACAAATGAAATACCCATAGGAGAGAGCAGCAGTTCTGCTATTGTCAGAGTGAAATAAGTGGAAATAAGCCATGAAGGAGAGAGAATACTCTGCGTTCCGTCACCGAGATCCATTGGTGAAGTAAGGTCGGAAGAAGCCATAGAGATTACACCGAATCCCAAAGCCGCGATAAGCATACCCCACGCAATACGGGAAGGAGCGCTGATACCTTTGCCGTTCTTTTCAAGAGCACCGAAGAAAGCCATACTGAACGGCGTGAGTGCAACCACGAAGAATGGGTTGAATTGCTGGAAGTCTGATGGTTGGGCAGCGGTAGGGTTGTCCATGATTGCGTAGCATGAATAAGCACCGGCAAGAGCGATAACAGTTACTATTCCGCAGATGATGCGAGTATGGCTCTTCTTAGCCTGGAAGGTACTGAATCCGGTGTAGACAGCCAGCGCAATAAGAGCAAGACTGAAAATGTTGAAACCGATACGCATGCCACCTTCTACCGTAAGGTTAGTATATTTCTTAGCAAAGAAAGTGAGGGCAGAACCATTCTGATGGAATGCCATCCAGAAGAATATCACTACGGCAAACACGAGCAGCAATGCCACGATACGGTCCTTTGTCTGCTTAGGAGTGAGTTGCTCAACATTGGCACCGTCAGAATCCTTGGCTTTGGTCACGGTAACGTCAGCATGCCTGAACCAATTGCGGCATGCAAAATAAATTGCGGCAGAGATAATCAGCGACACGCAGGCAACGCCGAAGCAAAGTCCGTATGCACCGTAGAGAGCCTTGAGATATTCTGGGTCCTGGTTGGCAGCATCATATACGAATCCATAGTTGCCGAGGTACTGGTTGGTAATCCACTTAGCCATAGAAGGTGCGAACATGGCACCGATGTTGATAGCCATGTAAAAGAGAGAGAAAGCAGAATCACGCCGTGAAGAATACTGAGGGTCATCGTAGAGGTTGCCCACAAGTACCTGCAGGTTGCCCTTGAACAGTCCGGTACCGAGTGACACAAGTGTAAGTCCTGCATACATTACAGCCTCACCGATAGCGTCAGAACCAGTAGGAACAGCCAATCCAAGGTAGCCTAGAAACATGACGGCAAAACCGATGGTGACACATTTTCCATAACCGATTTTGTCGGCAAGCATACCTCCGAATAAAGGAGAAAAATAAACTACGGCAAGGAAAATAGCATAGACAAGTCCGGCCTGACCTTCGTCCCAACCGAATTTTGCCTGCATAAACAAAGTGAAAATGGCTAACATAGTGTAGTAGCCGAAACGTTCTCCCGTATTGGCCAATGCAAGAGCATATAAGCCTTTTGGTTGTCCTTCAAACATAATGATTGTGTGATTTGATTATAGGTTGTTAGTAATATTTATTTCTGAATATTTGCTTTTTCAAGTCCGTAGCCTTTCTTCCTGTCTTCAAGAAGAAGCAGATAAGCAATGATGATAGCCACAACTCCGAATCCGGCAAAGATGGTCATAGACTCCGTGTAATCGATTACACCTTCCGCATCAGTATTCTTCTCGTTGACAGCACCAATCCACATAGGAACCATGGAAAGACCGATGTTCTGAATATAGAAGATGACGGCGTATGCAGTTCCAAGCAGTTTCATAGGAATAATCTTCGGAACAGAAGGCCACATGGCAGACGGAACAAGTCCGAAAGCGATACCGAGAACAATCATGACGGCAATGGCAAGTGCAACGCTGCTTACCGGAAGCGCAAAGATTACGTGAACGACAGTAAGCAGCACAGAACCGATAATCATCAAAGTGGCACCCTTGCCATACTTATCGTAAATGCCACCGAAGAACGGAGTGAGGAATATCGTACCGAAAGGTAGCATTGCAGGAATAAGTCCAGCCAGATCCGGTGACACCCCATATTTGAAAATCATGAGTTTGGTAGCAAACTTGAGGAAAGGGAAAACTCCTGCATAGAACATGAGACAGAGAATGGTGATATACCAGAACCCCCTGTTGGTGAACAGAATACTGAGGTCGCTGAACTTGAAGCCATCTTCCTGACCGTCTTCAGAAGCAGTAGCAGTAGCGTCTTCCTTCTTGTCCATGATGTTATATACGATGAACGAAACGACACCGATACAAAGACATACAGCACCGAGACCAACCGAAGCACTTACACCTCCCCATGCACGTGATAAAGGAAGAGAAACCGCAAGAGCCACAGCCGTTCCGACACGTGCCAAAGCCACCTGGACACCCATGGCCAAAGCCAATTCATGACCGGTAAACCATTTTGCGATAACTTTGCTCACGGTAATACCGGCGATTTCCGAACCGACGCCGAAAATGGCAAACCCCAGTCCGGCAAGAGCCACTTGCATCTGAACATCGCCTCCGAACGGAACCCATATCGTACTGTCGAACTTGTTGGCAACGGCATACCACTTGATTGCTGCTCCAAGGAACATCAGGACCGTGGAAGCCATACCCGTAAATCGGATGCCGAACTTATCAAGGATAATACCTCCGAAGAAAAGAAGGAGAAGATAAACGTTCATCAATCCGTAGGCACCGGAGAACCATCCATATTCGGAAGAAGACCATCCAAGTCCCAATCCGTTTTCATCACCCAATGCAGCCGTAAGCAGAGGTTCCAGCGGCGACATAACATCGGTGAAGAAGTATGCAAACATCATTGTAATGGATACAATGCACAACGCCGTCCAGCGGGCAGCCTTAGAGTCACTCAGTTTCTGTCTTAATATTTCAGTCATGATATAAAAAGGTAATCAGTATTAATTGTTTAGTAAAAATGATATTATTAATTTCAGTCTTTCAGCCATCTGTCGAGCCACTCAAAGTAAGTACGCTGCCACAGAATACCGTTCTGAGGTTTCAGCACCCAATGGTTCTCGTCAGGACAGATGAGCAGTTCAGCCTCGATACCCCTGTACTTAGCCGCATTGAAAGCCGCCATTGCCTGAGAAGCAACGATACGGAAGTCCTTCTCACCGTGAATACATAAAATAGGAGTATTCCACTTATCCACGAAACGGTGAGGAGAAGCAGCATAACTGCGTCGTATAGCCTCCCTCTGTTCGGCTGTGGCATTGGTGTTTCCGTTCAGATGCCAAGGCGCACCACCCAAATCCCAGTTGGTAAACCACGCCTCTTCAGTTTCGACATACTGCTGTTCGAGATTGTATATTCCGTCGTGAGCAATGAAACACTTGAAACGCCTGTTGTGATGACCCGCCAACCAGTAAACGCTGAATCCGCCGAAACTGGCGCCGACACATCCCAACCTGTCCCTGTCAATATAGGAGAGAGTAGAGCAGGCATCGTCGATGGCGCTTAGATAGTCGTCCATACATTGTCCTCCGTAGTTGGTACTGATATCCTCATTCCATTTACTGCCGAAACCAGGAAGGCCACGTCTGTTAGGAGCAACCACCACATAACCGTTGGCAGCCATTATCATCATGTTCCAGCGATAACTCCAGAACTGACTTACAGGACTCTGGGGACCACCCTCGCAGAAGAGTAGGGTAGGGTACTTCCTGCTGGCATCGAAATGAGGAGGCAGAACTATCCACGAAAGGAGATCCTTGCCGTCCGTAGTCCTCGACCAATGAGGAATCACGTCACCCCATTCCACCTCATCACGAAACTTCTGGTTCTCAAACGTTACCTGTTGTACAGAACCCTTCTTGGGGTTTACGAGGAACAGTTCAGGCGATTCCTTCATAGACTGTCGTGAACACAGAAGTTGACCGGCACACGGAACCACGGAAGTATAGTCATACTGTCCCTCCGTAATCTTCCTCACATCTCCCTTCAGGTTGGTAGCATAAACATGAGTCTCACCATGCCATACACCGACGAAATAAAGCGTCTTGGAGTCATTTGCCCAACAATAGTCGTCAACATTGCTGTCAAACTGTTCAGTCACATAGAACTTTCTGCCCGTAGCCAGTTCATAGATGCACAGACGGTTGCGGTCACTTTCATAGCCGTCATGTTCCATACTCTGCCAGGCAACGAACCTACCGTTTGCAGAAAACTTAGGATTTATGTCGTAACCCATGTTGAGGTCACCCTCCTGATGGTTTACAGCCTGATCCCTGAACGAAAGACTGTAGTCAACAGCCGGACGCACATAACCCTCAGGCTTGCAGAGGTTGCGGGTCCTGCCGGTAATAATGTCGTACAGATAAATATCAGAATCAGTACTGGTAGCATAGTCGCGTCCGGTAAGTTTGCGGCAGGTATAGGCAATCTGCCTGCTGTCAGGACTCCAAGCCAACTGTTCGATACCCCCGAAAGGTTTCATTGGACATTCGAAATAAGTACCAGCCAGAAGGTCTTTCTCCTCCTTGCTGATGCGGCCGTCAATTACGTCAGCCACAAACGGATGCGGCATCGTCGTAACCCACTCATCCCAATGTCTGTAGTTGAGGTCACCGACAACCATACCCGAAGCCTTTGAAATATCCTTGGCATTCTGTCTGACAGCAATGTCGCTCTTCAGTTGGTGAACTACGATAACCCTCAGTCCGTCAGGAGAGAAAGAATAGTCATCAACATCCCTGTCGAAGAACGAAATCTGAGTACGTTCCGAACCATCCACATTCATCATCCACAGTTGAGTAACACCGTCCACGTCCGCAGCGAGATACGAAATCTTCGTGCCGTTTTTCATGTATCTTGGAGAATACATGCTGCTGCCCTCATCCGTGAGGACAGCAGTAGCACCCGTATTGTTGAGAGAAGTCAGTTTTACCACACTTCTGCTCTTGTTATCTTCCTTACTGTAGTAACTTACGCCGTATACTACGTTCTTACCGTCAGCGCTGATGTCGTAGGAGCCTATTCTGCCCATCGACCACAGCACCTCCGGAGTTAGTTGCTTTGCATCCATACTAATAGTCAAAGCCAATCCGATTGCAATTGCGAGTTTTTTCATTGTATTGATTATATGTTGTCAACTTCCGCAGGAACACGACCTGCTCAGTTCCTTAAATACTACCTTTTCTGCTGTCGTCGCTGCTGCTCTTCCTGCTGCTGGCGAAGCATTTCCTGCTGCTTTTCAGCCATAGCCTGCAGACGTCCCATCATCGACGAAGCCTTCTTCACACCGCTTCCGCTTGCCTTGCGTTCCTGATAGCGCTTTTCCAACTGAGCAAGCAGTTTGCCGTCGTCAGTAGTCTTGCGCAGGAACCACATCATGAGGATGGAAAGCAGACCTGAGAAGAAATAATAGAGGTTGAGCCCCGAAGAATAGTCGTTGAATGAGAAGAAGAAGATGAGCGGCATGATGTATGACATCCATTGCATCATCTTCATCTGCTGAGCCTGTTCGCCGGTCATAGTGTCACGTTGCTGACGCATGGTAATCCATGTATTACCTACAGTAGAAAGACACCAGAGAACGCAGAAGAGACTCAGGTGGTCACCGATTCCCCACACGTGAGTACCCCAGTTGATAACGTCATCGTAAGTAGAGAGGTCGTCAGCCCAGAGGAACGACTGTCCCCTCAGTTCTATGGCATTAGGGATAAAGTTGAACAGGGCAATCCAGATAGGCATCTGAATGAGCATAGGCAGACAGCCACCCATCGGACTCACCCCATACTGGCTGTAGAGTTGCATAGTCTCCTGCTGCTTCTGCATGGCATCCTCCTGCTTAGGATATTTCCTTGCAATCTCGTCAACCTTAGGCTTGAGTACACGCATGCGTGCAGAAGAGAGGTAACTCTTGCGCATGAGAGGATACACGGTACACTTGATTATGAGCGTGAGCAGAATGAGCACCAATCCCATGTTGATACCCCAGCCAGTCATCCAGTCGAAGAGATAAAGCATGAAGAAACGGTTGATATACTTGATGAGCGGCCAACCCAGGTACACGATACTCTGGAGGTCGAGGTCACGTCCGTCACCCATCATCTTTTCGTTTTCGCGCAGAGTAGAGAACTTGTTAGGACCCAGATACATCTTCAGGGCAGTAGCCTGCTTGCCCGAAGGGTCGAATCCTGTAGACATCTTAGCCTTGTATTCCTTGAGATAACCAGTCTTGGCATCGCGCTTGAACTGCTTCTGGGAGAATTCATCCGGAGCAAAATCCTTGTCGGCAATAAGAATCTGACTGAAGAACTGAGTCTTGAAAGCCACCCATTCCATGTTGTCGTCAAAGTCATCCTCCTCCTTGTCTGCACCGGCAGAAGAAAGTTCGTCAGTATCGTCGTCAGTAGTACGCCATGTAATCGTACTGTACCTGTTCTCAAAGTCAAACCCCTTTTCCTGCTGACGCATCTTCTCACACCACTCAATGTCGAAACTGTTAGTCTTCGTAGAGAAGAAACCCGAAAGACCGTTAGCCCTGATGTCCATCTTCACGATGTAGGAATTAGGCATCAGCGAATAGTCAATCTCGATGTTACCCGAAGCCACAGGCAGCGACATAGTCACGGCATTCTTTCCCGCCGACTTAGGAGAGAAATACAGATTCTCGGTAGTGATGTTCTCCTCCTTTCCGTCGAAGAGCAAGTTGAAGTTCGATTCCCCGTCAAAGAGAACCACCTGACCGCCCTCCTGATTCTTGTAAGACTTGTCCTTCAGTTCAGCGCGGCAGATCTGACCGCCCTTGTTGCTGATGGTGAGTTTCAGCAGTTCGTTCTCGATGACAGTCTGTCCCTCGTTCTTCTGACGTGCCTGAAACAGCGTGCTGGCAGAGTCGCTCAACTGTTCCTGAACCTTTCTCGCCTGTTTTTCCTCCTCAATGTTCCTGATGCTGTCCGACTTTTGCTGAGCAATGGCATCAGTCTGAGCCTGAGCCAGTTGCTGTGCCTGACGCTTCTGGGCAGTAGTACCCTGGTACCACATGAAGCCGAACATGACGGCAACCATCAGCAAAAGTCCGATTACGGTATTCTTGTCAATCTTCATTTATCCTATCCTTTGTTTTTTTGTCAGTTAATAAATAATGCGTCCTCTTCACCCCTCAGTTCTTCACCTTCACCACCAGTTCAAGTTCGTCAAGTTGCTTCTGGTCGATACATGAAGGAGCATCGAGCATCACGTCACGTCCCGAGTTGTTCTTAGGGAAAGCAATGCAGTCGCGAATAGAGTCAAGACCTGCAAAGATACTAACCCATCTGTCAAGACCGTAGGCAAGACCGCCGTGAGGAGGCGCACCGAACTTGAAAGCATTCATCAGGAAGCCAAACTGCTCCTGAGCCTTTTCCGGAGTAAAACCAAGGATTTCAAACATCTTGGCCTGCAGTTTAGGGTCGTGGATACGGATTGAACCTCCGCCCACTTCAATACCGTTGCACACCATGTCGTAGGCATCGGCACGTACAGCCTCAGGATTAGTATCGAGCATAGGGATATCCTCGTCCATAGGATGAGTGAACGGATGGTGCATAGCCATCAGTCGGTTTTCCTCGTCACTCCATTCAAACATAGGAAATTCAGTAACCCAGAGCAACGCAAACTTGTTCTTGTCGCGCAATCCCAGTCGTTCAGCCATTTCCAGACGTAGTTCGCAGAGTTGCTTGCGTGCCTTCATGGCGTCAGGACCCGAAATGATGAGAATGAGGTCACCAGGTTTGGCACCCATCTTCTCCTTCATCTCCACGAGTTGTTCTGGAGTATAGAACTTGTCCACGCTCGACTTCACGCTGCCGTCCTCCTGAACACGTGCATAAACCAGACCCTTTGCACCCACCTGAGGACGCTTCACGAACTCTGTGAGTTGGTCAATCTGCTTGCGGGTATAGACAGCACAGTCCGGAGCCACGATACCGCCCACATACTGAGCCTCGTCGAATACGGCAAACCCAGCCTTGTCGGCAAAGAAGTTCTCGCTGCCGTCCTCGTTCTTCAGTTCCACGAATTCCATACCGAAACGCATGTCAGGCTTGTCGCTTCCGAACCGGCGCATAGCCTCGCGCCAAGGCAGACGGAGGAACGGACCCGTAAGATCCACGCCGCGCAGAGCCTTGAACAGGTGCTTTGCCATACCCTCGAAAGTCTGAATGATGTCCTCCTGAGTCACGAACGACATCTCGCAGTCAATCTGAGTAAATTCAGGCTGACGGTCAGCACGCAGGTCCTCGTCGCGGAAACACTTAGCAATCTGGAAGTAGCGGTCAATACCAGCCACCATGAGCAACTGCTTCAGCGTCTGAGGCGACTGAGGCAGAGCATAGAACTGACCGGGGTTCATGCGTGAAGGCACCACAAAGTCGCGTGCACCCTCAGGAGTAGAACCGATGAGCACCGGAGTTTCAATCTCAAGAAAACCGAGGTTGCTGAGATAGTTTCTCACCTCAATACACATACGGTGGCGCAGTTCAAGGTTTTCGCGCACCGGGTTGCGGCGTATATCCAGATAGCGGTACTTCATGCGAAGGTCATCACCACCGTCCGAGTTATCCTCAATAGTGAAAGGAGGAGTATCGCTCATGTTGAGCACGTTCAGTTCGCTTACGATGATTTCTATGTCACCCGTAGGCATGTTGGCGTTCTTGCTGTAACGTTCGTTCACCACACCGGTCACCTGAATCACATATTCCCTTCCGAGTTTGTTGGCCTCTGCACAAAGAGCAGCATTCTGTTCCTCGTTGAACACTAACTGAGTAATACCGTAACGGTCGCGGAGGTCAACGAAAGTCATACCTCCCATCTTGCGTGTGCGCTGCACCCATCCAGCCAAAGTGACTGTAGAGCCGGCATCTGAAATGCGGAGTTGTCCGCACGTGTGAGTTCTGTACATTTTCCTTATATTTTTGTTATTGTTCTGCTTCTTGCATAATACTTCAATTTGCAAAGATAATAAATAATTCACAATACATCGGCTGAAAAACACAATTAATTGAATATCTCAGCCCATTTCCCCCGTGCTAATCCACCAATTGCATTCGTAAGCATACCAAAAACAACCGCCGCGACAATAAAACCGCAATAAAATAATGCATTGTCAGATTAAATCCGTACTTTTGCAACAGATATCATGGAGACAATGGCTTTTGTAAGTCAACAAGTCGACGAGTCAACAAGTCGACGAGCAAGCAAGCGAATTCGAAGAATCGATAAATCGAATCATCGAAGACTCCCAATGGCCAACAGCATTAAAATGCTTAACTCCCTTTAACTCCCCAACTCCTAAACTCCCGAAAATAGTTAAATATAGTTATTATGACTCGAATCTTTACAATTATTGCCCTGCTGACCATCCTCACAGTATCAGCATCAGCACAGACCGACACCATCCGCGTAGCATGTGTCGGCAACAGCATCACCTACGGACACGGAATCGCAGACCGCAGCCACGACACCTATCCCGCCGTACTCGGACGCCTCCTCGGCGACAGGTATAAGGTAGAAAATTTCGGCATCAGCGGACGCACCCTCATGAACAAGGGCGATGTACCCTACATGAAAGAACAGATCTACAAGGACGCACTCGCTTTCCAACCCAACATCGTGACAATCAAGTTGGGAACCAACGACTCCAAGCCCCAGAACTGGAAATATCAGGACACCTTCAAGGACGACCTCAGGACACTCGTCCGCAGTTTTCAGGAACTGCCCACCCATCCAAGAATCTATCTCTGTCTGCCCATACCAAGCACCATCCCCAACTGGGCAATCAACGACAGCGTGATAACCCACGGAGTCATACCCTACATCCGTGAAGTAGCACGCGAAATGCACCTGTCCGTGATAGACCTTAACACCGAATTCGCACCCTATGTCCATCTCCTTCAGGACGGAGTACACCCCAACGAAGACGGAGCCACACTCATAGCCCAATGGATATCACAGCGCATCATACGCGATGCCCGCGCACGCCATAACGCACGCACGAACAATAAAGTACAACGCAATAAAAAGCAAACCAGCAAAAGCCAATACGACCGGAAGAAACGCATGAACCACTCACCCGGCGACATGAAAGTCAGGCGATAGATTCGCAGGAAGGCCATTAACCTTCCTGAATCTACAAGTCAACGAGTCAACAAGTCAACGAGTCAACAAGTCAACGAGTCTACGAGTCAACAAGTCAACGAGTCAACAAGTCAACGAGTCAACAAGTCTACGAGTCAACAAGCGAGCAGGAGAATTCGAATCATCGAAATATCGAAAAATCGAATTATCGATAAATCGTTGACTCGTTGACTCCAAAAAAGCCAATGTTTTTTCTGCTCTTCTGCCAGAACGTCATGAAAATCAACTGTTTCTATGACATTTTGGCTTTTTTGTATGTTCATTTGTCGTGATAGACACCAAGGAACATTTTTTGGAAAGGGACGCAATGTCGACTACTCGAATCTTCGATACTTCGAATCCTCGACATCTCGAATCATCGTTAATTCCAAAAAACTAAGAATATGAATACTTACAATCCAACACAGAATTCGGGCGAAAACCAAAATATGGAAGCCCTGAAGATGTACGCCGTGAACCTTGTGGAACTCGCACGCCAGGGAAAACTCGATCCCGTAATCGGGCGCGACGACGAAATACGCCGAGTGCTGCAGATACTGTCGCGCCGCACAAAGAACAACCCAATACTCATAGGAGAACCCGGAACCGGAAAGACCGCCATAGTGGAAGGACTTGCCCATCGAATCCTGCGGGGCGACGTACCCGAAAACCTCCGTCAGAAGCAACTCTACTCGCTCGACATGGGAGCCCTCATAGCCGGAGCCAAGTACCAGGGCGAATTCGAGGAACGCCTGAAGAAAGTCATCAACGCCGTCACCGAAAGCAACGGCGAGATAATCCTCTTCATCGACGAAATCCACACCCTCGTCGGAGCCGGACAGACATCAGGAGCCATGGATGCCGCAAACATACTCAAGCCAGCATTGGCACGGGGCGAACTGCGCAGCATAGGAGCCACCACACTAGATGAATACCAGAAGTACTTCGAGAAGGACAAGGCACTCGAACGCCGGTTCCAGACCGTCATGGTCGATGAATCCGACGTCCTCAGCAGCATCAGCATCCTGCGCGGACTCAAGGAACGCTACGAAACCCACCACAAGGTACGCATCATGGACGACGCCATCATAGCAGCCGTAGAACTGAGCAACCGATACATCACCGACCGATTCCTGCCCGACAAGGCAATCGACCTCATGGACGAAGCAGCAGCCCGTCTGCGAATGGAACGCGACTCAGTACCCGAGGAAATCGACGAACTCAGCCGCCGGCTCAAGCAACTCGAAATCGAGAGGGCAGCTATCAAGCGTGAAGGCGATAAGGAAAAGACAGCACAATTGGGCGAAATCATCGACACCCTCAAGTGCGAGTACGACAGGCTCCACGAAAAGTGGCAGCAGGAAAAGCAGATAGCCGACCGCATACAGTCGGCACGCGCCCAGATAGAGCAACTACGTTTCGAAGCCGACAAGGCAGAACGGGAAGGCAACTACGGCAGAGTAGCCGAAATCCGCTACGGCAGGATAAAGACCATCGAGGAAGACGTGAAGCGCGAGGAAGCACGCTTCGGCAGCGGAGAAGACCGCATGATACGCGAAGAGATAACAGCCGACGACATAGCCGACGTAGTAAGCCGTTGGACACACATCCCCGTAAGCAAGATGCAGCAGAGCGAGAAGGACAAACTCCTCCACCTCGAGGAAGAACTCCACCGCCGCGTCATCGGACAGGACGAAGCCATCGCCGCCGTAAGCAATGCCGTGCGCCGCAGCCGGGCTGGACTGCAGGACCCCCGCCGCCCAATCGGATCCTTCATCTTCATGGGACCCACCGGAGTCGGTAAGACCGAACTCGCAAAGGCACTCGCCGACTATCTCTTCAACGACGAAGGACTGATGACCCGAATCGACATGAGCGAATACCAGGAAAAGTACAGCGTGAGCCGACTCATCGGAGCACCTCCCGGATACATCGGATACGAAGAAGGAGGACAACTTACCGAAGCCGTGCGCCGCAAGCCTTATAGCGTGGTACTCTTCGACGAGATAGAGAAAGCACACCCCGACGTGTTCAACACACTCCTGCAGGTACTCGACGACGGACGGCTCACCGACAACAAGGGACGCACCGTGAACTTCAAGAACACCATCGTCATCATGACCAGCAACCTCACCTCCGAGCAACTCCGTCAGGTGATGCGCCCTGAGTTCCTCAACCGCATCGACGAAATCATCACCTTCCAGCCACTCGCAGAAAGCGAAATACGCCGCATCGTGGAACTACAGGTAAAGTCCGTAGCAGACATGCTCGGCGAAAACGGAATAACCATCAGTTTCACCGACGCCGCCATAGCCTTCATCACACGCATGGGCTACGACCCAACCTACGGAGCACGACCGGTAAAGCGAGCCATCCAGCAACACCTCCTCAACGAACTCTCACGCCTCATCCTCGCCGGTACCATCGACAAAACCAAACCCATCGAAGTCGATGCCAACGAAAACGGATGCACGTTCAGGAGTTGACAAAAAGCGCCATCCATTGGATATTCCTTTAGGTGGCGTTTTTT
Organism: Bacteroidaceae bacterium; assembly: GCA_024398475.1. Taxonomy (GTDB): domain Bacteria; phylum Bacteroidota; class Bacteroidia; order Bacteroidales; family Bacteroidaceae; genus Colivivens. The sequence goes on along the minus strand of JAKSJB010000002.1, from coordinate 2,294 downwards.
TGAGCCTACAAGTCAACGAGTGCCGTAGTTTTGCGTTTGAGTTGACTCCAAATCTACATTAAAATTGACAAATTAACTTTTTAATAAATTGACTTTTTTGATACAGCCGCATCTCTGACCCAGTGTAGAGTCGATAACGGATGAAAGCATGGAGTCAAAATGCTCCATGACCATAAAAATTCCTCCAAAAGGTAAGTTTCTCAGATTTTATTTGTACCTTTGCCATGTCAATACAGATTTTTTGCTTGATTTCTAATTGCAGCACTAAGATAAGTGAAAAATCTGACACGACAAAATCCTGGGCAACTTTTTATTGCTCAGGGTATTAAAAAGTAATAATTACATTAGCATTGCGGAATAAAGGATCAATAAGTATTAATTGCAAATCTAAACAAAAAAAATCAAAAATGAAAAAACAGTATTTATCACCTGCAATCAAGGTGGTACGCACACAGTGTGAATGTCTGTTAAGCATTAGCGCATCAGGCACAGAGAAAGTAGGAATCAGTACTGACGATTACGGCGAAGACAACTGGGAATAAACAAGGGAGGAAACAGACAATGAAGAAAATATTATTTTCAATAGCAGCACTCGCAGTAGCATTCGGCTTTACTGCATGTTCAAGCGAAGACGAAGCACCCAATAACGTAAAAGACGGAAAGACCACCGTCATGGCCATGACCGAAACCGGTACACGTACAGCACTTGCAGACGATGGCGAAGGTGCTTACGATGTTGTATGGTCAGATAGCGACAAGATCACAATCGGCGGAAAGGAATTCACACTCACTGAAGGTGAGGGCAAAACCTTAGCAAAGTTCACTGGTACTGCACTTGCTGATGGCTCATACACTGCTTATTACGCTACAACCGACGGCAATGTGCCTACAAAGCAAGTATATAAGGAAGGTGCTATCTCGAACTTCCCTATGACTGCCACTGCAACAGTTACTGACGGCAATATATCTCCTCTCAGTTTCAGGAATGTAGGAGGTCTGCTGCAACTGACAGTTACAAATCCGGGTACTGAAATTTATAAGCTTGCAGGTTTCACATTCAATGCTTCCGGGCTTGCAAAACCTTACACACTTGTTTGTGAAGACCTCGAATGGGCGCAACTTGATGACAAAATCGTGTTCAACCTCGCACTTCCTGAAGGTAACTATTCCAATGTGGTCATCACACTCTATGACTCAGAATACCGCACTTGTGTGAAGACACTGAAAAGCGGTTCACTTAAAATCGAACGCAGCAAGATTACCAAGGCATCATTTACACTCAAGGAAGAAGTCAACTTTAGTTATCCTGAGATTTCATATGAATCTCCTGTTGGATCTGTTGGTATGATTGATGGCCGAGTAGGAATTCTTGCACAGTTTAATATTTTTGGTTTTACAAATATTCCATTCATTATTGCAGCAATGAACGAAGGCGCAACAAGTATGACTGATGGTGCTGGAAGTGAAGATAAAGATGCTGCATGCTATGGAGACTATAAGAGTAGCGAAGAATGCTTAGAATATAAGACTCAATCTGGATGGGCCCTTATGTCTAGTGACGAATTTGATGATATTCTTGATCCTTATTATAATACTGATCCTTTTGAAAAGTGGTTTGTCAAAGGAAAATATGTTGGTCATATAGTTAATGTGACCGATATGGTTAAAGTATATTTCCCTGCCGCTGGTGTTGTTTCTGACTCCGAAAACAAATTTACTGGTGAAAGTGGTTGGTATGCTTTATGTGGCAGTAAAACTACAATCGATGCTTTTTATTGTGGCGATGGTGCTTCTAACAATGGTTGCAGTAAACAAACATGGACTGAGATAAAAAGTCATTTTTCGTATCCTGCATTTTCTCTCCGATTGTATTATTATTAACTTTTTAACTTTTTGACTTTTTGACAAAATCACCCGAAAAGAAAACCCGCTGACAATCAGTATGAATACTGAAAGTCAGCGGATTTTTGTTTGTTTTGATGTCAATCTTGATAGGATTAAGACGATTCCTGAAAAAATACGCACAAAACCCTCAAAATCATTCGCTTATATGATTTTTTTTTGTTATTTTTGCAAGGCAAACCAAAATAATAATAGTAGACAGGAGTCAGGAGTTGAGGAGTTAAGTAACCAAAAGCCTTTAACTCCCTTTAACTCCAAAACTACTAAACTACTGAAATAAAATAATTTCAAGTTTCGCTGAACTCAACTTTTAGTAGAAAAGCAGTCAGGAGACAGGAGTTAAGTAGGGCGAAGATTGAGTATCTTCGCTTGCGACGGCTGAAGATTTATCT
>JAKSJB010000019.1 GCA_024398475.1 Bacteroidaceae bacterium | reverse complement strand
AAATATAAGCACTTTTGGGTCTCGTCTAGAAAGACGATTTTGAACACCCTACCTTTGGGGAGTCAACAAGTCTACGAGTCAACAAGTCAACGAGTTTCTACGGCACATCCCTTCGGGCTGTGGGCTAAGGTATAGGATAATAATCTATAACTATGATTCCCAACCCTTACGGATTGGGCTGTAGAGTGTCGGACTTTCAGCCCTTTTTGGGAGTCAACAAGTCAACGAGTTTTGCGTTTGCGTTAGGGTTTGCGTTTTATTTTGCGTTTGCGTTTGCGTTTTATTTTTATAAAATAAATTTGGCTGTTTCATTTCTTTGCCCTATATTTGCATATTCACAATGAAGTACTAATACTTTGTCTGTATTTGCACAGACAGAAAAAAGCATACTTGTCATGAATGCCTATAATGTAAATACTATTTATATCACCCTAAACATCAGTGATTCAGGGATAGGTATTGCGCGGCAGATAAATCACAAGACTTATTCACTTACAACTTGTTCAGATACTTCACAAGGGCATAGAATATTAATCAATAAGAGACTTAAAATATGAAATCACTTTTGAGAAAACGATTATATATACTGTCAGTCCTCCTGCTCATGGTATGTGGGCAGATGTGGGCAAAATATAATGATGGAAAGCCTGACCATGGTACAAGATGCAACGACAATTCTCCCACCAAAATAGTCGAAGTTGACGGAGTGATGTACTCTTTGTACAGCAATCAGAATTACATCTATACCTATGAAGACCATACCAGCAGTACGTCAGGAAGTGGCAATTATGCCGTGGCTGTATATGCTAAGGAAGGTGACACTCGTACGGAACTGGCCATCAAGTCAACGGTTCAGGACGGAGGCACCACATATACCGTAGTCGCTATCGGTGAGCAGTTCTTCTGGTACAATAAAACTGCCACGAAACTGACTATACCGGCATCTGTCCGGACATTAGAGACATTTGCATTGGAGGACAATAAAAGCAATCTCAGAGAAATCGTGATAGAGGACAGCGGGGATAAGCTGGAATGTTTCCGAACTACCTATAGTTACGGTGCGTTCTCCTGGAACGGAGGATTGAAGAAAGTGTATATCGGGCGTGAACTCTACCCTGTGGGGAACTCTGGCGATTATTCCTATGCGCCTTTCTACAAGGGTGATTTCACCGCCTTGGAAGTTACCATCGGGTCACAGGTATCCAACATTTACGGCTATACGTTTTATTGTAAGGACGAATTTAGGATTATGTCTATAAAGGCGATGAGGCAGGATCCGCCAACCTTGGGTGATAATGCATTCTATAACGTATCCAACACCATTCAGGTATATGTGTCTTACAAGTCAATTGATGCATACAGGGCGGATTCGGATTGGAAATACTTCATAAGCTATGTGCTTGACACAGACCTCTGCAAAGCCGATGCCCTTAATGATCTGGATGCTGAAGCAGGACAGAACCCTTCGTTAGCAGTACAAGGTGTTGTCAGCGATTATAAAAATAAGGTTAATGCTGCCACCAGCGGTGCTGATGTGGTTACAATTCTCAATGAAGGAAAGGTTGCCATTCAACTGCAAAAAGCAAAGGATGATGCAATTGATGAGTTGAATGCTGCAAAGACAACTTATCCTTCAGATGCTGCAGATGAAATTGTCAGCACTTATACAGGCAAGATCAATGCTGCAACGACTACAACAGACGTAACAAACGAAAAGAATGCAGGTATTCAGGCATTGCAGGATGCTAAGACTTTGCAGGATGCTAAGGCGGCTGCAATTGCTGCATTGAACGATGCAAAGACTACTTATCCTTCTGATGCTGCAGATGGAATTGTCAGCGCCTATACTGGCAAGATAAATGCTGCAACGACTACAACAGACATAACAAAGGAAAAGAATGAGGGTATTCAGGCTTTGCAGGATGCATATAATGCTCAGATTGCATTACAGAATGCAAAGGAAGCTGCTATTTCTGAGTTGAATGCTGCAAAGACTACTTATCCTTCAGATGCAGTTGATGAAATTGTCAGTACCTATACTGGCAAGATAAATGCTGCAACGACTACAACAGATGTAACAAAGGAAAAGAATGAAGGTATTCAGGCATTGAAGGATGCAAAGGAATTGCAGGAGGCAAAGGAGGCTGCAATAAGTGACCTAAACGATGCAAAAAAAGATTATCCATCAGATGAAACCGAAGACATTGTCAGAACATATACCGGCAAGATTAATGCCGCAACGACTACGGATGCCGTAACAACAGCCAAGAATGAAGGTATTCAGGCATTGGCTTATGCCGCAGAAATGCCAACGGTATTGCACATCAACTTTGCCGAAGGCTCTGCTCCTATTGAGAAGGAACACTTTTTGACAGCATCAAAATTCACATTCGACGAAGATTGCAATGTAGTTCTTACCGTCAACGGCAAATCTGTAACCTACCCCTGGGATATGGCAGGCAAGATAACCCTTTTCAAAGGTGTTCCTACCGTAGAGTTCAGTGCCAGCAAAGATCCGGAGAGTGTAAGTGATTATTACACTACCTTCTACAGCAGCCTTGAAGCATACACCATCCCGAAAGGAGTGGCAGCCTACACAGCCACGCTGGACGAGGGACAAGACGGAGTCATCCACCTCAACGAGATTAAGGATGACATCATTCCTGCCGAGACAGCCGTTGTACTTATATCCGAAAGCGGTTCATTCAGCGCCTACACAAGCGACTATGCTATCAGTGAGACAGAAGAAGAACGTGGCATCCTTAAAGGTACAGACGTGGAAATCCCAGTACCTGAAAACTGTTATATTCTCTCTGGAACTTCAAAACTTGGTATTGGGCTTTATCCGTGGGCAGGAAATGGAAAGAAACTCTCTGCCAACAAGGCATATCTGCAACTGACAGAGGCATCATCTGCCAAGGCATTCACTTTCGTATTCGATGAAGAAACTACAGGAATACCAGAAGTCTCTTCTAAATCCTCCGCTGAAGGGAAGAACTTGTATAATCTCAATGGTATTCGTGTCAACGACAGTTACAAGGGAATAGTGATCAAGAACGGTAAGAAAATCTATCAGAAATAAGGAGGACATATTATGAAGAAAGAATATAAAACCCCGGCAATGAAGGTGATAGAGATTTCGCCTGTCGTTCTGTTAAGCACAAGTGATGAGCAGAATCTCAGAATATTCGATGAAGAAGATATGGAAGAACTCGATGAAGAAATCTCACAATGGTAACATAACCAGGAATCAAGAACAATAGTCAATAGAATAAAAAAACAAATAAACGAAGCATTATGAAAATAAAATCAATTCTCAGCGCACTTCTGCTTATGGTGTACACCATGGCAAGCGCACAGAAGTATCTTAACGTAAAGTTGGAGGACGGCACTTACCATAGTTTCAAGGCTACTCCGAACATGGAAATATCATTTGACAAAACTGCAAAAGGGGAAAAGGAATCCGGCAATACCATTGTTGTCAATGGATATGTAGTGACGGTGAAGGTTGCAGATGATATTGCTGCTGGAGATATTATGTTCTCGCCTTATGTTGATGGCAACAATGTTATTATCAAAGCAACTTCTTTTCAAGACAAGCTTCTTGTTTGTAGCGTTGGAGACAATGCACAATGTGTCAGGACAAGGACAAACAACAAGTTTACATTTACAATAAGCGAAATTCAGTCAGACATTGAAGCCGTATTGGCATATGCTCCGCCGGTAATGCTTACAGTAACATCCGATGGAAACGGCAAAGTGTGGATTGGAGATGACAAGAACAAGACAAGCGGCCAGTATCAATTCGGGTATCAAGTTGAGATTCACGTAGAGCCTGATGACAATTTCAGATTATTCAGGTGGAATGACAATAACAGGGAAAACACCAGGACGATTACTGTCGGTGATACGGATATTGAATATCGTGCCAGTTTCATCTCCGCAAACATGATTCCCGGCTTATTCACAGTCAATTCAAGTAACAAGCAAGTGTTCTTCTCCCAAGGAAACCTCTATTATGATGGTAATGAGAATAGGTATTGCTTCGAAGCCAATCAATATGATATCCCCCCTCTCTCTTCTATCGATGACAACATCAAGAACGAGACACAAAGCCATGTAGGGCATTTTTATTGGAGCAAGAACGAAACTGTAGCCAGATCCTTGTCAAACTACTCCGATTCTGAAGCGTCTGTGAGTGATGTGTTCTTCACCAACGACAGCAGTGATCTGACAAAGCCGAACTCAGGTTTTACTGTAAGCGGACAGAAGGGAGTCTGGAGGATTCTTTCAGGTAAAAATGACGGAGAGTGGAAATATCTTCTGGATAGTCGGAAGACGGCATATGGTTCCGGAGTGCTTTCTACAGGCAATCGTCATTACGCAATGGTCAAGGTGAATAATATGGCCGGACTCCTGATATTCCCTGATGATTTCTCATCCTGGCCTTCCGGGGCAGGTAGTGAGCCTACAGTTTTCGATACATATAGCAGCAACACGAATAATCGGAATTATACAGTCGCAGAGTTCACTGTTCTGCAGAATAACGGATGCGTGTTTCTCCCTGAGGCCGGCAATCGGGATGGCGATCCTGACTACAGCTATCCGGCGAGCGTCCTCAATGTCGGCAGCTACGGCTACTACTGGTCATCCACTCCTTACGACAGCAACATTGCGTACGTCACAATCTTCCGTTCTGACTTAGTCGATTCTTCAAACCACGACTATTGGCATCGCGCCCACGCTGTCCGGCTCGTCACAGATGCAAAATAACGCTTTCCAAACGAACATATCAATAGGGTCATTAGGGACAGGTACTGAAGTGAACCCATTACCCAATTCCGCATGCCGTGTGTCAAAGGTACCAGTCCCTAATGATCCCGAAACGGCTGCGCTACGAATAAACAAAGAAAGCCAAGGGCAATTTAGCCTTTGGCTTTCTTGAGTCAACAAGTCTGCGAGTAGCCCCTTTGGGGAGTCAACGAGTCAACAAGTCAACGAGTCTACGAGTAGCCGTTCGGGTGGTATTCGATAACCTATAACCGATAACCGTTTATTTGACTTTAGGCGTTAGACGATTAAAGGGATAGCAATGTTTTTTCTTTACCTATTTGTTTTATTTTGCTCCCTGGATTTTTATTCATTTTTTTCAAATTATCCTTGGTTGTTTCATTTATTTGCCTTATATTTGCGGAATCACAATAAAAACTAAAAAATGAAGAAACTTCTATTTCCTTTCATCTTGTCGGTAACGGCATTCGCTTCTGCCAATGCAGATGGGTACACTGGCATTGTGGTATCTGACAACGAAGGCCAGAAGACGTACTACCTATTTGAGGAGCAGCCTGCCGTCAAATATCAGAGCGTGGATGACGTCATGAACGCATGTCTCTACGTTACGGGCGAAACAAGTCCCTTGGTCAGCGTTCCGCTTACAGACGGAGCGAAGTTAACAGTCAGGTTCGAAGACTTTGTAAGAGTAAACCTCAATGATGCCGGCTATGCCACGTTCTCGGCCAAGGACGCATCGTTCATCGCCACCGAGGGCATTACAGCCTACAAGGCTTTTGTCAACGGCGAACTCATCACCCTCACAGCCCTTGAAGGCAACATCCCTGCCGGCACAGGCGTCATGCTCTACGGAGAGACCCCGGGCATAAAGGTAGATCTGCCAGTTGCAACCTCCGGCGATGATGCTGACGTAAAGAACAACAGCCTTAATCCTACGACACTGTCCGACGGCTCACTTGCCGAAATGGAATCCAACGTCTGGGCACTTGGTGGTGGCAATCAGTTTCTCCAGTACACAGGCGCAGCCTTCATCCACAACCGTGCATACATCGTTCATGAGAAGGCTGCCGGTGCAAAGGCTATGCGTATTGTCTTCGATGACGAAGCGACAGACATTGACGCATTTATCAGCGAGAAATCAGCGCGCGAGGGCAAGTTCATTGAGAACGGCAACATCGTGATTGTCAAGAACGGCATGAAGTACAATGTTGCAGGTCAGGTAATCAAGTAAACAGATAAAACGGTAAGACAATGAAAAAGCAATATACAACTCCAGAGTTGAAGGTTGTCAATGTCGATACTTCTGCAATAACATGTGTAAGTTTCGGTGACGGTACTACCGATACCATGTACGGAAAGCAATGTGACGGATTCGATGATGAGGAGGACGACCTTGGGGACGAATAAAGACATTTACAAATTAACTACAGTTTAACGAATAAAACAAAAAGAACAGAATATGAAAAAATTAATTTTTACGCTCCTGGCTCTCGTAGGCACAATGAGCATGAATGCGCAGGTCATGAAAATCATGAAGGATGGCGAGGTAGTGGCAACATACACATCCGATCAGGCAGACGAAGTTGTATTTGAGGCTCCAGCTGCACCCACCCCGACGCCCCCTGAAGGAGCGCATGCGGGCGAGTTCAGCGTCAGCGCCACCAAGAAGGTTCACTTCTCGCAGGGCAACCTGTATTACGACATGTCCGAAGACGACCCAGACATGTATGTGTTCAAATTCGAGGAAAACCAGTATGATTTTTATCATGAGGATTGGGGAGAGGAAAAGGACCAACATGTTTCGTATTTTTATTGGAACGAGATGGCACATGATGCTCCTCAGTCACCGCAAACAGAAAAGGAACATCTCTGTTATCTATTCACAAATGGAACAGGTAATACGCCCAAGACAATGCCGGAAAATTTCGTAGTTAATGAAGAAGAGGGATGGCGCACGCTCTCAAAAGCAGAATGGGATTTTCTGTTGAATGCAAGGCCGGATGACTACAATAAAATCGTCGAACTGTCATATACTCCTTTTATTGAGAATCCAGCAGTAATAGATGCGGAAGAATATTGGGGATTATTCATCTATCCCGATGATTATAAAGGAACCAAAGCTGCCGGAGAAGAAGGGTTGACCACGTGGGAAGAAATCAACAAATTAGGCATTGTATTCTTACCTCTTACTGAAATACAGGGAAAAGGTGCTTTAGAAGATAATAACGGCTGGATGTATTGGACAAGTGAGTTATATGGAGAAATAGAGGGACCGGAGCCCCCAGAACCACCGTATACTGCATCATACGTGTTCCTGAATAATGAGGATGGAACTCTTTACCCAAGAATAGGTGGAGATGTTGCAATTGATGAATTGGCACTTCCTATCCGTCTTGTGAAAGATTGCGAAGATGAACAGTAAAACGATAAAGGAGCCTCTGAAGGGGGCATCTACGACACAATGGGCCGCCGACTCGATACACCAAGGAAAGGACAGGTAAACATCATCAGGACGAAGAATGGAAAGACGATTAAGATGATGATGTAAAGTTTCAAAACATAGTCAATTTGGTAGGGGCTGGTCAGTGATGATCAGCCCTTCTTTTGTATATTAAGCATGTCTTTCATGTGGCGATTTGCATTATCTCTTGCATCAACATTCACCTTCACTTTTCACTTCAAGCAAGTATTGTTGAGGGGAAGTTACTGATATGTTTTGAACGATAGTTCTAAATGAATTCAAAGTGGTCATTTAATTCTGGCAAGACAAAATAATATTACCTTGAAATCAAAGATTTTCGGCAAAATATGTATGCGTTTGGAAATTAATCGTTACTTTTGCAGTTGCAATTGGTGTGTACGCACCATTTTTAACGGATGTAATCAAGAAAATAATAATATAGTAATTTATGGATACCGCAGCTAATATAAATCCAGTAGATGCTCTATGGAGTATCATCATGAGTCAGCCAAAGAAGGTGCGTGAGGCATTGTCCGCCCGAATCATTGCAGAGAAAGAGGCTGCAGATGCTCGAAAGAAGACCTTGAAGGCTATTGAAGATGCACGTGCCGGACGCATGTATAAAGCATCTTCCGTCGAAGATTTATTAGCCCAATTAGAATCTTAGGGTATGTACGAACTTAACTATACTGGCCAATTTAAGAAAGACTACAAGAAACTCAGGAAGCAAGGTGCTGACATGAGTCTGCTCATTGAGGTTCTTCATCAACTCGAAGCAACCGGACAAGTTAGTGAGGAGCATCGCCCACATGTCTTGTCGGGTGATTGGGCTGGTTTTTGGGAGTGTCATGTAGGACCTGATTGGTTGCTAATTTATGATTCTTCTGAATCTGTCCGTATAGTGCGACTGATCCGTTCAGGGTCCCACTCAAATCTGTTTGGTTCAAAGAAAAAGAGATAACTGCATTATCAATAATCGCCACTCATCGGATTATTCCTTTGGGTGGCGATTTTGTTGTATTTGCATCAACATTCACCTTCACTTTTCACTTCAAGCAAGTATTGCTGAAGTCTACGGGTAGCCCCTTTGGGGAGTCAACAAGTCTACGAGTCAACAAGTCAACGAGTTTCTACGGCACACCCCTTTGGGTTGTGGGCTAAGGTAAGGATTTTTGTCATTTTCGGATCCCCGCACACCACTGCGTTCGGTGTACGGGGTTACCCACCGCTCGCTAAGGCTCGCTGTATCGTCTTCCAGACGAATGCTATGGTTCTGGAGTCTACGAGTGACCAAAGGGCTGAAAAAATGTTTTCTTTTGTTTTCGATGTTTTCTTTTGTTTTTCAAACAACGACTGTGCGAAGCACACAAAGAAAATTATTGGAAACGAATACCACCCGAACGGCTTGCTCGTTGACTCGTTGACTTGTTGACTCCCCAAAGGGGTCACTCGTTGACTTGTTGACTCGTTGACTCAAGAAAGCCAATGGCCAATGGCCAATGGCTAAAGGCTTCCCCTTATGGGGCTACTCGTTGACTTGCTGCGTGGAGACTCCATGGCGGAAATAAGAGCGGATGGTATCGATGTCGTGGGTTGCCGTGAGGGCAAGCATGAGAAGGATTCTGGATTTTTGAGCATTCAGGCTGCCTGAGGCGATAAAGCCTAGTTTTTCATCGTCAACTTCTCCGCCTTCTGTATATACCCCGCCATAGGCTATGCGTGAGGAGCGGACAATCATTATGCCTTTTTGTACCGCCTGCGATGCCAGGTCTAGGGTTGCCTGATTCAGATTTCCGTCTCCTACTCCTGCAAACACGATGCCTTGGCATCCGGCATTGACTAATGCTTCCAAAGCAACGGTTGAGTTGCTTCCATAGCCATACACGATTCCTACTTCCGGCAATTCTTCCAGACTGTCAATGGTAAAGCCGGTGTTGGCATTATGTGGCAAGTGCCAGTCGGCTGGCACTTCGGATATGGGGTTCAAGGAATGTGTGTCGTTCTTGAAGGCTGATCCTGCTTCATAAATCCTGCCGCCCAGACAGCACATCACTTCCTTCCCTACTGCATCGGGGCTCACGATTGTCTGGACGGCTTTCAGCATATTCAACGGACCGTCGGCATCTTCTGCATCGGAGGGGCGCATGGCTCCCACAAGGATTACAGGCTTGGGACTGTGGGTAGTGAGATTCAGGAAGAATGCGGTTTCCTCCATTGTATCGGTACCGTGGGATATCAGAACTGCATCATATAGTCCGCTTTCAAGGACTTGATTGACACGCTTGGCAAGAGACAGCCAGATTGCCTCGTTCATATCCTGTGAACCTATGTTGCAGAACTGCTCATAGTCCAATTCTGCGTATTGGGTCAATTCCGGCACGGCCTGCAGGATGGTTTCTATGGATGCTTTTCCTGCCTCGTATCCTATGTCCGTACTCGTTCCGGCTATTGTTCCGCCGGTTGCTATGACGTGGACTTTCGGCAGGGAGTTGCCTGACGTTTTACCTTGGCATGGTGCAATGATCAGAACTGCCAATGTCAGAAATACGAAAAATTGGAATTTGTGTTTCATTTCTTCTTTTATTCACAGCACTATCGTTATTCATACTTTTTATTATCCTGAGGGACAAAGGGGGACCTAAGGTTTGCCATGCGGATTTTCGCTCAACTTAGTGCTGCGGTTGGAAATCAAGCAAAAGATCATAGCATAACATGGCAAAGTTATAAAATATTTTTCAGAAGGATGCGGATTTTCTAAAAAAAAGCAATCGCTAATGAATGGTTTGGTTTAAGTGGAAAAAAATGAAAAGCGGGAAGATGGGGGAGCATGGCTTTTCTTTTAGCAAAAAAGGGTGCACCAGTTGTCGTATGACTCTTGGTGCACCCTCATCGAATACTTATTTATCTACCAAACTTTCTTGGTAAAAGAAAGGATGGATTTATCCATTATCAATTATATCCTGGGTTCTGCTGCAATTCAGCATCCTTGTTTGCCTGGATTGCTGACAGCGGAATTGGGAAGAGGTCAAAGTGCTTGTCGTATGGTTTCTTGTCGGCACTATGTGCTGCATCGAAGTATGGATTGTACTTTGTGATGCGCTCGTAGAGTTTTCCTACACGGGCAAGTGTCAGACGGCGGGTTTCCTCGCAGACTAGTTCACGCAAGCGTTCGTCGAGGATATAGTCGATGGTCATCTGCTCTGCTGTACATGGCTTTGCCTTTGCTCGGCTGTGAAGGACGTTGATGTCTGCTGCAGCCTCTGTCTTCTTTCCAAGGTTTACATAAGCCTCGGCACGTAGCAGATATGCTTCGGCAAGACGGAAGAAATACTGGTCGGTGTATGTCTTACCTCCTGTACCTGCAAGTGTGTAGGTTGAAGGATCTCCGTACTGTGCTGCTGGATGATGGAATGGAGTGGTCATCTTTGTAGAATAGCCACACATGAAGCGGTTTGGAAGGCGTGTAGGAGCATTTACACCTCCATCAAAACCTGCCTCGATGGTGTATCCCTGTGGCAATACTGTATTTTCAAGGTCGTAGTAGCCGTCAGGCATAGCTGCTGCAAGTTCAGGATATTGCTGAAGGACTTCAGTACGATGAATCTTGTAGCGGCGAGGCCAGTTGTACTCAGAGTTACGCATATCGTTGAAGTCTTCCTGCCAGATACCAGAGTTGAGATGGTCAACTGCATATTGTGTACCGATTCCACGGCCTCCGGTACGGTCACCTATAGGCCAGTTGAAGAGCTGGAGAGGAGTGCCCTCAGGAGTGATGATGTGGAACTTGTCAACCTGTGGTGCAAAGAAACGCTCGCCCCAGAAGCTTCCCTGATTCCAGAAGAAGTGGCTGGTGTTGTTGCCGCCGCCTTCTACATTGGTTTCAAACTGGATTACCCAGATGCTTTCGGTGTTGCCGGAAGCGCGGTTCTGGTTGTTTGGACGGAAGAGGTCGCAGAATGCATCTCCTTCTTCATTTGCTTCTGAACCGAAGCGCTCTGTCATAAGTGCGAGGTTAGGGTTGTTGATTACGGCTGTTGTGGCATCTACTGCCTTACCGTTCTCTCCCTGCATGAGGTAGAATTCTGCCAACAGCATGTTTGCTGCAGGCTTGCTGATTTCTCCGTCGCGTACGGCTTTGATTTCAGGGAGGTTTGCTGCTGCATATTCAAGGTCTTCTACGCATTGCTTGATGATTACGTCCTTTGACTCACGTGTGAAGTCAGTCTTTGGTTCTGTCACTTCTTCCAGTTGGAGTGGCACGTCGCCGTAAAGGAGTACAAGTGTACGGTAGCCGAGTGCACGGAAGAAACGTGCCTGTGCATCATATACTTTCTTCTGCTCTTCGGTAAGGGTACTGCTCTGTGGCAGACGGCTGATGACTGTATTTGCCTGAGCAATGAGTTTATAGTTCTCATCCCAATAGAACTGTGCAATTGCACCTGAAGGGGAGAGGTCGGATATGACGTTTGAGGTGAGCGGGTCGGCTGTAATCCACATATCGGCAAACTTTGAAAGGTCTGTAGTGCGGTCGTATGTCGTATAATATTCCTCGCGTGTCAGATAATAGAGTTCTGCTACGGCTGCATCAAAGTCGGCTGGAGTGGAATATGAGTTTGATGCCGAATTGAAGTCGAGGGCCTTCTCCTCGAGGAAGTCATCCTCGTTACAGCCTGCAAGCACCATTGCTGCAAGCGTTAATAATAAAAATATCTTTTTCATTGTCGTCATCGATTTATAAGTTTATGTTAATGCCTAATGTAACACTCTTCATAACTGGGCGATCCTCGTAGCGGCTACCTGTCATGCGGTTTTGATTGTTGATGTCCTGATATACCATGTCTGCCTCTGGATCCCATCCATGCCATCCGGTAATGGTGAGGAGGTTCTTGCAACTCATGTAAATGTTGATGTTGTCAACTCCGATTTTCTTCATGAGTACGGATGGCAGGTTGTAGGAAAGTGTGATATCCTGCAAGCGGAGGAATGAACGGTTCTCGTATCTGAACGGATTGATTGCCGGATTTGCATTATAGAGTGCATAGATTCCATCTGGATTGCTTGGTGTCCAGAAGTGGTCTACCTGCTCTGTCAGACGGTTGTGGCGCAGGGTGTTGTCGTTTACAAGTTCTGCGTATGAGTTCTTGCCCTGATAACTCTTGTCGCCGCCTAATACTGCATTGAGGAAGAAACTGAGTGTGAAGTCCTTGTAGCGGAATGTATTGAGTAAGCCCATGCGTGCGGCTGGATCTGTACGGCCAATGATGCTGCGGTCGTTCTCGTCAATCTTTCCGTCCTTATTTATATCGACGATGCGATAGTTGCCTGGGTTGAATCCATCTGGAATATCGTCACCTACCTGGTAGATTCCATCTACTGTATAGTCGTATATTGCTGAAAGTGATTCACCGATGAAGAGTGAAGAACTTGTGAGGTCGTCTTCCTTACCGTCGCCGTCGGTGTCGAGTCCTGCCAACTTCTTGATCTTGTCGCGGTTCATTGAAAGGTTGAATGTTGATGTCCATTCGAAATCCTTTGTCATGATATTGCGTGAACTGAGTGTGAGTTCAAAACCATGATTTGCAATTTCTCCTACATTTGACATGATGGAATTGAAACCTGTGATGGATGGTATTGATACGGCATAGAGCAGGTCCTTGGTACGGGTGCTGTAGTATTCAATCGATCCGTTGATGCGGTTGTTGAAGAGTGCAAAGTCGAGTCCGAGGTTTATTCCTGTCGTGCGTTCCCACTTAAGGTCGGCATTTTCCATTGATGCGAGTTCCTGACGCATTGCTCCTGAAACGCCGTCACCAAAGATGTAGCCGATACTTGAATTTACGCGGGCAAGTGATGAATAGCGGCTTGTCTGATTACCGCTTGCTCCATATCCTGCACGGAGTTTCAAATAGTCGATTCCCGGTACATTGAACCATTCTTCGTTGCTGATAACCCATCCGAGTGCGAATGAAGGGAATATGGCTGACTTATTGTTGGCTGAGAATCCGGAATAACCATCACGACGGAGTGTTGCTGTTGCCATGTAGCGATTGTCGTATACATAGTTTACTCGGAACATCTGATAGAGCAATGTCTCGAGCCAAGCATCGGAACTTGTATTCTGGGTTGAGCCGAGTTCAAGTGAGTTGTAGCCCAGAGTCATGCGTGGGAAGAGTTTTGAATCGGCGGCGGTGTAACTGTACTTGCGGCGGGATGCACCATAAACGAATGTTGCTCCTACTGAGTGCTTACCGAAGTCGTTCTTGTAGTTGAGTATGTTATCCAATGTGTAGTCGTAGTATGTGGAATGGTGCTTGTATGCGCTACCATTGCTGTTTTCTGCAAATTCACTTGAATAGTTGTGCTCGCCTATTCTGTAGTTGTTACCGAAGTTTACGCGATATGTAAGACCGTTGAGCGGAAGCGCTACTTCTGCATAGAGGTTTGCAAAGAAGGAGTTGTTGCGGTCGTAGTCGTCAACAAGTGAACCATGGAATGGATTTTCACGGGCATCGTGTGCTGGATAGTGGTTCATATTGCCTTCTGAATCATAAGGCTGTGTAAGGGGACTGTTTTCAATGAGGAACGGAAGGTATGTTTCCTGTCCGTCACGGTTGATGAATGAGCCGAATGCCTGGACTCCTGCCTTCAACCATTTTGTAGGCTGGATGTCGAGGTTGAGACGAATTGAGTTGCGCTTGAAATCGTCATTCAGCATATAGTTCCTGACATTGCTGTTGCCCAAAGAGATGAGATATTGCATTGCGTCGCTTCCTCCGGAAATGTTGAGTCGGTTTTCCTGAATGCGACCATTGCGTGTAAAGTCGTCCCACCAATCATAGTCACCGTCAACGATATTACCGCTGGCATCTGTCATCCATGAATCCGGCAAGCGCTGTGCAAGGTTGAAGTTTGGATCCTGCTGGGTATAGCCTGATTCAGGTGTCTTGGAATACTGCCACAGACACTCGTTGTCGAAATTGAGCATTTCTTCACGGTTCATCGTGCGAAGTTTATGAGTTGGGGACTGGACACTGTAACTGCTCGAGAATGATACATGAGCACGTCCCTTTGTTCCTTTCTTTGAAGTGATGAGAAGTACACCGTTTGCTGCCTGGGCACCATATACTGCTGTTGCAGATGCGTCTTTCAGTACATCAATGCTTTCAATATCGGCTGGATTGAGAGCGGATAACTCGCCGGTGTAGATAATTCCATCAAGGACTACCAGTACGCTCTGGTTTCCGGAAATGGTGTTTGTTCCACGAACTGAGATTGATGGGTCGGAACCTGCAGATGTGGCAAGACCGATATTCAGTCCCGGAACTGTTCCCTGAAGGACTTGGAGCAGGTTGGTATTGGCTGACTTTTCAAAAGCCTTAAGGTTGGCACTTGAAACGGCTCCTGTGAGGTCGCTCTTCTTCATTGTAGTATAACCTACTACCACAACCTCGTCGAGCAATTGATTGTCTTCTGCCAGGACTACCCTTACGTCAGACTTGCCTCCTACTGCAACTTCCTGATTCTTGAAACCAAGATATGTCACGGTGATGGTTGCATTTTTCTTGACTTCCAGGGTGAACCGGCCGTCAACATCAGTGGCTGTTCCGTTAAGAGTACCTTTTTCTACAACGGCTGCTCCCACTATCGGTTCTTGATCGGTAGCAGAGACCACAACGCCTCGCAGCACATTTTGTGCCTGCGAACTTACTATACCTGCCGTTAGCAGGAACAGTAACAAGAATAAACTTCTTCTCATTGTTTAATTGATTAAAAAATTAAATTAGTTAATAATTGAATATTAAAGTGATTGACACTACAATCCCAATGATGTTAATAACGCTAATGATGGCAATGTTTTACGCCATCTACTATATATTATTATTGATTGTCCGTGCAAAATTACGGCAAAACGATATGAATACAAATACATTTTGTAACATAAAATTGCCCACATGTATCATAGTGGCCAGATTCGTGTTTTTCAGGCGGTAAAGGTTTTAAAGATTAAAGGCAAAAGCAAAAAAAAGGGCCATTGGCCGTTAGCCATTAGCCCTTGACTTGAATACTCGATTTCCCGAATTATCGAAATCCCGAAAAAGCCAATGGCCAATGGCTAAAGGCCTCCCCTTATGGGGCTACTCGTTGACATAAAAAAATCGCCACTCATTGGATTTTTCCAAATGGGTGGCGTTTTTTTCTTACTTGAACAACTTCTGTGCGATTGTCTCAAGATAGTCGCGGCAGTTCATCCATGTGTGACCGCCGTCTGAGAAATGTGCAGTATGCTTGATTCCCTTTTCCGTGAGGGATGTGTCAAGACCGCGGGAAGCGGAACAGAGTCCGTCGGCTGTACCGCAACTTACCCAAAGATACTTCACTTCCTTATTGATTTTCTCAGGTGCAGAGTATGTACCGTTGTCGAAGTTTGTGTTCCATTCATTGCCGAAGATGGCTGGAGAGAAGGCACATACATAGTGGAAGAGTTCGGGATGACCGAGTCCTGTGGCGAGTGTCTGACGTCCGCCGAGTGAGAATCCTGCTACTGCTCGGTTGTCGGCATCTGTATAGACATTGTAGTTTGACTCGATATATGGCTTGATGTTGTTGATGATTTCCTTTACCACGATTTCCGTGTTCATCGGGTCGTAGCGGTCGGTAAGTTTACGGCGCTGCATTTCAGGATATGGGTTTGCGTATGGCATAACCACTATCATCTTCTTTGCCAGACCCTGAGCAATGAGGTTGTCCAGAATGACGTTGGCCCGTCCTACCTTCCACCATGTTTCGTATGTATCTGTCATTCCGTGAATGAGGTAGAGTACGGGATACTTTGTCTTTTCTGCTGGATTGTAGCCTGCCGGTGTATAGACGCACATTGGACGGTCAAAACCGAGGTCGGAATGATAGTACTTGTAGGTAACCTTTCCATGAGGGACTTTCTGGACATCCTGCATGGTTGGCTGGGGACCTTTCACATCAACGATTGAATTCTTGAAGCCTTCGTTTGGGAAGATTTCCGGATTCTGAGGATCGGCTACCTGTGTACCGTCTACGATGAAGCAATATGGATAGATGTCTGGCTTTTCCGGTGTTACCGTGATGCTCCATACTCCTTTTTCGTCTTTTTCCATTGGTTTGTTTCCCTCGAACATCTGACAGTTGAGTTCCACCTTCTGGGCATTTGGACCCTGGAAACGGAATGTGACGCTTCCGTCATTGTTGATTTCCGGAGAATTTACTCCCTGTGGGAACAATCGTGCTATGACTGCACCATCCATACGTCCGCCCGGTGTCTGAGCGCTGAGCGAGAAGAACGTGCATTGTGCAGCAACAAGTAATAATGCTATTTTTTTCATATATACTGTATTCTGATTGATTAATGATTTTGTTGTATTTGCTTTCTTCGGCATTATGGTTGGTCCGACTATTTAAACAGCAGAGGAAGTGACTGTTCGAGGAAATAGCGGGCATTCATCCATGTGTGACCGAACTTATCGTCTGTAAACACCTTGGTATTCTTGATTCCGCTCTTGTCGAGCAGGTCCATGTATTCCTTTGCGTTCTGATAAAGGAAGTCATCTGTTCCTACACCCAGCCAGAAGAGTTTTATCTTGCTGTTGGTGTCGGCTGCATTCTTATAGACTTCGGGCGTGAGTTGCTGCATTGTGAAAGAACTGTATGAGCACAGATAGGAGAACTTGTCGAGGTTGGCAAGTCCGTTGGCCAGTGCCTGATTGCCGCCACGGGAGAATCCGCCGATTGCACGATGGTCCTTGTCGTTTTGTGTGCGGTAGTTCTTCTCGACGAATGGCATGATTTCATCGATGAGGGTCTTGCTGAACATGTCTCCCATCATACGCGGAGCCTGTCCCTTAGGAAAATACAATGATGGATTTCCGTATGGCATCACTACTATCATCTCTTCTGCCTTTCCTTCTGCGATGAGGTTGTCGAGAATGAAGTTGGTACGTCCTACCTTGAAGTATACTTCTTCGGTATCGGTTGTGCCGCTCACGAGATAGAATACCGGATATTTCTTGTTCTGGTTCCTGTCATAGTGAGGTGGCGTATAGATTACGAGACGGCCGTACAATCCCATAAGTTCGGAATAGTAGTCAACATAGTCCACGCTTCCGTGTGCTACTTCATTGACTTGCTGAGTCTTTGATGCTCCTTCACGCATATCGAGGAGGGAGTTCTTGAATGTTTCGTTAGGGAACCATTCCGGATTTGAGGCATCCATTATGTTTACTCCATCTACTATGAAGCAATATGGATAGATGTCTGGTTTTGCCGGACCTACTGTTACTGACCAAACGTCGTTGTCGCCCTTGGTCATTTGTTTTTCACCGGCAAACTGCACGCTGACTTTCACGTCCTTGGCAGTCTGGCTGCGATAGTTGAAAGTCACGGTGTTGTCTGCATTGATAACGGTTGACTGAACCTGGGGGCCTCCCCATTGAGCCATCAGCGGAAGACTTAGGCTGAGAGCCATTCCCGTCATTACATGTTTAATGTTCATCATGATTAAAATAGTTTTGTTGATTATTGGTTGTTATTGAAAAATCTTATTAAGGAGGTATTATATAATAAGGTATGGTTCGGGGAGGAGATTAGGAGGTAAGGGAGTTAAAGGCTTTTATATGCCGTTGGCCATTAGCCCTTAGCCATTGGCTCGAATCCTCGAAACATTGAATCCTTGCTGACTCGTTGACTTCCCCGGAGGGGGCTTGCCTGTTGACTCCAGGTTAGAAAAAAAGAGAGTGTAAGACCTCTTGTGCCCTTCCACTCTCTTCAACTGTCAATGTTTACTCCCCGTAATCCTCTTGGATTATTCCTTTGTGATGTACTTGTTTATCACAACATGAGCAACAAGACCAAGAAGTATAAGTACCAAACTGCCGGCTGTGTACCAGTTCTGGTCGCAGAGGTCACCCATTGGAGCAACAAACATAGCGAGAATCATAAGTAATGCTCCTACGAGTACCATGATTACTCCTACGTAATTAAGAATATTCTTTCCCATATTATTTTTTATTTTTAAGTTTTATTTCAAAGTTACACAAACAGCAATTAAGGTATTTTGGTGCCATTACTTACTATTTCGAGGTACAAAATAAGTAAAAACATCTTAAACTGCGAAACTTTTATCAAGAAAAATGCGCTTTGACCTTGTTTTTTATATGTTTTTCCTACTTTTTTCAAAAAATAACAAATTGTATATTGTCAAATAGTAAATTATTCGTACCTTTGCACCCGCATTTTGCAAAACAACCAAATAATTAACAAAAGAAACGTATGAATCAGTACGAAACCGTTTTCATTTTAACTCCCGTTTTATCTGATCAGCAGATGAAGGAAGCGGTAGAAAAGTATCAGGCTTATCTCACTGAGCAGGGTGCAGAGATTATCAATGTAGAGAATTGGGGTCTCAAGAAACTTGCTTACAACATTGAGAAGAAGTCTACTGGTTTCTATGCCATGATTGAATTCAAGGCTGAACCAACAGTGATTGCACCATTAGAGTTGCAGATGCGTCGCGATGAGCGCGTACTCCGCTATCTCACAGTAAAGAACGAAAAGTACGCTGCTCAGTATGCTGAGAAGCGTCGTAATTTAAAGAAGGAGGCTTAAGACATGGCAGCACAGACAACATCAGAAGTACGTTTTCTCACTCCTCAGACAGTAGACGTAAAGAAGAAGAAGTATTGCCGTTTCAAGAAGAGCGGAATCAAGTATATCGACTACAAGGATTCAGAATTCCTTAAGAAGTTCCTCAACGAGCAGGGAAAGATTCTTCCTCGCCGCATCACAGGCAACTCTCTCAAGTATCAGCGCCGCGTGGCTCAGGCAGTAAAGCGTGCACGTCACCTTGCTCTCCTTCCATTCGTAACCGACCTGCTTAAGTAATTAAATCATTGTTTAACATTAAAAACTCAAGAAAGGAAAAGTTATGAAGATTATATTAAAGAAAGATGTACAAGGCTTAGGCTATAAGGACGATATCCTCGAAGTAAAAGACGGATATGGACGCAACTATCTTCTTCCACAGCGTCTTGCAGTACTCGCTACTCCAAAGGCTATCAAGGCTGCACAGGAAGAACTCAAGCAGCGCGCAGTAAAGATTGCCAAGATGAAGGCTGATGCTGAAGAAAAGGCTAAGTCATTCGAAGGTGTTTCACTCACTATCGAGGCTAAGGTTTCTGACGGTATTAACATTTACGGTAGCGTTGGTGCTGCTCAGATCACTGCTGCTCTCGCTGAAAAGGGCATCACAATCGATCCAAAGCAGGTTACTACCAAGAGCGTAAAGGTTCTCGGTCAGCACGTTGCAAACATCCAACTCCACAAGGAAGTTGCTGTAGATGTTCCATTCGAAGTTGTTCCTGACGCAGATTCAAGAAAGGCTGCTGAAGAATATGCTGCCCAGAAGAAGGCTGACAAGGCTAAGGAAGCAGCAAAGGCTGCTGAAGCCGCAGAAGCAACTGAAGAAACAGAAGAAGAAACTCCTGCTGAAGAGGCTGCTGAATAATCAGAGAAATCAAAATCTCAGCATATCGGGAATGCATCAGACAATCGGTGCATTCCTTTTTTATTTTTACGCGTAGATTCCCCTATCCGACAATTCAGAACTGCGCCATCTGATTTTCTCCTATTGCAATTTATAAGTTCCACATTTTTGCATAAAGGTTGCATATACCAAAAAAAATGAATAAAGCGAAATAAAAAGTGGACCTTTGAGCACATATTTTGCATTTTTTTCGTACCTTTGCACGCCGAAAAGAAATATTATATACACAAGTCTCAATAACGAATTAATGATGGAAAAACAACTCAAGAAAGTCTTAGTTCTGGGAAGTGGTGCACTCAAGATTGGCCAGGCTGGCGAATTTGACTATTCCGGTTCTCAAGCATTGAAAGCCCTCAGACAAGAAGGCATCAGTTCTGTTTTGGTTAATCCAAACATCGCAACAATTCAAACATCAGAAGGTATTGCTGACAAGGTCTATTTCCTACCAGTGACACCTTTTTTTGTAACTGAAATTATCAAGAAGGAACGTCCTGACGGTATTCTCCTTGCATTCGGAGGTCAGACAGCACTCAACTGCGGTACAGAACTCTACCTTTCTGGGGTACTCAAGGAATATGGAGTTCAGGTACTCGGAACAAGTGTCGATGCTATCATGTACACTGAAGACCGTGACCTCTTCGTAAAGAAACTCGATGAAATTGAGTTGAAGACACCGGTAAGTCAAGCCGTAGAGAACATGGAAGATGCTCTCAAGGCTGCACACACAATCGGTTTCCCTATCATGATCCGTTCTGCATACGCACTCGGTGGTCTCGGAAGCGGTATCTGTCCAGACGAGCAGGCATTCCGTGAACTTGCCGAAAGTGCATTTACCTTCGCACCACAGATTCTCGTAGAGGAATCACTCAAGGGATGGAAGGAAATTGAATTCGAGGTTATCCGCGACAGAAACGACCATTGCTTCACCGTGGCATCAATGGAGAACTTCGACCCACTCGGTATTCACACCGGTGAATCTATCGTTGTGGCACCTACATGCTCACTTACCGATGAGCAGGTTAAGATGCTTCAGGATATTTCCATCCGTTGTGTACGCCACCTGGGCATCGTTGGTGAATGCAACATTCAGTTCGCATTCAATGCTGAAACCAACGACTACCGTATCATTGAGGTTAACGCACGTCTCAGCCGTTCATCTGCACTTGCCTCAAAGGCTACCGGTTATCCTCTCGCATTCGTTGCAGCAAAGATTGGACTTGGTTACACTCTCGACCAAATCGGCGAGATGGGTACTACCAACTCTGCATACGTCGCTCCGCAACTCGACTATATGATTTGCAAGATTCCTCGCTGGGACCTTACAAAATTCTCCGGTGTGAGCCGCGAAATCGGTTCTTCAATGAAGTCTGTAGGAGAGATTATGTCCATAGGACGCACATTTGAGGAAATGATTCAGAAGGGATTGCGCATGATCGGACAGGGTATGCACGGATTCGTAGGCAACGACCACAACAAGTTCGCTGATCTCGACTACGAACTCTCCCACCCTACTGACCTCCGCATCTTCGCAATTGCACAGGCTCTTGAGGAAGGTTATTCTACTGCACGTATAGAGGAACTTACAAAGATTGACGTGTGGTTCCTTGACAAACTGAAGCATATCGTAGATCTCAAGCATCAACTCCTCGCGTTCAATTCCCTGGAGGAAATCACTCCAGAACTCATGCGCGAAGTTAAGGCTTGCGGTTTCAGCGACTTCCAGATTGCAAAATTCGTACTGAAACCAGAAGGCAATATGGAAACTGCCAACCTCAAGGTCCGCAAGTACCGCAAGGAACTCGGTATTCTTCCTGCAGTAAAGCGCATCAACACCGTTGCAAGCGAACATCCGGAACTCACCAACTATCTCTACATGACTTACAACACAACTGGCTATGACGTAAACTACTACAGTCATGAAAAGTCTGTCGTTGTACTCGGCAGCGGTGCTTACCGCATCGGTTCTTCCGTTGAGTTTGACTGGTGTTCAGTAAATGCCATCAACACAGCACGCAAGTTGGGCTATAAGTCCATCATGATAAACTACAACCCTGAGACAGTCAGCACCGACTACGACATGTGTGACCGCCTGTATTTCGATGAACTTTCATTCGAGCGCGTACTCGACGTGATTGAACTCGAACAGCCACGAGGCGTAATCGTCAGCGTAGGCGGACAGATTCCAAACAACCTTGCTATGAAACTTTACCGTCAGGATGTTCCTATCCTCGGTACTTCACCAGTAAGCATCGACCGTGCAGAAAACCGCAACAAGTTCTCTGCTATGCTTGACAAACTCGGAATCGACCAACCTGCATGGCGTGCCCTTACAAGTATGGACGACATCAAGGAATTCATCGCCGAAGTTGGTTATCCTGTACTCGTCCGTCCATCATACGTACTTTCAGGCGCTGCCATGAACGTTTGCTATAACGACGAGGAACTGGAACGCTTCCTCAAGATGGCAACAGAAGTAAGTCAGGACTACCCTGTCGTTGTCAGCCAGTTCATGCAGGACACTAAGGAAATCGAATTCGATGCTGTTGCCAAGGAAGGTGACATCGTAGAATATGCTATCAGCGAACACGTGGAATTTGCAGGTGTTCACTCAGGTGACGCAACCCTCGTATTCCCTGCACAGCATATCTACTACTCTACAATCCGTCAGATAAAGAAGATTAGCCGTCAGATTGCGAAGGAACTCAACATTTCAGGTCCTTTCAACATTCAGTATCTTGCCAAGGGACAGACTGTAAAGGTTATCGAATGTAACCTCCGTGCCAGCCGTTCATTCCCATTCGTCAGCAAGATTCTCAAGCACAACCTTATTGAGACCGCTACACGCATCATGCTTGATGCACCTTATACACAGCCAGACAAGAGCGAGTTCGATATTGACCGCATCGGTGTCAAGGCAAGTCAATTCTCATTCGCACGTCTCCAGAATGCAGACCCAGTACTTGGAGTGGATATGAGTTCTACAGGAGAAGTTGGATGTATCGGTGACGACCTCAACGAAGCACTCCTCAACGCACTTATCGCTACAGGATACAAACTTCCAAAGAAGTCAATCCTCATTTCTTCAGGCGGAGCACGTGGCAAGATGGATCTTCTCGATGCCAGCCGCATGCTCGTAAACAAGGGCTATGACGTATATGCGACCAAGGGAACTGCTCAGTATCTCAACGAAAACGGAGTTAAGGCAACACCTGTTTCATGGCCAGACGAAGAAGGCGGCCACAACATCATGCAGATGATTGCCGACCACCAGTTCGACCTTATCGTCAACGTTCCAAAGAACCAGACAAAGCGTGAACTTACCAATGGTTACAAGATACGCCGTGCTGCCATCGACCACAACATTCCGCTGATGACAAATCCACGTCTTGCAAAGGCATTCATCGAGGCCTTCACAGCAATGGACATGAATGACATTCAAATCAAGAGTTGGCAGGAATATCTTTAATTGATTCCTGTCTGTAACAATAAAGTAAAACGCCAACTGATGTATGTCAGTTGGCGTTTTTTTGCATCTGCCAAATATCTGTTTCATTTCCAGTCATAAGCGGAATAAGCATAACGCACATACATGTATCCTCCGTTATCATTACTCATTCCGATTTCAAGATTGCAGAATTTCTCAGGATTTGAAGCAGTGAACCAAGTAACATTACCTACATGTGTATGTCCCTTCCAGTCATTGACCTGAAATATCTCTGAGACAGTACTCCTCAGCAGTTCGAAAAGATCTATCGGACCGAAATATGTGACGACACAGGTAGTGAGACATTCAAACTTAAATTCGTAATTCATTCCAGAGGAATCATCTTCATTGCTGAAATTCAGATGGCTTCCTCCGACACGTGCATCCACCGGAGTTTCCTTCCATCCCTCAAGTGACTTCATATAAGTCCTTACGGCTGATTCATTCGCTTCCCACTGCAGACATGGAGAGACATACCTATCATAGGGATAGACAATTGGAGCAGTAGGAACTTCCTCTTCATGTACTGCTGCATCATCTTCCTTGTCACACGCCACAAACACCGTAAAAATCAACAGTGCAAAAGTAATGCACCGCACTAAATTTCTAAACATAAAAAACTTAACAAAATAGTTAGTTCGATTCAGTTCAGCCAATGTCTCCTCTCTCACATCATCATGAGTCGGCATCAGAATACATAGCAGAATAAATCAATATCAATAAAAGTAAGGGGTATAAGAAAAGTCTGCATACATGTACCCTCCAAAGTCCGTCACATACTTGCCGACATCAATACTGAACGAGTTAGCAGGGCTTTCACCGCTATACCATTCAACATTGCCATCGTAATAAGGGCCGTTCCAGGAAAGTTCGAATTTGGATGCCAAATCATTCTTCATGGTTTCGAAATCCTCGCTACAGCCACAATACATCACCTTACTTTCGCAGAGTCCATCCTTAAAGCCATAGGTTATAGTTGCCTGACTTGCCTTATGAATATACGATAATATTCCTTTTTCGTCATCATACTCCTCTTCACTCCACCCTTTGAGACTTTTCATGTAAGTGCCCACACCTGCCACATTGGATTCCCATTGCAGGCAAGGTTCGAAGTATCTGTAACTACCCTTCACTCCCCTTTCAGTACCAGCATCGTCATCACTACTGCAAGACATAAATACCGGAACTGTCAAAAGAGCCAATGCACAACTTACAATAAATTGTTTCATTAATGGTTTACTTTATTTTCTGTCTGCAAAGATACAAAAAATTACAGTTTGTGCAAATAGTTATTGAAATATATCTACAAAAAGTAAAGACTATACAATAATATAAAGCAAATATCTCACGAAAGCGAAATATCTGCAATCAAAAATCAGACAAATCGACACAAAATCTATCAGAAAGGATAGCCTACTGCAAAATGCAATCCGACTCCGTCGCTCCAGAATTTAGGGATGTTGTAGTAGCCACTCTTACCAGTATTGTAAGGTGCATGAATACCTATTCCGATGTCGAAACGGAGAATCAGGAATTCCAGGTCGTAACGGAAGCCGAAACCGGTTCCGAGTGCAGTACGGTCAAGAATATTTCCATATGCCACCTCACCCTTTGGATGAGAGTCGGCCTTACGAAGCAGCCACACGTTTCCGGCATCAAGGAAAAGGGCTCCGTCCAGATTACTGATCAGAGGGAAACGGTATTCGATATTGGCTTCAAGTTTGAAATCTGCAGCCTGGTCAAGATAAGTACCACGTCCTTCATAATCGTAATAGCCGCCAGGTCCTATTCCATGGGCAGCAAATGCACGGATGTCGTTGGCACCTCCCACATAAAACAGTTCGCTGTATGGCGCCACATCGCTGTTGCCATAGTTGAAGATTGCACCAGCATAGAGACGTGTAGCAATCAACGAACGGTTCGTCAGATAGAACTTATTGCGAAGGTCTGCAGTAAACTTGAGGAATTGGGAATACGGACTTCCGAACAGTTTCTTGCCTTTATCGCTCCACCCCTTACCGGCAAGATTCATTGCAGTATTTACAATATTGCCCGACTCCTTGACGGAGAACTCAGCCCATGTGGTATTGCGTACATGAGGATTCCACGAATTGTCGAATGTGACGGTATATTGCATGGCTGGTACAAACTGGTTCTGAAGTCCTATGAGCAACGCCTTATTGTTCTGGGCGATGGAATCAAACCG
Organism: Bacteroidaceae bacterium; assembly: GCA_024398475.1. Classification (GTDB taxonomy): domain Bacteria; phylum Bacteroidota; class Bacteroidia; order Bacteroidales; family Bacteroidaceae; genus Colivivens. The sequence continues at coordinate 13,572 of JAKSJB010000019.1, read as the reverse complement.
TTCAGTAGTATGTTCCAGGCGATTATACGTAAGTGCAAACGGAGTAACCTTATGACTCCATGAGCGTGAGGAACGCATAGTGTAATCTGCCTGTGCGTTGAAGGAAAGCAGACGATAGTATCCGGAACGGTTGAGATGATCTATGTCAAAACGGAACTCCGACTGTGCCGCATATCGGAAACGGCGTGAAGTAAGTCCCGGGAAAGCGAGCCAGGGATAAGAGAGCGAAGTCTCCAAACCTGCCTCATAGGAATCAATCTGTCCGTCTTCACCATCACGGCGGGCACGGCGTGTCTGCCATTCGTATGAACCTTTAAGACGTACAGAAAAAGTTTCACCGTGACCGAAAGCATTACGTTTGGAAATAAGAAGAGCAGCATTCGGACCTACCTGCGAATTGCTTTTCTGTGTGATATTGAAGTCAAACTCGGCATCAATAAGTTTGTCCATAGTCATGTCAAGATTTACATCAAGCGTGTCACAGGTATCCGATGAATCACGTGGTGTATATGAGAACTGAACGTTACGGAACAGTTGCATGCCGGAAAGGTTGGTAAGAGTCTGCTGCATCTTGGTCTGAGAGAATAGTTGTCCCTGACGGAAACGGAGGTTGCGCATGAGTATCTTTTCATCAATAGGTTTCTTCTCTCCTGTCCAACGGTATTTAGTACCGCTGATAGCACCCAGGCGGCGGTTACGCGAAGCAATGACAATGCTGTCCGTATAGAAGGACGTATGGATGTTCTGTCCCCGTGACGGCATCGATGAAGATGTATGCTGCGTCTGCTGTCCCCTGATATTTACCGCCACATTACCGATGTACCATTGATGACGCGCACGCTGGGGAATATCAGGATCTTCCATCACAAGCAATTGTACCTGCTGCGGAACCATCATGGAATCCGCATAGTAATTGACATAATCAGGACGGTAGAAATAGAAACCGCTGTCGCGCAGAGTTTCGCTGATACGTTCCTTTTCAGCCTGAAGATCAGGAACGCTGAACTGTCCGCCTTCGCGTATGAAACTACCGGAACGGGTAGGCAGCAGCAAACTGTCCTGCAGATGAGGGAAGCGATACATTACAGTATCAATCATGTATGGTTCGCCAAGGGTGATGGAGTACTTTATCCTTGCTTTCTTAGGATTGCTCTGCGGAATGATTTCATAACCCACATTACCCTGGAAATAGCCATAGTTCTGAAGAGTGTTTGTGGCAACCTGAGTACGCGTGACCGGATTGACCATCGTCATGGTTACAGGTTGGCTTGCGAAGGCATCAAACAGCCACTTCGAGAAAGCAGACTTCTGTCTGCCCGCCAATCCGTTGTAGAACCAAAGTCCTATAGGCAGCGGAGTACGCACGGAGGAACTTCCCATAAAAGAGTTATTGGGAGCATACGCAAGTGCAGCCTCCACTTCGGTCAGAGCCACACTCTCGGCATAAGTACCCTTCTTTCCTTCAATCGTTGTAGATTTTATACCCGTATAAAGCACTTCGTCATCAAGCAATCCATCCGTCGTACTGCACGACAGGGTGAACATCAGGACAATCAATATGTATGAGAGTTTCTTCATTTGTTTTTCCAAATAAGTAATTCTGAAAGTCTGTCAACCTTCTTTCGCAGTACCACACCCGCACCGTTTTCCGTAATCTCACCCTCTACGAGGTTGTCATAATTCTTGCCGTGGAAGAGTCGTATATACTGAGTTCCGCCATTGTCGAGCCGCCATTCCAGACTTATGTCATCGATATACGCCCCAGCCTCACGATTGTCGGAATTGTCACTTGCACGCACCTTTCCTCCGATGATGACGTTAAGTCGGTCGCTGAAGAAGCGTTTGTTGAACTTGAAGGAATAGTCAGTACGCGTGGTTCCGTCATCACGTCTCGACTGTTCAAGACCTACGGTCATGTCCACATCCACCGCCGACGATACTGCACGTCCGGCTATATTGTTTATTTCACGCTGCAGGAATTGGTTGAGAGCATTGGATGCGCTGAATCCGCTGGAATTGTTGGTTGAGAGATACATTCCTGTAGCAAGCAGGGCAACAGAAAGTTTATTCTTCTCCTCGGCAGTCATTCCTGCCAGTTCGTTCTGTATGGCAATATCCTCCGGAGCATCAATAGTGAATTCCAGCCCCATATTGCTGAGAGTATTGGTAATCCTCAATCCGGTATTGAAAAGAACGGAACGTGAAGAACCATCCTCGTTGCTGACACTTGCCTTGGTAGCCTCCGTTGCCTCAATATTGAGTATAGGATTGGAAGCAGGACCTGCAAATTCAATGTAACTGCCTTTCCTGATGGTGAAGGTCTTGAGCGGAATTACCGGAAGCGTATATTTCATTTCACCTTCATTGACGGTATAGCGTCCCTGCAGGGAAAGAACCCCGTCCGGAGTATAGTTCATTCGAATCGTACCGCCACCCTGCACGTTCACGTAACTCTGACGGTCAGCGCTGAATTCACACACGACATGAGAACCCTCCTCCACCTCCAGGGTTATCTGCATGTCAATACCCGTAAAGGTACGTGGAGTACGCTGAGTGGAATCAGAAGGTTGGGAGAAATCCACGAAAGTAACGATGTCGCCGAGTCGGTAATCAACCGACAGCGGAGTATTTGTCATTATGTATGTGATGTTGGTGGATTTGAGTACATTAATCATTCCACGAATCTTAAGGTCGTTGGTAGTACCGGTAATACGTGTGAAGAAATCACCGTACAGCGTACCGAACAAAGCCGACTTGCGGGTACGCTGAGTATCAAACACAGCAAAGTTATTGCCATAAAGGCTGAGATTCATCTGGATGTCGGAGAAATCCGAGAAGTCCGTATATCCGTTCATTGTAAGAGGATTGCCATGAGCGCCGTAAATCTTCAGCGCGTTGAACGTAAGACGGCTGTCAGCAATACTTATAGGTTCATCACCTATACCGAGATTGAAAGAATATACATCACTATATACGTGTACACCGTTCGGCAGTAATTTTCCGTTGATGCGAAGAGCATCCGTCTTGCCCGCAATATTTATCTCACCGTCTATCAGTCCGTTGAAGGCACATAATTGTTCCGGCATGAATGGATCGGCAATTGAAGCAGGCAGACCTTCGAGAAGTACCTGCACGTTGAGTTCGTCATTACCATCTGCATTATACGTACCCTTGACCATGGCAATCGGATTGTCGTTCTGGAATACCATAGCCTGAATATCATGCCCTGCATCCCCCGTAGGATGGTAATAGACATACGACATAAGGTCACCCATAGGTATGCCTTCAAATGTAAAGTCATCAGCCATCACGGTACCGTTGGCAGAATAGTTCTCCTCCGTCTGAATATAGTTGGCATTGAGAGCCAGATTACCCGTCATCCTAGGAGCAAACGGAACTACGGTAAGCAACTGGCGGAGGTCGAGGTTGTTGATGACAGCATTGATATTCTGCATCTGACTCTCATCCGGATTGGCGTATATTGCCACGCTGCAACTGTCAGACGTAGATTCAAGACGTATATCGGCAAAGATACGGTTGCGTCGGTGAATGTCAATATAGTTGTCGGGATTCACCCTGAAAGTCTTGTATGCAATAATTGGTTCTTCAGGATACATCTGCAGGTGAAGGACGCTGTCCTCCCCAATCACACCCCTAAGTCCGAGGTCAACACCCTTGCGCCCCTTTCCGTCGAAGAAGTTGAGACGCAGGTCGGCATCATTCGGAGAAACATATCCATTGACATTTGCCGAAAAGGCAGGGAAAAGTTCCTGATCGCTGCACGTAACACCCGCATTGAGCGTGATGAGAGTCGAATCCTGCTGGAGGTCAAAATAAATGGTATCCACATTCACCGAATCAGACGTAAAGGCATATACATGACCGTCACCCTGTATGCCGTATTCATGGGATGTACGTACGTTTGCCACAATCTCGTCATACCCATATCCCCGCAGAGCAAGATACTTGCTTATAGGGTTGTCACGACCTATGTCGGCATGAAGTACCGCTTCCGGCATCATCAGTTTCAGAGCATCGAAATTCAGCGCACGTTTCTCAAGTTGCCTTTGAGTAGCCTTTTCCACAGCAGCGTATCTGTCGATAAGGCTGAACAGGTTGTTAGGCGAATGAAGGTCAAAATAGAAATCTCCCGTGCGGGCAGTTATGGCAGTAGTGTCAGCCGTAGTTTCAGCATAGAGGTCGAAGAGGTCGGTCACAAGACTGTCTTTTTCGTTCATTGCAATCTGAACACCCTGAACGGTCATGTCCACGAGGAACAAATCGCCGAAATTGCTGAAAGCAGAGAATGTACCGTGTGTGGCAGTTGCCGTCAGAGGGTCGGCGCTGAATCCCAAAGCCATCACGTCAGCATAAGGCAGGTCGAGTACGGCATCAGCATTGACACCCCTACCCGTCATGGTACCGTCAAGGGTAAGATGTGCCTGAAGACGGGAATCATCAGTATCCATGACAAGCCCCAGGCGATGGTTCTTCAGACTACCCACAGCGTCGGTGTTTGTAAGATAGTAACTACCGTATGATGCCTTGTCAAGATTTACCTTGGCATCAGCATAGGTATGCGGAGAATCGAAATTGAAGCCACGTCCCTTTGCATAAACCCTACCGGTAATGGTTGCCTGTTCGGAGAGAGGCACGAACTGGTTTATATTGAAGTTGCGGGCATCCAGATCCACCAGATAGGTTTCGGTATCCATGTCATAGTCAGCCACGATTCTTGCGGACGACTTTCCGGCAGTAACCGTTGCATTGGTTTTAAGCAAACCATCCATCATGGCAAAAGTACCCTTTAGTTTCATTCCCGGAGGAAGATTGAAACTGCTGCGTGAGGAAGGAGGGAGGAACTGCTTTACGAAAGACAGGTTATTGCCGTCAGCATCAACGTTCAGGTTCATACCCATATTGTCAGGCGAAGTGATATCCGTCACGTTTCCGCTTGCAGAGAGATTGAACATACCAGGCATACCAGCCACAAGATGGTCGATGCTGAGCGATTGCATGTTTCCGCTTACTGCGGCATCAATGGCAAGAGGTCTGTCGGGCCATGAAGAAGAAAAACTATCGGTAAAGTCAGACGTGAACTGCATGATGTCATTCTTCGAAACCGTACCTTCAGCATTAAGTTCAAACACACCCGGATTCTCATCATCAAACGCATTCAGGTTCATCTTCATTCCTACGTTCAGGTCCGATTCAGGAGTCTTCACCCTGAAATCATCAAGATAGATCGACGTGCTGTCCATACGGAACACACCCGATGACTGTTCCACGGAAAGACCGCCCCGTTCATTTGCCGTCAGGCTCTGAATACCCACATAGAGGTCACCGCTGCTGAGATACGACACGCTGTCGGCAAGAAGATGAATATTGGAAAAATACATATTGTCGGGATTGAAGCCCTTACTGATGACAGAAGAAGCAGTACTGTCAGCCGACAACGTAACACCGACCTCCCTCATATCCTCACCGCTCATACGGAAGAGAGAGCCACCGTTTTCCTGATTTTCAGAAAGCACCTGCAGGTCCTTCACGAAATAGTTGCCGCCTTCAATGTCAAGTACAGAAGACAGGGAAGCCTTGTCAAGATGAGTAGTAAGATTACTGGATGTTAGAAGAGAGAATGCCACATCATCAAGATGTACCTTTTTGAGTTGCATGCTGCGCAGGAACCCAGGTTCATCATCCTCTTCCGTCTCAGGAACGCTGTCCGGAATAGAAATTATGATATTGGAATTCTTCAGCCACAGTTCCGGCACCACGGCATCACCCCAGTCCAGGAGCATCGATACGTCATTCGTGCGGAGTTCACCCACATGTCCACGCATCTGCATGGATTCAACAAGACCGGCAGTATTCAAGTCAGTATCCGACAGACGGAGTTTCTCCACCTGAAGTTCACCACTCAGCAACGGCAACGGTTTGACAGTCAATAAAAGTTCGGAAACATGGAATTGTGGGGCATCAGTATCAGTACCCTGAAAATCCGTAGCAGAAAAACCATCGGAAGGAGAATTGACATTCACGCCACCAAGACTCACATCCAAGGGAAATTTCAGCAACACCCTGTCTACCGAAACCCTCCATCCAGTAGATTCAGACAATTCCTCAGCCGCCAAGTCAACAGCCCATTTCTGTATAGGGGGAAAATACAAAGCGACAAACAGCAGCAGCACTAACGCCAAAGGCGCTAATGCAACACCAAATACAGCCCATAACAACCGTTTAGTGCCCTTCTTTGTCACATCACTAATATTTATGCTGCAAAATTAGATAAAAAATATGAGAACAAGAGCAAAAAAGGCAAAAATCTTAATTCTGTCACAAATGGAATGGCAATATATTGCCATAGAACAACAGTAATGATTCTACTTGGCATATCGGATGGAAGGAACGACTCAATATTTCCGTATTATCGCTATGTAGCAGATTATTCATCGCGATGCAGCAAAATTACTATCCAAAATTACAACGAAAGTGCCTGCCTAAAAATTATCAGTTATCAGTTTATCAATTTTAGTTTGAAAATACGATATAATCATTTTTTATACTCTTTTCAAAAACTGAAAAACTGATAACTGATGTCTTATACTGAATTATTTGACATCGTACTGAAATGCATTACTCTTTCCTGAAATCGTTTGCATTTTCCTGAAATCTTTGACATCGTACTGAAAAAGTTTACAACCCCAAAACCTTTCCAATCCTTAGGGAGTCGTTACTGACTCGTTACTGACTCATAACTGACTCGTTACTGACTCATAAAAGCCATTGGCCAATGGCTTTTTGAGTCAACGAGTCTACGAGTCAACAAGTCAACGAGTTTCTACGGCACACCCCTTCGGGTTGTGGGCTAAGGTAAGGATTTTTGTCGTTTCTCTATCCCCGCACGCCACTACGTTAGGCGTACGGGGTTACCCACCGCTCGCTAAGGCTCGCTGTATCGTCTTCCAGACGAATGCTATGGGGATTCTAAGAGTCTACGAGTAGCTCCCTACCCCCCCCTCAAGGGGGAAGGTAAGGGTTTAAAGATTTAAGGGCTTAATAGTTTAATTTGCTAACGCAAAATGTTTTCTTTTGTTTTTTAAGCCTTCGGCACTCCTTTGCGGAGACAAACCTCCGGTCGTCGCAATCAAAGATACTCAATCTTCGATTTCTTTTGTTTTTTCTCATCGACTGTGCGAAGCACACAAAGTACCCACCCAGACGTGTCCTGTAATTCGAACGCCGAGTTTAATTCCCCAATCCAAGTACATGCATAATCATTTCACTAATTCACTAATTCGTGGATAAATAAAACGCAAACCCTAACGCAAACGCAAAGGCTAATGGCTAATGGCTACCCAAAGGGCTCCAGCCCCTAACGAAAAGCTAATGGCTAATGGCCAATGGCCACCCAAAGTAGGGGAAGGTAAAAAATAGTAAAAACGACACGACCGAGTGTTTCAGTTGTTCCAGTTCCAGTTGTTCCAATTAAAATCAAAGGTATGAAACATCCCTTTAATAACTATATAACTAATTAATATATATATAGTTATATATAATATAGAAGAAAAATGGAACCTCAAAAAAACAACTGGAACAACTGGAACTGGAACGCTCGGCTTTTTATTTATTCATCTAAAAAGCAGATTTACAATGAAGTACGATATTTCAAAACCTACTGCGCCTGCGATGCCGACACTCGGCAAAGGCACAGAATGTATCAAAATCCTGCTCTCTCAGGTATCAAAAGACATGTATGAACCCATTGTTCCGATGATTTTCCCCGTTCTCGGAGCACATGAAGCGCTTCTGAATTTCAGCACCCAGACCACATTTGGAAGGTACTTTGTGGCATAATGGCCAATGAGTAGCCCCCTAACCCCCTCAAGGGGGGGGAAGAACGTAAACCCTAACGCAAACGCAAAGACTACGGCACACCCCTTCGGGTTGTGGGCTAAGGTCTTTTGTCTTTCTGCCCTACAGATACCCAACCCTTACGGATTGGGCTGTAGAGTGTCGGACTTTCAGCCCTCTTTTTTTAGGTTCATCCGACAAATGCGTAGTTTTTGTCAGATGAACCAAAAAAAATTCGTTGCGCTCTTACCCATATAGGTGTGCAAAGATTTTGCCGAATTCATGCACACTCGGCATATAGAGTGTGAAATCGGAATAATTTTTTTCATTTTTTCTTTGGTCAGTATAATTTACTCACATACCTTTGCAGCATGAAACAGCGACTTTTTATCGGTGCATTGGTTTGCACCCTGGTATCTCCACTAAAGGCTGGAGACTACCTCACAAACACAAATCAGAGTATTCAGTTCCTCCGCAATCCTTCGCGTGATGCAAGTATAGGAACCGACGGTGTCTATTACAATCCTGCAGGTACTGCTTTTCTGGATGAGGGATTTCATTTTCAGTTCAACTGGCAGACAGTACATCAGCATAGAGACGGACGTGTAAGTTACGGAGACCTGTTCAAGTATAACTTCACCGCTCCTTCTACTGAAACAGACGGAAGCAAGGTCTATCCCGGAAGGGTGAACGTGCCTATCCAACCGTCCCTGTATGGTATCTACAACAAGGGGGCATGGAGCTATCAGTTTGGTTTCGGTATCATCGGAGGCGGCGGCAGTTGTGAGTTCAGACAAGGTGTGGCTGCTTTTGAGGCTCTTGTGGGAAGCAAGGCGTTGAGTACTCTCGGCAAGGACTTCGGCGGCTATAGTGCCGACTGCTACGTAAAAGGCAGTAGTTTCGACTTCGGAATTACGTTGGCTGCCGCCCGCAGGATATCCGACAAGTTGAGCGTTTCTGCCGGATTGAGGGCTGTATATGCCATGAACAACTACACGGGACATCTCACCGACATGAAGTTCAGGATGGCAAACGGTATGGTAATTGACAAGTCGGTAAGTCCTGCCCTTGCTGACCTTTCACTCGACTGCGACCAGACGGGATTCGGCGTTGCTCCTGTTTTCGGTATTGACTACAGGCCAAACAAGTATCTTAACTTTGCCGCTAAGTTGGAGATGCGCACCCATCTCACCGTCAGGAATGATGCCGACAACAGCGACTCGTTCAACGAACTGGCTGCACGTCAGCCTTCGTTCAGCGGATTCCTCAACGATGCAGAGACTTCCATCGACCTGCCTACCCTCCTCGCCGTGGGTGTTCAGGTGACTCCTATTGAGCCTCTGCGGCTGAACCTCGGTTACCATCATTATCTTGATACCGACACACGTCAATGGAGCAGCGACCTTGTGGGCAACACGAATGAGGTGACGCTTGGTGCCGAATACGATGTATGCCGGTTTCTGGAGGTGAGTGCCGGTATGCAGAAAACCATATACGACCAGAAGGATGCAAACATCTCGGACATGAGTTTCACTCTCGACAGTTACAGTTTCGGATTCGGCGTGGGTGCAAGGGTAAGCCGCAGCATCAAGGTGAACCTTGCCTATTTCCAGACAAACTATACCGACCACACGGTAACTACGGATCAATCCGTCGCTACATACAGCAGGAAGAATGCGGTGGTCGGCATAGGCGTGGACGTGGAGTTCTGAGAAAATCATCAGAAAGCCGGAGTATACCGACATTTTATCACGAAACTGCAGACAGATTTATTTGGTAATATGAAATAATTTCTGTAACTTTGCTGCATGAAACAAATCAAGCCAAAACCAACATTATGGGAAAAATCCTTACAATCATATTGCTGACGTTGCCAACTATAATGATTACGGCTCAGGACAGATTGATACCTGCCAAACTCAGTAACACTAAAGACTCCTACCATATCGGTCTTAGAGACAGTTTGGCTGAGATTGGTGAAAGGAAATCCATTGATGGTTTTGCTCTCTATATCGCTGCCCCGTCCTTCACTTCTGAATATTCGCTCATGGTAAACTGCATGTCTCATAAACTCATACATTCAAAGAGCAAGGAAAACATGTATTTAAGTTACTATAGCAGTCCCCAGAGGTCTATTGAAGAAATCCTTGAGGAATATGATGTAGATGAATTGGAAGACTTAGACAGCGATGACTATGAACACATCAGAAGCATTACCCGCCACATGCCGGAAATCAAGAGGGACACACTCGGAGTATCCGAAAAGTTATGTCTTGCCTTGTCCAGCCTTATTGATTACGCAGTATATTCCGCTGCTCCCGATACGGCTAAAAAGGATTGGTCAATTGTTGACGGCACCAGCTGTTTCTTCCTTTCACAATATCAAGAAGCAAAATGTCATTCACCATTCAAGGGTTTGTGTTTCAACCTTGTGAAACTGATGGACAAATGCTGCGAGGCAGTTTCACAACAGGACAGGGATGCAACCGAAGCATTGCTGCCGGAAGTTGAGTCAATGACAATACGTTTCAGAAAACTGTTCAGCAACGACCGTCCTGTCAAGTTGCCATACCACGAACTGACCCCGTATAACAACGAAAATCAAAACAAACAACATAAATTATGAAAAAAGTTATTGTATCTATTATTATGGTTGCCTGTGCTGCAATATGCCAGGCTCAGGTGACGAAGACCGACAAGGGTGTGACATTCACAGTAGATGAAGACCTGCCGATGAAGGAACTGCATCTGAAACCGATGAGCGGCAGGAAACGCGCTGACGCACTTCTATCCGAGGCAAAGGATTTTTCGGACAAGAAACAGGACAGTTTTTCACCAAATGGAAATTCCGAATTCAAGTATAAGTATGTTACTTCAAGTTTCAGGGAGGACAGTATATTTCATTTAGGACAGGACGAAGCCTACACGACTTTCACATACGCCTTCGCCAACCATTGTTCATTGGTTCTTTCCCCCGACATTATCTGGATGCTTATATGCCAGGGATTTGCAGCCCATGTAGATGCCTACCATGAGGAACTGCGTCAGAGTATCGTAAGTCATGAAGGGAAAAAAGAACTTGAGATAGAGTCGGAAAAAGACTTGCTGGCGGAGGATGCTGACTGGCAGGCGGTTATTTCCGGTTTCACTCAGGAGATGGACAGATACGTGAAGGAGGACCTCGTGAATACCATAACGGCTGATTTCTCTACTACCTCACTCACGGCACGTATTGCTTCGCAGATGACTCTCATGGGAGCACTCAGGGAATATTTTACCTATAAGGCATTTTATTATTCCTGCGGCATACCAAGCATCACATTGGAAGGAACTCCTGATGACTGGCGGAACGTGTTGGAAAAAACGATGAAACTGAAAAAATACAAGTTGGGATGGTGGGTTGCGGAACTCAAGCCGATTCTTCAGGAGTTCATAACTGCATCGGAAGGGCATCCAAACCAGGCATTCTGGAAAGACATCGTGATGATAGACCGTCCCGACCGCCTACGTTCCAGTTCTGCAGGGTGCGGAGGAGTAAACAAAGCCACACCTACTCCGTATGACGGTTGGTTTCTGAAACTGTTCCCTTACTGCGAAAAAGGGGTCAGGACACCAAATAAAGTTGACATTCGTCGCAACATGATGAGGGACATCACAAAGGTTGACCTGAAATACACTTTCGTATATCCTGATTTCACATCGGCTGAATACCAAATGATACTGATGGCTGGATTTGTGGGTGTGGAAGTCGATGAGGAAACACACACGCTGAAACCAAAGATTGGTTGGCTGGCTGGTGTGGAACGCAGCAAGGAGGAACTTGCCGAAGAGGAAGCCAAGGAAGAAGCCAGAAGGGAAGAACTCAGAAAGAAAAGGGAAGAAGAGCGGAAAAAGAAAGAACAGGAGGAGTATTAGAAAGCCAACCTGCTGCTTTATGATGAGCCTAAAGAAAAATCAGGTAATGCCGGCACGACCTTTTCCGACGGAAATTTCAAATACTGTGTGATTGATGAGGACATGGTGAGCATTTCTTCACTATATGCTGATTCTGCCTGAAGGTATAACCAAGATTGAGGAATATACATTCTCTGGATGCGAATCCCTGAGGACAATCGTGTTGCCAAAATCCCTGAGTTATCTTTCAAATGGTGCCAATACTGCTATTGCCACAGTCTCACTGATATAGAATTGCACGAAGGGCTCAAAGAAATTGCAAAGAGCTGTTTCCATGGTCAGAACGGATGGCATTTCGGTTGTGAGAAACTTGCCTCGATTGACCTTCCTTCAACTCTTGAAGTGATTGGAAAAATGGCATTTCAGGGATGTCCTCGCCTGACAAGCATCACCTTGCCAAATAGTCTGAAAGAGATTGGCAAAAGTGCATTCTCGTTTAGTAGTCTCATCCAACTTACCAATACCACTTTGGAAGTTTACCAGCACTCCGTCCATATCAACGAAAATCTTTGTCCTCTTCATAATTACCTGTTTTTTGATTACGCGTATGATATAGTAAACTTATTGCCAAAATTCAATTTTTCGGCGAATTTATCACCATGTGAGCAATTCCTTTATCTCATCTGCATCATCACGAGTGAAACCGCGTGCCACAATCTCACGCCCGCCACGTGTCTCAATAATGATGTCTGCAAAGAGGATATGCTTGTCAATCTGTATGCTGGCGATTGCACCAAACCGTATCTCGGTTTCCTTACAACCAATCAACTTAGGTTTGCGATGAATCACCACCTCTTCATCTGTATCAATGATCAACTCGTCGGGAAATACTGCATTGCCCTCGCCCGACACGCGACAGGCTTCAAATTCGTATGTCATATTATAGGTTGAAGAGTTTTATTGCGTTATTGTATGTTACTTGTTCGTACTGTTCTGGAGTACAGACTTCGTGGAATGCCAGAAGTTTTGCCTTATAGTACATCGCCATATCAAGATTTCGGTTAAAATGCTTAGGAATACACATATCTGTACCCCATAGCAACTTCTCTGAAAGGGCGCATTTCATGAACATCGACATGTGTTCAACAGGCATAAACGCAGAATCTACATAGGCATTATCGTAAGCCACAGCAATATGTAGGGCTGATCGTATCGGGCGCCCATGAGCAAAAATAAAAGTTATATTTGGATTATCCTTGATAGACTGCTCATAGAGACTTGCTTTGCAGCAATCTTCATTACCGGTATGAATAAGAAGAGGCAAACGCAGTTCCCTGGCAATATCAAGAACTTCTGCAAACAAATCACCTTCCGGCTTCCATTTCGTTTGGTTGAGGAACGGATGAATCTTCAGCATCCTCCACCTTATATCTGATTCCAGATACCAGGCGATATTGCCTTGTAAAGCTTCGGGCGTAATCCACATGATAGGCAGAACTTTCTTACCATCAAGCCTTATCAATTCTTCCATTTCCGAAAGAACTTTGGGGTAGTTCTCTTCGCACTGTGTGGTAGAGGACACGGCATAGTAATCCACATTCAATTGCTCCATCAACTCGTGAATAGTTGATGGAGCAAAATATAGATCGTTGAATTGGCCAACGTGAATGTGGGAATCAATCAGCATACATTATAATAGATATATATCCATATCAAAATTGTAGGGAACCTCAAAAGTTTTTGAATTCATTGGAGGATTACTTTTATATTACCCGTTGGCGGAATTAACTTAGCGCATATTTAACCCTGCCTATTGGGCGTTCA
>JAKSJB010000018.1 GCA_024398475.1 Bacteroidaceae bacterium | reverse complement strand
ATAATTCAGTATAAACCAGAGCAAAAACTGTAAACTAATTTCAGGAAAAGATAAATATAATAAAATTTTGTATATATTATATTTTTTTTTAGTTATATTTGTATCGCCTTTTGGGTATTTCACTCGATTTCAAACCGTGACACAAAGTCGGGTGGTATATCTAATATGGCAAAACGTACAATCTATTATATTATTTAAGTCTAATTTAACAATCTTATTTGTGTCGCGGATTAAAGTATTATGAAAAAAAAATTTCTTTTTCCATTGCTAGCGGTGCTGACAATTACAACCCTTACGGTAGTTGGTTGTAGTAAAGATGACGATCTCGATGAATTTGACACCAATTTGGACATCGATTACAACACACGTGCAACAAGAAGTGTGGCAGAAGATGTTTTTGTCGGAGATCCTTCACAACTGAGAGCTAGTTATTATCAATATAATACTCAGTATGATAAGGTGCAAGCTGGTTGTGCTATCACAATGTTGGTTGATATTTGGATAAAAGATAAAGGAAGGGATTATTTTGAAGTACCCCCAACCGAATGTCCTCAAAATGCTCAGCAAAAAGCTAATGAGCTTCTAATGAGCTTTAGTGATTCTTATGATGAAGAAACAGGAATCCCTACGTCAGCAATAGTGAACGTTGCAAATGGCGGAAACTCCGACGGATCATTCTCCTGCAAAACTTTTTCTTTAGAAGGTGAGAAGGTTGATTTTTTCAGTAAAGTTTCAAATCGCCAGAAAATACGCGGAATTCAATTACAAAATGAGAAAACGCACGAAGCCCACTCTGCAGCAGCAAGTAGTGTGACTAGTACTTCAGTATATTTTACGGGTTTTGATATATTTTATCCCGATAAGAAACGATACGGCTCTTATAAAATGCCTGTTTCTGGAACTAAACAAGCCAAGCATAAGGATGGTAGTGATGCTGGTTCTTGGAGAATCACAGGCGTATATTTAAATTAAATCATCATAATAAAGTACAAATAATATTCCAATGGAAGGTTGTATCTTATTAGTAGGCTTTGACCGACTCAAAGATACACTTAGCCTTTAATGGATTGTGCAACTTGTTTGGAAGCGCTACCACATAAGGTGGTGTCTTCCAAACTTTAGTCTAATTTGCTTTATTAGAGGACTAAATAATATAAATACTACAATTTTAATAGATTAATATGATTCGTATTCTTATGTGTCGAATAGTTATTATTTTTATTGCATTGTTTAGCTTCGCTGACAGCATGATGGCTGATTCTTTTTTCATCGAATCAGGTATTAAATACAAGGTCGTAGATAATGGACATGTCAATGTCGCTGTACAAGATGATAGTCTGTACAGTTCTTATGCATACAAGGATTTTTTTCTTGAAATCCCGGGAGTTGTGATACATGAAGGAATGAGTTATCGTGTGAAGGAAATAGAGAAATCTGCATTTACTACATGTTGCGCAGTAAAGCATCTAAAGATAGGAGAGGGAATTGAGAAAATTTCAGATTATGCTTTCCAGGCTTGTGCTAATCTCGAGTCGGTAAGCATACCATCCAGTATAAGGACTGTAGGAGCTGCTCCGTTCCAATATTGTACCAATCTGACAATGATTGATGTGGATAAGACAAACCCCATATTTGATAGTCGTGAGAAATGCAATGCGATTATCCATACACAGGACAACTCCCTTATTGTGGGATGTGGCGCTACAAAGATACCTTCTTCTGTAAGATGTATAGACGAGTATGCATTTGTGGGTTGTCTGGCGGAGGAACTTACAATTCCTGATGGAGTGGAAAAAATCAGTTTTTCTGCATTTTGTAGTTGCCCTAACCTAAAGAAGATTGTCATTCCAGCATCTGTAGAATCAATCGAGCAAGATGCTTTCTACTATTGTCCAGAAGTTTCTTCTATTGTCGTTGACAAAAATAATACGGACTATGACTCTAGAAATGGTTGTAACGCAATCATCTATACCACCGATAACAAACTGATACTTGGATGTAGTTCGACAATCATTCCTCAGAATATCGAGGCAATAGGTGATTTCGCATTCAGACATTGTCGAAACCTTCAAAGAATCGTTGTCCCGGAAGGGGTTATATCTATAGCAGAAGGTGCCTTCGAATATTGTTCAAGTTTGAAGGAAGTTGTTCTTCCTACAACTTTGGAATCTATTTTCGGTGGATCAAACTTTGGCTATTGTATATCTCTAGAAAGCATTATCATACCAAAAGGGGTTTGTAATATGGAGAGTGATATCTTCCGTGGATGTATCTCACTTCAGAAGATAAGTGTCGATTCTGCTAACGATACATTCGACAGCCGAAACAATTGCAATGCGGTGATTGACACAGAACAAAACAAATTGGTGGTTGGTTGCAAAGGGACTGATATCGTAGAAGGCATCAAGAGCATTGGTTCAAGGGCATTCTATAAGAGTGGGATAAATTCGATTCATATACCTTCTTCTCTTGAGAATATTGAATTAGAAGCCTTTAAGGATTGTGAATACTGCATGTCGATTATGGTGGAAGATGGCAACAAAATTTACAAGTCCGCAGGTTCGAATTCGGTAGTGGAAAAGACGACTAATAAATTGGTACTAGGTTGTACCACTACCAAAATTCTCCCTGAGGTAAAAGTTGTGGGTGCCTATGCATATATGAATACTCCGTCTTTGGTGATTCTTCCTGAAGGTATCACTTCAATAGAAGAGGGAGCGTTCTCGGAATGTAAGACATTGCAGTCTATCATCCTTCCTGCCTCCCTGAAACGAATCGAAGAGCGTGCATTTTACAACTGCAAGGATCTCGCTCATGTGGCATTGAAGAGTAAGGACACAGAGATTCATAAATATGCATTTTCATTTGATAAAAAGTTTGGGAAATGAAATTTATTCACATTCCAACACTAATTATCTTAGTTGGCTGCATCTTTAGCATATCAGAGAAATACTTAGAAATAGCCGATACTATCCGGATATATTGGACAAGTATATGCATATTTTTAGTATTGATTGTGTGTGGCTTGTGTATGTGCTATTATGGCAAAAATATCTTTTCACAGAAAAAGATATTAAATACAGTATGTCTTGTTGGCTTTATAGAAATCATATATTCCATTCTTCAATTATTTGGTATAGTACCAGATAACTATCGATATGCCTTTTTCTCAGGCAGTTTGAATAACCCGGCAATCTTTGGAATGTTTATGTCTTGTTGTGATCTTATATGTGTGTATTACTTTATTAAGACCACAGAAAAAGAGAAAAAAATCTGGGGATATTTGACAGTTTTGTTTGCTGTTTTCGTATTATTGTCGAATTCACGTACAGCAATCATTTCATCTTTCTTGGGAACATTTTTTATTTTGTCTATTGAATTGGTACAAATTAAAACTTTTTTCAGGAAAAAGAAATATATATATTTATCAATTGTAGTGATAGTAATCGCATTTCTATTTCTCTACTTATATAAACGTGATTCAGCAAATGGACGGATTATGATATGGATGGTTTGTCTGGATATGATAAAAGAAAGACCATTTTTCGGATGGGGAGTAAATGGAATGTCATCGCATTACATGGATTTTCAAGCAGATTATTTAAGTAGTCATCCAAATTCTCCGTTTGAAATGTTGGCAGATGAAACTACTAATCCTTTCAATGAAATACTTCGTCTCTCTATCTTGTTTGGAGTGCCAGCTGCATTGTTGTTTTGTGGCATTGTTATGTGGACAATAGCGTATGTATCCAAGAATATAAGAGAAAATAGGAGTCTTATCCTGGGATTTATCACACTTTTTATAATCTGGTGCATGTTTTCATATCCACTGAAAGAACCCTTCGTTTGGCTTCTATTATTATTCCTCTTTCTATCGATATTTCAGAATCAGACTTTTCATCATACTACCAAAATAGTAATTCCTTTAATTGTTATCTGTGGTGCGTGTTTATATGGCTTGGTATATGCCGCGTTCTATGATTTCAAACGTATAAGTTTGCAAGAACGAGCAAATGCTGAGTTTAATGAACAAATACAAAAAGAGTACGATGAATTGTATAAAGAACTGTCCAATGATGCATCTTTCCTTTATAATTACGGTGCAATGCTACATCTTTATGGTGAATATGAAAGAAGTCTTGATGTATTTAAGGATTGCTCAAAATACCTCTCCGATTATAATATGACGCTATTGATGGGTGATGATTATCAACAGATTGGAATACTTGATTCTGCTATAACTTGTTACAATCGTGCATACCAGATGATTCCGAATAGGTATCTTCCGTTGTATTATCAGATGAAATTATATGAAGACTATAGTATGACCGACAATGCTAAAGTAATTGCAAGGAAAATATTAAGTAAAGAGAACAAATTCAAAAAAACAAAAAAAAATCAATTGATAATTTACGAAGCAAAAAATTGTCTCAATTGTAAAAATACCTATAAGCAATGATTAAATCTTTTTTAACATTTTTCATTATTTTTATCATCTTCTTGCTTTCATCATGTGATAATGAGTTGAATCGTTCACTAGAGATGGCTGGAAGTAATCGTCCCGAACTTGAAAAAGTTCTTGAACATTTTGAGGATGATCCGGATCCTCTAAAATATAAAGCGGCAAAGTTCTTAATTGAAAATATGCGATTCCACTTTTATTATAGAGGAAATGCGATTGACGAAATTGATTCAATCTATCATGAGGCAAAAACGGAATGTCTTCATAATAGGACAAAGTTTTTTGAGGATTCGTTTTCAAAGATTGATGCTTCAAATGTGCAATACGCATACGATTTGAAGACAATAAAGGCTTCTTTCCTTATCAAGGTTATTGATGATGCTTGTGATGCCTGGAATCGTTCTCCTTGGCATGACGACTATGATGAAATGATTTTCTTTGAGTATGTATTACCATACAGGTTGGTTAGCGAACCTCTAAGTGATTGGCACAATACTATCAACAAGGAATACCCTTTGCTCTCAAAGGATCTCGTTATGTCTAGAAGGGGAATCCAATATGAGGCTGAAAATGAGGAATGCCTGAATTGTGAGTTAAAAGAATATGTTGGAGCGTCAAATAATAAGGCTGTAATGCTTTTCCCAAATACATCATCTGTGTCATTTGCTATAAATTCGGAATGTTCCACTCAAAAAAGACTCATATTAAAATATTCTTCAGAGTCTCATAATTTGGAAGCATATGTCGGAGTGAACGGAGTTGTAATAGACACTCTCCATTTATCTCCTTCACGAAATTTAGAGACGTTCGACGAAAGGTGGTTCAACTTTTCTTTGCCCATTCGTAAAGGAAGTAATAAAATTACTATATCGGTTGCTGATACTATGTGCTTGGACTATATTCAATTGGCAGCATTAGAGAAGTTCGAACCAAAAGATATTAAAGACTTTTCTGGCAATTATTACAATTTGATAAATGTGAAATCACAAAATTGTGTGACATACGATACAGCATTTGCCGTTAAGAATAAAATAGTTCGGCTAAAGCCTTATTCTATCTTAGATAGTACCCAACTTGTTAGGCTCGATTATTCAGGTTATCCTCTTTGGAGAATAGGATATTACAAGCGTGATTCTATAGACATGTGCCTCCAGATGGAGTTTGGTCGACCAAATACTTTGGTGCCGAATAGTCCGGTAACACCTGGAGAATATATTATGCGTCCTTTTGATCAGTGGCTATTCATGCCTTTAGGTGATGATACATACAGAATAATGAACAAACATACCGGACTATTTTTAGATACATCTATAGACTCTGTTTTTAATTATGAAATTTTAGTTCAAAAAGAATATTCTGAAAGCGAGTCTCAAAAGTGGAAACTTAGAAAACAAGGCATAAATCCTTATTCTGATAATATCTTCTCGTTGAACTCGGCTATTTCCGAAACAATGCGCGTCTTTGACATCTCACATCAGTTTGAATATTATATGTACAACATACCATATGCGACAAATCCACGCTCATTATTTGAAATAAAGAGCGGAAAATGTGCCGATGAAACAAGCTTCGTCGTTTATTTATGCCGCCACTTGGGCATTCCTGCCGCCTATGATTTTACTCCTCATTGGGGAAATCGTAGTAGTAGCCATTCTTGGAGTACATTGATTGACAAAGATTTGAAGTCAATACCATATTATATGGGTAACTTCCCTGGTGATACAGCGCATTATTTCCATTCATATATCAAACCAAAAGTATTTCGTTATCGTTTCAGTATTAACAAACAGATGACTTTAGATTTGAAGTATGAAAGCTCTCTACCGTCGTTATTTCAAAATCCCTATTATACTGATGTAACTAACGAATATTGTGAAACATCAGACATTGAACGCCCTATTCCAGAGGAATATAAAAAGAAAAGGGTTGCATATATTTGTGTCTTTGATAATCGAAATTGGGTACCTGTTCATTATGGAAAGATACAAGGTGGTAAAGTATTATTTAAATCTATGGGACGTGGCATTGTCTATATGGCAGGTTTCTACGAAAACAATCACATAATTCCTTTTGGAAATCCTTTTATCTTGACAGAGAATGGTTCTGTAAAAGAGATTCAGGTGAATAAGAAGAAGATGATTGAAATGACATTGACAAGAAAGTATCCATTTTTAGGAGCACAGGATTTTTTCAATAGTAGAATGAATGGCGGAATGTTTCAAGGTTCAAAGGATCAGAATTTTTCTGATAGCACAATCCTCTATACACACAAAGGAATTACTAACGGGAACTGGTACAGCATTCCAATTAAATGCAATACTGCTTTTAAATACTTGCGATATATGGGAGCCCGTGGATCGTATTGTAATATTAATGAACTAGAGTTTTTCGACCAAAATAATAAGAAGATAGAAGGAGTAATTATTGGGACAGAAGGAGAGTCATGGGCAAGGAAAGAAAATGTTTTTGATGGGAATATTCTTACAGGATTTGGTGGAAATAGTCCAGATGGCAATTGGGTCGGATTAAAATTGTCAAAACCTACTATTGTGTCTCGAATAAAGTATATAGGAAGAAATGACGGAAACGGAATAGAAATTGGAGACATGTATGAATTGTATTATTGGAATGTCAGCGGATTTTGGGAGCTGATTTCATGTCAGCAAGCAACGGATAATGTACTAATTATATCTGATGTTCCGTCAAATGGACTTTACATCTTAAAAGACATAACAAAGGGAGTTGAAGAGCGAATTTTTACATACGAGAAAGGCAAACAAGTATGGTGGTAAATCCAAAAATGAAAACTTATTATCATAGATAATAAGTTTTCATTTTATAAAGTCCTACACTGTTGTCTCGTTTAAATATAAAACTGTATATGATACTAATCATGTGAATTAAGCTGTGAATTGTCTTTTCCTGAATAAGGTTGACTCCTTTTAGGCCTTATAAATTAATAAATAATTATCCATACGGATATGGTTGACTCTTGCAATGGAATAAGTTGACTACTATTCCTGATATGGTTGACTCATTTCCTGAGAAAGTTGACTTTGTACGGATAAGGTTGACTTTCTCCACTGAAAGGGTTGTCTTCATACGGGATTGGTTGACCTTATCTCCACATACGGGATTGAGGCCCCTCCTCATTATGGGCTTCTGCTGGAACCTTGTATCCGATGCTCCTGTGAGGCCTGTCCTCGTTGTAGAAGCGGATGAAGGAGGATATGCGCTCCGATGCGTCTTCTATGGACTTGAAGCGACGCTCCCGGTAGATCACCTCTGTCTTCAAGATGCCATTCACACGCTCTGCAATGGCATTGTCCGTAGGCTTGTAGTCCTCGGTCATGCTGATGCTTATCTGATGCTTCTGCAAAGCCTTGATGTACTCGTTGCAGCAATACTGCACACCTCTGTCGGAGTGGTGGATGAGATGGCTCATCTCCTCTTCCGTGGCCTGTTCTACAGCCATCTGCAGGGCCTCCATGGTGTTTTGCCTCAAGTGTGTCAGACAGGCACCAGCCGACGATTTTCCGTGAATATGCATCTGTCACGAGATGAAGGTAGCAGCACCCATCCGCAAGGTCAATGTAGGTGATGTCGCTGCACCAGAGCTGATTGCGCGCCGTTGGCACGAAGCCCTTGATGAGGTTCTTCCACTTGCGGAAGCGGTGGTTGGAGTTAGTCGTGTGGCGGGGACGCCACACGTGCCTGCATCAAGCCGAAGTCACGCATGATGTGCAGGAATGCGTCACGTCCTGGAACCCAGTCTCTCTGGAACATGCGGCGAAGCATGAGCCACAGCTTGTAGTAGCCGATGCCCGGATCCATCTTGCGTATCTCCTCCACAGCATCTATGATGCGTGTCAAGCGCCTGACTTGTTCTGCCTCGTCGCTCTTTCTCTTGTAATACGCCTGTTTTGAACGGCCAAACAGTTCGCAGGAGTACCCGATCGTGTAACCGAGATCCTTCGAGAGGCGCTCTACTGCTTGGCCCCAGATTTTTTTCTTATGCGGATGCCCTGCTCCTCAGCTATGTCGATGAGCGTGTTCAGGGCGATGTTCTGGTCCTGGCTGCGCTTCAGGTCCTTCTCCAGCTTCTTGATCTGCTTCTGAAGAGCGTCTATGAGCGCAGTCTGTTCCATTGCATCCACTGTCTTTTCCTTTCCCATCTCGTTTCCTTTTTGAACGTTTGCTGGTGGCAAAGATGCACATTTTTCTCTGATTTCCAATGGGGTGAGTTGAGAATTAACCCAACTTGACAGGGTATTTACACTTGGAAGACCATATTTTTCGGCGATTTCCAATCTTGACTTGCCACTCTGCATGTACTCAATGGCAATGGCGCGTTTCAATCCGCGACTGAATTTTTGTTTACTCATAACTTAAATTTTTAAGATTTAAGCCCTTTATAGAGTCAACCTATTTCAGTACAAGACACATTCATTTTTTCGCTAATTTTTCGCTAAAAACAAAAAGAAATCCATAACTTCTTGATAATTAGCAAGTTATGGATTTCTAGTAGTACCCAGAGCCGGGATCGAACCGGCACGAATTGCTTCATTGGTGTTTGAGACCAGCGCGTCTACCGATTCCGCCATCTGGGCATTTTTTTCAAATGCGAGTGCAAAGGTACAAAAAATTACTGAACAAAAGATAAAGTGCACGTGTTTTTATTAAAAAAATAATGTTTTACCTTATTTTTAGACAAATAGCACTTGATTCTAAAGCGATAAGACTAATTCCACAGGACAATGGTCTGAACCAAATATCTCAGAATGTATGTCAGCATCAGCAAGTTTATTCTTCAGCCGTTCTGAACATAGGAAATAGTCAATTCTCCATCCTGCATTGTTCTCACGTGCATGAAAACGGTATGACCACCATGAATACCTACCGGTTTCTTCAGGATGGAACAGACGGAAGGTGTCGATAAATCCATTGTTCAGGATGTTGCTGAATTTTTCACGTTCTTCATCAGTAAAACCTGCATTATGATGGTTGGAAGCAGGATTCTTGATGTCTATTTCCTTATGGGCAACATTCATGTCTCCACACACAATGACAGGTTTCTTCTCGTCAAGTTCCTTCATGTATTTAAGGAATGCATCATCCCATTGCATGCGATAGTCAAGTCTTCGCAATCCATCCTGTGAGTTGGGAGTATATACTGTGATGAGGTAGAACTCATCCATTTCAAGCGTAATCACGCGTCCTTCGGTGTCAAACATTCCTGGAAGACCGTATGTTACGTCAAGTGGCATATGTTTGGTGAATATGGCAGTACCGCTATATCCCTTTTTTTCTGCATAGTTCCAGTAAGAATTGTAACCGAGAAAACAGAGGTCCAACTGTCCTTCCTGCATCTTGGTTTCCTGAAGGCAGAAAAAATCGGCATCGAGCTCGGTAAAGGCTTGCTCAAAACCTTTACCACAACAAGCTCGAATGCCGTTTACATTCCATGAAATGAATTTCATAAATTCACTTTCAAAGGTTTATGCGAATTTTGAGAAGTCAACCTTGTGCATGTCACCTTCCTTGATAAATGTATCGTGGAATGCGTGAGTAGCAGCGAGGTTGTGCCAAGACTGTCCCTTCTGGCTGATCTTGAGATAATCCCAGAGAAGTTGCTTGTAATCAGGATGAGCACAGTTTTCGATGATAGCCTTTGCTCGTTCGATAGGGCACTTTCCGCGAAGGTCAGCAACACCTTGTTCTGTAACGATGATATTCACGTCATGTTCAGTGTGGTCAATGTGTGAGCAGAATGGCACGATAGAAGAAATCATACCGCCCTTTGCAACAGATGAACAAGTGAAGATAGAAAGGAATGCGTTACGTTCGAAGTCACCGGAACCACCGATACCGTTCATCATCTTTGTGCCGCAGATCTGAGTTGAGTTTGCATGACCGAAGAGGTCAACTTCAATAGCAGTGTTGATGGCAATCAGTCCGAGACGACGGATAACTTCAGCATTGTTTGAGATTTCAGACTGGCGGAGCACCAACTTGTCCTTGAAGAAGTCAATATTGTCATAAATGCTAAGGAGTTTGTCGTTGGTAACGGTAAGTGAACAAGTAGATGCACACTTTACCTTTTCCTGGAACATGAGGTCTACGATTGCATTCTGGAGTACTTCAGTATAAATCTCCATCTGTGGCATTTCAGGATTGCTTCCGAGAGCAAAGAGGATTGCGTTTGCAGTAGTACCTACACCGCTCTGGAAAGGAAGGAATGAAGGAGGAATGATTCCGCGCTTCTTTTCGTTCATGAGGAAGTTTGCTACGTTCTCACCAATCTTGTCTGTGATAGGGTCTGCATCCTTGAATGAACGTGCCTCATCAGGAAGGTTGCATTCTACGACACCGATAACCTTCTTAGGGTCAATCTGGAGATAAGGAGTACCGATACGGTCAGTTACCTTTTCAATTGGAATAGGCTTGCGGCAAGGAGGATCAAGAGGCTCATAAACGTCATGGATTCCTTTTGAGTTTGGAGAGTGGAATGCATTGAGCTCAAGAATAATACCTTTCTTTGCCAAGCGTGCAATTGTAGGGGAAATACCACCTGCAGCAGTCAGGAATACCTTCCCGTCGTCTTCGATAGCGCAGACTTCAATGATTGCATAGTCCACATCACCGAGGAAACCATAGCGGAGATCCTGAGCCATCATTCCGAGGTGAATATCGTTATATGCAATTTCACCTGCATTTACGTGCTTACGGAAGTCAGGGTTGGTTGTATAAGGTGCGCGGTATTTGATTGCGTGTTCGTTAGCCAGAACACCGTCACATGACTGACCGGTACTTGCACCTGTAAAAATACCTACCTTGAATTCACGACCGGCTTCATGTTCTGCATGAGCTTTCTTTGCCAATTCTGCAGTCACTGCCTTAGCAGTACCTGCTGGAGTGAAGCCACTGAGACCGATATTGTCTCCGTTTTGGATAAGAGCAGCGGCTTCTGCTGCTGTAATTCTTGCGAATGCCATAATGATATGTTAGTTTTTATTAATGATTGCTTATTAATTGCATTCAAATCCTAAAAATCGAATATGAAATACATACGGAATGCAAAGTTAGTAAATAATTCAGAATTAACGAGTAATATATATAAATTATTGTGCCTTTTGCATTATGACATATTCCAATCTCCCAATATTGCAAAGCCGTGTTTGCGTATGGGACTGCATAAGTAATCCTAATGTAAATTTTAGATGGATGTATACAAAGAGGGGAAGAAAATGAAGAAAAAAGAAAAGAGGTATTCTCACGAACGCCTCTTTCGCCTCAATAAGTATTAATTTTTTAAGGTAAAAAGATTGTTTTTAGGATGCTGCAAAGGTAGGGATTTTAGTTCGTGTAGCAATCTATATTTATATGTTGTGCAGCATATAAATACTACATAAATACACAACTCCCTGACTATTAGAGCATCATTTTATCCGTTTGTGTGACAACTCGTGCTGCGAGTGACATAAAAGCAGCCCCTTCCGGGCTGCCAGGTTGCAATGCCGGAGGTAATCCCGCATCCGAATTTTCACATATTCCCTGCACCAATGGAATCTGCGCAAGCAAAGGAACATTTAGTTCTTCAGCAAGATTCTTGCAGCCATTGTGTCCAAAGATATAATATTTGTTGTCTGGCAATTCACGTGGAGTAAACCAGGCCATATTTTCCACTAATCCAATAATCGGAACATTAACCTTATCATTGAGATACATGTTAATACCTTTCCTTGCATCAGCCAATGCTACCTGCTGCGGAGTACTTACAATAACGGCACCGCTGAATTTCAGCATGGACAATAACGTAAGGTGTATGTCACTGGTTCCAGGAGGAGTATCAAGAATAAAATAGTCCAAGTCTCCCCAGTTTCCGTCATTGATGAGTTGTTTCAGTGCATTGCATGCCATCGCTCCGCGCCACAGCGTAGGTTGATCCGGACTGATAAAGAAACCGATAGAGAGCAGTTTTACTCCATATTGTTCAATAGGATTTATCAGAGTTCGGGTCTCCCCGTTTTCATCCTGAACTTCTACTGCAGTAGGCTGTTCTCCTTCCACCTGGAACATTTTAGGCATAGAAGGACCGAAAATGTCAGTATCAAGCAGTCCCACCCTATGTCCCATACGTGCAAGGGCAATGGCGAGGTTTGCTGCAACCGTTGATTTTCCTACACCTCCCTTTCCTGATGATACAGCAATAATATGGCGTGCATTAACCGGAGGAACGTCTTCCTTGCTGTCTCCGTTGGCTTGTCCGTTCTCCTTGTACCTTACCTCAATATTTACTTCAGCTTCAGTTGAGGCAAACGAATGTACGGCAGCTTCTGCAGCCTTTACCACAGATTTGCTGAACGGATCCGGATTTTTCGGAAACGTAATAGCGAATGATACCTTGAGATCATCAATCTTGATATCTTCCGACACCATACCATTCTCGATAATACTCTTCCCGTTGCCTGGATAGCGTACCGTTGTCAGTGCGTCCAGTATCAGGCGTGGGTAAATAGTCATAGCAATTGACATATACTTCTGAAATATTAATTCGTCAATGAATAACTGTTCTCATGAACAGGCGATGTCCATGCAGCAGCCGTTGATTTAGTCTTCCTTGCCCTCCTTTCTTCCGCCCCATCCAAACCAATGCCACAATAGGCATATACAGATAGCAGCGAATAGGTAGAAACAGATATTGGCAATAGTTTCCGTAGTCTTAACCGTCTGAGGGTCGAATGTCATGATGATAGTATGCTTTCCTGCAGGAATTTCCATGGCACGCAGTACATAGTTAGCACGGAGAATAGGAGCCTCCTTGCCGTCTATTGTAGCAGTCCAGCCAGGATAGAATATTTCAGAGAATACAACCAATCCTCCCTTCTTGCTGTCAGCTTCATAACTAACCTCGTCTGGAGTAAGGGAAATCTGTTTGATGTTTGCCGTACTGTCAGCCTGAATGCCGGATGGATTCTGCAGAGTAGACAGATTCCTGTTGATAACGGCAGTAGTGTGAGTATTGACATTGTGGAGAGCATCAATTTCCTCGTTGGCAGTATTGACAATCCTTACATCGTTCACGAACCAGGCATTGCCATAAGCACCGGTGTTCTCAATAGGAATATTGATTCCTTCCTGTCCACCCATAACAAACCAACGGGTATTGAGCATGTTGAGAGTGCGGAACACCGAGTCAGTATTTGCATGACTGAGGTCATATACAGGATATCCAGGGTTAGCAGCAGTCCTCATTGCTACAGTGTCCAGAGGAGCACTTGACAAAACCTTGTAAATGTTCTGCATTTCAGGAGCAACACATTCCTCAATCAGTTCCTGGTAGCGGCGCAGTTTTGCAGCATGATATCCACCGACACTGCTGAAACAGAATGAAGTGGAATTATCGTTGAAAGTACTGACCGCAAGGTTCAGAACCCTATAGTTTCTTCCGTCACCCGATTTGCCGATAATGTACTTCTCCCAATCCTGAGGCTGATAGTTGTTAGTCGTAATACGAGTATCAGGAGTAAACATGGAATCATTTAGGTAGCGCTTGTTTACCTGCCACATATCAATCAGACAGATAGCAATCAATGCAAGAGCAAGCATGGTGCTGTATTTCTTTTTCTTGTAGATAAGCCACATTATGAAAGCACCGAGTACGATGATAAATACAGAACGCCATGCGTCACTTGTAAGCATGGCTTCACGCATACTGCTGATTGATGCCAGAATGTTCGCTCCGATTGAAGAATCGAAATACCCCTGATTGATATACTGAGCAACAGCATCCCTGTCGCTTGTGCTGACACAGTCTCCGAATGCAGTAGGACACCATGCAAAGAACAGGCAGCAACCTATTGTAATGATTGTACTGAGTGACAGCGCACGCAGCATTTTTCCTCTGTTTTCCTTTTCCTGACAACGTTCTACGAATTCCTTCAGTCCGAGCATGGCAAGCAACGGAATAGTGAATTCCGCTACCACCAGTGCCGAAGCCACAGTCCTGAATTTGCTGTACATAGGAATATAGTCGATACAGAAATCCGTAAACGGCATGAAGTTCTTTCCCCACGCCAATAGGATAGATACGACGGTAGAAATCAGCAAGGCCCATTTCAGAGGTGATTTCCAGGAAAGGATGAACAGAGACAGAACGAAGAGCATGCAGACAAGCGCACCCACATATACAGGTCCGCTTGTGCCGGGCTGTTCACCCCAATATTGAGTGAAGGCATCATAAATATGAGCGTTGGCCAAAGTAGGGTCAGCCTTTTTCATTGCAGTCTCGTTGGCACTGAGTGGGAATGACGCACCACCTTTGACATTAGGAACAAGCAGAGTCCAAGTCTCATCTATTCCGTAACTCCAGGCAGTAATATAACTGCGTTCCAGTCCGCTGTCAGTCTGGTCTTCGGTCTTTCCCTGCTTCACAAGTTCGCTCTTTCCACGCATAGTATCCTTTGAATATTCGTAAGTGTGGTAGAGATTGGAGATATTGATACCGATGGCCAAGACAGCAGCGACAGCAATCGCAGCAGTACCTTTCAGCCATGACTTGACATCATTCCTAGAAATGTAGTTTACAAGAAATGAAATGACTATAAGCAATTCAGGTACAAGGAAATAGTAACTCATCTGCACATGGTTCGACAGAATCTGCAATGTCGCAAACAAGGTAGTAACGGCACATCCCCATAGATACCTTTTCCTGTAGCATAGCACCATACCGCCGATAGTTGGTGGAATATAAGCCAGAGTCAGCACTTTCCAGATATGACCTGCGGCAATGATGATGAAGAAATAACTTGAAAAAGCCCAGACGATAGCACCCAATGCAGCCATCCATTGCCTGAAGTCAAAAGCACGGAGGAGAATATAGAAACCAAGCATTGAAATGAATATGTAGAACACATAATCAGGCAGCCACAGATGATAAGCCTTCTCTATGAATGACATCCCACGAGTGGAGTCATAACTTGGAGAAATCTGATAGGTAGGCATACCGCCGAACACGCTGTTCGTCCATCTTGGTGTTTCACCGTTATGACGGTCGCGATACTGATTGATTTCAACTCCAATTCCGTCCGCTGCGTTATTGTCATGCTGGTTCAGTCTTCTGCCTTCAATGTCAGCAGGGTAGAAATAAACCAATGCAATAACAGCAAACAATGCCACGCATAAAATATCGGGCAACAGTCGTCTAGTCTTTTTAAGCATTTTGTTCTTTATTATTTTTCTTGTTAGTGTCGCTTGATGTGCGCTATTCTGCCTTTTTCAGGAGACGCACAAAGTAAAGTCCCGGACAAAGCGTACCTTTTTCAGCCTTCAGTTGGAAAGTAAGTTCTGTCTTAGCCTTTCCCTTCTTGTCCTTCAGCAGTTCATCCTTGATAGGAACTTCGATATTGAAGAATCCGTTTTCGGAAGGAGTAACCCTTCCTGGAACATTATATTCCATCAGTTTTTCCCCTTCTACATAAATACCGCATGAACGCCCCCTGTCGGCAGTAGTGAACCTACACATAATCGACAGTCCTTCAGTCAGTCCGTCAGTATTGCTGAGAGTATATTGAATGAATCCATCCCTTTGAGCATCGCGATAGAATTCTCCGTTATAACTACCCTTGTTTGAACCATCCGAAAAAGCCACCTTGTGACCGGCTTCGCTCTGCTGCTCACCAGTTCCGACGAAATCAATAGTACGGTCTTCAAGCAGTTTCCTTGCCTGTTCCGACTTACCGAGGTCACTGTTCTCATACTCATCCTTAGTCTGTTGGTACCAGTAAATCACGTAACGTGTATGGTGAGTACCGAAGAACGGACGAAGGGTAAGAGTCTTCTTGTTTTCAAACAGAGAACCGGCAGGAACAAAATCAGGAGCCTTGATAGTGAAGTTCAGTCCCTCACCTTTGCTGAGCAGACCCAATACATCCTTACGGTTGCAGATAAGCAAAGGCGAAGTATTTACAGGCTTCTGAGTACCGCGGACACCAGGGGAGTGATCCATACGTCCTTCTCCCGCATACTCGTTCTGCAGATCTTTCAGTTCAGTATCTCCGGCAAGGAGAATAGGACCGTACTTGAATGCAACGTAGTCGCTTAGACCAGGGCATTCCTCCATACGGAGACTCATAGGCAGATTGACTTTGACAACATCTCCCTTCTTCCATTTCCTGTTCATCACTACATAACCGTTGACAGTTTCAGCGTCACTGACCGAAATACCATTTACAGTAATGCCAAAACCATCTCCAACCCAACTAGGTTTACGTATTGCAATGGCATACTTGCCTTTCTTTGTAACAGTCAGACAGGTATTGTCAGAATAAGGGAACTGAGTTTCCTGACGTATTCCGAAATCCTTGTTGTTGAGTTCACTTGCCACGAACAGGTTCACATACAGAGTCTTGCCGTTATGAGTATAGATGAAATGACCATATTTGCTGTGGTTCTCCATTCCAGTACCCACGCAGCACCACATACCCTGATTCACCTGAGAATAAATCTTGTATCCCTGTGGGCGAAGGGTAGTGAAGTAAACATATCCACCCGTAGTAGGGTCTTGAGTTGAAAGGATATGATTGAACATAGTGTTCTCGTAGAAGTCGGCATATTTAGAATCATGCGTATCGTCGAAGAGCTCTTCCGACAGTTTCAGCATATTGTTGCTGTTGCAAGTCTCAGGACCGTCAGGCTGAGAAATATAGTTGTCATAGTTCGACTGGTTGAGGAAATGTTCGTTTACACTGTTTCCTCCGATACATACCGTACGGTTGCTTACCACGTCATTCCAGAAATTCACAGCCGTAGTATGATAGTTGGCATCAGCCGTGTTCAGTTGTGAAATTCTCTCAAAACCAATATACTTAGGAACCTGAGTATTAGCATGTCTGTTGTTCAGGAAAGTCGTATTGGCAGTCAACATACCGTCAACCATAGTCTGATGGCTGAATTTCCTGGCAGCATCAAGATATTTCTGTTCACCGAAAATTCTGTAAGCGTCGGCAAGAGTTTCATTAACCCCTCCATGCTCACTGTTGAGCACGCTCTGCATAGTCTTGTCATCCAGTTTGTCAACAAGGGCAATATGCCAGTCGCACAATCCCTTGAACATAACCTTAGCCAGTTCGTTTCCAGCATAAACGTAAGCATCTCTCAGACCGGCAAGAATCTTATGCTCGCAGTAGAAAGGAACCCATCCTCCCACTTTGTAGAACTTGTTGGCATCGCCGCTGTACATCGCCTTCCATGCATCTCTGATAGGCTGACCGCCGATAAAGCCCTTCAGTCCCTCAGTGTCGTTGCTGTAGGCATCCTGGCAGTCCTTCATGATAGCCAGACAGTATTCCAGACGTTCCTTCAACTGAGTTTTTACAGTCATGTTGGCAGGTTGGTCATCCAATGCAGCATAAGCCAAAGCCAAAGCACTGATATAGTGACCGCCCACATGTCCTTCCAGAGTCCAGTCAGGCTGTCCCCAGTTGCCGAAAGAAGGATGTTTCTCCTGCCATTTGAAATACTTGCTGTCAGTCTTTCTGTCAAGTTCTGCCTCACGCACGAACGGAGTCATCAGTCTGTCAGCATCGTATTGAAGCAATACCTTTGCGTTAAGTTCAGTAGCGGTCTTCATCGGACCGTTTAGTAATGCGACCTCAGTAAGGTCAAAATGCTGAGGGTACAGCACGGACTGAGCCATTGCCTTCTGTGCAGTGACAGATGGTGTAAGTAGTCCCACCACAATCAGTCCCCATGTCTTGATTTCTTTTTTCATGTTGATGTTTTTTTTGTAGTTGTCTTTAGTTAGTAAAATATAATGATTGCTATTATTCGTCTGCAAAGTTAGTGAATATAAATGAATCGGCAACAATTATTTGTGTCTTTTGCTCTGTAGCGTGACAAAAGGAATGAGCATTTCCTCCATACTGATGCCACCATGCTGAAAAGTGTTGCGGAAATAGTTCACGTAGTAGTTGTAATTGTTTGGATATGCAAAGAAGTCATCGTTCTGTGCAAAAATATACGACGTACTAATGTTCGGCGTTGGCAGATAAGCCTTTTTAGGTTCTCTTATCTCAAACACCTCCTTAGCGTTGTAGTTCAGATTCTTGCCCAACTTGTATCTCAGGTTGGTATTTGTGTTCTTGTCACCGATGACCTTCACAGGGTTGTTCACCTTTATGGAACCGTGGTCCGTCGTTATGACAATCTTGTAGTCAGTATCAGCAAGCAGCCTGAACAAGTCCCTTACAGGCGAATGCCTGAACCATGAAGCAGTAATACTCCTATAAGCCGTTTCGTCAGACGCCAGTTCCCGCACCATCTTGGATTCAGTCCTTGCATGCGACAGCATGTCAATGAAATTGATTACAACCACGTTTATGTCGTTTGTCAGCAGCGACTTGAATTGGTTTACCAATTTTTCACTGTCATTAGCCGAATTCAGTTTAGAATACGAAAAAGTATCGTGTCGGCGATACCGTTCAATGTGAGTGCGTATAAGAGGAGCCTCGTTTAGGTTCTTGCCTTCGTCTTCATCCTCATCCACCCACAGTTCTGGAAACATTTCAGATATCTGGTTCGGCATCAATCCTGCAAATATTGCATTTCGTGCATACTGCGTTGCCGTCGGCAGTATACTCATATAAAGTTCTTCGTCAATGACAAATTCATCAGCCAATTCATTGCTGATAACCCTCCACTGGTCATATCGGAAATTGTCAAAAACCAGGAGAAACACTTTCTCCCCCTTGTTCAGCATAGGAAACAGCCTGCGCTTGAATAAGTCAGGACTCATCATGTGGCGGTTTTCATTATCCTGTATCCAGTCAAGATAATTCTTCCTCACAAATTTGGCAAATTCCTGATTAGCCTCAGCCTTCTGCATTCTCAGCATCTCGCTCATGTCACTGTTCGTACTGCTCAGTTCCAGTTCCCAGAACACCAGTTTCCTGTAGACATCCTTCCAGTCATCCAGTGAATAGGAGTCGTTTATCTGCAGCGAAATCTGCTGGAAGTTCTGCCTGTACGACGAATCAGTCACTTCGCTTTCTATCTCCTTCTTGTGAAGGTGCTTTTTCAGTGTAAGCAGAATCTGAGAAGGATTAACCGGTTTGATGAGATAGTCAGCAATCTTCTGTCCGATAGCCTGGTTCATGATGTTTTCCTCCTCACTTTTGGTCACCATCACAACAGGCACCGTCGGGATTATTCCCTTAATAAGTGCAAGAGTCTCCAGCCCACTGAGTCCAGGCATGTTCTCGTCAAGGAAAATAATGTCGAACGACTGCTCGTTGCACATATCCACAGCATCGCGTCCGTTTGTAGCAGTCAATACTTCATAGCCTTTCTTCTCAAGATATACAATATACCCCTTGAGCAATTCCATTTCGTCATCGACCCACAATAGTTTACCGTTCATACTGAATAACTTTTGGTTAGAAGATAAAGTTTTCTTCACCGTCACCATACTCCTCCTCTTCGTCCTCCTCCATTTCCATCTGCTCCTCAGGATCAGGAATATCCGTAGGCTCGTCGAGAGCCCTTTCATCAATCTGCAGTTTTCCAATCCTGTCGAAGTTGCTGTCATAGAAGTCGAAGTAATCAGCATAACTCAGTCCCCTCATGATTTTCTTCAGGTTGTCCTCAGAAATTATGAAGAGTTTCAAACCTTCAAGTTTCATGGCCATCTCCTCATCGTTGACAAGTTTATGCAGATAGATATAAGCCTCATCATAGTTGAGGAAAGGATTAACCTTCAGGATATCAATGCCCTCACCAGGAACAATCTCAATGTTGAAGTTGCGGATAGAGAAACTGGAGAAGTTATAGCGTGCCACTTCATATAGCAACTGATTTTCGTTGATGCTGTCGTGCTCATAGGCAATGATAAACGACCAGTCACAGTTCTTTTCATCAGAGAAAGTAGTGTCTGCTGCCAACGAGTCAGTACCTTCGGCATAACTGATTCGGCGTTCCCAGATAGAACCGTTGTTCATCTTACCACCTGCGAGCAACCTACCTTCAGTAAGTCCCTTTACATACAGTCCCGCCAGTTCACTGACAGTACTCTTTGGATATTTCTCCACAATCTCACGCATCGACGACATGAACTGCTCCGATTCACCGAGGTTTAGTTTGCTCATTGAACGTAGGAACATGAAACGTGCACGGTTATCCCCTTCAGGATAATCACGAATAGCCAAGTCCGCATCATTCACAACCTTGTTGAAGTCATCTCTCACGTATGCGTCATAAGCATCCTGATAAAGAGAATCCTCAATCATCTTGCCATACCTTCCCTTGAATTCAAAGTCAGGGTCGCTGATAAGTTTTGCATGCGGATTGTCAGGATAACTGCTCAAGAGCAACTCCTTGTAAGAGTTAGCCGACTCGTAGTCCTGAGTACGTGAGTAAAGTTGGAAAAGATTGTAGTATGTCTCGTCAATGTGTTCATAGTCAGGGAAGTCCGAATAAACCCGCCTGAATGTACGTTCAGCCAGAGGGAAGTTTTCCATCTGGTCCTTATAAATAATTGCAGAATTGTAAAGTCCTTCCACGAGAATGGCATTTGATGCAGCCATCTTTTCCTCAGTAAGCGGAATGTCCTTCAAGTAATACTCCGGCCGGTGAGGATCGGCTTCATATTCAGCCATCTTCTCCAGTTCTTCCTTCTGCTCTTCAGTCAGTTCCACAGTCGATTTCAGGGAATCAACAGCCGTACTGTCAGCCATCGTACTGTCAGTAACCTCTCCGTCTTCATCTGTTGTATTGTCAGCCAACACCGTCTTGTTCTTTCTGCGCCAGTCATCAGCCAGTTCCCTGTTTCCCCATTTGTTCTTGAACTCCAACTTACCGGCAGCGACGGCAGTAGGATTGTAGAAGTACCACAATGCAGGTTGGTTAGGTCGGTTGCCGTTAGCCGCATTTGCAGCTCCGCTTAGTTGCCGAGCCTCCTGAGTCGCCTTGTTCTGTTCCGCATCAGCCATCTTGCGTGCTTCCTCCTTCTCCTTCTTCTTCAGATCCTCAATGATTTTGTCAATCACTTTCAGCCGTTCCACAGAATCCATGCGTGCAAGAGTCTGCAGACTGTCCTGCAGTTCCACGGCAGTAGCATGAGGCAGCAAGTCTTCAAGAATATGCGAACGCTCATCCAGCTCCTTGTAGTCGTCATGCTCCTTGTCGAAAAGACCTAACGCACCGGAATAGCACTCCTGAGCCTTTACGAATTTCTCCTTATCCCAATAGAGTCTTCCGAGGTTCAGCCACACAATACCTTTCTCAATGCTGCTGCGTGTACTTTTCTCCACCCCGGCACAATATGCATCAATAGCCTGAGCAGTATCTTTCTGAGCCAGATAGATATTGCCGATGGCATAATACACCTGATCAAGATAATCCTTGTTCTTCTCATCCTTAGCCATACGCTTGAGTTTGGCAATCATCTGTTTAGACTGCCCCTGCGACATCACCGAAGTCTGCTGTATTCTAGCGTTGAACTCCAATTCGTAAGGCGGATTCTTGGAAATGACCTTTTGAAAAGCCTTGTAAGCCAGAGATTTCTGATCAGTCCGCTGATAGAGCTGTCCCAACAGGAAATACAGTCTGGCAGCCTCAGTCGCCCCTTTCTGATGCTTTGCCGCATCAAGCACGTAAGGAATGGCATCCTCCAACTTTCCCCGCTGCAGGTTTATGTCAGCAAGAATACCCGACCGAACATGTTCGTATTTCTCAGGAAAACTATCCCTGCGCAATTCGTTGATAATATTTTCAGCATCAAAGTGCCATTCCATCTCCGAATAGCATCGAGCCTCCAGCAGACGTGCCTGCGCCATAATGTTAGGCTTGTTAGGGTAGAGCCTCTGGATATAGGCAAAGGTAGAAGCCGCTTCCATGTATTCACCCTCCTGCATCTGTGCCTGTCCAAGCAGGAACCACGCCTTGTATAGGAACGGATTGTATTCCCTCTGTTGCAGTAAAGCCTGTCCCTTAGGCTTGCGCCGTTGCGACGCACTGAGTTCAGGCTTTTTAGTGATAGAATGCTGCTTTATGCTTTTCTTAGACTTTTCGATAGCCTTGTCATAGTTGCCCTTGCCGAGTTTCCTTGTAGCCTTGTTGCCGGTCATGTAGAAAGGGATGAGTTCCATAAAGTTGTCATCATTACCCTTGCGCTGGGCATCATATCCTTCCTTGTACGCCTGCTGTCCGTTGAAGAAAGTGTTGTAGTGCGCTTTGATAGAATGAACGGTACGCGTCAGTCCCGTGTTCTTCTGAGTAGAACACGACAATATGGCCACTGTGGAAATCACAATAGTCATAAGCAAAACCAATCTGCCGCTCTTTCTGAACATCTTCCTTATATACCCTTGTACTCTTTTAATTCTTGATATAGTAATAATAACGAATAAAATTATATTTTATTATCTACCAACCGACTTTTGAAGTAAAAATGCCATTGGCAGGTAACGCAGACGCAAAAGCGAACGCAAACCCAAACGCAAACGCAAAAGGCTGCGCGGTGACTTGGACTCTCGAAAACTCGAATCATCGAATCCTCGAATCATCGAAAATTCGAACTCTCGTAGACTCGTAGACTCGTAGACTTGTTGACTTGTTGACTCGTAGACTTGTTGACTCGTAGACTTGTTGACTTGTTGACTTGTTGACTCGTAGACTCGTAGACTTGTTGACTTGTTGACTCGTAGACTCGTCGTCTTTTCTTTCTGCAAAGATACAGAGTTTTTTTCAAATAGAAAAATGAACAATTGATTTTTGCCTTCTTTTTCCAGTACATATTCATGGTCTCTCTGCGCCTTTGTTTATGGAACGGAAGGATTTCCATAAAGTCAGAACGGAGAAATGCACGAATTCATCGAAAAAATCCGTCACAATATATTATATGAAACATATAGGCAAAAAATTGTAATTTGAGTTAAAAAAATATAAATAGATACCTTTGCGTGAATCTCTTCTTTGCCTTATCTTTGCAACGTAAAAATGCGCGTGTACTTAATACGACAGAATGAAATGTAAATACCGCATGTTTCAGTACTGTTTTTAAGGCATCTGCCATATAATTATTCAAGTCAGGAAACTAAAAGATTTTTAAACAACAATATTAAACTATTTATCAAATTATCCTATGAAGAAAAATCAAAGATTTCTGAAGAAGTTGAGTCAAGGTGCACTGCCATTCCTGGCATTGGCACTACCTCTCATGGGAGTGGGAGAAGGACTTGTCACTTCTTGTTCTCCGGACTATGATTTGGGAAAGGAAGATCCTGAATGGCTCGGAAACAGCATCTATGATTATCTACAGACCGAAGGTAATTTCAAGAATACCATCCGTCTGATAGACGATCTTAACTATGCTCAGGTGTTAGGTAAGACAGGTAGTAAGACATTGTTCGTTGCCGATGACGAAGCATTCGAACGATTCTACCGCAACAACACCTGGGGTGTAACTAACTATGGCGATCTGTCATTGGCACAGAAGAAGATGCTCCTCTACGGCAGCATGATCAACAATGCCTGTCAGGTAGCCTACCTCTCAAGCAGCCAGGGACCTATCGAAGGCGACTGTATGCGTCGTATGACATCCTCGTCAATTTACGACTCCGTACAGGTCATGTCCCCAACCGTAATGCCAGACAATCCATTCTGGAAGTACTATCGTGATGAAGACAAGACAATCCCTTGTCTCACCGATATGACCTCAGCCCCAATGGTACACTTCATCGATGCCTTCCTCACAAACCAGCGCATTACAGTCGATGACTGCAACTTCCTGTTCAATGTATCGGAAGGCGAAGAAGGCTATCAGCGAGGCGAAGCCTATGTAAACGGAATCAAGATGGTAGAACAGAACATCAAGTGTTCCAACGGATTCATCCATCGCATGGCAGAAGTGATGACCCCTCTGACCAACATGGCACAGCTCATCAACGACAAGCCACAGACCTCCATGTATGCCAAGTTGCTCGACCGTTACTGTGCTCCATACTATAACGAAACAGCAACCCGCGAGTACAACCGTCTGTACAACACCAACTACGACTCAGTATTCCAGAAGCGATATTTCTCAGAGCGCAGCCAGCACGGCTTGGAACTCAATATGACTCCAAATGAAGAAGCAGTCAACGGAAAACTGAAGTTCGATCCAGGATGGAACGAATACTACTCCCAGACCAATGCCGGCAAGGCAGAAAACGTAGCATTGCAGGAAAATATGGGAGTAATGCTCGTACCAACCAACAAGGCCCTTCAGGACTATTGGGAAAACGGAGGAGGAAAGGTACTCCGCGACAACTACGGAACATGGGACAACGTGCCCGACAAGGTAATCTCCAAGATGATAAACGTCAACATGCTCAACTCCCTGGTCAATTCCGTACCAAGCAAGTTTGAGACAGTACTCGACGATGCCAACGATGCCATGGGACTTGCCGAAGAATATGTCGACAGCGTATGGATGGCATGCAACGGAGCCATATACCTCACCAACGTAGTCTTCAACCCAGTAGCATACGTATCAGTCAGTTTCCCAGCACTCATCAATGAAAAGATGAGCATATTC
The DNA here is from genome assembly GCA_024398475.1 of Bacteroidaceae bacterium. GTDB lineage: Bacteria > Bacteroidota > Bacteroidia > Bacteroidales > Bacteroidaceae > Colivivens. Next base: position 15,434 of record JAKSJB010000018.1, on the reverse strand, counting down.
AACTGGGCAATCGAACAGTGCGGCTACGACGTATACCTCAATTCACAGAATTCATACTATAGCCTGTTCATTCCAACCAACAAGGGATGTCTCGAATACATCGACCCATGTTCATACGGAAAGACAAGCACACAACTCTTCCGTTTCCACTACGACCCAACAGCCATATCCGACCGGGAGCGCGTATGGGCAAGTATCTGGAACTATGACACGGAAAAAGGAGAAGTCACAGACTCCATCTCCGAAGCATCCTATGAACAGATACGAAACCGTCTGGAAGATATCCTCAACACACATATCGTAATCGGTAACGTAGAAGACGGAAACGAATACTACAGAACCAAGGGCGGTAGCACCATCCGGGTACGTAATGCCAAGTCAGGAATTCACGGCATGACAGTACAGGGAACAATGCAGATTGACCGAAACAAGGAATTGGCAGTAGCAGAGATATATGACCAAACCAAGGAAACCAACGGAAAAGGTAACGGTAAGACCTATATCCTCGATGAAGAGCCAATCATGACAACCCGCAAGGCAGTAAGCGACATCCTGGCTGAACACGAAGAATTCAGCGCATTCTGGGAACTGCTCGAACGCAGCCAGTACCTTGAGAACAAGCACGTAATCGGTACCGACCAGCACGGATGTGCAAGCAACAACATCAGCCTCTTCAACACCTTCCAGTACACAGTATACGTTCCAACCAACGACGCCATCGCTGCAGAACAGAAGGCAGGCAAGCTCCCAACATGGGATATGGTAGCACAGGCAGAAGAAGACGGCGATGACGACCGAGTAGACAGTCTTACCCACGAGATAGAACTGTTCCTCAAGTACCATATACAGGACAACTCAACCTACATCGGTCAGGGAAATGTTTCAGGAACCTACGAAACATCAGCCTATAAGATAGAGGATGAAAACCTCTCATATTATAAGGTGACAACCAATGCCGACAATTCAGGAATAACCATCAAGGACGAATCCGGCAACACCCGTCACGTAACAAAGAAGCCAGGCCTCTACAATCTTCAGGCACGCGAATACCAATATGACGCAGCCGATGCCACAAAAGCATCCCAGCTCTATACCAGTTCATATGCCGTAGTACATCAGATAGACGGAGTACTCAATTACAGGAAAGGAGGCAAGCAATGAAACACAAATCAATAATGTACAATATGCTAAGTACAATCAATAGCCGAAAGTCAATCCTTTGCATCATGCTGATGCTGTTATCCGTATCATCACTCCGTGCCCAGAAGGCAGGCGACATGATCAGCGGTAACGTGAGCGACGACATCGAAGGACTGATGATGGTAAACGTCGTGGAAATAGATGCAGCCAACCGTATCGTAGCACATGGAGTTACAGATATCAACGGTAACTTCTCATTCCGCATCAACAATCCAAAGGACAAGCTCCGCGTATCCTACGTAGGATATGAAACACAGATAATTCCAATCAAGGGAACCACCTACAAGATACGTCTCCGCAGCAACACACAGATCAAGGAAGTCGTAGTGAAGGCATCCAAGATAACCCCTGCAATGGGAGGACTTGCAATACCTGAACGAGAACTCTCAATGGCAAGTCAGACAATCGACATGAAAGAGTTCGAAGGACTATCCATGACAACTGTAGACGAAGCACTCCAAGGTCGTATCTCCGGTCTCGACATCATCGCCAATTCCGGAAACCTCGGAGCCGGAACAACAATGCGTCTGCGTGGTGTCAGCAGTATCTTCAGCAACAGCGAACCACTCATCGTAGTCGACGGAAACGTATTTGAATCCGACTACAAGAACGGATTCGACTACAACAACGCCACAGAAGACCAGTTTGCAGAATTGCTCAACGTCAACCCTAACGATATCCAGAGCATCACAGTCATCAAGGATGCAGCCGGAACAGCCATCTGGGGTTCACGAGGAGGAAACGGTGTAATCGAAATCCGCACCAAGCGCGGTCAGCGTGGAAAGACCAGAGTACAGTACTCCTACAGTGCCGAACTCACCCACCAGCCCGACGGAATGCGCATGCTCAACGGAGACCAGTACACCATGCTCATGAAGGAAGCCTACTTCAATCCAAAACTGAGTGACGCAGCATCCGACATCATCGAGTTCAACTACGATCCATCATTCTCTGAATACGAACAGTACAACAACAATACCGACTGGATGAAGGCAGTAAAGACCAACGGTCTCATGCAGCAGCACAGCATCTCCCTCACCGGAGGTGGAGAAAAGGCACAGTTCCGTGTCAGTGCAGGCTATGACCACCAGACAGGTTCCATCATCGCCCAGAAGCTCCAGCGATTCTCCACACGCGTAGCATTCGACTACTTCGTCAGCAACCGCATCAACGTAACCACCAACTTCAACTTCGTATACACCGACAACGAGATGAACTACGGTGACCTGTTGAGCACAGCCTACCAGAAGATGCCAAACCTCAGCATCTACGAACAGGACGCAAACGGTAATGACACACCTTATTATTATCATATGCTCGGCGACTGTTCAACAGAACTCCGTAATTCGCAGTACAATTTGGTCAACCCAATCGCACTTGCCTACGAAGCATCCAAGGAACAGTCATCCTACACCATCACGCCAGAGTTCAAGCTCAACTATAAGCTGCTCGGCTTCGAAGAAGACCAGACACAGTTGAACTACGAAGGAAAGATCATCTTCAACATCTTCAACAAGTACGATGATTCCTTCTACCCATCAAGTCTCGTCACATCAGGCTGGAATTCATCCGACAACAACAAGTCATCAGCATCCAGCAACAAGAGTACAGCCGTGACCACAACCCACCGACTCACCTTCATTCCACATTTCAACAATGAAGACCACAAGTTCCAGAGCATGCTGCAGTTCCAGCTGACCGACGGAAACAGTAAGAGTCAGGACAACTCCATCTACGGACTTCCACACGGCACCATCACAAGTACCACAGCCGACGGTATCATCAACAACATGTCCACAGGCACAGGTCAGTGGCGCAGCATCTACATGCTGTTCTCCGCCCACTATGCATATAAGGGCAAGTACATCGCCGACTTCACACTCTCACGCGACGGAAGCACCCAGTTCGGTGACGACAACCGTTGGGGTAACTTCCCGGCAGTCAGTCTCCGTTGGAACATCACCGACGAACCATGGATGGAAAAACTCCGTTGGCTCAACATGCTGTCCATCCGTCCAGGATGGGGTATCTCAGGTCGTGCACCAGGAAGTGAATACCTCTACTATTCAAAGTACTCAAACGGCACAAGTTACAACGACAACGGAAGTATCTATCCAGCCAACATCCGTCTGAGCAACCTTCAGTGGGAGGAACAGCAGTCATGGAACATCGGATTCGACTTCGGACTCTTCGACAACAAGCTCACCGGAGACGTCAACATCTATACCCAGAGTTCATCCAAGCTGAAGATGCCAAACCGTGCAATTTCATCAAGCACAGGATTCTCAGCACTCTCATTGCAGAACCTCGGAAGCATGCGCAACAACGGTTGGGAATTCAACATCAATGCCAACCAGATTATCAAGAAGGGTAAGTTCAGCGCAAGTTTCAACGTATCCTTTGCCAACAACCGCAACGAACTCACATCCATGGACCCAACAGTCCTTGCCAACATGAACGGCGAGTTCAGCCGCAGCAACGGATCCTACCTCAGCCGAGTACAGCTCTATAACCCATACGGTTCCATCTACGGATTCCGCTACAAGGGCGTATATCAGTATTCCAAGTACTCACCAACAGAAATACCAGGCGTAAGCGGACCAGACGCACCAGTAGCACGCGATGCCGAAGGCAATGTCATCGTCGACAAGTACGGACTTACAGTACCTATGGTATTCTGCTACAACAACAACGACAACACAAGAATCTACGAGTTCAAGGGTGGTGATGCCAAGTACGAAGACATCAACCATGACGGAAACATCAACGAACTCGATATCGTATATCTCGGAAGCTCACTCCCTAAGATTACCGGAGGATGTGGATTCCGTCTTCAGTGGGGACGTTGGACATGGAACAACCAGTTCAACTTCCGTTACGGCAACAAGATTGTCAACGGAGCCCGCATGAACGCAGAATCAATGTACAACAACAACAACCAGAGTACGGCAGTCAACTGGCGCTGGCGTGTAGAAGGTGACATCGCACCAATTCCACGTGCCCTCTACCAAGACGGCTACAACTATCTCGGAAGCGACCGCTTCGTAGAAGACGGATCATTCATCCGCCTCAACTACACCCAGTTGTCATACTCATTCGATCCAAAGAGTCTGAAGCAGTTCGGCATCGGAAACATCAACCTTTCCCTCACAGCCAAGAACCTCTTCTGTCTGACCAACTACTCAGGATGTGAACCGGAAGTAATGCCAAGTCGTGGAAACGTAGCAATGGACAACGCCCGTACCCCACGTCCACGCACATACACACTCCGTCTCAACATTCAATTCTGATAATCAAAAAATCGTAAATCACAAAAAGCAAAAAACATTATGAAGACAATATATTCATGTACAAAGAAAGTACTGGGAAGCATATCTGCCTTGATGTTGGCTTTGTCATTTACTTCGTGTGAGGACTTCCTGAGCATCACTCCGACCAACGACATCGTGTTGGAGAACTTCTGGACAGAGGAAGCCGACGTTTACAGCGTAGTAAATGGATGTTACGCCCAACTGGAAAATTCCGACTGCATCAGCAGAATGATAGTATGGGGCGAACTCCGAAGCGACAACATGACCAACGGATCCGGTACCCCCAACGATATCCTTCAGATATTGAAGGAAAACATTCTGGAAACCAATTCCTATACCAAGTGGGACTGTTTTTACCAATGCATCAACCGATGCAACACAGTATTGCATTATGCCCCCGAAGTAAACAAGATAGACCCAAACTTCACGGACTCCGAACTCCGTGCCACCATGGCAGAAGTGACAGTACTCCGTGCCCTCTGCTATTTCTATCTTATTCGAGCATATCGCGACGTACCCTATGTGACAGAGCCATCCATCGATGACAACATCGAATTCATGGCACCAGCCACAAAGTTCGATGCCATACTCGACAGCCTTATCACCGACGTAGAGGCAGTAAAGGAAAATGCAGTACGTTCCTACGGAGAAAAAAGCATAGAGAACACCACCCGCATCACCCGTTGGGCAGCATACTCCCTCCTTGCCGACCTCTACCTCTGGAAAGGCAACTACCAGGCATGTATCGACAACTGCGACAAGGTCATCAGTCACATGAAGGAAATCTATGACGAAGAGTTGGAAGAAAATCCATCCAGCATGACCCTCGAGCTCTACGGAGAATACCCCCTCATCAGCGAATGTCCGTCAGGAAGCACCAATGCAGGCAACACCTACAACGAGATATTCGGAAAAGGCAATTCCCTCGAAAGCATCTTTGAACTAAACTTCATCGAGCGTCAGTCCGTAAGCAACTCCTCCGTAGGCAATTTCTACGGAAGTACCTCCAACACAGCCGGACAGATTGCAGCCCCATCATATCTCATCAATGAAGCCATCAGTGGCAACAACACATACTTCAAGAAGACCGACTGCCGTTTTCTTGAAAACATGAGAGAAGAGTCAAGCAAGGTATATATAACAAAATACGTATACGAAGACGTATCCTTCCGTACATCCACAACAACCGGAGCAGCACCGACAGTAAACCATTCATCCAACGATGAAAACATGGCAAACTGGATAATCTACCGTTTCAGCGATGTACTTCTCATGAAGGCAGAAGCCGAAGTAGAACTCGCCGGCAACATAGTACCAACCGACACAATCTCAGCCGAACAGACCCAGCACTACCGCAAGGCATTCTCATGCGTCAGCGCCATCTGGAAGCGAGCAAACAACAAGCGAATCTCAACCGTTGACACCCTCGTGTACGGCGACTATTCAGGTTCCCGCATCACCATGGAAGACCTGATCTTCGATGAACGTCAGCGTGAATTCATGTTTGAAGGCAAGCGTTGGTTCGATTTCGTAAGGCTTTGCCGTCGTGAAGGCGACAACAACCGAATGATTCAGAAAGTATTGCCAAAATTCGAGGAAAACTCAAGTCAGATCCGCATCAAGCTCTCATCAGCCGATGCCCTCTACTTCCCATACAACCGCCAGGAACTGAAAGTCAACACCCAGTTGAGCCAGAACCCAGCCTACATCCTCGACGATTCATTCAAGAAGTAAGCAATACAGTTTCCCCAGGCGGAACCCGCAATCAGGGACCTCCCGTTCCTTATGCCTCCGCAAAATATTCTCAAAAGGGGAACAACCAACAAAAGAAAACAACCAACAAAAAAACTCAAAACAATGAAATCTATAAAATCAGTAACAATAGCAGTTCTCTCGTTGCTCTGCTGTCCGTTAGCAATGACCCTCACGTCATGTTCGGATGATCCTGATGCAGAGAACTATTACACCTTCACCGGTGAAATGGTTTCTGACTATTTGGACAATCGTCCTGAGATGTTCAGTGAGTTTGTAGAGATACTCCACAGATCAGGTCTCTACGGCATGATGGCAACCTACGGAACATACACATGTCTCGCACCAACCAACGAGGCAATCAACGAATACCTCCACAGCATGGGAAAGACATCAGTAGAAGACTTGACAAAAGCTGAATGCGACACCATAGCATGGAACCACATCATCAAGAAGGCATATTTCACATCCGACCTTCACGATGGAAACTTCCCGACAGCCAACATGAACGACCGCTATCTCACCTTCTCATGCGACAGCGACGTCAACAACGGCAACAACATTATATATTATGTAAACAAGCAGTCAAAACTCGTCGTACGCGACGACTCAGTAGAGAACGGAGTGGTACACACACTCAGCAGCATCATCCGTCCAAGCAGCCAGTACCTGCCCGAACTGATCATTGCAAACCCAGAAGTATCCCTCTTCTCATCAGCCCTGATATTGACAGGAATGGCAGACTCCCTCTACGAGTATATCGACGAGAGCTACACCTGCGGTGAAGACTCAGTCAACAAAGGCTACTACATCACCCGTGGCGGAACCGAGCAGCACCTCTGCTACTGGGTAGGAAAGCGAATGAAGCGCTACAGCGCCTTCGTAGAGCCCGATTCCATCTATGCAGCCAATGGCATCAACAACCTCGACGACCTCAAGGCATACGCCAAGCAAGTATACGATGAAGTCTATCCGGAAGATGCAGGTCAGTACGACGAAGACTGGACCAACCGAAAGAATCCGCTCAACCGATTCGTATCCTACCACCTCCTTCCATACTACGGAGGCTACAGCGACTGGACAGTAACCGACATGAACGGAGTCAACCTCAAGACCGACTGCGCCGTAACCAACAAGATTGACTGTACCGACTGGTTCACCACGCTGATGCCAGGAACCATCATCAAGTTCAGTTCACCATCAGCCGGACTCTTCATCAACCGTAAGGGAGTAGCCACCCGTGCCACAGTACCAGGCATCAAGGTCTACAGTCCATCAGAAATCGGCCAGGTCGACCAGCAGGCACTCAACGGAATCTACCACTACATCGACAACATACTCACCTACAACGTGCAGACCCGCGACGTAGTCTTCAACGACCGCATCCGCATCGATGCCGTAACCCTCTCACCAGAGTTCATGAACTGCGGAGCCCGCGGCTCAGAAAACTGTACAGGTTTCAAGGTAGTAGAAGGCTGGGACTTCCACGGACAGAACCCTAACCTCAACCTCCGCAACCGCAGCACATGGAATGCCACATATCAGGACTGCGTAGACTTCACCGGACAGTTCGACATCAGTTTCAAGCTCCCACCAGTACCCGAAAACACCTACGAAGTACGATTTGCCTACGGAGCACATGAGAGCCGAGGAGTCGTACAGGTATACTTCGGAGAGAAAGGCAACCTCAAGCCAATGGGAATTCCAATCGACTTCCGTATCTACGGAGGCGACCCAACCATCGGATGGGTAGCCGACGTAGCAGGCGACGAAGATGCCAACCGTGCCATCGACAAGGCAATGCACAACCGTGGCTACATGAAGGAAATGGACACATGGTTGCAAGGCGCATCCAATAACCTCCGTGACAACAACGGAAAGTTGCGTAAGATTCTCACCACCCAGACCATGTCACCAGACAAGGAATACTGGGTACGAATCCGACTTGTGAACGACAACCCACAGGCAGAGTTGCCAATCAACTATTTCGAATTATGTCCAAAGAGCGTTTACGATGGCGAAAAAGCAGAGGACACTCACTAAAATCAATAGCAACCAGAGGAGTTGATTCCGGAAACCCCGAAATCTCGACTATCCGAAATCTCGACACCTCGAAGAATCGAAATCTCGAAAAAACGAAACCCCTCTGGTTCCTATCAACAAAAAGAAAAACAATATGAAAAGAATACATAAAATAACAATCACCGGACTTCTGGCACTTCCGCTTGTCGGTGGACTGTTCAGTTCATGTTCCGACACCTGGGACGACCACTTCGACGAACAGCGCATGTCGTCCGATAAGTCCCTGCTGGAACTCATCAAGTCCAACAGCGAACTGAGTGATTTCCTCCGTGTCCTGGAGACAGCACACGTATATAACAACAACCACACCACACCCATCACCTATGCAGAGTTGCTGGATGCCGACCAAAGTCTCACCGTATGGGCACCAAAGAACGGCACCTTCAACTGCGACTCCTTGCTGAAGGACTGTCTCACCCAGCAAGGCGACTCGATGGTAGGTCTCCATTTCCTCGGAAATCACATAGCCCACACCCTCTTCAATGCCGAAATGGACGGAGAAGGCAGTCCAATCCTCATGATGAACAACAAGCAAGTACTCGGATCACAGTTCACCATCAACCCATCCGAATACAACATACCAGCCATGAACGGACTCCTTCACATAGTTGACAGAGAAGTACCATACAACTACAACATCTACGAAGGACTCACATCCATGAGCCGCTACAAGCACTTCGGCAAGTTCCTCAAGCACTACGAGAAGCATGAACTCGACGAAAATGCCAGCATCCAGCGCGGAATCGAAGACGGACTCATCGTCTATTCCGACTCCGTGATGAACAAGACCAACATCCTCTACCGCACATTCGGACAGATCAATTCAGAGGACAGTACATACTTCATGTTCATTCCAGACTCAGCCACATGGAGCGACATCGACAAGGAAGCAAGCCAATACTTCAACTACGGCAGCATCCTCAAGGCAGACTCCATCTCCGACTACTGGAAGAACGTTTCCCTCATGCAAGGCCTGTACTACAACCGCAACATCCAGCACCACATCATGGACTCCATCAACTCCACGATGTACAGCGCACGCGAACCGGAATACAACGTATTCTACCGTCCGTTCGATGCCGGAGGCATACTCACAGGCGCCTACATAGCCGACTCCCTCTATTGCAGCAACGGAACCATCTACAACCTGCGCAAGTGGCCTTTCACCAAGGAGCAGCTCTATTTCCGTCCAATCACAGTAGAGACAGAATACCAGTCAGTATTGGTTGACAGTAAAGACTGTACCTTCAACTACCGTACAGCCATCGGCGACTCCATCTCCAAGGACGGTTACCTCGACATCGTGCAGAAGACAAGCACATCCAACTGGAACGTATCCTTCAGGTTAGCCAACACCCTCTCAGCCACCTACGACATCTACGTAGTGATACTGCCAAAGACCGTTTACAACAAGAACTCGCGCGACTTCAAGCCAAACAAGTTCGTAGCATCACTCACATATCAGAATCTGGACGGCACGAAGACCACGGTCAACTACGACGACCCAATCTCCAACGATCCATACAAGGTAGATACCGTCCATGTAGGACGCGTCACCCTGCCAACCTGCAACTACGAGCAGCAAGACGTGACAGTCACCCTTACACTCACATGTAAGATGACCAACCGCGAAACCAAGTTCTCCCGTGAAATGTACCTCGACTGCGTATATCTCAAGCCAGTCGATACAGTACCCAATGAAAATAAAAAACACTAAACGGCTTACCTCATGAAAACAGTATATAGAATAACAATAGCCCTGGCATTGGCATCAACGTTCACACTCACCACCAATGCCCAGGAAGCTGAGAGTCAGAAACAGATAATCAGCAACACCAAGGAGATAAGGGGTAAAGTCATAGACGCATCCACAGGACTCCCCGCATCCGGAGTACGAGTTACAGGCTACAACGACAACTCCCATTCAGCGATGACCGATGAAAACGGAGAATACACCCTCAAGGCAAGTACCTACGTCACATCCATCATCCTCCAAGCCGAAGGCTACAATCTCCTTCAGCAGGCAGTAAAGGCAGGCGGCAGCCAGCCACTCGCCCGCATGTACAGCGACAAGTTCACCGACATCTATTCAACCAGCACCACCGGTACCACCAAGAAGACAGCCAATGTCACATACAACAACAACGACCTCACCATCGACAACCAGTTGCAGAGCAGTCTTGGCGGCGACCTCATGGCAGTATCCCGCAGCGCAGCCCCAGCAGAAGGAGTCATGATGCTCATTCAGGGACTCAACTCACTCAACTCCAACGCCATGCCGCTGGTAGTAGTCGACGGAACCATCTTCCCAATGGAGTACAACTCCATGTCGCTCCACGACGGCTTCTTCAACAACACCCTGGGCAACCTCATGGTAGAAGACATCGAGCGTATCACCGTACTCAAGAACGGCCTCGCCCTCTACGGAGCCAAGGGAGCCAACGGAGTAGTAGTCATAGAGACCAAGCGCAACAAGAGCATGGCCACCAAGATCGACGTCAGTCTCGGCGGATCCTACGAACTCGCACCCGGAACCTTCGACATGATGAATGCCGAGCAGTACCGCATCTACGCCAGCGAACTGATAGGAAGCACCGGAACCAAGAAGAACTCCTTCAAGTTCCTCCAGACCGATTCCAACTACTATTATTATAATATGTATCACAACCACACGGACTGGAACTCACTCGTATCCGACGAAGCCTTCACCCAGAACTACAGCATCAACGTACAGGGAGGAGACGACGTAGCCAACTACAACCTCTCAGTAGGATACGCCAACGGAGAATCAACGCTGAAGAACAACTCCTTCTCCCGTTTCAACCTCCGTCTCAACAGTGACATCATCCTCGCCCGCAACATCGACGTACGCTTCGATGCCAGCTACAGCGACGTAACCCGCAACATGCGCGACGACGGAGCCCAGTACCAGAGCAAGAGCAAGACCGGCAACTACGGAATCATCTCCTCCCCGGGCTTCCTCTCACTCATCAAGTCACCGTTCCTCTCCCCATACGCATACGACACCAACGGAAACCTCTCAACCTATCTCGCAGGAGCCGACGATTTCCTCTCCGACGTATTGCCTACCGACAACTGGCACAACTCACTCGCCAACCCACTCAGCATACTCAAGAACGGAGAAGGCGACAACAAGAACGACTTCGGAAACCGTATGATAGACCTCGCCATCACACCACAGTGGCGCATCAACCGCTACCTCTCCTTCTTCGAGCACTTCTCCTTCCGCCTCATCAACACCGACGAGAACTACTACCTCCCACTCACAGGAGTACCACAGTTCGAAATCGAAGGCATCGGAGTAGTCAAGAACCGTGCATCAGCACTCTCAGCACGCGAGATCGACGTGATGTCCGACTCCTACCTCACCTTCCAGCGCCGCTTCGGAGCCCACTGGCTCAATCTCCGCGGAGGAGTACGCTACCTCAACAGCTCATACACACTCAATTCCCAGACCGGTTATAACTCCACCAACGACAAGACGGCAAGTATGACCAGTTCACTCAACAACAAGACCACAGACGGAATCGAGGACAAGAGCGTAGACATCAACTACTACCTCACAGCCGACTACAACTACCGTGAGCGCTACTACCTCTCAGCAGGCATCAGCATGAACGGAGACAGCAAGTTCGGAAAAGACGCATCCGACGGAATCAAGATAGGCAACTACGCATGGGGCTTCTTCCCATCAGCCACAGCCGCATGGGTCATCAGCAATGAAGACTGGTTCCGCATGCCAAGCGTAGACTACCTCAAGCTCAACGTAGGCTTCGACCTCACAGGAAACGACGATATGGACAGCAATGCCAACCGCACCTACTTCGTAGCCAAGCGAGTATTCGGCAACATCAGCGGTCTCACCATCGGCAACATCGGCAACACACGCCTCCAGTGGGAAACCACGGCACGCCTCACGGCAGGTCTCCAACTCGCAGCGTTCAACAACCGCCTCTTCTTCGGAGTCAACTATTTCCGCAGCAACACATACCACCTGCTCACCCTCAACTCACTCTCATACCTCACCGGACTCGATGCCAACTGGACCAACAACGGACGCCTCACCAACGAAGGCTTCGACGTATCAGCCCGTGGCAAGCTCATCAGCAGCAAGGACTGGAAGTGGGAACTCGGCATGAGCATGGGACACTATAAGAACCGCATCGAGCGACTCCCAGGCAACGACGGACAGATACTCAACACCATCTACGGAGCCAACATCATCTCCGCCGAAGGCAAGTCAGCCAACCTCTTCTATGGCTACCGCACAGACGGAGTCTTCAGCACAAGCCAGGAAGCAAAGGCAGCCGGACTCTACCAAGTATCCGAAAACGGCATAGCACAGAACTTCGGTGCAGGCGACATGAAGTTCGTAGACCTCGACGGCAACCATGAAATCAACAGCGAAGACATGACTGTCATCGGAGATCCAAATCCCGACATCTACGGAACCCTCTTCACCAAACTCGCCTACAAGCACTTCACCCTCGGAGTCAACTTCAAGTATTCATTGGGCAACGACCTCTACAACTACCCACGCAGCGTAGTAGAGTCAGGCGGCACATTCTACAACCAGACCACCGCCCAGCTCCGTCGCTGGACCTATGAAGGACAGCAGACCGACATGCCACGCGCCACATACCTCGACCCAATGGGCAACAGTCGCTTCTCCGACCGTTGGATAGAGGACGGCAGTTATCTCAAGCTCTCCAACGTGACCCTCAGTTACGACATACCAGTACGCAGCACCTACCTCATGGGACTCACCATCTGGGGAAGCGCCAACAACCTCCTCACCTTCACCAAGTACCTTGGAAGTGATCCAGAGTTCAGCGCATCCAACTCAGTCATCGGCATGGGTATCGACACAGGACTCGTAGGAGCCGGCCGCAGTTTCTCACTCGGAGTAAAGATCAACCTCTAATCCTCAACAGCAATGAAAACAATAAAGACAACCATAGCAACCATGCTCGCCCTCCCCATCCTGGGAGTGGCTCTGAGCACACTGTCATCATGTACGGAAGCCGACTCCTCGCTCGTAGAGTATGAAGAATACTATCACCTCGACAGTCCGAACGACACAGTCTATTCCGTAGCCGGAATCCTCGGCAAGATGCAGGCACTGGCAGACCGCACAGTACTGCTCGGCGAATTGCGCGGCGACCTCACCGTCCTCACACCAGAGGCAAACACCAATCTCCAGGCAATCGCCAATTTCGACCCCACATTCGGTAAGAACCCATACAATCAGCCAAAGGACTACTACGCAGTAATCCAGAACTGCAACTACTTCATCGCCAAGGCCGACTCCCTCCTCGCCAAGCGAGGCGAGAAAGTCTTCTCGAAGGAAATAGCAGCCGTACACTCCTTCCGTGCATGGACCTACCTCCAGCTCGCCCTCAACTACGGCGAAGTACCGTTCTTCACCGAACCAATCCTCACCGAAAAGGACGCCTACCCATCAGCCCACAAGTCATTGGGAATAGAAGCAATATGCAACTATTTCATCGACGACCTCAAGCCCTATGTAGACACCAAGTTCCCCGACTACCTGACCACACAGAGCTTCCTTCCTGTACGCGTACTCCTCGGCGACCTCTGTCTCTGGGCAGGACACTATTCCGATGCAGCCAACTACTACCACGACTACCTCAACCACCGCGACAGTCCAAGACCGTTGGGCGTCGGATCCGTAACCTGGACAGACTTCGAGTTCCGTGGCATCATTGACAGCTACACATCAACCACCACAAGTCATCTGGCAGCCATCGTTATGGCAGAAGACGAGTACGAAGGAAACGTCAGCGAACTCGAAGACATCTTCAACTCCACAGAGAAGAACAACTACTACTACCAGGTCACCAAGTCCGACTACTACCTCAACCTCAGCAAGTCGCAGACCTACACCATGGTATATACCGACCCAGTCACCGAACTGCGCGACACCATCACGCCGCCCGACACCCTCTTTGTCAAGAGCGAATCCTACTTCGGCGACCTCCGACTCTCCCAGGTCTATGACCTCAACACAGCCGGAATCACCAACACCACCTACAACAAGTACCGTCAGACATTCAGCAAGACACTCAGCGGAAGGGTAGGGCTCTATCGAATCGCACAAATATACCTCCGCTACGCCGAGGCACTCAACCGGGCAGGATTCCCAGAATCAGCCTTTGCAGTCCTCAAGTACGGACTCTGCAACGACAACAACGCCATGTACCTCAGCGAGAGCGAGCGTAACCGTGCCGGAAACCTCATCAGTTTCAATCCAGCCAACTTCACCCGCACCAACACCCAGGGACTCCACGCACGTGGCTGTGGCGACGTCTATGCCGACACCCTCTACGCCATCCCTGCAACCTGCACCACACTCCAAGACTCCATCCTCTTCGTCGAAGACAAGATCATAGACGAAACAGCCCTTGAAACAGCAGGCGAAGGTCTCCGCTACTACGACCTCATGCGAATAGCCCTCCGTCGCAACGACCCAAGCTATCTCGCCGTCCGCGTAGCCCAGCGCAAGGACGTACGCAACCCAGACTACAATCTCCTCAACCGCCTCTCCACACCATCCAACTGGTACCTCAACCTCCCACAGTAAATAAGGAGAAAAATAAATAAGGAGAAAAATAAATAAAGGAGAAACTATAAACAAAGAAAGGATGCAGCAAATTCGCTGCATCCTTTCTTGTTTATATTTGTTATAGTTTTTTTTCAATAATCCCTATGACTCATATACCCCCTATACCTATTTTTCTCTCTTTTCTCTTTTCTTTGGCATCAGGAAATTTCATACCCTAATGACATCTGATACAATGGTATTTGCTTTTCCTTCCTCGCGTTTGCTTTTAACTTTTTACATAGCAAGAGAAGTAGTAGGAGTAGCATCAGGCTCATCATAGTAGAAGATTGCACGATACTGCTTGTTTCTTATGCCACCGTTTACTTAATTCACGCCAGTTCGGGATAAGATTAGAACAAACAAAGCTGTTTTGACTCTTCTACATACCCCCCCCTGAGTGCCTCCGGTTTGTTGTCGAAGAAGCAGTATGAGGCAAGTGCTGA
>JAKSJB010000017.1 GCA_024398475.1 Bacteroidaceae bacterium | reverse complement strand
CTCGTAGACTTGTAGACTTGTTGACTCGTTGACTTGTTGTCTCGTAGACTTGTAGCCTCGTTGACTCACATTTTCCCCCTTCTAAACTCATATATCTATCACAAAACCAGTTTTTCTGTACCTAAAATTCAAAAATAATCGATTTTCCTTTTCATTTATCATTAAAATTCGTACCTTTGCGCTCCAAATGGTAAAAAACGGATTTAGAATAGATTTGCTCAGTAGGGATATCGATGGTAAAACATTCGAATATGAGTTGACTGATGATTTCTTTCAGCAGATTGATGGGATTATCCAACGCGGACTGCTCCATACAACGGTCCAGGTCATGGGAAGCCAGCGCTCTGCATTCCAGTTTACCATACATTCCGAAGGAGTAGTCTATGCTCCATGCGACAGATGTCTTGCCGATATCGAATTGCGGATTGATACGACAGACAGACTCGCTGTGAAGTTAGGCAATGAATATTCCGACGAAGGTGATGCAGTAACCGTTCCTGAAAAGGAAAGCGAAATTGACATTGCCAGTTTTATCTACGAGTTTATCGTACTCAGTATGCCTTTGAAACTGATTCACGAACCTGGGAACTGTGATGAAGTTATGATTGCCCGACTCAACGAGCATCTTTCCGCCCGAAGCGGTGAAGACAGCGAAGACGATGAATGAGTAGAACACGAGAATGAAAGTTAAAAGTTAAATCGAATAAATAAAAAAAATTATGGCACATCCAAAACGACGTCAAAGTAAGACCAGAGGACGTAAAAGAAGAACTCATGACGGAGCAGTTGCTCCAACATTGGCAGTATGCCCTAACTGCGGCGAATTCTATGTTTACCACACAGTATGCCCAGCATGTGGCTACTACAGAGGTAAGGTTGCTATCGTCAAGGAAGAAGCAATTTAATTTACGGCCTCATCCCCACTCCGTTTCTTAGGAAATAAGCAAGGATACGGAAGGGATGGTTGTCAATCATAGCCATTGGTGCATTTACGGCACCTTTGGCTTTTTTCGTAAAAAAGGAAAGGTTGTGAGAGTTCACGGAATACACTTGGAATCCGAAGGACTTGGAATACCAATTGACTATTATGCATAAATCCGGTTTTGTAAACATTGTGGGAAATCCTAACGTAGGAAAGTCAACGCTGATGAACCTACTGGTTGGAGAACGTATTTCCATTGCAACATTCAAGGCACAGACCACCCGTCACAGAATTATGGGCATCATCAACGACGAGGATGTCCAGATTGTGTTCAGCGACACACCGGGAGTACTCAAGCCCAACTATAAACTGCAGGAATCAATGCTCGCCTTCAGCGAAAGTGCCCTTGAGGATGCCGATGTACTGCTATATGTGACCGACCCCGTGGAAAAGATTGACAAGAACGGAGATTTTCTGCAGAAGGTGGCCCGCATGAAAGTGCCGATCATAGTGCTCATCAACAAGATAGACCTCACCAATCAGGTAAAACTCACCGAACTTGTGGAGGAATGGCACGGGGTGCTGCCTAATGCCGAAATCATCCCCATCAGCGCACTTGCAAAGTTCAACATCGATGCAGTACTACGCCGCATAAAGGAACTGATTCCAGAATGTCCACCTTATTTTGACAAGGATCAGTTGACCGACAAGCCTGCCAGATTTTTCGTAAGCGAAATCATACGTGAGAAAATCCTCCTGTTCTACGATAAGGAGATTCCATACAGCGTAGAAGTGGGTGTGGAAAGTTTCAAGGAAGAGGATAGGATTATACGTATCAGCACTATCATCTATGTGGAACGCGACACCCAGAAGGGCATCATCATAGGCCATCAGGGAAAGGCTTTGAAAAAAGTGGCTACGGAAGCTAGAAAATCCCTGGAAAAATTCTTCGGCAAACAGATATACCTCGAGACTTTCGTCAAGGTGGACAAGGACTGGAGAGACTCAGACAGGGAACTGAACAACTTTGGATACAATCCGCAATAAAGACATATATTAAAAGAATACTACCACATGGCAAATTTAGTAGCAATAGTAGGAAGACCTAACGTCGGCAAGTCAACACTCTTCAACAGACTTACCCAGACACGTCATGCCATTGTCAGCGAACAGGCAGGTACCACGCGTGACCGTCAATATGGCAAATGCGAATGGAACAACAAGGAATTCTCCGTAGTGGATACCGGCGGTTGGGTAGTAAACAGCGACGACATATTCGAAGGAGAAATACGCAAGCAGGTACTCATTGCTATTGAAGAATGCGACGTCATACTCTTCATGGTTGACGTGAAGACAGGCGTCACCGACCTCGACATGCAGGTGGCAGGAATCCTGCGTAGTGCCAAGGTTCCAACCATTCTCTGCTGCAATAAGGTTGACTCCAACGAACAGAGTTACTACAGCGCAGAATTCTATTCCCTGGGATTGGGCGACCCTATGTGCATCAGCGCCTCTACCGGAAGTGGTACAGGTGACCTACTCGATGCCGTAATCAGCAAGTTTACAAAAGCCATGTCGGATATCATTGAAGAAGACATTCCACGCATAGCAGTCGTGGGACGCCCGAATGCAGGCAAGTCATCACTCATAAATGCATTCCTCAACGACGACCGAAACGTGGTGACTGACATAGCCGGTACGACACGCGATTCCATCTACACAAAATACGACAAGTTCGGATTCGATTTCTACCTTGTAGATACTGCCGGAATACGCAAGAAAAACAAGGTAAACGAAGACCTGGAATACTACTCCGTAATGAGAAGCATCAGGGCGATAGAGAATTCCGACGTATGCATACTCCTGATTGATGCAACAAGAGGAATTGAGTCGCAGGACATCAACATCTTCCAAATCATTCAGAAGAACCAGAAAGGACTTGTCGTAGTAGTCAACAAATGGGACTTGGTGGAAGACAAGAGCAAGGAAGCCATCAAGTATTTCGAAGACACCATACGCATGCGACTTGCCCCATTCACCGACTTCACCATCATCTTCGGCTCTGCACTCACAAAGCAACGCATATTCAAGGTTCTGGAAGAAGCAAAGAACACCTACAAAAGCCGCGTGAACCGAGTACCGACACACAAACTCAACGAAGTGATGCTCCCGATTATTGAAGCGACACCACCGCCATCACTCAAGGGTAAGTACATCAAGATAAAATACTGCATGCAACTGCCTGCCACCTACGTACCGTCATTCGTGTTCTATGCCAATCTCCCACAGTACGTGAAAGAGCCATACCGACGTTTTCTCGAAAACCAGATAAGGGAACATTGGAACTTCAAGGGAACGCCCATCAACATATTCATCAGACAGAAGTAGGAGCAATGAGAGTCGCAAAAAGACAAATTCAGATACTATTTCAGGTCTGTACCGTAAGTATCCTGATTGCCGTTTCCCTTTCCTGCAATAAAGGCGAAGAAGACCCTTATGCAGTACAGAAAGATGTGCTCACCCGTGACCTGACATTACTCTACGAAGGGAAGGTTGACAGTTTTATCGACATCGTAGACTATGCAGGCTACAATACCACGGAACCCATACATCGATACGTATTGAAGACCATGCTGCACACAAACGCCGATGCCATTAGGCAAAAGGGATTTGAGAAGATAGAAGCCACCGGAGCCAATTCTAAATCCGATTCCGCAGCAACAGTCTTCTACGACATAGTCTTTATGGACGGAACAAGAAAGAGCCATTCCCAGGACATGGTATTCACCAATGGTAGATGGAAATTGAGGATTGGGAATTAGCAAAAATGCCATTGACCATTGGCCTTTTGCGTTTTCGTCTGTCATTCGTTGACACTCAACAATACCGATAAGTCCAAAACTATCTCAACTAAACAGGCGCATGATATGATAAAAGCCCCGAAAGTCAAAACACTTTCGGGGCTTATTTTTATGTATCTGTTTTAGATTGCAACCTATAAATTAGTTGTTCTCTGGACGAAGTTGACGTACTACTTCGGCTGTGCGCCACATTTCGCTTTCGCGGAGTGCCTTGAGTTCTGCCTCGAGTTTTACGCGATAGTCTGGCTGACTGTTTGAATCAATTGAGATCTGTGCCTCATTACCGCACTTAACTGATGCATAGAGTTTTTCTACAACTGGTTTGATTGCATCGTGGAAAGGACCCATCCAGTCAAGTGCTCCACGCTGTGCTGTAGTTGAACAGTTTGCATACATCCAGTCCATTCCCTTTGCTGCAAAGAGTGGCATGAGTGACTGAGTAAGTTCCTCTACTGTCTCATTGAATGCCTCTGATGGTGAGTGTCCGTTCTCACGGAGTACTTCGTACTGTGCAAGGAGAAGTCCCTGAATTGCACCCATGAGTGAACCACGTTCACCTGTGAGGTCGGATGTTGCTTCACGGATGAATGTTGTTTCGAACATGTAACCAGAACCGATACCGATACCGAGGGCGAGTGTGCGTTCGAGAGCACGACCTGTAGCGTCCTGATATACTGCGTATGACGAATTCAAGCCACGACCTTCGAGGAACATTGTACGGAGTGATGTACCTGAACCCTTAGGTGCAACCATGATTACATCGATATCCTTTGCAGGAACGCAACCTGTACGGTCGTTCCATGTGATTGCAAATCCATGTGAGAAATAGAGAGCCTTACCTGGGGTAAGATACTGCTTGAGAGTTGGCCATACTGACATTACTGCTGCATCGGAAAGAAGACACATTACGATTGTTCCCTTCTGTGCTGCCTCTTCGATTGAGAAGAGTGTTTCTCCAGGTACCCATCCGTCGGCAATTGCCTTTTCGAATGTCTTGCCCTGACGCTGACCTACGATTACGTTGAAACCGTTGTCACGGAGGTTACATGCCTGACCTGGGCCCTGAACACCGTAACCGATAACGGCGATTGTTTCGTTCTTTAATACTTCACGAGCCTTCTCAAGAGGGAACTCTTCGCGTGTCATTACTTCTTCGATGACACCGCCAAAATTCATTTTTGCCATAATGTTTACTTTAATTAATATGTGATTACTTCATTGTTTTTAGTAGTCAGGAGTTAAAGGGTGCTAGGGGAGTTAAGCAGGTTGGTCCCTGTACTCTCTATTGTTTTGGAGTCGGGAGTTGTGTAAATTCCCCACCCTGCGCTATCCTTTGATTTCCTCGCGTTCCTGCTCACGCTTTGCGAGATAGTTGTCAAGACGTTCCTCGGTGCTGCGTGTAATGCATATTCTGCCGGAACGTACAAACTGGAGGACTGCTCCAAGTTCGTTCAACTGATTGTAGAGCGACATTACTGTTGCCGTAGCACCAGTCTTTTCCAGTGTTGCATAGGTGGGATTCACTTCAAAGATGCGTCCTCCATGCATTCTGACAACATGTGACACTTTTGGATTGCTCAGCATCACGGGGGTTGATATCTTCATCAATGCCGATTCGAGCATAAACAAGTCATCGTCGGTATAATAGTTTGCCTGCAGCACGTCAATACGCTTTTCCATCTGTGCGGTAAGCATCTTGACCATGTCTTCGGTACAGACACAGGTGATGGTGTATTTATGGACACCGGGGGTTGATGATGCACACACATTCAATGTCTCAATATTGACCTGACGACGGGTAAATATTGCTGTAATCTGCGAAAGCAGACCAGGCGTATTTTCTGAATACACCAACAACGTATATAAACGTTCACACAGACTCAGATTCTTCTCAGCAAGATTTGCACACTTGCCACATTGTTCGCAATCCATTTATTTTATTTATTAGGTCATTGGCAATCGGAGATTTTTTCCTTGAACTTCCGATTTATCGATTCTTCGAGATTTCGGAGATTAATTGCCTAATTAATATTATATCCTTCGGTAGTCAGTAGTTTGGGGGAGTTAGTAGAGGTTTGACTCCTATGGTTGCTGACTCCTATGGCTACTGACATTGTATTCTATTCACTTTTACTTTTCCAATTCAAGCAGCATCTCATCGATGTTTGCACCCGGAGGAGTCATCGGTAGTACGTTGTCTTCCTCCATTACCGCACATTGAAGGAGGTATGGTCCATCTGTTGAGAGCATCTCATTGATGGCTCCGTCGAGTTCTTCTCGGGTAACCACAGTACGGCTTGGTATTGAATATGCCTTGGCTATCATCTCATAGTCAGGATTCGCCATAGGTGTGAACGAATAGCGATGATTGAAAAACATCTCCTGCCACTGACGCACGTTTCCGAGGAAATTGTTGTTGAGCAGTATGATCTTTACCGGAGCCTTCTGTTCCATTATGGTTCCCATTTCCTGAATTGTCATCTGTAGACCGCCATCGCCAAGGAACAGGCAGACTGTACGGTCGGGAGCACCGAATGTGGCACCCACGGCTGCAGGTAATCCGAATCCCATTGTTCCACATCCACCACTTGTTACGACGCTGCGTCCCTTGGTAAAATTGAAATATCGGCAGGCAAACATTTGGTTCTGACCTACATCCGTAACAAGTACGGCTTCGTTGTGGGTTGCTTCCGTCACCTTATTTACGACTTCACCCATGAGGATTGGTCCGTCTGAAGGGTGTATCGCCTTACTGATTACCTTATCGTATTCAATCTGTGCATAAAGTCTGAAACTTGATATCCATTCCTTATGTTCTGCCTTGCTGACTTTCTCAGTAATTATTGCAAGTGTCTGCTTGCAGTCGCCCAAAACCGGAACATCAACCTTCACGTTCTTGTTGAATTCTGAGGCATCAATATCCAGATGAACGATCTTCGCCTGTTTAGCGTATGTCTGCAAATTGCCAGTCACACGATCATCGAAGCGCATTCCGACTGCAACTATCACGTCTGCCTTATTGGTCATGACATTCGGTGCATAGTTGCCGTGCATTCCGAGTCGTCCCATATTCAATGGGTGGTCTGACGGCAAAGCCGACATGCCAAGGAATGTGCAGCCTGCAGGACTGTCTATCTTTTCAAGGAATGCCTTCAGTTCCGCGCGGGCATTACCCAATTCTACGCCCTGTCCTACAAGTACGAACGGACGTTCTGCGCTATTGATAAGTGCCACCGCCTGATTTATGGCATCTTCGGAAGGGGCTGGAGCAGGATTGTAACTGCGGATAAAGTCTACCTTCGCTGGTTGGTACTCAACCATACTTGTCTGTGCGTTCTTTGCAAAATCAAGGACTACCGGTCCGGGACGTCCGCTGTTTGCTATATAAAAGGCACGGCTGACAGCCCATGCTACATCTTCTGCACGACGGATCTGATAACTCCACTTGGATATAGGACTGGTCACATTGACCACATCGACTTCCTGAAAGGCGTCTGTTCCCAGCATGGAAACTCCGACCTGACCGCAGATTACGACCATCGGTGTGGAATCGATCATTGCGTCGGCAATACCGGTAATGGTGTTGGTTGCTCCAGGTCCGCTTGTTACAATAGCACAGCCACACTTGCCTGACACACGGGCATATCCCTGGGCTGCATGTACTGCACCCTGCTCGTGGCGTACAAGAATGTGGTTCAAAGTATTCCTATGATCATACAGTGCATCATATACCGGCATGATGGATCCGCCCGGATAGCCGAAGAGTGTCGTAACACCTTCATGCTCAAGTGAACGCATCAAAGCCTCAGCACCTGTAATTATTTCCTTATTCATAAATCAAAAATGAATTTCCTACATCAATCAATAATTCTAACACCACCCTTATCGGCACTCGCAACACTCTGGGCATAGGCACGCAATGCCTTGGATACAACTCTGTTGCGCTTCAACTGCTGCATTGGACGTGCTGCAAGTTCCTCGTCAGACAGACGCACATTTATTGAGCGATTTGGAATATCTATTTCTATGATATCGCCGTCAACAATCTTGCCGATGTTACCTCCGGATGCTGCTTCAGGACTTATGTGACCGATACTCAGTCCACTTGTTCCGCCAGAGAAGCGTCCATCTGTGATAAGGGCACATTCCTTTCCCATGTGCATACTCTTTATGTATGATGTAGGATAAAGCATTTCCTGCATACCTGGACCTCCCTTTGGACCTTCGTGGGTGATAACCACGACATCGCCCTTTCTTACCTTGCCGCCAAGAATACCTTCGCAAGCATCTTCCTGGCTGTCGAACACTACTGCAGGGCCTGCAAATTTCCAGATACTTTCATCTACGCCGGCTGTCTTAACGACACATCCGTCCTGAGCAATATTTCCGAACAGGATTGCCATTCCGCCATCCTTTGTATAGGCGTGTTCTATATCACGTATACAACCGCAGGCACGGTCTGTGTCCAAGGTTTCATATACAGTATTCTGAACACCTAACTTATTGCAGAACACATTGGCTGGAGCAGATGAATATATGCGGCGAGCCTCAGGATCAATGTCGGATTTCAGAATTGAGTACTTTTCAATATCTTCAGCCAAAGTGGCGCCATTGACTCGTTTTACACTTGTGTCGATGAGTCCGCCCTTTGCCAATTCTCCAAGTATGCCCATCATACCGCCGGCACGTCCGCATTCCTGTACGCTGTACTTCTGAGTATTTGGTGCCAACTTACAGAGGAACGGTGTCTTGCGGGACAGAGAATCAATATCCTTCATAGTGAAGTCTACTTCTGCTTCCTGAGCAACAGCCAGAAGGTGAAGTACCGTATTCGTTGAAGCGCCCATTGCTATATCAAGGGTCATTGCATTGAGGAATGCTGTACGGGTAGCGATAGAGCGAGGAAGTACGCTCTCGTCTCCGTCTTCATAATATGCCAATGCATTCTTCACAATCTGGCGGGCTGCCTCCTTCATCAGTTCACGACGGTTGACGTGAGTGGCGAGGATGGTTCCATTGCCAGGAAGCGAAAGACCTATAGCCTCGGTAAGATTGTTCATTGAGTTGGCAGTAAACATACCTGAGCAGCATCCGCATCCTGGACATGCACGGTTTTCCACCTCTGCAAGTTCCTCGTCGCTGACTGTCTTGTCGGCACCCTTTACCATTGCGGCAATCAGGTCAAGATTTTCGCCCTTATATTTTCCTGCCTCCATAGGTCCACCGGAGACAAATACTGCAGGAATGTTTAGACGCATAGCTGCCATGAGCATTCCCGGAGTTATCTTGTCGCAGTTGCTTATACATATCATTGCATCTGCCTTGTGGGCATTGCACATATATTCCACAGAGTCGGCAATAATATCGCGTGACGGAAGTGAATACAGCATGCCGTCATGTCCCATGGCAATACCGTCATCGATAGCGATCGTATTGAATTCGGCTGCATAGCAACCGAGTTTTTCGATTTCTTCCTTCACTAACTGACCTGCTTCATGAAGATGGGTATGTCCGGGTACAAACTGAGTGAATGAATTGACTATTGCGATGATTGGTTTACCAAACTGTTCGCGCTTCATGCCATTGGCTACCCACAGAGCACGTGCACCAGCCATTCTTCTTCCTTCCGTGCATACTGCACTACGTAATTGATGCTTCATATCGTGTATTATTTTTTCCTGCAATTTTATCAAACATAAAAAATCACATAGAGCGCCATTCTGATTATTCAATAAAGAAAGGCCCTCTATTACGTTATTTGTTCTGCAAAATTACTACTATTTCATGGATATTCCAATCTTTTTAATAGATATTTACTTAAATAACTAACTTTTTGTTATCGCACCTCCACTTTTGTACTGTCTAAATGTACAATTCGACTTCATCAAAAATCTAAATCGGCCATCGGGGTCTTGATGAAGACACAAAAAAGCCATCAACTATCCGCGTGCCTTAAAACGCTGAATATTTGATGGCTCAACTTGCTTTATTTTATTCCGTATTTTACAGATGGTTCTGCAAGTCTGGAAAGACTACAGACGGAGAATAATGCTTTGCTTCTTCAAAGTCCATCAAAGCGTATGAAATAATTATACATACATCACCTACCTGTACCTTTCGGGCAGCAGCACCGTTGAGGCATATACAGCCAGAACCGCGTTCACCCTTAATTACATAGGTTTCAAAACGTTCGCCGTTGTTGTTGTCCACGACCTGAACCTTTTCGCCGGCAATCAGATTTGCAGCATCCATGAGATCCTCGTCAATCGTGATACTACCCATATAGTTCAGATTGGCTTCAGTCACATGGACACAGTGTAGTTTTGACTTCAATACTTCTATCTGCATCATTCCTTATACTTTATGTTATCAATCAGTCTCACCGGAATCGCTCCACAGAAGACCGTGATGCAACCTACGATATAGTTGCTGTCGTCCCAATCTGCAAGACTCTGCAATGAGTTTCCGTCTACAATTTCATAATATTGCACTTCCAGTCCCTCTACGGCATTTATGCGGTCAATGGTCCACTGACGTGTTTCCCGTAGGGTATGAGTCTTTGCATAGTCCAAACTGGCAAAGAGATTTTTGGAAATATTCAATGCTATAGCCCGTTCTTCATTGCTCAACAATGTATTACGGCTGGACAGGGCTAGTCCGTCTTCCTCGCGTACAATCGGACAAGGACAGATTTCAAGAGGAAATTTCTGGTCTTCCACCATTCTGCGGATTACTGCTACCTGCTGGAAATCCTTTTCTCCGAAATAGGCACGGTCGGGTTCTACATACATGAACAACTTGCTCACGATCTGACATACTCCATTGAAATGTCCGGGACGGTATCCACCTTCCATAACTTCATCCGTAGGTGGATAACTGAAAGTTCTATTATCCGGTTCCGGATATATTTCATCAACAGATGGGGCAAATACTACGAGGTTGCTATCCTTTTCCAACAATGATTCAAGCAGTTCACAATCCCTGTCGAGTGTACGTGGATACTTGGCAAGGTCATTCTTGTCATTGAACTGAGTGGGATTCACAAAAATACTGACCGTGGTGACATCGTTTTCACGGAGTGAACGTGACACCAATGATGCATGTCCACGATGCAATGCGCCCATCGTAGGTACGAGACCGATGGTCTTACCTTCCTTTCTGAATGCTTGGAGTGTTTGCTTCAAGTCGTTGATTGTATGTACGACTGTCATATTATTTCTTGTCTTTGAGAAGATCACGGATTTCTGTCAGGAGAACTTCCTCATTGCTTGGAGCAGCAGGCTCTTCAGGAGCAGGTTCCTCTGCCTTTTTACGAAGACTGGTGAGTTTTGCAATTCCCTTAATCATCAAGAAGATGATGAATGCAATGATGATGAAATCAATACAGTTCTGGATGAATGCACCATAGTTAAGTGCTATTTCCTCAACTGCAGGGGCAATTTCATTTCCTGCTTCATCCACCTGTGCAGCCACAGCATCACGGAGTACCCATTTGAGAGAGCCTGTCTGGGCTCCGCTGAGAAGAAGGTTCAGAGGAGGCATGATTACGTCGCCGACAACTGACGAAACGATTTTACCGAAAGCACCACCGATGATAACACCGACTGCCATATCCATCACATTGCCCTTGAGAGCAAAAGCCTTAAAGTCTTCAAAAAACTGCTTCATAACTTTTTCTGTTTTTTAGTGATTATTAGTGATTATAGATTGGATGTTTACTACTGTATTGGTTTTATATCTTTTATATCCTAAAATCCTAATGCGGAAGGAGGGGGATTCGAACCCCCGAAACAGTTACCCGTTTACCGGTTTTCGAGACCAGCGCATTCGACCACTCTGCCATCCTTCCCTTATACCTGTTCCCCTAGAATACAAAATTCTGCATATAGGTGATTTTAGGCATCTTCGCACTAATCGGCTGCGAAATTACAACAAATTAACGTATTGGCAAAATTTTACGCCGTATATTACACGTTCTCAGTTGCAATTCGTTCATTTTGAGCCAATAAATAGAAACAGCATTGACAATAGTACCAGAAAAAGGTCAAAGACCTTGGATTTCAGATTTTTCTCCTTGAATACCAATACTCCAAAAATAAACGACACTATCACACTGCCACGCCTTACCATACTGACAATACTAATCATGGCATCGTTTTGACTCAGGGCATAGAAATAGACAAAATCCGCAATCGACAGGGAGAGAGAAATGAAAGGAATGCACCATGACCAATGAAACGGTGTTGTCTTCTTTCGTTGGGGATACCATAAAAACAGCAGCACCAACAACATCATGCCTACCTGATAGATATTGAACCAGGACTGTACTGCCATTTTATCAAGTCCTATACCATCGGGGTCGAGCAGGAAACGGTCATACAATGCGCTCAATGCTCCGAACACGTTGGCAAGCAGTACAAAGACTATCCATTTGTTATGCTTGAAGTCTATTCCTTCTTTTTTCCCGCTGCGACTCATAAGATAGAACGAGAGTATAGCAATCGACACACCGATCCACTGCCATAGATTCAGGTGCTCACCCAACAGAGTCAAGGCTCCGATGAGTACCATCACCGGACGTGTAGCATTTATTGGTCCGACGATTGTTATCGGCAGATTCTTTATCCCCAGATACCCGAATATCCACGATGTGAGAACTACGACTGACTTCAGGAGGATGAAGAGGTGGCCGTCCAGGCCATAACTATGTGTGTAGAAAATACTGTCTTCATGAATAATTCCGCCAGATGAGAGTATTATAAACGGAAGAAAAATCAGACTTGATATTGTAACATTGAGGAGAAGGACTGGGATAACTGCATTATCCTTCAGGGCACGTTTCTTGAACACATCATAAAAGCCCAAGAAAAACGCTGATGCAAAAGCCAAAAACAACCACATATTTCTTAAAAGACAAGAGCGTCAAAGCTATAATGACACCCAGAATTCTGTTAATATAAAATTTTAGCGGGGGTTTTTCAGACACCCCTAATTTATAAAATAATATTCCAGCACGCATTGACCACCCATCTATCACGCATCTTCGACGAGAAGGAATGGACATAATCACATGCCACGCCTACTGAATATTTTTCCTTATCGAGATAGTTTACGGAAAGTCCCACGCCACACTCTCCACGCCAGGAATCGGCTGCGCCTTCTGCCGTCGAAGTCATCAATCGTGTTCCGCCGAATACCCGTCCTGCCACACGCATGGTCGGCAGACTCATGTAGGAGTACTTGGCTGCAGCATCGAAATGATACGTGTCAATATTATATCCGACCTGAGTATTATCCTGACTATAAGCCTCTGTGGTACCTGCACGTCCGATAAGTTCCAGGGCGAAGTGGGAATTCAGGAAATGAGAGTATTCCAATCCCGAAGAAAAAGTTGTACCATATACTACGCCATCATCATGATTGCTGCCCCACTCCACTCCCGACACTAGACTCAATGCCGAAGGCTTGACATTGTAACGCATTATCCTCTGGATATCGGCCATTGTCATGCGCGGCCTATTAATTCCTTTCTCACCGAAAATTCTGTCCGTAAGATAATACGCAATGTTCGTCGATACGATACCAATGCCTGCCCCTACATAAATATCCTTAGCCCAATGAATATTGTCGTGCAACCGGAGGAATTCCGTCAAAGTAGCAGCCGAATATCCTCCTACACTTATCCAAGGACTGATATATCCATATTCCCTATGTAGGATTGTAGCACTGGTAAATGCTATGGCTGCATGTCTTGATGGCATACTATTCATATCCTTACCGTTAGGGCGGCGCTGTTCCACCAGTTCCTTCAACCCTGAAGATAAGCCGATAGTAAGTCCCATAGCAAGAGCATTGGAAACGAACATTCTCCTGAAGGTGCTTCTTGACTCCACACCCAGCATCTTCAATCCCCACGTCACAGCAAGCGGAGAGACTGCTATGCCATATTCGAGGATGTCATCACCCCTTTCCTGCCATACTGTATGCGTCTTATAGAAGCCATTACGTCGCCATGAATCAATTCCACCACGCATCAATTCCCCAAAGCCATCCCAATGAAATGACATTTCATCCTGCAGGAGTCTATTCTCATATTCATCCACGAGGTCACGTACCTGCTGTTCCTTTTCTGCCTGAACCATCATATTCTCCAATTCCATCATATATGTGGAATCCAGAGGAATATATTCTACGTTCTGGGCATAAACGCATACTGCGAACAAGGACAAAAGCAAAGTCCCTAAATATCGTTTTGTATCAATCATGAATCATCGATAAAATGGAATCGGGTGCAAAGTTAGCAAAAAGAGTTCGGTTTAGCCTATTTATGAGAAAATAATTATGTTTCAGGATAATGAATTCTGAATAATTTATTACCTTTGCGCCTACAATAATCAAATCGGCACAATACAGCAATGGACAAAACAGACATAAGACGTATAGGTCTCATGATAATTTACATACTGTTCTGCATCAACACTCTTACTGCTCAAAATATGCGTAAGGTGCTGCAGAGCATGCCCGACAGTATACTTCCCATGTTTACGAGAAACGACAGGCTTGATTTCATCGACTTCGTTGACAACAGCATGAAGGCCGAAGTCAAGACCCGCTTCGGAGATGTTGCGGAAATGACTGTATTGGCAGAAGATTTCTGCCACATCAAGACTTCCGAGGTCAGTTCATTTGAAATAAAGTTGCTGAACCAAGGTGAAATAATCTGCATTGTCAATTCAATCAAGCAGGACGGTTGGGACAGCAGTTTATCGTTCTACAACAACAAGTGGGAATGTCTCAAAAGTGAGGATTTTTTCACTATTCCTCACTTGTCGTCGTTCATTCCGCATCCTGAAGGTATGGATAATTCTGTTTATCAAAACTTACTGAACAGGGCGGATATTCCGTATTTCTTCATACAGATGAATGCTGAGAGCCAAGACCTACGCATCACGTACTCTTCTTCAGCTGTCAAGGACCATGATTACGATTCCTTACTGAAACCTTATATCCATCCTGAATTGTCTTTGCATTGGAACGGCAAGGCATTTGTGGAGAATTAAGGGTTGGATATTGAAATCGGCAATGTATCACAACTAACGTAAACTAACAACAACAATATTACATAAAAAATTAATAATCAACTAATAGCCAATGGCTTAAAAACACTAATTATGTCAAACAATCTAACTACCCAGCAGAAACTGGCCACCAATTGGCGTTGGTGGATCTGCTCGTTGCTATTTCTAGCAACTACAATCAACTATCTCGACCGTCAGGTTCTCTCTCTTACATGGAAAGATTTTATTGCAGTAGACTTTCATTGGACCGATGCTGATTACGGTATGATTACCGCCACATTCTCCATCTTCTACGCCATCATATCTCTCTTCGCGGGCAAGTTCATCGATTCCATGGGTACCAAGAAGGGTTATATCTGGGCAATCATTATCTGGAGCCTCGGTGCCTGTCTGCATGCAGGGTGTGGATGGGTTACCATGCACATCGAAAACATAGGTTCCATCGAAGAACTCCGTGCCGTAGAAGCAGGGACAAAACTGGCATTATCCATATCCACCATTTCCGTATGGCTGTTCCTTGCATGCCGAATGATTCTTGCTACCGGTGAAGCAGGAAACTTCCCTGCTGCAATCAAGGTGACTGCAGAATACTTTCCTAAGAAGGACCGCGCATTTGCCACTTCAATCTTCAATGCAGGTGCTTCAGTAGGTGCTCTTGCAGCTCCACTCACCATTCCTGTTCTCGCAAACGCAATGGGTTGGGAAATGGCATTCATCATCATCGGTGCCGTAGGTTTCGTATGGGCTATACTTTGGGCTGTATTCTATAACAAGCCATCTGAGAGCAAATTTGTTTCTCTGTCTGAACTTGACTACATACAGCAGGACAATAATGCACCTATCGAACAAGTAGACGCTGTTCCTTCGTCTGACCGTGAACAGGCTAATGATGCCCTCAAGATTCCATTCATCAAGTGTTTCACATATCGTCAGACATGGGCATTCATCGTCGGAAAACTTCTTACTGATGGTGTATGGTGGTTCTTGCTCTTCTGGGCTCCTGCTTATTTTTCAGAGTTGGGTTACCCTACTACCACTTTCATGGGACAGATTCTGATATTCATTCTCTATGCCATCGTGACATTCGTTTCCATCGGTGGTGGTTATCTTCCAAAATTCTTCGTTGAGAAGAAGGGAATGGAACCTTACTCCGGCAGAATGCTTGCCATGCTCATCTTTGCGTTCTTCCCTATCTTTGCCATGTTTGCACAACCTCTTGCCGACATTTCAGTATGGTGGCCTTGTATCATAATCGGACTTGCCGGTGCCGGTCATCAAGCATGGTCTGCCAATCTCTACTCCACCATCGGAGATATGTTCCCTAAAAGCGCCATTGCTTCCATCACTGGTATCGGTACTATGTTCGGAGGTCTTTGTTCGTTTTTCATCAATCTGGGATGCGGAAACCTTTTCACTTATGCAGAACAACAAGGCAGTGCCTTCACATTCTTCGGTGTTGAAGGCAAACCTGCAGGATATATGATGATTTTCTGCTATTGTGCCGTAGCATATCTCCTTGCTTGGTTCATTATGAAGGCACTCGTACCTAAGTACAAACCTATCAAGGAATAAATAAATACCATAAAAGTGTTAAGTGAAGAGTAATCGTGGAAAAGCCTATGGCTAACGGCTAAACACAAAAAAAAGAATAGTACCATCTCGTTAGTACTATTCTTTTTTTGCGTAAACCCATAAAGGATTTATCAGAGTCGGCACTTGAAGTCTTCATAGTCAAAACTTTTCCAAAGTTCGTTATTGTTTGAAGACTTTATGTATATATCCGGGAGAGGCATACCGTTGAATGTATTGGTTTTGACCATTGAATAGATTGCCATATCTTCAAATACAAGTTCTTCGTTCTCCTGGAGTTGATGGTCAAATCTGTATAATCCAATTACGTCACCGGAAAGGCATGTTGGGCCTCCCAAGCGATATATATTACTCTCATCAGAATGTTTTTCATAATCATTCAATGAGAGTATTTCTGCATTCTGCAATGGTGGAGTATAAGGCATTTCTATGACATCAGGCATATGGCATGCTGCTGAAGTATCAAGAATTACATTACGTATTCCATATTCATCCATTGGTTGGATTTCCAATATAGTAGCATGTAATTCACCTGCATTCAAGGCAATGGCTTCACCTGGTTCGAGATAAACCTGAAGGGAATAGTCTTCACGCATGCGAACTATACAGCGCTCCAAAAGTTCGATATCATAGTCATCGCGTGTAATATGATGTCCTCCACCGAAGTTTATCCATTTCATCATACCCAAATACTTGCCGAATTTATCCACAACTGCATCCAAAGTCGTCTTCAGGTCATCTGAATTCTGTTCACAGAGTGTATGAAAATGGAAACCGTCTATCAGTGACAGCAACTGGGGATTATGACTGATACTATCCTCAAAATCCTTGAGGCGGGTACCTAATCGACTTCCCGCTGCGCAAGGATCATAAATGGCATGTCCTTCCTGAGTGGAACATTCAGGATTTATCCTAAGACCTATCTGTAGACCAGCCCTTCTTGCCCTCTGGCCGAAAAGTGCCAATTGACGTGGTGAATTGAAGACAATATGGTCACAGATTTTGCATATCTCATCCATATCCTCCTCACGATATGCAGGAGAAAATATATGGTTCTCAGCACCTTGCATTTCTTCACGACAAAGACGTGCTTCAAACAATCCGGAGGCTGTTGCCCCTGCAAGATAGTTTGAAACAAGAGGATAGAGTCCGTAGCAACTGAAGCATTTCTGTGCCAGCAATATCTTACATCCTGTATCGTCCATCACGCGACGCAGGATTGTAAGATTATTCTCTATCCGTTCTTTGTCTATTAGGAAATACGGAGTTCGCATCAATATTAATCTACAAGTGTTGGATTTTCGTCAACTTTCCAAGGCAAGCCCCACTTATTTAACGCTTCCATATATGGATCTGGGTCAAATTCCTCAACAGTGAATACACCCGGTTTTTTCCAAAGCCCGTTCATAACAAGGGATGTTCCAATCATCGCAGGAACTCCTGTTGTATATGAAATTGCCTGTGAGCCGACTTCCTTGTAGCATTCCTGATGATCACATACGTTATAGATGTAAATACTGCGTTGCTTTCCATCTTTTATACCGGTAAATATACATCCGATATTGGTCTTGCCTACGGTACGGGGGCCGAGCGATGCAGGAT
Organism: Bacteroidaceae bacterium; assembly: GCA_024398475.1. GTDB lineage: Bacteria > Bacteroidota > Bacteroidia > Bacteroidales > Bacteroidaceae > Colivivens. Next base: position 27,707 of record JAKSJB010000017.1, on the reverse strand, counting down.
CAGGAAGTAGGGTACGGAGGAACTGGATTGGAACAATCTGCTGACCATTGTACTCTACAGGTTCTGTTCCGAGCATTCCTACGTTCTCCAAACATTTCATATGTGTCAAGTAACTTTGTCCAAATGTCATGAAGAAACGGATACGCTTCACTCCCGGTATATTCTGGGCAAGTGATTCTATCTCTTCATGGTGAAGCAGGTACATATCCTTCTCTCCTACTCCGTCAAAGTTATATGTACGGTGGATAGCCATTGGCTCTGTCTCAACCCAATGTCCGTTCTCCCAATAAGAGCCATTTGCGCTAACTTCACGCAGGTTGATTTCCGGATTGAAATTAGTAGCAAACGGATATCCGTGGTCGCCTCCATTGCAGTCGAGAATATCTATCGTGTGGATTTCATCAAAATAATGCTTTAACGCATAAGCAGTAAACACGCTTGTAACCCCTGGGTCAAAGCCTGTACCTAACAATCCTGTGATTCCGGCCTCTTCAAAACGCTTACGATAAGCCCACTGCCAAGAATAGTCAAAATAAGCCGTAAAACCTTTTTCCTTGCATCGTTTCTCATATATTGCGCGCCATTCTGGGTCGTTGGTATCTTCGCATTCATAATTTGCAGTATCTACATAATGAACCTTTGTCTGCAGACATGCATCCATGATTGTAAGATCCTGATAAGGCAAAGCAAGATTAAGAACCACATCAGGCTTAACCTCATTTATCAAAGCCACAAGTTCTGCAACATTATCAGCATCTACCTTTGCTGTCGTAATCACGGCCTTGGTCTTACCTTCAAGTTTTTTCTTCAATGCATCACATTTACTTACAGTACGACTGGCAATGCATATTTCATTGAATACGTCTGAATTCTGGGCACATTTCTGAATTGCGACCCCAGCGACGCCTCCACAGCCAATAATCAATACTTTTCCCATTTTATTCTTTTTTTGTTTTTGTAATTAGTATTAGTATTTGTTTTTTGTAGATTAAATATAACTCTTAATTCAATGCAAGCAAAAGTTCCCTCACCACCTTACATGCTACTGCCGTGGAAACCCCGCTGTTATCAAGCATTGGAGCAAGTTCATTGACATCACAACCCACCACATTCAGATTGCGGCACACGAGTACCAATGCCTCACGCAGCTCATTGAATGTAACGCCTCCGGCTTCTGGAGTTCCTGTTCCCGGAAATACCGATGAATCAAGCACATCAAGGTCTATGGTAAAATATACCGGAGTTGAATTGCCTATATTCTCAACCACAACTTTAACATCGGCAAGCGAGAAAGGATGGATGTCGGTATGTCCGTTACGGGCAAAAGTCCACTCGGCCCTTTCTCCGGAACGTATGCCAAACTGATGGATTTTTCCATCACCGATAATATCATGACAACGACGGATTACACAGGCATGAGAAAGTTTTACTCCAAGGTAATCGTCGCGCAAGTCAGCATGTGCATCAAAATGGATTATCTGAACTTCCGGATATTTCCTCTGAACTTCACGGAATGCGCCCAATGTCACAAGGTGTTCTCCACCGAACATAAGAGGCAATTTCCCATCCGACAGAATTTCTGCCGTACGCTCAGAGATGGCATCAAGTGCCATTTCTGCCGACCCCATCGGCAATTCTATGTCACCGGAATCAAAGACACTGATATCTTCCAAGTCACTATCCAGATAAGGGGAATAAGTTTCCAACCCATACGATTCATGCCGCATTGCGGCACTCCCAAAACGGGCACCGGGACGGTAACTGGTCGTTGAGTCAAATGGAGCACCGAATATTACGATTTTCGAATCTCCATATTCAGAATCACAACCAATGAATGTCTCTATATTTTTTTTCATATAAGTTCAACGTACCAAAATACAATTCTGATTTCAAAAATCAATCAATCTTCTATCTCAACTTTTTCCAACATTTTCTCCACATATGCGGGCAAGGCAAAACAACCACAATGGAGATTGGTTGTATAATACCTGGTTTCTATGCCTCTTGCATTCCATCTGGCAACATCTATATCATTTACGGGATGGTATTTCTTGGAAGCATAGCCAAAAAGCCAATAACCTGACGGATATGATGGAATATGAGCCTGATAGACACGACTTATTGGAAAACTTTCCACAATACGCTTGTGGGCTTTTTGTGTTTCCAGACGGTCATCGTCATAGAATGGAGACTGATGTTGGTTGACCATGATACCATCCGCTTTCAGTGCTTTGTAGCATGAACCATAGAATTCACGCGAAAGAAGACTTTCCCCCGGGCCATAGAATCCGGCAGAGTCAACGATTATTACATCATACTCTCCTACTATGTGACGGATAAAACGCAAGGCATTCTGGGAATATATCGTTACACGCGGATCATCCAAGCCACTTGCAGAGAATGGCAGGTATTTCTTTGCGGCCTCAACCACACCCACATTTACCTCCACCATATCAATACGTTCCACTTCTGGATATTTCAGGAGTTCACGTACTACACCACCGTCACCGGCACCGAATACCAACACTTTCTGTGGGTTGGGATGCACTGCCATCGGGATATGGGTCATCATCTCATGATAGATAAACTCATCTTTTTCCGTCATGATTATATAACCATCAGCCGTAAGCACACGACCATATTCAGGAGATTCAAAGATATCTATACGATTATGATCGTTCTCTTCCGAAAAGATAAGTTTATTCACCTTGATTGAAAGTTTCACATCCTCGGTGTGCAATTCAGAAAACCAAAAGTCCATACTTCAGTATCTTGTTATTTAATTCAACATTGCAGCCAATAACTAATGGCATTACAGAAACACAAATTAATATACAGTGGCTTCCTTGATTACGTTAAGCCTTTCAATTTTCGGATCTTCAGGACCAGTCATAGAACATCCCTTTTCTTTTGCATAGATGATGTAATCTATGATTTCCTGAGTAATACGTTCTCCCGGCGCAAGTATTGGAATTCCTGGAGGATAACTCATCACGAACTCCGTACATATTCGTCCTTCCGTTTCACGTATCGGAATCATCTCCTCCTTCGGTGCATAGAATGCTTCCTGAGGACTCATCACAACAGAAGGATTGATGTATTCATGGTCGAACATACCGCTGCGGTCACGCTTGTATCTTCGACGGATATCATAGAGAGCACTTACCAATCGCTCTATTTCTCTCATTCGGTCGCCTATGGAAATGTAAGCAAGGGTATTGCCGATGTCTCCCAATTCCATCTGGATATCATATTCATCCCTCAACAAATCATAGACTTCAATGCCGGCAAGCCCCACATCAAGTGTGAATACAGTAAGTTTTGTCTTATCGAAATCGTAAATTGAATCCCCATTTATCAGTTCTGCCCCATAGGCATAGAAGTCACCAATCTTATTGATTTCAGTTCTTGCATATTCAGCCATATTCACCACTTCACGAAATGCCTCCTTTCCACGTAGAGAAAGATTGCGACGGGAAATATCCAGAGAGGCCAGCAACAGGTATGATGCACTTGTTGTCTGAGTAAGGTTGATTACCTGACGCACATAACCTGGACCTACGGTTGAATTGGTCAGCAAGACACTGCTCTGCGTAAGACTACCTCCCGACTTGTGCATTGACACACAAGCCATGTCTGCACCTGCCGCCATTGCTGAAATAGGCAAGTCTTCACCAAAGTAGAAATGAGTACCGTGGGCTTCATCCACAAGCACCATCATTCCGTGAGCATGAGCCAGTTCTACAATCTTCTTGAGATTGGAACAGATTCCATAATAAGTGGGATTATTTACAAGTATTGCTACTGCATCAGGATTTTCCTCAATGGCCTTCTCTACCTGGGAAATCTTCATACCCAGCGCAATACCCAATCGCTTGTCAACATCAGGATTTACGTATATCGGAGTCGCACCATTTATTACCAATGCATTGATTACGCTTCGATGTACGTTTCTCGGGAGAATAATCTTCTCACCTTTTTTGGAAGCAGTCAGTACCATCGTCTGTACGGCAGAAGTCGTACCGCCTACCATCAAAAATGCATGTGCAGCACCAAATGCTTCTGCGGCTAAATCTTCAGCCTCCTTTATTACCGAAATAGGATGGCATAGATTATCCAAAGGCTTCATTGAATTGACATCCAATTCCACACATTGTTTTCCCAACAACTTTACTAATTCCGGATTACCGCGACCACGTTTGTGTCCAGGAACATCAAAAGGAACTACACGATTCCTTCTGAACTCTACAAGTGCCTCGTATATAGGCGCAAAAGATTGATTTCCCAATTCTTATCTTACTTGCTATTTGTTATAAACTAAATACATTCTCATTTTAAGTGCGCAAATTTAAGAAATAATAATGAATGCACAATCATCCTACAAGTAAAAATGCATTTTTGGTACTCTATTTTGAATATATTCAAACATTTAACCCCAATGTAAGATATAAATTTTGCTGCATCGCGATACTGCAATTGCCACATCACGGCAAATCAAGCAAAAGACAAGTTTTACTTGTGGCAAAATTACCTTAGAATAACTTGAAAGCCTATTTAGTATCTGAATATCCTTCCGAACGAAGTAATTGAATAACTTTTTCACGCAATTGTCCCTGAACCTCAACGACTCCATCCTTAACTGTGCCACCCACTCCGCACTTGGTTTTCAGCAGTTTGCCCAAAGCCTTCAAATCCCCGTCCCCACCGACAAATCCCTTGACTACGGTTACGGTTTTCCCCCCACGTCCGGATTTTTCGATACTGACTCTGAGACGCTGCTGATTCTTTGGCAGAGTCTCCTCTTCTTCAGTTTCGTTTTCTGTTTGAAATCCGTAATTTCTATCGGTAGAAAACACTACTCCCAAACGGTCTTTCCAATCATTGTTATTTTTCGACATAATACTATTTTTCTCCTAGTTTGATGCTAAAACATTGTCCATACGTTTGCAAAGTTATGAAAATATGCTTATATCATCATTATAATTGAGTTTTTTTACTCATAACTTTACATTATTCACTTTTTTTTATAACTTTGCAACCACAGTACGTATTATTTACGAGAACGATGAGCAAGAACTATGAAAGTGACAACAATCGACATTAACGAATACGAGTTTGCCGGTGAAGGTGCCAACGGACAGAGTTTCAACCATAAGACGGACAAATCCATTATGCTGAAACTGTATAACAAGACGGCTCCTTACGAAATAACCGAAAACGAGGTATATAAGGCTCGTAAAGTATTCGAAGCAGGAATTCCGACTCCACGTCCCGGTGAATTCATAACCGACGGCAATGGCAGATACGGAATAAAGTTCGAGCGTATTGTAGGGAAGAAATCGTTCGCCCGTGCAGTCAGCGACAATCCTGAAGAAGTTGAACCGTTGGCACGTGATTTTGCCCGCATGTGTCTCAAGTTACACAACACAGTAGTTGATACTGAAGTATTCCCAGACATAAAGGCGGTAGATAAACAGTTGCTGGAAAAGAATCCTTTTTTTTCCGAAAAAGAAAAAACCGAAATCAGAAAATTCATTGATTCCATCCCCGACTGCAGGACAGCCATTCATGGAGATCTCCAGTATGGCAATGCAATAATGGTTGGAGACAGACGCTATTTCATTGACTTGGGCGATTTTGCATACGGTCATCCTTATTTCGACTTGGGAATGGTATTGCTTACAACAATGTATGAAGATGTTGATTTTCTGAAACAAGCCTTTCATCTCACGCCAGACATTGCATCTAAATTCTGGCATTACTTTGTAAAGGAATATTGGGGAGAAGATGCCAATGAAAAAGAGATTGAACAAATGTTACGTCCATTTGCAGGGTTGAAAGTCTTGATTATTGAAAGGGACACACAGATGTTCTTCCCTCAATATCATGAATTACTAAAAGACATTTATACGACAACTGAAGTCTAATAGCCACGACATCAGCAAAAAATAAACGAATCAAATATGACCGACCTACAATCTTACGGACTTGACCTACATTGCACGATGATTCTTGAAGAATACCGTGAACGGCAACCAATCATGAAAAAGATGGCAACCATCGTAAACACAATATTGAAGGATTGCCTTAAGGAGAACAATATTATCGTAAACTCCGTTGAAGGACGCATTAAGACGGAAGACAGTTTGGCTGGTAAATTGGCAAGAAAAGGAGCCAAATACAATACAATCGACGACATTACCGATATTCTTGGTGCACGGGTTATTTCATACTACACAGATGAAGTGGACAAAATAGCAGCATTGGTAGAAAAGAAATTTACTATTGACTGGGATAATTCCGTGGACAAGCGCAAGATGCATAGTCTTGACAGTTTCGGCTACAGTTCACTTCACTATATCTGCAGCATTCCAAAGGATTTATATTTTGACGAGAACATTCCGGAACTCAACACCATCAGATTTGAACTCCAGATGTGTACCGTACTGCAACATGTTTGGGCAACCATGCACCACGACACCGGTTACAAGTCCGGATTGGAAATCCCGCAGGAATACCTCCGTACACTTAGCAGACTTGCCGGAATGCTTGAACTTGCAGACGATGAGTTCAGTCGCATACGTACATCAATCAACGAATACAGATATCAAGTACAGAATCTAGTACAGAGTGGTAAATTCGATGAAGTAGAACTTAATGTTGATTCTTTCAACAATTACCTTCAACTGAAACCATTCGAGCGACTCGCCAAGAAAATTGCAGCCATAAACCAAGCAGAAATTGCAGAGGCTACATTCATACCATTCCTTAATGTTTTGATGAATTACGGATTCAAGACATTAGGCGATATTGAACGTATGAAACGAGATTACAGCGAAGATGCCTACCAATTAGCCTTGCACCAATTGGGAGGAACAGACATTGACATTGTTACCTCTACCATTGGGTTGCAGAATCTATGTATAATACATCAATTGAAAAACGGTCGTGGAGTTGAAGGACTTACCGAATTTTTCAATTTGCTGAACGGAGAATCCGAATATAATCACAACCGCGCAGAACGCATCATTGAAAAATATAATTCATATGGCAAATAAATATATCAATTCCGAGTTTCTCGACAAAGCCATTTTATTTGCAGTCAAGGCACATGCCAACAGCGAGAGAAGAGGCAAGGGATTTCCATACATCATACATCCTATGGAAGCGATGGAGATTGCGGCAACCCTTACATCCGACCAGGAGTTGCTGGCTGCAGCAGCACTTCATGATGTAGTTGAAGATACTAATGTAGCCATCGAGGACATACGTAAGGAATTCGGAGAACGGGTTGCGGCACTTGTTGATGCGGAGAGCGAAGCAAAGATTACAGATGTTCCTGAAGAAGAAAGTTGGCACACCAGAAAAAGACAAGCCATCGAACGACTGGGACGTGCCAGTCATGATGCCAAGATTGTCGCTATAGGAGACAAACTATCAAACATGAGAGCCATTTATCGCGATTACATGCAGCAGGGAGATAAATTATGGTCACTATTCCATGCTCCAAACGGCAAACCCGACCATGAGTGGCACTACAGGGGGTTGGCCCATGCCCTATGCGACCTTGCCGGAACATTTGCATATAAAGAGTTCACTTGGCTCATCGATGAGGTTTTCGGTACTGTAAAGCCAGAACTCATAGACATGGATGAATATGAATTAAGTGGAGATGGTTTTACTGCTTTAAGTTACAACCACGCAGATGGCAAGACGATGATAAAACTCTATGCGGATTTCATGTCGCCGGAGGTACCACTTAGGGAATTATACACATCATGGCACATTGCCGACATGGGATTATCCATTCCGAAAGCACACCGATACATTACCGACGGGAAACGATTTGGAGTAGAGTTCGACCGCATCACGCCAAAAGCATCTTTTGCCAGGGCAATCAGTAACGAACCTGACAAATTAGAATTATATGCTTCTGAATTTGCAAGGGAATGCAAGACACTTCATCAAACGAAATGTACCATAAAGGAAGCACACAGCGTTAAGGAACGTTTCCATTCAGTAATAAACAAGGCAAACATCCTAAGTGAGGAGGAACGTGAAAAATTACATAAATTTATCAATGAGGCTCCGAATGATGACAAATGCTGCCATGGAGACTTACACATCGGCAACATCATTACAGACGGAGAAAAGAACTATTGGATAGACCTTGGTGATTTCGCCTATGGACATGCATATTTTGACCTCGGCATGTTTTATCTGGCCTGTTTTGCCAATTCCGAAGAAATGACGCAAAGACTTTATCATATAAGTAATTCACAAATGGCTGATGTCTGGGACGTATTCATCAGCAAATATTTCGGGATTAATACTGAAAGTGAAAAACAAGAAATAAATGATATAATAAGGCACTATGCAGCATTATACATGATTGAGTTTTCCACACGCGTAGAGGTATTCCCCGAAATGGAAAATTTCATCAGAAAAAACATATAGGGACACACAAGGACCAAAGATACAACGAATAAACAATGCACGAAACAATCAACCTGAAGAATCAGGAAATATTATTTGATGGTATTCCCAACGCACGGGAGTTGGGAGGATACAGAATGAGCGATGGAAGGACTATCAAGCATGGTATGCTTCTTAGGGGAGGCTACCTTGTTCATGCCTCGACAGATGATATCCGACGGTTGAGTGAAGAGTTCCACGTAAAAAACGTGTTTGATTTCAGAACTGAAACAGAACGTAAGTATCAACCCGACACAGAAGTTCCCGGAGCCAAAAACACATGGATGCCAACAATAGACATGTATACTGATAAAAAAGTTGAATCTTTCCCTGATTATGCATACCGCGACTTAGCAAACTATTTGCTTACTGCAGCGTTCACGGACAAGGGCAAGCAATTGGCACATGATTTATATCCTGCAATGATTGACAACGAATATACCCAACTGCAATATGCATCCTTCCTGCAACAGATAATCAACACAGAAGAAGGGGCTGTATATTGGCACTGTTCACAAGGAAAAGACAGAACAGGACTTGGTTCCGCATTTCTTCTTGCAGTATTAGGTGCAGACAGGAAACTGATTATTGATGATTTCGACCTGTCGAACGTGGCATACGAACAGGAACTGACCGATATAAAACAAAAGATTCGGAACATGGGCGGAGGACAGGAAGAATTGGAAGTTATTCAGGCATTCATCGGTGTAAGTACTAAGAATTTCATTGACTCACTTGGTATCATTGACAGTAAATACGGAGGAATGGATGAATACATCAGCAATCAACTGATGATCGGGGAGAATGATAAGAAAATCCTGAGGGACAGATTTCTTGAAGAATAAAAAATTATCACATGAAACGAACGTTACTAATAATCCTATGTATTCTGCAGATATGTATCTGCCGGGCACAATCTACAATTACATTTACCCCTACTTGGACACCCCAGGCACAGTTTGCCGGTTATTACGCAGCAATAGAGAAAGGCTTTTTCAAGTCAGAAGGGGTCAACGTAAGAATAAAGCATCTCAAGGTAGGATCAAAAAAAACTCCATGTGACATGCTTATTGACGGAGAATGTGATATCGTGTGTATAAGTCTTTTAAGTGCAATCCAGATGAGGGACAAAGGATTAAAACTTGTCAATGTACTACAGACATCACAGAATACAGGATTGATGTGCGTATCAACTCATAGACTTTCAGACATAAAGCACCTCAACGGCAAGACCGTCGGAACATGGAAAACCGGATACCGAGAGATTGCGGAATTTGCATTCAAGGAAAACAATATCGATATCGACTGGATCCCGTTCCTTCAAGGCGTCAACCTATTTGTCGCCAAAGCCGTTGATGCAACGTTAGGCTACAGTTACAACGAATACATTCAATTGGTAATGGCCAAAGGCAACATACCAAAGAGTAACTGCATTTATTTTTCCGATATTGGCTATAATTTTCCGGAAGAAGGCATTTACGTTACAGAAGATTACTACAAGAAGCACTATAATGAAATAGTAAAATTTGTAAGAGCATGCAAAAAAGGCTGGAACTATTGCCGAAGCAATCCTGACGACGCATTGAAAATTGTCATGAAATACACACGCATGAACAATATTGCGACTAATCCATATCATCAACGCCTGATGCTGAAGGAAGTATTGCGTCTGCAACAGGACTACAGCAGCGCCGCTGCACACAAAGATGATATTTCAACATTTGCACCAGTAAGCAAGATGACCTTTGGTAAAGCGGTCAAGCAGATGCAGAAGATTGGATTGATTAATGATGAAATAAAATATGATGACATGATTCGAATCATTAAAGACTGAACAAAGCCATGAATAATATATTCAAAAGCATCAGAAAGTCATTCTCAGCCCGTCTGACAATATTTATACTTACAGTTACTGCATTGTTGTTCATTGCAGCAATCTGTATTATGGCGTTTTCATCACGCAAACTAATTCAGCAGGAAGCGTCACGCGGTGCAGAAAATATACTTAAAGCCACAGTAAGCAACATCGAAGAAACCATCACAAGTGTGGAATCTTCCACATTAAGTACAGCCTGGATGGTCAATGAAAACAAAGACAATCCTGGGTATATGTACACCATGACCAAACAATTGATTGCAAGCAATCCATATATAATAGGAAGTACCGTAGCATTCCGTCCAAACTTCTATGAGCAATATGGAGAGTATTACGCACCTTATTCCTATAAGGATGAAGAAACAGGAAAGATCATTTCTTTCCAGATGGGTAACGAAGACTATGACTATCACACAATGGAATGGTATCAGTTACCTTATCTCCTAAAGAGGTCCGGTTGGAGCGAGCCATACTATGATGAAGGAGGTGGAGAACAGATAATGACCACATTCTCAGTACCTCTCCAGGACGAGAACGGAGAAATATTTGCAGTGATGACAGCAGACATCTCACTGAAAAATCTGACAGAACAAGTAGCCCAGACCAAACCATACCCTAACGCATATACCATACTTGTTTCAAACAATGCTTCATATATTTCACACCCAATCGGTGAACGAATACTGAACGAAACTATATTTTCCAATGCATTGGAACTCGGCGATACCACATTAATGTCACTTGCCTACAAGATAGTAGGCAAGGAGACCGGAGATATCGAGTTCCTCGATGAGACGGGAGAAAAGTCACTTGCAATATTCCATCCAATCAGCAATGGTTGGTCCGTCGTACTTGTATGTCCGCTAAAGGACGTACTGGAAAAGACATTGGAAATGAATCTCATCTTGGTATTAGTACTCTTGTTTGGTCTGATACTGTTAGCCCTACTTTGTTGGCTTACAATCAGACGGCTGACCCGTCCGCTATCTGAATTCTGCGATTCTGCGAACAATATCGCTCAGGGAAACTTCAATTCGTCATTGCCTCGCATCAAATCACACGATGAGATGCGCAAGTTGCACGATTCGTTTGCACATATGCAACGATCCCTCACAAGTTATATCAATGAATTAAAGACTACGACGTCGGCAAAGGAACGTATTGACAGCGAACTTAACATTGCAAGAAACATACAGTTGAATATGGTGTCAACAGACTTCCGGGAAAATCTTTATGCCACATTGCATCCAGCAAAGGAAGTCGGAGGAGACCTATATGACTTTAATTTCACAGATGGCAAGATAAAGTTTGCTATTGGAGACGTATCCGGGAAAGGAGTACCAGCAGCATTATTTATGGCAATTACCCGTAGTTCATTCATGTTCGTAGGCGGACTCGGGTTGACAGTACAGCAAATCATCGAGCGAATAAACAATACTATCTCCCGTGGCAACAAGCAAATGCTGTTCGTAACCATGTTTGCTGCTATGTACAATCCTAAAGACCATATTCTATCATACTGCAATGCAGGACATAATCCAATTGTCATTATCGAACCGCCAAAAGAAGAAGGAGGTGAAGCCCATGCTTTCTACCTGAAGGCTAAGCCAAATCTTGTATTGGGACTTATGGAAGATTTCAAATATGAAGGAGAAGAAATTGAAATTGCGCCTGGTTCAAGAATAATTCTATACACCGACGGCGTCACAGAAGCCGAAAATGCGACAAAGGAACAGTACGGAGAAGAACGTCTGCTTGAGTTTGCACGCAAGGCATTCAACATACCTACAGCAAAGGAATGTACAGAAGCCCTATTGGCAGATGTACAGGCATTTGCAAACGGCAACCCTCAGAATGATGATATTACAATCCTGACAGTAGATGTATAAGTTATAAAAGAATGACAACTCATATATCCCGTGAATAACGGAAACAATGTCAGCATTATCAATAACGGATAAATCGAACAATCAATTAAATTCATAGTAAATCTCAAATAGTAAATGGTATTATGGAAAAGAGATTTGATCCAATCAAAGACAAGACAGCCGAGATTATCGAAGCTATCATGCAATCGCCTGATATGCCAAATGATGACGAATTGCTTTTCAAGATCAGACTTTCAGTAGAAGAAGCAGCAGAGAACATCGTGCAGTATGCATATGCTGAAGGCGAAGGCTACGTAGTTGTAAAAACAGAAAGGACACCGACAAACCTCCTGATTATTACATTACGCGATGAAGGTGTACCATTCAATCCATTGGAACAGGATGACCCCGACATCACGTTATCTGCCGAAGACCGACAGATAGGCGGACTCGGAATATTCCTCTGCAAGAAACTAATGGACAAAGTATCATACACATTTGAAAATAAATGTAATATACTCATTATGGAAAAACAACTTTAATTTTCCCATTCAATAATAAAGCAAATCAAGATGTTTAATAACTAAAAATAAACTATTATGGACGTAACAATCAAAAACGAAGGAGCAAAGACTTTAGTAACCCTTCAAGGTCGTCTTGACACGACAAATGCGAGTGATTTTCAAAACGATATTCAACCATTGATGGAAGGCGAAAAGCCAGATATCGAAATTGACTGCACAGACATGGAATATACAAGCAGTCAAGGCCTGCGTATGTTTCTGATTCTTCAGAAAAGCGTTCTTGCACGCCAAGGTCAACTTGTAATGAAAAACATGAAGCCACAGGTAAAGGAAGTATTCGATATTACTGGTTTCTCAAACATCATAAAAATCATCTAATAACGACATCTCAAAACGACAAACACAATGGAAATTCAGACAGTAGGAATTGCAAGCGACCATGCTGCATTTCCTTTAAAGCAATTTGTAAAGCAATACCTAGAGGAAAAAGGCTATGCATATAAGGATTATGGAACATACACCGAAGAATCCTGCAACTACGCCACATACGGACATGCACTGGCACAAGGTATAGAAAACGGAGAAGTATATCCAGGTATTGCAATGTGCGGAAGCGGTGAAGGAATATCAATGACACTCAATAAGCATCAAAGCATACGTGCAGGACTTTGTTGGCAGCCAGAGATTGCACATCTCATCCGTCAGCACAACAATGCCAACGTACTCGTAATGCCAGGACGTTTCATTGACACCGATATGGCAAGAAAGATACTTGATGAATTCTTTGCCACAGAATTTGAAGGTGGGCGTCACCAACAGCGTATTGACGACATTCCTCTGAAATAGTTGACCGTAACAGATGTCTGGCAGACAACTGAATATTCTTGTTGCATCAGATTCCTTCAAGGGGACATTTTCTTCCAGGGAAATTGCCACCTTGGTTGCTGACACACTGATTCAGCATCACGTCACAGCAATAAACATCTCCGACGGAGGAGAAGGATTCTGTGATGCAGCATATGATGCATTGGGTGGTGAACTCGTATCAATAAGAGTTCACGACCCATTGATGCGTTTAGTACAGGCTCAATATTTAATATCTGACAACGATACAGCCATTATCGAAATGGCACAGTCATCAGGACTACTATTACTGCAGGAAGAAGAGCGTAATCCCTGGATTACGACAACATTCGGGGTAGGAGAGATGATTTACGATGCCCTAAGACATGGTTGCAGTACAATTATTGTCGGACTTGGCGGAAGTGCAACAAACGATTGTGGCAGAGGTATGATAGAATACCTGATTTCTCATACCGATTTGTTCAACAACCATTTTGGAATTTCAGCAAAACTCATAATTGCATCAGATGTATGTAATCCATTGTGCGGTAAAAACGGAGCGGCATACACCTTTGCCCGACAGAAAGGTGCAGATGACGAAATGATTGAATTATTGGACAGACGCAACCTCAAATATGGTCAATACCTAGAACAGTTGACAGGCAAAAGTCTGATTGACAGACAAGGAGCAGGTGCAGCCGGAGGATTAGGTGCAGCACTACTCGCGATTGCCGATACTGAAATGTGTTCAGGTATTGAACTCATCCTAAAATGGCAGAAGTTCGATACACTATTGGATAATATTGATTTGGTCATCACGGGGGAAGGATGCCTGGACCGACAGACTCTCATGGGGAAGGCACCCTATATTATTGCCAAAAAAGCAAATGCAAGGAACATTCCTTGCATTGCACTCTGTGGAAGATGCGACCTTACCACAGAAGAATTAATCGCCAGTCCTTTCACCAAAGCATTGTTGCTGAAAGATTTACAGAATGGGAATTTCGGTACTCTGCCTGATTAAGTATGGCTACTTAATTCATTGAATTCATTATCCGTTAATCATAACCTACCCTACAACTGTTTCCAGACCACTTTTCTACTAAAGCGGAGCCCAGCGAAACTAGTATAATACTACTGCTCAATCTGGGAAATAATATCATCACAAGCCCTTCGGTTCTTAATCAGCATTGCGATACCAATTGTCAAACCAATTGTAAGACCTACGGCACAGGCAACAGCCATAAATATGAACTGTTCATGATCCATTAACGAGTAAAACTCATATAAAAGCCATAAGAACCATAATAGGCCTAATGCCGCTGACACATACAAATAGTCAAAATAGCGCTGTTTCAACTGCCTCATTGTCTTTGCCACCGACAGCAAATCATCATTATACAGATTCTGTTTGTTAAACTCCTTATGCATCAAATAGTTCATAATCATACATCCTATCATAAAGACAACAGTACCGCCTATAAACCACCATGAACAGCCGATTAACCTAAAGTACACCGAACCAAAAGAAATGACATACAATGCGCAGATATATTCTATAGTCTGGTTTCGACGTATTACACCCAGTCGCTGACGCATGCTGGCACGCAGCAACTTGTCGTTCACGATGTTTTCCTTGTCAAGTTTCTCCTTAAGTAGATTTATTTGCTGACGCATGTCTTCCAGAGTAATATTTTCATCCATATTTCCAATCGTTTTATTATTCTTATTATAGTTTTTCTAAAGCCATTGATTTTGAGTATCGTTGCCCATCAATCCTCAACCTTCCTCTGTCTCAACTGCTCCTTTATTCTAAAAAGTTTCACAGACACGTTCTTAGTTGAAATACCAATGATTTCACCTATTTCCTCATAACTCAGATTATCAAGCCACAAGAGAACAATTGCACGGTCTATAGGACCCAAGGAATGTATACGTTCATAGAGTTGCTTTATCTGCTTTGTCTCATTGTCACGATCCTCGAACAAATTGATATTCATATCAAGTTCTACCTTCTTGCCGAACATCTTTTTCTTTCTGTCTATCGTGATACACGTATTGAGTGCTACACGATACACCCAAGTTCCGATGTTACTTTCGCCCCTGAAAGACCCAAATCCATTCCATAGATTTATCAGGACTTCCTGGAAAAGGTCATTAACCTCATCTTCGTCTTTCGAGAACATATAGCACACCGTATATATGGTACTTCTTTGTTCACGGACAAGTTTGGCAAAAGCCTTGTCTTCGTTCTGTTCCATTTTGATAGTCGTAATGTTTTTTGTTTGTCTATCCTTTAGACGCAGTAATTCAGTAAAAACTACAAAAAGGATTGATAAATTTTTACATTTTTTCAAACCATATGCAAAGATAAAGAAGAATATGCAAATATACAAACAATGTTGCCACAGAATATTGTATAACTTCTTTCATAGAAAGAAATATATCTGCATAAAATACGACATATTCGGTTTGATAAACAATTCTCACATACTAAAAAAGCACATTAATTAAGAATATCTCGAAAAAAACGGCAAATTCTTGTGTGTTTCATTGATTTTGTCTATTTTTGCAAAGAATATACAAGTTACCAACTATACATGAACGATATTATCCTATCAAGTCTATTGAATCTATTTGCTTTGTTCACTACACAAAGTAAGACAGACAAGGAACTGTCAAAAAAGATTCTGTCAAACTACCTCGTACACCATTTTGGGGTGAGAGACTTGGATTCTTCGTTGGATTTCTACAATAACCTAAGAGACTTCTACGAAGAAATGCCAGGATTTGACACAGAGTCTTCCGTACAGAATATCTGTTCCATGCTTCATGGTAAAATATCATTAGAAGAACAAGTGTTGATGCTTCTCCGTCTTATGGAAATCTACAGTACGGGAGGACATACAACAGACTACAAGGAAACATTCAAATGCGTTGCAGATAATTTTCAGATCAATGAAGACCTATTCAATGACCTGATTGCATTTGTCACAGACAATGCCGAAGCCAGTAATGTAAAGACAATGCCTTATGATGGCGAAGGAGGATTCATCAAGACACTGTTTATACCGCAATTCAACAAACTACTATTCTTCTATTCCGGCAAAAACGAAGTACGGATGAACGACGTACCGGTATGTCCCAATGCGTTCCAGATATGGAAAAAGAGCGGAGTACTGAAATGCCATAAGGACAAAACCTTGTATTATGTCAATGTCATAGCCCCATACCTGGAAGACAGAGACAGCAATCAACAGAAAATCACGCTTAGGGGAAACCAAATAGACTTCCGTTTCGATACAGGCGGGGACAATGGTATGCACAACTTCACCTTCAGGTTAAATAATGGTGAACTTGTAGCCATAATGGGTGGCAGCGGCGTAGGAAAGTCCACACTTCTGTCATTATTGAACGGGACATTGCACCCACAGAAAGGAAGTATCACCATAAACGGTCACGACATAAACGAGCAGGAAGCCAAGGCATTGATTGGATTCGTTCCTCAGGATGACCTTCTCATAGAAGAACTGACCGTATATCAGAATCTGTTCTTTACAGCCAGACTTTGCTTCGACGGGATGTCAGAGCAGGAACTTGACGCAAAGGTAATGTCAGTACTGAAAGACCTCGGACTTGAAGCAGCACGCAACCTGAAAGTAGGTTCACCAATCAACAAATACATCTCCGGAGGTCAGCGCAAGCGACTGAACATTGCACTTGAACTTATCCGTGAACCAGCGATACTCTTCCTCGACGAACCAACGTCCGGACTTTCATCAGCAGATACTGAAATAGTAGTAAACCTACTGAAGGAACAGACCTTTAAAGGAAAACTCATAGTTGCCAATATCCACCAACCATCATCAGACGTATTCAAGTTATTTGACCGTCTGTGGTTGCTCGACAAAGGCGGTTACCCAATCTATGACGGCAATCCGATTGAAGCCATTACCTACTTCAAGCGAACCGCAAACTATGCAGATGCAGAAATAAGTACCTGTCCTGCCTGCGGTAACGTCAACCCAGAAATCATACTCAATATCATAGATGAGAAAACATTGAACGACAAGGGTGAGTTCACCGATAAGAGAAAGATAACACCTCAGGAATGGCATGAACTCTATCTGAAGAATGTCAACAAGACAGAAGACAAGGAAGAACCCCTGCCGAAGACCGACCAGCACCGTCCAAACGTATTCAAGCAGATAGGTATATTTATGGCCCGCAACTTCAAGACGAAGATTACGAACCTTCAGTATATACTCATCACCCTGCTCGAGGCGCCGGCACTCGCACTCATCTGTTCCCTACTCACACGCTATGCTCCAATAGAAGGCTACAGCATAATGGACAACAGCAACCTCGTATCCTACTATTTCATGGCTGTAATCGTAGCCATCTTCCTCGGCATGAGTGGAAGTGCAGAAGAAATCATCAAGGACAGAGCCCTACTCAAGCGCGAGAAGTTCCTTAATCTCTCATATAAGAGTTATATCTGGTCGAAGATTCTTTTCATGGCAGCCATCTCACTTATCCAGACACTCCTCTTCATCGTTGTGGGCAACAGTATCATGGGCATACACGGACAGTTCTTCACATGGTGGATTATACTCTTCGTATCAGCCTTCCTTGCAGCACTCACAGGCTTATTGCTTTCTCAATGCATGAACAGCGTAGTAGCGATATACATCACCATACCGATTTTGCTAATACCCCAGATACTATTGTGCGGACTTGTAGTCAAGTTCTCAGACCTCACGCCAAAGAGTACTACAGGTAATGTACCGGTTCTTGGCGACATCATTCCATCCAGATGGGCATTCGAAGCACTTGCCGTGACGTCATTCTCCGACAACGACTACGAAGCAAACTTCTTCGAAGCCGACAGAGAGAGATATTCGACACAATTCTATGAGAATGTATATCTCAATGAAATGGAATCCCAACTTGAGACCATGAATTCCAAGGACGAAAAGATCAAGTCAGGGAAAGCAACAAAAGCAGAACTGCAAGACGAAATAAACGACCACATGAGTGTGATAAAGAACTCAATTCCACTGTTGGCAGAAATCTGTGAAATAGAACCATACGACGGAGACTACTCATATAACTCCCTGTCAGAATACTTCGACAATGCCGATGACATTCTCACAAGACGCAGCAACAAGGCAACACTCAATCTTGACCGCTATATGTCGCAGTTGATACGCAAACAAGGCAAGGAAGCCCTGACACAACTCAAGCGCAATCACTATAACCTACAGTTAGAGAGCCTGGTACTCAATTCTCAGGCATCCGAAGCCTGTAAGGTAATAGAAAACCACATAGTACCAAATGCTGGATTCATCTATCTCGCACCTCAGAGCAAATGCGGACGCGCCCCGTTCTACAGCAGCGAGAAGATTATCGGACAGACACACATAAAGACTCTATGGTACAACATATCCGTTCTCTTGCTAATGAGCATAATAGTCTCCCTGTGCCTGCTATTCGACATCCCCGGACGTTTCGTCAGAAAGGAGAGGAATTAAGCAACCGAGAAACAAGGCAACGAAACAAAGCCACATAGTTTGAAACTCAAAGAAAGAATCATATAACTAATTAAATAAATAATTCACAATCTAAAAATCATTATCAATTATGAAAAAACTATTCATTTTAGCATTGGCAGCAAGTGCAATGCTTGCATCATGCTCAGGAAACCAACAGAAGGCTGAAACTACTGAAGAAGCAGAAAAGACTTTTGAGCAACAGCAGATTGAGGCATACATCAAGGTACAGGTTGACAGCCTTGCCAACGAATTCGCAAAGATGGGTCGCTCACCATTCATCGCAGCATTGAAGGAAGGCCGCATCGAACTCACAGAAGAAGAGAAGCAGGTAAAACCAGAATACCTCATCGATCCAGCATCTACAAACGACCTCGTAACACTCTCACAGAAATACCGTGCAGTAGCAGTTCTCAGTGCCGACAAAATCATCGCAGAAGCATACGGAATGCCTGTAGACGAATATGATGCAGCAATCAAGAAACTCATCGTAGATATCGACGACCCAGCATTCAAGTTGTTCAAGGAAAATGACGACAATGGAACTGACCACAAGCAATTGGTTGAAGATTTCTATAATGCAGAAGACGAGAACGGACGAATCAATTTCTTCTGGGACACTACAACAGCATTCCTCGTAGAAGAACTCTACATCATTTCTCAGGACCCAAGCAACAAGTTCATCGAATGCTTCGACGACCAAGCAGCCGACAACGTAACATATCGTATCATCCTCTTCCAGAACGCATTGGAAAATCTCAAGGAATACGATCCTTCACTTGAAAGCCTTTGCACATCAATCAAGCCACTTGGCAAACTCAATGCAATCACAGCAGAGCAGTTCAAGCAGCAGATTGGTGAAATGAACAAGGACATCAAGGTTCTCCGCGACAACCTCATGAAGTAATCCACAAATTACAAAATAAGAACTCCGCAACACATGCATAATGTGTTGCGGAGTTTATTTTTATTTACGTGAGTCAGAAATGAGAAAACCTCAATTGTCTTCCATTGCCTCACGTTTCTTCTTCTCCTCAATCAACTGGAAGTCCTTTGGTCGGAGTTCAAAGTTCGTACCGAGATACTTCTCCTTGACAATACGGTTTTGAGCCAATTCAGGCGGAGTACCCTTGAAGAGGATTCTACCCTCAAACAAAAGATAGGCACGGTCCGTAATACAAAGAGTTTCCTGAACGTTGTGGTCCGTAATAAGGATACCGATGTTGCGGTCCTTTAGTTTCCAGACAATATACTGAATATCCTCCACGGCAATAGGATCCACACCCGCAAACGGTTCGTCGAGCATGATGAACTTAGGATCAATGGCAAGACAGCGGGCAATCTCACAACGGCGGCGTTCACCACCCGACAGACGGTTACCAGAATTCTTGCGAACCTTCTGCAGACGGAACTCATCCAGCAGGCTCTCCAGTTTCTCCAACTGATAATCACGAGGCTTGCCAGTCATCTCCAACACACTCATGATGTTATCCTCCACACTCATCGTACGGAACACACTCGCCTCCTGAGCAAGATAACCGACTCCGGCACGGGCACGCTTGGCAACAGGGAAGTTCGTGATTTCACTGTCATTGATAAACACACGTCCCGCATTAGGAACCACAAGTCCGGTTGTCATATAGAAACTCGTAGTCTTACCGGCACCGTTAGGGCCGAGCAGACCCACAATCTCCCCCTGACGAACATTGAACGAGACATCGTTCACAACAGTACGCTTACCATAAGTCTTTATCAGATTACGGGTATAGAGAGTCATGCGCTCATCACTGAATTCCGGGATTTCGGCATCACTGGCATTATTCAGAGAAGGAGTCTGTATAGTTTCATCTAAGTTCATCGTCGCAACTATCTTTATATATAGGTATAAAAATAATGATTCGTTTATTTACTGAAAGTCAGTATTTCGTGTGCAAAGGTAAGAAATAAATGTGAATAACCGGCTATATTGTGAATTAATTCTTAACTTTGCAAAGGAAACAAAAACATAGAATATATAGTGATTACATTAAAAGAGGCATTGACCGACATAGGCAGATACGTACAACTGATGGGAAGGGTTCTGACCCAACCCGACCGCTGGCGTATGTTCTTTCAGCAGTACATCACAGAGATGTTCCAGTTGGGCTACAACTCCATAGGAATCGTACTCATCATATCCTTCTTCATCGGTGCAGTAATATGCCTTCAGATAAAACTCAACATTCAGAGTCCGTGGATGCCGGAAATGGTAGTAGGCTACACCACCCGGGAAATCATGCTTCTCGAATTCTCATCCAGCATCATGTGTCTCATACTCGCCGGCAAGGTAGGTTCCAACATTGCGAGTGAACTCGGAACCATGCGGATAACCCAACAGATTGACGCCCTCGACATCATGGGAGTCAACTCAGCCAACTACCTTATTCTGCCTAAGGTAGCAGGACTCATGACCATCATACCTATACTCGTCACCTTCAGTGTCGCTTCAGGAATAATCGGAGCATTCTGTACCACCTTCCTCGGCACCACCACCATCCACGAACTACTCGTAGGATTCCACTACGAGTTCAACCAATGGTTCTTCTGGTGCGGAATCATCAAGGCTATAGTCTATGCCTTCATCATATCCTCCGTATCATCCTACAAAGGCTATACCGTAGAAGGAGGAAGTGTAGAAGTCGGCAAGGCAAGTACCGATGCCGTAGTACTCAGCAGCATACTCATACTCTTTGCAGATATATTCCTAACACAGATTCTTACATAAATGATACGCATAGAACACTTATATAAATCGTTTGAAGACAGAGACGTACTCAAGGACATCAATGCCACCTTCGAGAACGGCAAGGTCAACCTCATCATCGGTCAGTCAGGTTCAGGCAAGACCGTACTGATGAAGAACATTGTAGGTCTATTCACACCCGATAAAGGTAAGATTCTGTATGACGACCGCGACTTTGTCAGCATGTCAAAGCGCGAAAAGATAATGCTGCGCCGCGAAATGGGAATGATTTTCCAGAGTGCCGCCCTATTCGATTCCATGACAGTACTCGACAACGTGATGTTCCCACTCAACATGTTCAGTCACAAGAACTACGAAGAACGAGTACGCAGGGCAAAGGAATGTCTTGCACGCGTCAATCTGGCAGGAACAGAGAACAAGTTTCCGAAGGAACTGTCCGGAGGTATGCAGAAACGAGTAGCCATAGCCCGAGCAATCTCACTTGAGCCAAAATACCTATTCTGCGACGAGCCCAACTCAGGTCTGGATCCAAAGACCTCCATAGTCATTGACGAACTCATACAAGGCATTACCCACGAAATGGGAATAACCACAATCGTCAATACCCACGACATGAATTCAGTAATGGGTATCGGTGAAAGTATAATCTTTATATGTAAGGGAAAAATCGAGTGGAACGGCTCCAACAAAGAGATAATGGATGCCCAAAACCCACAACTTGAAGATTTCATCTTTGCCAGCGACATACTCCGTCAGGTAAAGGAAGCCCATGAAGCCTCACGCGATAACGGTTGACGAGTAGCCCCCTTCGGGGGAGTCTACAAGCCTACGAGTCTACGAGTCTACAAGTCAACAAGTCAACGAGTCTTTGCGTTTGCGTTATTAGAATCTACAAGATTTTCGAGTTTTCGATGATTCGAGTTTTCGAGTAATCACCCGGATGGCAAGCCAATGGCTAATGGCTAATGGCTAATGGCCAATGCCTACCAAAAAAGACTTCTTGCAGCTTCAATAAGTGTATCCTTACGTTTTATCACATCACTTTGATTCATCATCACCAACGTATCGGGATCGATACCGAATTCCGTATGCTGTCCCTGTGCGTCCAGATACACCACAGCCGAATAGCGCACACTCCATCCGTTAGGCAGTTCCATATTGAACGGCATACCCGAACCACCCCCGGTACGGTCACCCAGCAAAGTAACATTAGGCAGAGTATGCATACACTTCACGAAGTCATTCGTAGCAGAAAAACTCTGACGGTTCGTGATAACCACCACATCCTTCTGCCAGCGCGTCCCACGTGCAGGTTCCACATACATCGGTTCCGGTTTACTGAAATCGTTATGTCCCTTTCCGGTCTTATGATAGACATAACCCACCAACACCTTACTGTTGGTAAAATGACTGACAAGAGTCTCCACATTGGAAAGACTTCCGCCACCGTTGTTTCTCACGTCAATAATCAGTCCACGGCAACCAGCCAGCAACTGCAGCATACTACTTATGTTACCGTCACCCATACCGTCAGAAAAACTCTCAATCCTCACATACCCCACATTGTCATCAAGAACCCTGAAACTGAGTCCGGCAGCAATGTTGTAGTCACGTCCAAGATAACCACGGGCAATACTGTCATAATAATTCTCAGGAAAATCCTCCCAATAACTCCAGTTGCGTCCGTAGTCAAAAGAAGCACCCAGGTTTACATGACCGTCCCTCAATTCCCCAATCATGTCACATAAGACCTGAAACAACTGTTCCCTGTTCATACCGGAAGAAATCCTGCGACTGTAGCGATCATGAATCTCATCCCAGTCAATCCCAAGTTCCTTTTTCTTATAATCGAAGAAACAGTACCTTTCGTCCATCAACTGCCACAAAGCCTCGAAATTGCCCTGCGGAGAATCCACACACGGAATCTCCTCGTCCACACACGACAGCATCAGCAACGGCATCACCATCAGGAGAGCAGCCATCACCGAAATCAGTCTATGGAAAATATCATGTTTCATAATTCAAATCCAATAATCAGAGAATGGGTATAGTAATGATACCGCAGATGATTGAAAACCGACTGATCCACACGTCCCATGTAACCCACCTTCAACACATTATCCCCAATAGGAATACCAACAGTCAGACGATGATTCAGGGACGGAGAATTGAAAACGTTGGCAAATTTCACGTTGCGGTCATACACACCCAACGAAAATTCATAATACGACTGTCCGAAATTAGGAGAGAAAGCCACACCCACACAAGGGACACACAACGTGTACTGCAGAGGAAAACGACAGTTCCGTATGCGAAGGTCATACCTCGCACGAACCGAAAGGTCAGCAGTCAGCGCCACCTTCGCCTGTACAGGATTGTTACCGTTTCTGCTATTATATATCGCCCCCAGCAGAGCAGACCCCATAGGACCCGCCTTAAGAGAAAAGCCGTTACAGTTCAGAAGTTCAAACTGATGAGCCACACCATATCGGATATCCCCAACATATTCGTCCACGTTTCCGGCAGGACTGTCAGTAAATGCAGCAGAAACCGACAGATTGTGCAGCGTATGAACATACTGAACCTCACGGGCAAGAGACACATGCACCCCCTTGTAAGAATAAGGAGAAAGATAAGTATCCAGCACATCAGCCGCACCAATACCCACATAGTAAGTCTTCTGGGCAAAGGCAATCAGCGGCATGACAGCCATCAACAGCATGAATACCAACCTGTTCATATCAGAATAAAGTCAGTTGAATCGGAGTTTCATCATGATAGTGAGGTCCATCATCCGAATCATCAGAATCGTCCGAATCATCAGAACCACCCTCACCATTTCCGTCAGATTCCCCATCTTTGTTTTTGTCAACATCAGCATTTGCGTTTGCGTTAGGGTTTGCGTTTTCGTTTTCGTTTGCGTTAGCGTTTGCGTTCCCCTCTTGTTGACTTGTTGACTCATCGACTTGTTGACTTGTTGACTCGTTGACTTGTTGACTTGTTGACTCGTTGACTTGTTGACTCTCATGAGGATTTTCAATTTCCGTCACCCCATCAAGAGCAAAAGCAGTAAGACGTTTACCCTTCGCCTTGAAACCCTTCACGGCAATAAACTCATCAACATCAAGTTCAGCAGGTCCCCTGAACGTATCAGGATCCCTGAAAGTAAGTACCAGACGAGGATACTGAGAGTCAGTAAGGAAAATCAGGCTCGATTCAGGATTGTCCCCCAGGAAGTTCTGATGCTTAGCCGAAGCCTCCATGTTGAAACGCTTAATATAAGGAAGGTTCTGATTGTCAGCATCCCAGAGAACAGCAGTCCAAACCTTCTCAGCATCAAACTTCTCAATACGCAGGATATTCTGTTCATAATGATTGTTCAGATCAAAGTTAGTGACATAGAACTCACCGTTGTCGAGAACCACAAGAACCATGTCATCACCCTGGAACTCACCGAGGAACTGACCGTGACCCTCATAGTTCAGACGCTTCACGTCATTGTCGAACCACACCTCACGACCGCCCAGCGTAGAGCCGCCATGCGATTTCAGACCGATACGGAACACCTCATACTTCGTCAGCACGTTACCCCTCGAAGTCCTACCCTTCACCGCAATCTCACTGAAGTCCTTGTCATAAGCCAGTTTCTTCAGTTTCAACTGAGGTTTCAGAGTCACCTTGATAACCTCCGCCTCACCGTTGGCATTCGACGTAAAGTAAGTGACACGCGACTTTGGAGTACCCATCGTGAGGTCATATTCACGGTCACGCGACACAGAAGTCACGTTGAAACGCTTGATATACGAAACCCCAGTCTTTCCGTCCTTGTAGCAGACATTATAAATAGTACGCGTATCGTTCTTCTTGAAAACGGCAACATGAATGATTTCAGTCTTTCTCTTCTCAGCCTTAGCCTTCTCAGTCTCACCCACAAACACCTTTTCAGCCACCTTCACCACCTTATACGTACCATCCTTGTAGAAAATGATGATGTCGTCAATATCCGAACAGTTCGATACAAACTCATCCTTCTTCAGACCCGTACCGATGAAACCCTCAGCACGGTTGATATACAGTTTCTGATTCGCTTCGGCAACAGTAGCCGCCTGAATCGTATCGAAATTCCTGATTTCAGTCAGACGCGGATGCTCCGCACCATATTTCTCCTTCAGGTGAAGGAACCACTGCGCAGTAACCTCCGTAAGATTGCTGAGATCACGCTTGATACGCGCAATCTCATCCTTTATCTTCACGATGAGAGCCTCGTTCTCATCCTTGTTGAACTTGAGGATACGCTTCATCTTCAGTTCCAGCAGATGCAGGATATCATCACGGGTCACCTCACGCACCATCTTAGGGAAATACGGAGCCAACCTTTCCTCGATATATTCACACGCAGCCTCAGTACTCTCGGCATTCTCATACTGCCTAGCCTTATAGATACGCTCCTCAATGAAAATCTGTTCCAGCGAAGCCATAAGCAACTGTTCCAGCAATTCGTCACGCTGAATCTCCAGTTCACGCTTGATGAGGAACTTCGTATAATCCACAGAACGGCGCAGCACATCGCTCACCGTAAGGAACTGCGGCATGTCATTGTCAATCACACAGCAGTTCGGAGAAATACTCACCTCGCAGTCAGTAAACGCATAAAGCGCATCAATCGTCTTGTCCGACGAAACACCCGGAGTAAGGTGAACAAGGATTTCCACCTGAGCCGCCGTATTGTCATCCACCTTCTTAGCCTTAATCTTACCCTTGTCGATAGCCTTCAGTATAGAATCAATCAACGTAGTGGCAGTCTTGCCGAAAGGAATCTCACGGATAACCAGAGTCTTGTTGTCCAGTTTCTCAATCTTGGCCCTCACCCTCACGGTACCCCCACGCTGACCGTCATTATACTTAGCCACATCAACCGAACCACCCGTAAGGAAGTCAGGATAAAGTTGGAACGGCTCATCATGCAGGTAACTGACCGAAGCATCACAAAGTTCGTTGAAGTTATGAGGAAGAATCTTGCTGCTCAGACCCACGGCAATACCCTCGACACCCTGAGCAAGCAGCAGAGGGAACTTCACAGGCAGCACAATAGGCTCCTTGTTACGGCCGTCGTAGGAAAGTTTCCATTCAGTAGTCTTAGGATTGAACACCACCTCATTCGCAAACTTCGACAGACGCGCCTCGATATAACGGCCGGCAGCAGCATCGTCACCGGTAAGGATATTACCCCAGTTACCCTGACAGTCAATAAGCAATTCCTTCTGGCCGAGTTGCACCAAGGCATCCTTGATACTCGCATCACCATGAGGATGGAACTGCATCGTGTGACCCACAATGTTGGCAACCTTGTTGTACCTGCCGTCATCCATACGCTTCATGGAATGAAGGATACGTCTCTGCACAGGCTTGAAGCCATCCATGATATGAGGAACGGCACGTTCCAGGATAACATAGGAAGCATAATCAAGGAACCAGTTCTGATACATACCACTCAGATGATGAGTAATACCGTCACTCATCACAGTCGGATCATAGTCGCTGTGAGGAGCACCAAAGCCATTATCATCAGCATTAGCCACAGAAGCATCAGAAGCCACATCCTCCGCGCTCAAGTCCTTTATATCATCGGAAATACCGTCATTGTTTATATTTTCATCCATAAGAATACAATTAGCACACAAAGTTACGAATAAACTGCAAAAGACGCAAGCAATAGGCACAAAAAAACGGAAGTCCGCTGAGGATTGACCCCCACGGACTTCCGTTATGATAAAAAAGGCGGCGACCTACTCTCCCACATTGCGGTGCAGTACCATCGGCGCGCTT
>JAKSJB010000016.1 GCA_024398475.1 Bacteroidaceae bacterium | reverse complement strand
AATAACAACTTTCACGGCGCTCTCTCATTATATATATTTACACGCGCGAGGGAAATATGCGTTTTGGAGTCAACAAGTCTACGAGTCAACGAGTCTACGAGTGACCATCCGGACAGCAAGCTAATGGCTAATGGCTAATGGCCCTTTTCGTCCGGACGGCTTTGCTTGTTGACTTGTTGACTCGTTGACTTGTAGACTCAAAAGTCAATGGCTAATGGCCAATGGCATTTCTCCCTAGAGGGAGAGTCAGTCTACGAGTCTACGAGTCAACGAGAACGGTTTTCGGATACCGTCTAAGGTAGAAAGTAGCAGAAGATATAATTTCATCGTTGGGATATGGTTGCATGTCTGCTATACCTCCGCTCATCCTCCGCTGATCCTTTGCTCTTCCTCTGCACCAAACTCGAACCAAACTCGATGCAAATTCGAACTGGCTCTGCTATTTTATCGACTTTGGTTCGAGTTTGGTTCGAATTTGCTTCGAGTTTGCAACGGATTTACAGCGGAGGCACAGCGGAGGTACAGCAGACTTACTTCTGACCTATTACTGACTTACGGCAGGTGAAGAGTCGAGGTACTTCATTACAAATCCGGAGAAAAAATTATCCCGACATATTCCTATACATGGAACTGCCGGGATATAATTTGGATTTATCCGTGGGATTGTGTCAGTTTCAAATCTTTATCAGCATTTGGGTGGACGCATACATCCCCTTTGACTTCGGACGCAGATGTACCCATGCATACATTCCTGGAGTCAGCGGTTCAGAAGAGATTGTGCAATAGCGTACATCACTCGATGCCTGGATTACGGTGTCCGAATATGCCACGTTCAGTACTGATGCCCCGTTGCCGCCATCGGTCCTGACTGAAATAAAACGCAGAATATCCCCCAATTGCCATGCTTCGGGTTCCATTTCCAGTTCCAGATGGTTATCCACCACTCGCGGCACGATTGGTTCGAGTGTTCCTTCCGAAACGCAGCATGGTGTCATGAAGCATTTGCCTGAATTGTAATCGGCTGTTTCCAGTGGCGCATCCTGATATTGCAGATTGCTTTTCAGGAATCGGTTGTATGTTGTCAGGTGAAAGTTGTTCGGACCTTTCTCAAAACAACAGTTTACAGCGTCCTTCAGATACTTGTACTGCATCAGCACATTTCTCATTTTTCCTCTCTGGATAAGTTGGGTTTTTGATTTCCTGTCCTTGTATCGTGACGGCATGGAACGCACGATTGAGTACCCATCCATTGCCTGCAGCACCACGCTGTCGAGACGTCCAGACAGTTCTTTTCCTAATAATTTTGCCATAAATAATAAGTAAAAGTTTCTTGTTAAAAAATTTATTACTCACCGTAGCGGTAAATGCGGTATCGTTTGTGTTGAAGACATAAATCGCTATGTGTTTTCAATTGCAAAGGTACAAATTATTTTCAAACCACTGATAACTTAGATAAAAAAAAGATAAAGAAAAAAGTTAGAATAATCAGGAAAGAAAAAGAGAGAGAATTCCACGAAAAGACTAAAAAAATGACAAATCGGTATATTAATCGATCTACTCATTATCAGTAGTTTTGCATTCTAAAAGATCGCAGAAGATGGTCTTCAAGCATGCAAATTCTGCATAAAAAGCCCTGTTATTTCCACTTACAGGAACAACATCTGCGCTATGAGATAATGGCATTCATAGATTCTATGGACGATGGTGGACAGATAACAAACGATGGTGGACAGTATGCGTACATAAGACATCTCCAGAAATGAGTTGTTTATTTCGGCTTATCCCTACCCTAATTGAGTGACACACACGATATCCACAAAGCACATTGACTTAGGTTAAATACGAAAATTTCCACTTCAAAACAACAAAATTTAAAAAAATTTATATTTTTCTTGGCCAAATATGTTTACGAATAAAATAATATTCTTATATTTGTAAACCAATCCAAATAATTTATGCAAACAATAATCTCTGAAAAGATAAAGTTAGTACGTTTAATGCGCCGCCTTTCAATGGAACAGTTGATTTCATTGATGGGCAATGATGCTGTGAGCAAAATGGCTATTTCAAAAATCGAGCGAGGCATAATGAATCCATCAGAAAAGACGTTGAAAGCCATAGCAAAAGCATGCAATGTTCCTGTCGAGTATTTTTTCAAGGAGGACATCGGTATTGGTGATGTGGTTTTTCGTTCGGCTAAAGGAGTCACGACCAAGGAAATGGATCAAATGAAGGCAAAGGTAATCCATACAATCCATAAATACTTTGAGCAGGAGTCATATGTACTGTCATCTACCCCATTCAAGAATCCCATGAAAGGAACCATACTTTCCAGTTATACTGATGCAGAAAATGCAGCAATTACACTACGCAGGAAATGGGAGATTGGAATTCAGCCGATATTCTCCGCTTACGAATTGATTCAAGACTACGGGATACATGTGCTTGAACTGGATTTTGAGAACGAACACATCGACGGAATATCAACATTCATAAATGGCAAGATACCAGTCATGGTGATCAACACACGCAGGAATATCACAACGGAGCGCAAGCGATTTACTGCATTCCATGAATTGGCGCACCTATTATTTAAGTTGCGTCCATTGTCAGATGAGGAGCACGCTCGATATCTTGAAAATCTAGCGAAACTACCATACACGTCGGTATTGAAATGTCCGGACGAAGAAAGGCTATGTAACATTTTTGCAGGTGCCATGCTTTTGCCATCACAATGTATCGCACGCCGAATCGGCAGTACCAGGACAGAAATCTCTACAGAGGAACTCATCAGCATTCGGGAATGTTATGGTATAAGCATTGCTGCGACAATACATCGGCTTCACGACTTACGTATTATTGACGACAACCTCTACAATAAATTTTTCGAGGAACAGATCAAGGCAAATCCAATGGAAGAAGGTTGGGGAGAATTTCCGATTAAGGAAAAAGCAGACAGAGGAGTTATGATGAAAATCAGATTAGAGAATGAAATAAAAAACTGAATTATTAACAATAAAAATTAAAGAATTATGAAAACATTTAATGATTTAACAGGATTGTATTCATTAAGCAAGACCTTACAGTTTGAGCTGAAACCTATTACCGACGTCAGCAATATTGCAAAAGAACTCATCAAAAGGGATGAGGAAAGAAATGCGTTGGCATCACAAATGAAAGATTTGATGAATGAACTCCACAAGTCATTCATCGACCATATTCTGAGTCAGTTGCCACAAACCGACAAAGACACGGATTGTAGAATATGCGAACTGATAGAGCATATCTATGAATGTTATGGCATTAGTGGGAAGGAAGACGAACTTAATAATCTCCAAACAAAATTGCGAGATATCATCTCCGAACTTTTTACACAAGACGGTGAATACAAAAAATTATTCAACAAAGATGTAATTCAAAAACTGCGTAATTTTACAAACAATAGCAAAGATGTCTCAGAACTATTAAACCAGTTTGATGGTTTTGTCGGCTACTTTGACAATTATTTTGATAACAGGAAAAACATGTATGTGGCAAAAGAACAAACTACTGCCATAGCATACAGAGTTGTAAATCAGAATTTGGCAAGATTCATGGATAACATAAAAATATTCAACAAGTTTTGTGAAAGTTCTGAAAGCATCCATTTAGACGAAGTATACTCGGCTTTTGAAGATTGTCTAAATGTTGCAAATCTCTATGAGTTGTTTGACATTAAGAATTATGTAAACTGCGTCCGCCAAGAAGACATCAAAGTCTACAACGATGTAATCGGAGGTCGTGTAATAGAAGGCGAAAGCGTCCAACTCAAAGGGTTGAACCAATACATCAACCTATACAACAAGAATAGGCCCAAGACAGAACGCCTGCCGTTGTTTAAACCTTTGTATAAGCAGATTCTTTCCGATAGAGTAAGACTCAGTTGGTTGCCAAATGAATATAAGTCGGATGCTGAAATGCTCAAAGCCATAGATTTGTTTTGCACATACTCTTCTGATAAAGTTGATGAATTAAATTTTTTGCTACAAGACATAAAAAACTATGATTTGGACGGAATCTTTATAAACAATGATGATTTAGCCATTATTTCCCAAAGGTTGTTTGGGGGTTATTCCGTAATAGGTATGTCTATCCAGAAAAAGTGGAAAGAAGAAAATGCCAAAAAGAACAGAGAAACTGATGAAAAATATGAAACCCGTTGCAAGGATTACCTAAAGAAGATACCAGCCTTTAGCATCTCATACATTAATGAATGCATCGGTTCTGACATTACTGGATATTTCATTAATACACTTTTGCAGAAAGAAGATGGAGAAAACTCAAATATATTTGACGAATTAAAAAAGAAACATCTAGCATCATCAACTTTGTTGGCTAAGGCAGTCGATGAGAATATTGAAATCATCAACAACGAAGATTATATCGCAACAATCAAGGACCTACTCGATGCCTACAAAACCATACAACGGTTTGTGGCCCCATTAGCCGTATCGGAGAATTTGCCATCGATGAATGGAGAATTCTACAATAAGTTCGAAAACATAATGGAGAAACTGAATAAGGTTACGCCGCTATACAACATGGTCAGAAACAGACTGACAAGGAAGCCGTATAAGGACGATAAATTCCAATTGTTTTTTGACAACAACAGCAAATTACTTAATGGATGGACTGACAGTAAAACTAATTCAGACAACGGAACCCAATATGGGGGCTATCTGTTCCGCAAGAAGAACAAAATTGACGAATACGACTATTACCTTGGAGTATCTTCCGACACCCACTTATTCCGCTCTTTTAATGTTGTGGATGAAGATGACAAGTCGGAATATGAAAGGCTAGACTACTACCAACTAAAGGCTCAGACATTCTTTGGAGGCTGTTATTCCACCGCTGTCGGTCATGCTTTCATAGTAGATAAAAACACAGTATGCGGTTACCTGGAAAAGTATGTTCGTAATAATGGAAATGAAAAAATCAAGACTGCGGTAATATACGAAAGCAACAAGGATATTTCCATTAGGAAGACATCTACACCGAGCAAATTCCTGACCTTAATTGGCAGCAAAGACCCTGACTGCTATAATGCATTAAGAAAAGACAGTAGATTCTTAACAATTGAGAAAACTATAATCTCAAACATCCAGACAACCATGAAGTCTGTGGCAATAACATCTCTACAGAAGAATGCTGACAAATGCTACCAATCCATTGAATCAATCATGGATATCGTCGATAATTGTTGCAAGTCCGACAAGGCATATCAATATTTCAACGTGTCACAAACAGAAATGGACCAAGCATTGGCACGTGATAACAAGCGATTGTATCTGTTCAAGATAACCAACAAGGACCTGTCGTATGCAGACAACGCCCACCAGCGGAAATCACGCGGAACAGACAACCTTCACACCATGTACTTTAAGTCCTTAATGGAAGGCGGACACTCCGTTTACGACATAGGTACAGGTACAATTTATTATCGGAGGAAGACGGAAGGACTTCGCAAGAACACACCTACCCATCCAAAAAATATTCCAATAAAGAATAAAAACAAGTTCACTATCAAGAATAAGCCTACCAGTACGTTTGACTACGACATCCAGAAGGACGATCGATATACACGAGATGCGTTCAAACTACACCTTTCTATCAAGGTAAACTATTCCAAGGGCAACCCAGACGAAAACGGCATTAATACCCAAGTACTTAATGCTATCAGGAACGGGGACATAAGGCACATTATCGGTATCGACCGCGGAGAACGCAACTTGTTGTATATTACGATGGTTGATATGAAGGGCAACCTCAAATATCAGGAATCACTTAACATCATTAGCAACAGCAAGAATACCACAGACTATCAGCAACTCTTAGCCGACAGAATGAAAGAACGAGATAAAAACCGCAAAAACTGGAAACGCCTTGATGATATCAAAAACCTAAAGCAAGGATATTTGAGCCAAGTTGTTCATAAATTGGCAACGATGATTATTGAACATGACGCAATCGTTGTTCTTGAGAACTTGAATGGTGGATTTATACGCGAACGCCAATGTATAGAGAAACAAGTATACCAGCAATTTGAGAAAGCCTTGATTGAAAAGTTATGCTTCTATGTCGACAAATCAAAAGAAGCCGAAGAACTCGGTGGAGTAAACCATCCACTCCAGTTGACCTACCCATACAAAAACAATATGAGCACAAATGGTCAGAACGGAGTGATATTTTACATTCCTGCATGGAATACAAGTAAGCTAGATCCCGTCACTGGTTTTGTGAATCTGTTCAATCTAAACTTAGACACAATAAAGGATGCACAGGATTTCTTCAAGAAATTCAAGTCAATATCGTATAATAAAAATAAAGACTATTTTGAATTCTCTTTTGATTACTCTAATTTTACAAATAAGGCTGATGGAACTCGCACCGAATGGACATTATGCACTCAAGGTGAAAGAAACTTGAATTATAGGGACACAAACAATAATTCGGAGTGGAAAAACACCAAAAACTTTAACCTCACAGATCGTTTTATGTATTTCTTTAACAAAAACAACATAAATATATTTAATAATTTGCAACAACAGATTTGCGAACGTAATGATAGAAAATTTTTCTACGGAGACTCCGAAGAGAAAGAAGTTCTTAGCAAATTGGGATTGATACATTTATACAAACTTCTTCTTCAAATGAGAAATAGCATAACTGGTACGGATGTTGATTATTTGATTTCACCAGTTGCCGATGAAAATGGTAACTTCTATGATAGCAGGAACGGTATCGAGACCTTACCAAAAGACGCAGATGCAAATGGTGCATATAATATCGCACGTAAAGGATTGTGGGTAATTGACAAGATTAAGGGAAGCCAAGATGGAGACAAACTGAATCTTGCAATCACCAATAAAGAGTGGTTGCAATATGCACAACAGAAGCCATATCTAAATGACTGATTATATTTCAATCTCAACTCTTAACGATTTCATCTTTTGTCCGTACTCCATATATTTACATAATGTGTATATGGAGTCGGATGAAATGATGTACCATGCTACTCCACAAACTCAGGGCAAAGTTGCTCACGGCACCATTGATCACAAAACAGCAAGCAATCGTTCAAATATAATTCTTTCCCTTCCTGTCTATTCTGAAAAATATGGATTGATGGGCAAAATTGATATGTATAAACAGAAAGAAAAGATATTGATTGAAAGAAAATATCAATTAAAACAAATATATCAGGGACAGATTTATCAGTTATGGGCACAGATGCTCTGTTTGACCGAAATGGGATATGAAGTGGAATCACTCGCATTTTATGAAACGTCTACAAATAAGAGCATTCCAGTCCAAATGCCTACAGAAGAAGATTTAATAGGTTTTTCTCGATTTCTTGAACATTTTCGCACATTTGATCCTGCTACAACGATATTCTCAATAAATCCCAACAAGTGCATTCATTGCATATATTGCAATCTGTGTGACAAGACTAACGAAGATAATGTTTACACATAAAGATATTGAATACAGGACTATATTTGTAATCAACTGCATACACGAGCGTAGCCTACGTGTCAGTAACGGTGAACTTCTTTTGGAAGAGCAGATTGAAAACAGCGACAAGACAAAGACGCTGACAAAACTGCCTTTCCAAAAGATATTGGCATTATTCGTCATCGGACATATACGAATCACTACCCCTTTGATTGAGAAATGTCAGAAATTCGGTGTTGCTTTAATCGTGATGAAACCGACTTTACGACCGGTATTTTATTGGGCGAATTCTGCCGATGCAAATTTTCTGCTACACCAACGTCAATATGAGTTTCGTAAAGAAGATATTTCTGTTGCCAAAATAATCGTTACAAACAAAATACATAATCAACTGAAGGCTCTGAAAGACACAAGGCGGAAGGATGAATTGACCGAACAATCCAGTTCTACTTTGATAAGTTGTCTAAACACGTTACCTGACATCTGTGACTATGATTCATTGATGGGAATTGAAGGAACAGCAGCAAAGTCTTTTTTCAAAGCATTCTATCAGGATTTTGACTGGCACCAACGGCGACCTCGCACAAAGTGCGATGCAATTAATGCCACCTTAGATATTGGATATACAATGTTATTTAATTTCATTGAATGCTACCTTCGAATGTTTGGATTTGATTTATATGTCGGAGTATATCATCGCATGTGGTATAAACGCAAGTCATTGGTTTGCGACATTATTGAGCCTTTCAGACCTATAATAGACAAAACCATACGTACTGCATGGAACAGAAAACAATTCTCTGAAAAAGATTTTCAGATTCAGAAAGGCGAATATCGTTTAAAATATGAGAAGAATGGTGATTATTGCCATATATTTTTTGATGCGTTGATTCCATATAAAACAGAAATATTCAAGTATGTCCAATCATATTACCGATGCTTTATGGGAAGAAAGTCCGTAACTCAATATCCTATGTTTAATATATAAATATGTTATTAATAAGTTATGACATAAAAGATGATAAACTACGTACAAGTTTTTCCAAAATGTTAACAAAGAATGGGGCAGTACGTCTTCAATATTCAGTCTATGAAGTAAATAACACAGACCGAGTACTGAATAATTTGCGTATTATGATAGATGATATGTTTGCAAAACAATTCGATGGAGGCGACAGCGTTATTATTTTCGACGTATCTACTGTCAAACTAAAGAAATACGGTAATGCTATTCATCGTGATACCGACATTGTATATTTCTGATTTGCAAACCACCGTCTATACATTTTAGCCCCAGACGATTTATTGACTAATAATCAGGAAGTTACCTACAATTCCAAAGTATTATTTGATATTACCCCACAATACTTATTTATTAATATTCGCATATAACCCTTTGATATATAAATAATTATTTGTAACTTTGCAAAAGTAAAGTCAATAAGACTAGATTAATTTCTACTATTGTAGATAATTACTAAATATTAAATTATGAAAAAAAGTCAATAAGACTAGATTAATTTCTACTATTGTAGATAGCATAGACCTGTTAAGGGCATCGTCGGCAAGTCAATAAGACTAGATTAATTTCTACTATTGTAGATTATACGCGCAACAACAGGACTGTCTATCGTCAATAAGACTAGATTAATTTCTACTATTGTAGATGAGTTTCAGGTTCGGTTCCAGCCCGTCGAGGTCAATAAGACTAGATTAATTTCTACTATTGTAGATTATAGACAGCATTAACAATTAAACTAAAAGTCAATAAGACTAGATTAATTTCTACTATTGTAGATTTTCAAAGTTAAAGCCATCAGTACCATAGTCAATAAGACTAGATTAATTTCTACTATTGTAGATAACAATCAAGTACAGTTGCAAAATCTTATGTCAATAAGACTAGATTAATTTCTACTATTGTAGATAAAGAATATGTTTGTGGTCAGGTTCTCAGAGTCAATAAGACTAGATTAATTTCTACTATTGTAGATCTTTCCCGCGAGAGGGTGCGCCAGATTAGTCAATAAGACTAGATTAATTTCTACTATTGTAGATAGTTTGTCAAAAGAACCACCCTATGAGGTCAATAAGACTAGATTAATTTCTACTATTGTAGATATAATAACAATGCAAAATTAGTAAAAATGGTCAATAAGACTAGATTAATTTCTACTATTGTAGATTACCAAAAAAGTTTTTGAAATAAGGAAAGTCAATAAGACTAGATTAATTTCTACTATTGTAGATATAAATAAAGTATAATCACGGCTATCAAAAGTCAATAAGACTAGATTAATTTCTACTATTGTAGATAAAATGCTGACAATGTAGACGAAATTCAGGTCAATAAGACTAGATTAATTTCTACTATTGTAGATAGTATGGAAACAAAGAAACTATCCCCTAAAACGTCAATAAGACTAGATTAATTTCTACTATTGTAGATAGACCAGTACCACCTACCGAACTCCACGTCAATAAGACTAGATTAATTTCTACTATTGTAGATGTATCTACTATATCCTCTGCCTTTGACGGTCAATAAGACTAGATTAATTTCTACTATTGTAGATTCCTTAATGCTGTTCGCACTCAATTAGGAGTCAATAAGACTAGATTAATTTCTACTATTGTAGATGATAACTGTCTGTGGAGATTTCGTAAGTCGTCAATAAGACTAGATTAATTTCTACTATTGTAGATAGTTACTACCGCCTTAGTCGTGAGATTGGGTCAATAAGACTAGATTAATTTCTACTATTGTAGATGTTCTATTAATTGTTAGTACTATTTTTCTGTCAATAAGACTAGATTAATTTCTACTATTGTAGATTAGAACTCTGTCAACCTTTCTGATTGACGGTCAATAAGACTAGATTAATTTCTACTATTGTAGATAGATTACTGAGGTTCAGCAACCAAAGTTCGTCAATAAGACTAGATTAATTTCTACTATTGTAGATCTCATTTGGTGTACCGTCAATAAATGAGTCAATAAGACTAGATTAATTTCTACTATTGTAGATACACTGACCGTTATGGCAAAGAATATTCGTCAATAAGACTAGATTAATTTCTACTATTGTAGATTACGTTGATGATTACGGATTTGAAAAGAGTCAATAAGACTAGATTAATTTCTACTATTGTAGATGGAATTACCTATAATCTGATTACGTGCAAGTCAATAAGACTAGATTAATTTCTACTATTGTAGATTGAAAATTTCGGAGACAT
Organism: Bacteroidaceae bacterium; assembly: GCA_024398475.1. Classification (GTDB taxonomy): domain Bacteria; phylum Bacteroidota; class Bacteroidia; order Bacteroidales; family Bacteroidaceae; genus Colivivens. The sequence continues at coordinate 38,149 of JAKSJB010000016.1, read as the reverse complement.
GGAAATCCGGAAGTCAATAAGACTAGATTAATTTCTACTATTGTAGATTAGTCCGATTCTACAAACGGAACAAAGGTCAATAAGACTAGATTAATTTCTACTATTGTAGATGTCTCCTGTATCTTTATCCCAAGGTAAACTAAGTCAATAAGACTAGATTAATTTCTACTATTGTAGATATGCGTTAATCATTCCGTTCGCTCCTTTCTGTCAATAAGACTAGATTAATTTCTACTATTGTAGATACTCACATCCTCTGTGCCGTCATTTGGAGTCAATAAGACTAGATTAATTTCTACTATTGTAGATGCAATATTGCCGTTTTCGCTCGCTTGCTTTGTCAATAAGACTAGATTAATTTCTACTATTGTAGATGCATCTTCCATTCTTTCCTGGGCAGTATTGTCAATAAGACTAGATTAATTTCTACTATTGTAGATACAATCTCGGTGTTCAAGCCATTACTAAGTCAATAAGACTAGATTAATTTCTACTATTGTAGATAATATCAACTGGACTATGGCTGATGAATCGTCAATAAGACTAGATTAATTTCTACTATTGTAGATGGCATTCTCGATATTTATAAGAAACTTGAAGTCAATAAGACTAGATTAATTTCTACTATTGTAGATTCGATGACCACCTCCCAAAAGTGGGCAGGTCAATAAGACTAGATTAATTTCTACTATTGTAGATAACTACTCGCCAAGAAGAGCCTGTAGTATGTCAATAAGACTAGATTAATTTCTACTATTGTAGATACTATCCAAATATTTACGGACTTTTTTTGTCAATAAGACTAGATTAATTTCTACTATTGTAGATCGCGTGCCGTTGTGTCTGGGCGTGCCGGTCAATAAGACTAGATTAATTTCTACTATTGTAGATACCGAAACCAGGAACGCCCTTGCAGATGAGTCAATAAGACTAGATTAATTTCTACTATTGTAGATAGTTCTATTTGTCTTTGTCAAAAGAACCGTCAATAAGACTAGATTAATTTCTACTATTGTAGATCGGTGCAAATTTTATTTATTCACTCATTAAGTCAATAAGGCTAGATTAATTTCTACTATTGTAGATGCTGAAGTTGGTGCTGTCAACCGTTTGGGTCAATAAGACTAGATTAATTTCTACTATTGTAGATATTGGTTTTCCGAGGGGGTTTTTTAATTGGTCAATAAGACTAGATTAATTTCTACTATTGTAGATCGTACTCAGGCAAGCCTTAACTCTGCTCAGTCAATAAGACTAGATTAATTTCTACTATTGTAGATCACAAGGCTGATATGCTCCTGGAGAGGTCAATAAGTCTAGATTAATTTCTACTATTGTAGATCTGTACATTGTTGGTTGTGGTTAATGTGGGTCAATAAGACTAGATTAATTTCTACTATTGTAGATGTAGTAACACATAACATATATTATTAAGACAGGTAACGAAACATATAAGGTTGCGCTATAATCATACCAAGATTGACCACTAACAAAAACCCGCTGATTTTCAGCAGAAATGCCGATTGTCAGTGGGTTTGTTGTTCCCAAAATGAATCCCACAAGCCATATTGGAGGATCATTAGGGTGGGTCAAAAAGTCAAAAAGTCAATTTGTCAATTTTTAATGTATTTTAGTGTCAACGCTAACGCAAAAACTACGGCACACCCTTTCGGGTTGTGGGCTAAGGTATTGGATTATTGTCTATAACGATGATTCCCAACCCTTACGGATTGGGCTGTAGAGTGTCGGACTTTCAGCCCTTGAATAGGGTCTGCAAGTAGCCCCCCCTCCGTCCCCCCAGAAGGGGGAAGGGGCAAACGATAACGCCAAAGGCTACGGCACACCCTTTCGGGTTGTGGGCTAAGGTATTGGATTATAATCTGTAATGATGATTCCCAACCCTTACGGATTGGGCTGTAGAGTGTCGGACTTTCAGTCCTTGAATAGAGTCCTCAAGTCAACGAGTGACCATCCGGATGGCTTTTGCTTGTTGACTTGTAGACTTGTTGACTTTATTTTTCGTTTTCCATTGGGAAGGGTCCTAGATTGCGCATCTGGCGCTTGATTTGGGATTGACGGCGGTACATGTAGTTGGTGGGGCTGCCGCTGTTCATCTTCAATGGGTTGGGCAGGGAAGAGGCGATGAGGGCGCATTGGTTTTGGTTGAGGTCGGATGCGTGGCAGCCGAAGTGTTCGAGGGCTACTGCTTCTGCTCCGTAGATGCCGCGTCCCATTTCTATGGTGTTGAGGTAGACTTCCATGATGCGTTGCTTGGACCAGAAGACTTCGATGAGTATGGTGAAGTAGGTTTCGAATGCCTTGCGGGTCCATGTGGATGAGGGCCACAGGAAGACGTTCTTGGCTGTCTGCTGACTGATGGTGCTGGCTCCGCGTACCCTACCCTTCCGGGCTTTTTCCTGAAGGGCTTTTTCTATGGCGTCGAAGTCGAAGCCGTCGTGGTTGAGGAAGTTTTGGTCTTCACTTGCCCATACGGCGCGTGGGAGTTCGGGGCTTATCTCGTCGAGGGGTACCCATTGGTGGGCGAGCTTGAGTTGCTCGCCGTCCTTGAACTGCTGTGCGAGTCGGATGAACATGAGTGGTGATGCGGGTACTGGTACGAAGCGGTAGATGATGACGCTGAGTATGGATAATCCGAAGAAGAGGATTATGACCCACATGATGAACTTGAAAAACTTCTTCATATTTCCTTTATTATTTTTTTTGCAGGATTCTTTTTGTTTTTTTAGGCCATTAGCCATTAGCTTTTTTGGAGTCTACAAGTCAACGAGTCAACAAGTCAACAAGCAAGGCTTCGCCTAACGCAAACGATAACGATAACGCAAACGCAAAAGCCAATGGCTAATGGCTAATGGCTAATGGCCAATACCCCCTTTTGAGGATTGTATAGAAAAAGGAGGTCTTTGGTCTTTTGGAGTCTACAAGTCAACGAGTCAACAAGTCAACAAGCAAGGCTTCGCCTAACGCAAACGATAACGATAACGCAAACGCAAAAGCCAATGGCTAATGGCTAATGGCTAATGGCCAATACCCCCTTTTGAGGATTGTATAGAAAAAGGAGGTCTTTGGTCAGTTGACCGACCTAAAGACCTCCCTGTGGTTTGCCTGAACGGTTTGTTCGGGTTTATTTGAGTGTTCCGTTCTCTGCAGCCTTGATCATTTCTTCGCTTGCATAGATGAATACTTCTACGCGGCGGTTCTGCTGACGGCCTTCTGCTGTGTCGTTGGATGCTACTGGTTCCATTGAGCCTTTTCCGAGTACTGTAGCGATTTGCTTTGATGCTACGCCGCAGCTCTTGAGGTAGCTTTCTACTGATTCAGCACGCTTCTGTGAGAGTGGGTTGTTGATTGCGTCTGTTCCTGTATTGTCGGTGTGTCCGAGGATTGCGATATCCATGTCTGGGTTCACGTTCAATACGTTTGTTGCAAACTGGTTCAATGAGCTCTTTGCTGTTGAGTTGAGGTCTGACTTGTTTGTTGCGAAAAGGATTCCTGAATCGAATGTTACCTTTACTGCCTGGAGTCCGTTTGCGTCTGTGAATGTCTCTACCTGTGCGTTCTTTACTGCTTCTGCTGCTGCCTTTGCCTTATCCATCTTCTTTCCGATGAGAACGCCTGCGCCTGTACCTACTGCTGCTCCGATTGCTGCTCCGATTGCTGTACCCTTGGTGTTCTTTCCGATGAGGTTACCTACGAGTGCGCCTACTGCTGCACCACCACCTCCACCGATGAGGCCGCCTTTTGTGGTATTGTTCATGTTACATCCTGAGAGTACGAGAAGTGCACTCAACGCGATTGCGATAAATTTAGAATTTTTCATAACTGAATTACTTAATAAATTGGTGTAAAAAATGATTTATAAAATTTTTTCAAGCGCAAATATCGAGTTTTTTCTTCAAATAACATACACATTATGCAATAAAATTCATAAAATGGGGTGTTTTTTATATTAAAAAGCGGTTTTGGGATTGTCAATTGCAGATTTTGTTGTAATTTTGTACTCGATTTCGCGGAGGGGGACTGTGTGTTTTTTACTTGTTCCCTGTCTGCGGCTGATTGAGATAACAACTTTAACGATAGAGAAACATTTTTTAGGAGCATATATTTTATATGGCAACAGAACTCAAGGGGTTGACTAAAAGAAGTGTCAACTATTCACAGTGGTACAATGAATTGGTAGTCAAGGCTGAACTTGCCGAACAGGCTGACGTGAGGGGATGTATGGTTATCCGTCCTTACGGTTATGCTATCTGGGAGAAGATTCAGCAGGAACTCGACAGGAAGTTTAAGGCTACGGGTGTGCAGAATGCTTATTTCCCTTTGCTTATCCCGAAGTCTTTCCTCAGCAAGGAGGCTGAACATGTGGAGGGTTTTGCCAAGGAGTGTGCCGTGGTGACTCACTACCGCCTGAAGACTAACGAGACTCACGACGGTGTGGTTGTGGATCCTGCTGCCAAACTTGAAGAGGAACTTATTATCCGTCCTACGAGTGAGACTATCATCTGGAATACTTACAAGAACTGGATTAAGTCGTACCGCGACCTGCCTATCCTCTGCAACCAATGGTGCAACGTGATGAGGTGGGAGATGCGTACGCGTCTGTTCCTCCGCACGAGTGAATTCCTCTGGCAGGAGGGTCATACTGCGCATGCTACGCGCGAGGAGGCTGAGGACCGTGCTAAGATGATGCTGAAGGTGTATGCTGACTTTGCTGAGCAGTATATGGCTGTTCCTGTGATTCAGGGTGTGAAGAGTGAGACTGAGCGTTTTGCCGGTGCTCTCGATACTTACACCATTGAGGCTATGATGCAGGACGGAAAGGCTCTGCAGTCGGGTACGAGTCACTTCCTCGGTCAGAACTTCGGTAAGGCTTTCGACGTGACTTTCCTGAACAGAAATCAGGAGCAGGAGTATGCCTGGGCTACGAGTTGGGGTGTCAGCACGCGTCTGATGGGTGCGCTCATCATGACTCACTCTGACGACAACGGACTGGTTCTTCCTCCTAAGTTGGCTCCGCTGCAGGTGGTGATTGTTCCTATCTGGAAGACTGACGGGCAACTTGAGGCTATCAACGGAAAGGTGGCTGAGATTCAGGCAAGACTTCAGGAGATGGGTATCAGCGTGAAGTATGACAATGATGACCAGAAGCGTCCTGGTTTCAAGTTTGCTGACTATGAACTGAAGGGTGTTCCTGTACGTGTGGTTATCGGTGCACGTGACATGGAGAACGGTACGGCTGAAATCATGCGCCGCGATACGCTCGAGAAGGAGACTGTCAGTCAGGATGGTATCGAGGATTATATCCAGAAGTTGCTCGGCGACATTCAGGACAACATTTACAGGAAGGCTCTGGAACACAGGGATGCTCACATTTATGAGTGTGACGACTATGAGGTGTTCAAGGAGAAGATTAAGGATGGTGGTTTCTTCCTGTGCCACTGGGACGGTACTCCTGAGACTGAGGCTCGGATAAAGGAGGAGACGCAGGCTACTATACGCTGTGTGCCTTACATGTTTGAGCAGACTCCGGGTACGGACATGGTGAGCGGCAAGCCTGCCAAGTTCCGTGTCTTGATTGCCCGTGCCTACTAATTTGGCTGGCTTTCACGATATACACTTTTAAAAAGATGTTTAGAGTCATTTGCATTTTTATAGCATAGCATGACACAACTACCATATTCTGATACAGTAAAAAAGATTCTGCAATATAGCAAGGAGGAGGCTATCCGTCTTTGCAGTCCGTATATTGAACCTGAACATATCATGCTGGGGATTATACGTGATGCGAAGAATTCGGCTTATGATGCGATGCATGATGAGTTTGCCGTGGACTTTGCTGCCTACAGGGTGCACTTGGAGAGTGCCATCCGAAGCAGGCAGGCTGAGATGGGGGAAGACTCGCCGGAGAGGGGTCGAGGTATGATTTTTCCCGACGACATCAATCTCAGCGAGAAGGCTGCGGGCCTGATGCGCATCGGTCAGATGGAGGCTAAGATGCTCCGGTGCAAGGAGATTGAGCCTCAGCATCTTCTGCTTGGTATATTGAAACAGTCGGAAATACAGCATAGTACGAATTTTCTCAATGGTTTTTCTCTTACTTACGGTACGCTGAGGGCTTCGCTGTCGAAACCTACTCCGGCGGCTCCTCATGCTGATATTGACTTTGATGACGAGGAGGAGGAGGATATGCCTCCTTCGGGACAGAACAAGCGTGCTGCTTCTACGCAGAAGACGGTGGAGGGTACGCCTGCCATCGACACGTTCGGTACGGACATCACGAAGGCTGCGGCTGAGGGTAAACTGGACCCTGTGGTGGGTAGGGAGAAGGAGATTGAGCGTATTGCGCAGATTCTGGCGCGACGCAAGAAGAACAATCCTATCCTCATCGGTGAACCGGGTGTGGGCAAGAGTGCCATCGTGGAGGGGCTTGCCATCAGAATCAACGAGCACAAGGTGCCGAGGACTCTCTTTGACAAGCGTATCATCTCGCTTGACCTTGCCAACGTGGTGGCTGGTACGAAGTACAGGGGTCAGTTTGAGGAGCGTATGCGCACTATCATCAACGAACTGGTGGAGAATCCGGATATCATTATTTTCATTGACGAGATTCATTCTATCATCGGTGCGGGTAATCAGGCTGGTCAGATGGATGCTGCCAACATGATGAAACCGGCTCTGTCGAGGGGACAGATGCAATGTATCGGTGCTACTACGCTTGATGAGTACCGCAAGTCGATTGAGAAGGACGGTGCTCTTGAACGCAGATTCCAGAAGATTTTGGTGGAACCTACTTCTTCGGAAGAGACTCTCACCATTCTGCATAATATTAAGGACCGCTATGAGGCTCATCACAACGTTTGCTATACGGATGATGCCCTGGAGGCGTGTGTAAGACTTACGAACCGATACATTACTGACCGTCAGTTCCCTGACAAGGCTATTGATGCTCTGGATGAATCGGGGTCGCGTGTGCATATCGGAAATATCTCCGTGCCTAAGGAGATTGAGGTGCAGGAGCAACTCATCAACGAGGCTGTGGAGAAGAAGAACGAGGCTGTGAAGGCTCAGAACTATGAGCAGGCTGCCAGTTTCCGTGACGCTGAGAAGCATCTCAGGTCGCAACTTTCAAAGATGAAGGAGGACTGGGAGGCGCATCTGGTGGAGAACCGTGAGACGGTGGATGCGGAGAAGGTGGCTGAGACGGTGTCGGTGATGACGGGAATTCCTGTTCAGAAGATGGCTATGGACGAGGGTATCCGACTGAAGGGTATGCGTCAGGACCTGAAGAACAGGGTGATTGCCCAGGATGGTGCCATAGACAAGTTGGTGAGTGCCATTCAGCGTAGCCGCATCGGTCTGAAGGATCCTGCACGTCCTATAGGGGTGTTCATGTTCCTCGGTCCTACGGGTGTGGGCAAGACTTATCTTGCCAAGAAACTGGCTGAACATATGTTCGGCAGTGCTGATGCCTTGGTGCGCGTGGACATGAGTGAGTATATGGAGAAGTTTACGGTGAGCAGACTCGTGGGTGCTCCTCCGGGTTATGTGGGGTATGAGGAAGGTGGCATGCTGACGGAGAAGGTGAGACGCAAGCCTTATTCTATCGTGCTGCTGGATGAGATTGAGAAGGCTCATGCTGATGTGTTCAACATTCTGCTGCAGGTGATGGATGACGGACGTCTGACGGATTCGAACGGACGTACGGTGGATTTCCGCAACACGGTTATCATCATGACTTCGAACGTGGGTACGCGTCAGTTGAAGGACTTCGGACGTGGCATTGGTTTTTCTGCAATGGAGGGTATGGATGACAAGGAGGTGAGCCGCAGCGTGATTCAGAAGGCGCTCAACAAGCAGTTCTCGCCTGAATTCCTGAACCGTATTGACGAAATCATCACTTTCGACCAACTTGACCTGCCGGCTATCCTGCAGATTATTGACCTGGAACTGAGGGAACTGTTCAAGCGTGTGGAGGATATGGGTTATTCGTTGCAGATTTCGCCTGAGGCTAAGGAGTTCATCGCCAACAAGGGTTATGACAGGCAGTTCGGCGCACGACCTCTGAGACGTGCGATTCAGCAGTATCTGGAGGATCCGCTGTCGGAAATGATTGTGGAGGAGGAGCCTGAAAAGGGTTCGGTGCTGGAGGTGGTTCTTTCTGACGGTGATGCGGGTAAGGCGGTGAAGATTGTGTGCAGGAAATGACCTGGCAAATTCAATAATAGGTAAAAACTAATACTTAAACATCATATAAAAGACATTATGGGAGGTTTCTTTGGAACTATTTCAGAGCGCAAGTGTATTAACGACTTGTTCTATGGTACCGATTATAACTCGCACCTTGGAACCATGCGAGGCGGAATGGCTACTTATAGTGAAGAAAAGGGTTTTTCACGTTCTATCCACAAGTTGGAATCTACTTATTTCCGCACGGCTTTCGAGGAGCAACTCGACAAGTTCGAGGGTAATTCGGGTATCGGCATCATCAGCGACACGGACGCTCAGCCTCTTCTCATAAACTCTCATCTGGGACGCTTTGCCATCGTTACTGTTGCCAAGGTGGGCAACAAGGAGGAACTGGCTCAGCAACTTCTGAAGGAAAACATGCACCTGTCAGAATTCAGTTCGGGTAAGATCAACCAGACTGAACTGATAGGTCTTCTTATTATAAAAGGTAAGTCTTTCGTGGAGGGTATCGAAAACGTGTTCCGCAACATCAAGGGTTCCTGCTCGCTGCTGCTGCTGACTGAGGAGGGTATCATCGCTGCACGTGACTCTTGGGGCCGTACTCCTATCGTTATCGGCAGGAAGGAGGGTGCCTATGCTGCTGCCAGCGAATCTACGTCTTTCCCTAACCTCGACTATGAGATTGAGCGCTATCTCGGTCCGGGGGAAATCGTGAAACTTACTGCCAACAAAATGGAGCAGCTGCGAAAGCCTAACAAGGGTATGCAGATTTGTTCGTTCCTCTGGGTGTACTATGGCTTCCCTACTTCTTCGTACGAGAACAAGAATGTGGAGGACGTGAGGTATTCTCTCGGCTACGAGATGGGTAAGGAGGACAGGACGGAGGTGGATTCGTCGTGTGCTATTCCTGATTCGGGTACGGGTATGGCTGTGGGCTATGCTGCGGGTCATGGGGTGCCTTACCGACGTGCTATCAGCAAATATACTCCTACGTGGCCGCGTTCGTTCACTCCTTCGAGTCAGGAACGCAGAAAACTCGTGGCTAAGATGAAACTCATTGCCAACAGGGATATGCTGAAGGGTCAGAGGATGCTGTTCTGCGATGACTCTATCGTGCGCGGTACTCAGTTGCGTGACAATACTCAGGCTCTGTTTGACTGTGGGGCTAAGGAGGTGCATATGAGAATTTCATGTCCTCCGCTGATTTACAGTTGTCCGTTCCTCAACTTTACGCGCAGCCAGTCGGACCTTGAACTTATCACACGACGCATCATCGAGAAGTTTGAGGGTGATGCTTACAGGAACCTGGAGAAATATGCTCTGACTGACTCGCCTGAATACAGGAAGATGGTGGAGGAAATCGGCAGGGAATTCAACCTTACCAGTCTTCAGTTTACTAAACTGGAAACTCTCATCAAGAGCATCGGTCTGCCTAAGTGTCAGGTTTGTACTCATTGCTTCGACGGCAGCAGTCAGTTTACGCTTGATCAGGAAAACGAACCGGGCGAATAGGTTGCCGGCTGCGGTGTGTCTGACTTGCAAATGATGTGACTGAACGTTTAACTTTCAACGGACTAAAATTTCTGAACGGATAATTCATATAAAGAACTCATACATAATATAATGATGGACTCCAAAAATCAATTCAAAGTATTCGCTGGTACTAACTCCAAGTACCTCGGAGAGAGAATTTGTGAACATCTGGGCTGCCCTCTCGGCAATCTCGTGAAGACTACGTTTGCCGACGGCGAGTTTGTAGTCAGTTTCGAGGAATCAATTCGTGGTTGCGACGTGTTCCTCGTACAGTCAACTTTCCCTAATACTGACAACCTCATGGAACTCCTGCTCATGATTGATGCTGCCAAACGTGCTTCGGCACGCAGCATCATTGCTGTCGTTCCTTATTTCGGTTGGGCTCGTCAGGACCGCAAGGACAAGCCTCGTGTACCAATTGGTGCGAAACTCGTGGCTGACATGCTCAGTGTGGCTGGTATTGACCGTCTCATCACTATGGACCTTCATGCTGACCAGATTCAGGGATTCTTCAACGTTCCGGTTGACCACCTTTATGCTTCGCTCGTACTGGTGCCTTATGTTGCGTCTCTCAACCTTGAGGACCTTATCATCGCGGCTCCGGACGTGGGTGCTTCAAAGCGTGCTGCTCTCTTCTCAAAGAAACTGAACGTGCCTCTCGTGCTCTGCAACAAGACCCGTGAACGTGCCAACGTGGTGGCTTCAATTCAGATCATCGGTGACGTGAAGGACAAGAACGTGGTTATCGTGGACGACATGGTGGATACTGCCGGTACCATCACTAAGGCTGCCGATGAAATAAAGAAGGCTGGTGCCAAGTCTGTACGTGCCGTTGCAAGCCATTGTATCATGTCGGATCCTGCCAGTGACCGTGTCATGGCTTCACAACTTGAGGAGATAGTGTTTACTGACTCTATTCCTTTCAACCACGAATGTCCTAAGGTTAAGCAGAAGTCCATCGCTGCTATGTTTGCCAAAGCTATTCAATGTATCGAGGCTAATGAGTCGGTCAGTACGAAACTCGACTTCGAGATGGCTCACATCAAGCAATAAGTCTGGGGATGTATCTTGGGGGACTATTCTGTCCCTACTGAATCATAACTGCAGGGGAAGTATCGGAAATGGTGCTTCCTCTGCTTTTTACATATATTTATTCGTGGGTTTTAGGATATTATTTCGTACCTTTGCAGATATACTGTTTTCAAGATGGATATTATGGATAATGAGGAGTTGGAATTGGCTTGGAAATACATTGCCTATACGGACAGGAGTGTATTTCTCACGGGTAAGGCCGGTACTGGCAAGACGACGTTCCTGAGGAAGATTCAGGAGTTGTCGCCTAAACGCAAGATTGTGGTTGCTCCTACGGGGGTGGCTGCCATCAATGCTCAGGGGGTGACTATTCATTCTCAGTTTCAGTTGCCTTTCACTCCGTATGTTCCGGGTACGTCCATCGGTGAGGATATCAGCAAGCATTACAGGGTGAGCAAGGAAAAGAAGCAGATTCTGAGGACGCTTGACTTGCTTATCATCGACGAGATTTCGATGGTGAGGTGTGACGTGCTGGATGCCATAGACAACGTGCTGAGAAAATACAGGCATCATGACCGTCCGTTCGGCGGGGTGCAACTGCTGATGATCGGTGACCTTCAGCAACTGGCACCGGTGGCGGTGGAACAGGAATGGAGTATTCTGAAGGACTACTACTCTACTCCGTACTTCTTCAGCAGCAATGCCTTGCAGATGATTGATTACGTGACTATTGAACTGAAACATATCTACAGGCAGACGGACCTTAGGTTCATTGACCTGCTCGGAAAGATTCGTTCGGGTGTGATGGATGCTGATTCGCTGGCGCAACTCAACATGCGCTGCATTCCTGGATATGTACCGCAGGAGGGGGAGATTTATCTCACTACGCACAATCTTACGGCTCAGCGGTACAACGAGGCTAAACTGAACGAAATCAGGGAGGAGGTGCATACGTTCGAGGCTAAGATTGTGGACAACTTTCCTGAGTCGTCGTTTCCTGCGGAGAAGTTGCTTACTCTGAAGGTTGGGGCTCAGGTGATGTTCATCAAGAATGACTCGGTGAGCGGAAAGCATCTTTACTATAACGGAAAAATCGGTAAGGTGGTGAGTATTATCGGGCAGGATATCAAGGTGAAATGCAAGGAAGATGAGGAACCGATAAGTGTGACGCGTGAGATTTGGGAGAACACGAAATATTCGCTCGACCCTGAGACGAAGGAAATCAAGGAGGAGGTTGAAGGTAGTTTTCAGCAGATTCCTCTTAGGTTGGCTTGGGCTATTACTGTTCACAAGAGTCAGGGACTTACTTTCGACAGGGCTATGCTGGACATCAACTCGTCATTTGCACACGGACAGGTATATGTGGCTCTAAGCCGTTGCCGCACTCTTGAGGGGCTTACTCTGTCGCAGCCTCTGAGTCCCCACTCCATCATCTGTGACAGAAACGTCAACGATTTTACGAGCCGCGAACTGGAGCGTTCACGATTGGCTTCTTCGCAACTGCCGCAGATGGAACAGATGTATTTCCTGCAACTTATCTCGGAACTTTTTGACTTTGCTGAACTGAACGAACAGATGCGGTATGTTCACAGGATTCTTCAGGAGCATCTGTACAAACTTCACGGAGACTTGATTGACAGGTATGCCAATGCTCTCAGCGTGTTTGACAGGAGTGTCAACGGGGTTGCCATGACGTTCCGGAGTCAGTACACGCGTCTTGCTGCCATGTCTCCCGACCCTCGTGAGGACAGGGGTATCGATGAGCGTGTCAGAAAGGGGGCGCAGTATTTTGCTGATGAACTTACGAATATTCTCAAGTGTCTGATAAAGGATTCCAAGATTCTGATTGCCAACCAGGCTGTGGCCAAGCAGTACAAGGGGGCCTTGGAGGCGTTGGCGGAGACTTTCAGGATAAAGACTTCGCTGCTGTCCCTTACCTGTGAGCATGGGTTCGGCATTTCCTCGTACCTGAACGACAAGGCTTTCTGTATGCTGGGAGATGTTCCTGTTCCCAAAAAGAAGGTAAAGGAAGAGAAGGAGAGTACGTATGACATTACTCTCAGACTGCTGAAAGAGGGAAAAAGCGTTAAGGAGATTGCCAAAATCAGGGAAATGAGTATCGGCACCATAGAGGGGCATCTTGCCAAACTCGTGGCTAACGGCACTATAGAGATTGACGGGTATGTGAACAAGTACAATAAAGGCAAGATTTTGTTTGCCTTTGCTCAACTGGGGTCACATGCGTCCTTGGCTGATATCAAGAATATCCTGCCTCGCAATATTTCTTATGCTGAAATTAAGATGGTAAAGGCTGAATTGGAAAGAAAAGGCTGAGTATTACTTTTTCTTTGTCTTTACTATATCAAAGAGGTAGGTCAGTCTTGCTGAAATGGTCTGATGGGCTGAGCGTCCGAATGTTCCTTTCTTGCTGTTGTCGAACACATCTCCCAAACCATAGTAATAACGGGCTTCCAGCATGAAATGTCCCAGGGCGGTTGACATTTCCATTCCTACTCCTCCTGCTATTCCATAGTCAAACTTATTGTCAACGTCCATTCCGTATTGCTCAACAACATGGTTTGGACGGTGTGACACGTCCCATTCGCCTCCGCCATACTGTTCCTTGCTGTCGAGATTTATGCCTAACTGGGGACCTGCTTCAAAAAGGAACTTGCATCCCCGCCTCTCATACCCCCACCCCATTTGCATGAGCAACGGTATCTGTACATACGACAGGTCGCGCTTGTAGGTATTACCACTTCCGTCCTCTATCAATTCCTTCCAACCAAGGTTGGCATAGTTCACTTCTATCTGCACTCCACAGATTGTGGTGAAATACTTTTCACAGATATATCGGGCTGTAAAACCAAATGAAGGGTCAAACTTGTATGACTGCTTGATTGTGGGTTGGATATCCATTCGGGTCATCGACATTCCTGCATTCACTCCTATAGCAAAATCGCTGCGCGGTTCTCCGACCTGTGCAGAGAGCGTGGAGGCGCTGAATGCTAACAATATGCCTATCAGGATTCTTTTGAAAAACAAGGGTTTCAGCATTACTGATACTTTTCTTTCTTTTGGTATTAATACTGTTTCACGCTGATTGTTCCGTCGCCGTTGTACTGTACAAACATCATGGCGTTATTGACAAATCCGCTCCATGCGTTCTTGTGGGTGAAATGCAACGGATTCTGATATGCCTGTGTACTCAGGTTCTCTATGTTTGAAAGGAATTCTTCGCCTTGTTCGTATTTGTGACGGACAAAGTAATTGGCTACGTCATATCCCAGCATACCATATCGCGGATAGACATTCAACTGGTCGCGCCCGAAAGCACGGCGGAACTTCTGGTTGAAGGTCATTGTGGATGTTGCATTTGGGTTGTTATAGAATGCCGTAAAGAACATACAGCCGTATTTCCTGAACGAATCGGCATCTTTTTCGGCAAATGCCTGCCAGTCATTATATCCAAGCATCTGAATATGGTAGGATTCAAGTTGAAGGTCATTGAGTTTCCTTACGGTTCGGTCAAATGCTGTACGAAGACTCGAAGAGATTATCATGATGTTTTCCCTGTCGTATGTAAGCATATCGGCTACATCTGACAGATTGGAGAATTCTACACTATGATATTCTACATTCTTTTTGTTTAGATATGACTTTAGACTTGCCACATAATCGGCCTTGTCCATCTGATCTGCTATATTCACGAACACGTAATTGGCATTCGGATGCATCTTTACGAATGAATCGAATGCACGGGCATAGTCATTGGTGTTCATCTTGCAATTCACCTGAAACACATGTGGATTGCTGTTTACCAAAGATGACTCTGAAGACATAGGCACTACCAATTCCATGTTGTTCTGTTTGGTGAATGAAGTCAAACGGCTGATGTTTCCTGAATTCTTAGGACCTATGATGAAATCAAGTGTCTTCATTTCAGGCAATCCCAGTATACTGTCAAAATCTGCCTCATCGTATGCATATACCTTTGCACTTACTCCTTCCTGCTTCAAGTCTGCCAAGGCAAGCATAACTCCTTCGTAGAAGTCCACCATGGTAATCATATCCTTGTTCTTCTTCTCGGAACTAAGTCCGTATGGCATGATAACTGCAAATGAAACAGGATCGGGTTTCTTTATTTCAGGAACCGGTGCCGGAGGAAACATCTCTGTCAATTCTGCATCCGTGTATGGAATACACAATTCATATCCTTTTTTCAGTTTCTGACTTTCGGAAAGTTCTGGATTTGCCTCAAGTAATGTTTCAAGGGTTATTCCGTGATCACGTGCGATACCATATAATGTTTCCTTCTTCTGAACGATATAGGTTTCCTTGCATACGGGTACACCTGGTGTCATCACTTTCTTGTCTTTCTTGACAACTGGTGCAGGAGTGGGGTTTGGAATCACGATAACCTGGCCTGCCATAATGTTTTCGCTGAGACCTGGATTTGCAGCCTCGATTTCTGTAATGGTAATACCATATTTATGGCTGATTCCGTATAATGTTTCTCCTGGTTGAATTTCATGATTGGTCTGGGCATTTGCAGAAAGTCCAATCAAACACAGCAACACACAAAAAAATACTGACTTGATATTCATCTTATACTTATTTGAATTACAGATTTACTATATTCCAATGTCTAAATTCCGAGCGAACCTAAAAACCTCACGACATAATAACCACACATACTCTGTTTAAACGGTGCAAAGGTAAGGAAAAGATACGAAACAGCCAAAGGAAAACACACTAAAACTACGTGGCATCATAAATGAGTATGTACAGAATGATATCATAGATATCAAAATTATAAAGAAAAAGGGGAGGATTTCACGTATGGACATAAAAAAAGGGGTAACGCCTTACCCCGACCTTTGTTAACCTTAAATCTAATACTATGAAAAACACGATGCAAAGGTAGTAATTATATTGAAACCTGCAAGCGTTTTTATACAAAAAGTTTCAATAATTAGTGGTCCACATATCATTTTGTCACAATT
The DNA here is from genome assembly GCA_024398475.1 of Bacteroidaceae bacterium. Classification (GTDB taxonomy): domain Bacteria; phylum Bacteroidota; class Bacteroidia; order Bacteroidales; family Bacteroidaceae; genus Colivivens. The sequence goes on along the minus strand of JAKSJB010000016.1, from coordinate 22,373 downwards.
AACACACCGCAAAGGAAATATTTGACATGATTTTTACTGATATTTCATACAAAATAATTCTATACAATTTTGGATTAAACTACTAGTGTCATCAGTAGTATTACAAAAAAAGAGTTGGCCCGACATCCGCAGAGCCAACTCTATTCAAAATATACTAATTTCTATATAGTTTTATCCTTAATCAATATCCATTCGGATTGTTCTTTTGGAATTTCCATGAATCACGGCACATCTCTTCAATACCGAACTGAGCCTTCCACCCCAATTCCTTTTCCGCCTTTGCAGGATTGGAATAGCATGTAGCAATATCACCCGGACGGCGAGACTTGATGGAATATGGAACATCTACGCCATTTACCTTAATAAAGGCTTTTATCACATCAAGTACACTATATCCGTTTCCTGTACCAAGATTATAGATTGCCAAGCCACATTTTCTCTTTATAGCCTCCAGGGCACATACATGACCTTTGGCAAGATCTACCACATGAATATAGTCACGTACTCCAGTACCGTCATGGGTGTCATAATCATTACCAAACACACCCAGTTCCTTACGTTTTCCTACTGCTACCTGAGTGATGTATGGCATCAGATTATTAGGAATTCCGTTAGGGTTTTCACCGATAGTACCACTTTCATGAGCCCCTATTGGGTTGAAATAGCGGAGCAATACAATGTTCCATTCCGGATCTGCCTTCTGAATGTCGATAAACATATCCTCAAGCATGGATTTAGTTTCACCGTAAGGATTTGTACACTTTCCCTTCGGACACTCCTCCGTAATCGGAATCTGAGCAGGATCTCCATATACTGTTGCGGAAGAAGAGAAGATTAGGTTCTTGCAGCCATGCTTACGAAGGACATCAATCAAAACCAAAGTTCCGGAAATGTTATTGTCAAAATATTCATAAGGCTTTTCCACACTCTCCCCTACTGCTTTCAGACCTGCAAAATGAATACATACGTCACACTTGTGTTCGTCCAGTACTTTACTCAATCCTTCCCTGTCACGAATATCAACCTTATAGAATGGTAATGACTTACCCACAAGTTTCTCTACACGTCGCAAAGACTCCTGACTTGAATTGCATAGATTATCCACGATGACGACATCATGTCCCTTACCTATCAATTCTATCAGAGTATGTGAACCTATAAATCCGGCTCCACCGGTAACCAATACTTTCATACAGTTAGTTTCTTTATGTTTTAAGTATTATTTAATATAGTAATTGATTTCAATTATTATGCTACAAAGTTACGCATAAAAAATAAGCCATACAAATCAATATCAATATATTTACTCTAACACGACCTACACCATTCCTTTATTTTATGAATTGATGCCACCAGGATAAAAACTATAATATTTTCATTATACACAATGTTGTATTTCCATCTCGTATTCCATACAAGTCTTGTAATCCATAAAGCATACTTAAGACGTCCACTTGGTGCATACAATTGTTTAGGACACAAAATGTCATTCAACACTTTTTCGACCATCGGTGAATTCTCAACAGCAGCAAACAAAGAAGACTCGAAACCAAGATATTTCACACAGATTGCATTCAAAGAATCCATGAATGTCACACCACCGTATCTGTTTGTTAAATCATATACATAGTTCCAATCAACATTCTTTCCCTGCTTCTTTACGAACAACCCCCAATCGAGTACATGACGCAAAGTAATCTTTTCCTTTGCAAAATGTTCTCCTGCATGACGGATTAAATACAGGGCATTGAATGTCGGAGATGGGAAATATACTTTCTGTCCACGCACTTCGCCTTCTACCGGCTCGTTCTGCAATAAGTTCTCCAGAACTTTCTCCAAATGGCGATTTGTCCAATGTGCATCATCATCCATCAATGCAAAATGGTTTTCCACCATGACATTCTTGAATGAAAAGACAGAATGGCGGGAACTTGAATGGTCTATTTTTATTTTATATTCCTTTTCTATTAATTCATCAGCCACTGAATTATTACCATACAAGTAACAATCAATATCCCCCATAAATCTATGAGTTGGATTTGGATAGTTCAGACAAAGTCCATAACCTTTTAAAAGCAAGACACGAAAACCATTTTCATTATAATATCTCACTAACTCACTTAAAACGGTTTGATAATGTTCATTATATTGTTCGCATGAAAGCTGATAACTTATCCATTCATATCTTATTTCTTTTTGTTCTGTATAGTCAGTAGTATTATTCAGTGTTTTCTGATTTTCATATAATACTTGCATTCCATCACAAACGATGGCAGAAACTCCTTGATTATATGACAATGTAATAAGTTTTTTCCAATCCAGGTTCTCAGGCAACATCAAATTCTCGACATTACCCAATCCGATTTTCACAAGTTTCAATAAAATGTCACTATGTTTATCCAAGTCCATTCGTTTTATTTCAAACTACAATAAACTGCATATTCATTTAAGGCGATAACCTTTACTTTGATTTACAGTTCACCAATTCTTCTCAGGAGGTACTGTCCATACTGATTCTTTATCATAGGCTGTGCCAATTGACGCATGCGGTCAGCATCAATCCAACCTTTTCGATAAGCGATGTCTTCAAGACAGGCAATTTTCAATCCCTGACGTTTTTCGATGACTTCAACAAATGTACTTGCCTCGCTGAGGGAGTCATGAGTACCCGTATCAAGCCATGCAAATCCCCGACCAAGTGTCTGGACTTTCAGTTCGCCCTCAGACAGGAACTGCTGATTAACGGTAGTTATCTCAAGTTCTCCTCGTGGAGATGGTTTTATGTTCTTGGCTATATTGACCACCTTATTTGGATAGAAATAAAGTCCTACAACTGCATAATTACTTTTTGGCTGTTGTGGCTTTTCCTCTATACTCAGACAGTTTCCTTCTGAATCAAACTCTGCGACTCCATATCGTTCCGGATCATTTACCCAATAGCCAAAGACTGTTGCCTTGCTATCTTCCTCTGCTGTCCTCACGGCTTCCTTCAGCATTCCGGTAAAGCCTGCACCATGGAAAATGTTATCTCCGAGTACTAAGCATACAGAATCATTCCCTACAAACTCTTCACCAATAATGAAAGCCTGTGCCAATCCATCTGGTGACGGCTGTTCTGCGTACGTAAAACGAACGCCATAATCTGAACCATCGCCAAGAAGGCGTCGGAATCCGGGAAGGTCCTGAGGTGTACTTATGATGAGGATGTCCTGGATTCCAGCCAGCATAAGTACGCTGATTGGATAATAAACCATCGGTTTATCATAGATGGGAAGCAACTGTTTGCTTACACCCTTTGTAATAGGATACAGGCGTGTGCCTGAACCACCTGCCAGAACAATTCCTTTCATAAGTTACGTATATTTCTATAATTCTATTGTATATCCAAGTAAAAAATTATTTTATAGCATCAAGAGGTGCTACAAATTCAAGGTTGAGAGCTGTTGCCACATTCTTGTTCGTACACTTACCCTTATAGACATTGAGTCCGTTTGCAAGACCTTCATCAATCTTGATTGCTTCTTCCAGACCATTATCAGCCATGAGCATTGCATAGCGGAATGTAGCATTTGCAAGTGCAACAGTAGAAGTATAAGGAACTGCACCTGGCATATTACCGACACAATAGTGTACCACTCCGTTTTCGATGAATACAGGGTCATCATGAGTTGTTACATGTGAACTTTCACAGCATCCACCTTGGTCAATGGCAATATCTACGATTACTGCACCCTTGCGCATAAGAGGGAGATGTTCGCGACGTACAAGTTTTGGAGTTCTGCCACCAGGAATCAATACAGAACCGATTACGAGGTCAGCATCCTGCAATGACTTGCGAATGTTTGCCTCTGTGCTGTAGAGGGTTGTGATTGAAGTTCCGAAAATATCGTCAAGATATGCAAGACGGTTGAGGTTGATATCGAGCAATGTGACGTCAGCACCGATTCCTACTGCAGCCTTTGCTGCATAGGTACCAGCAATACCACCACCGACGATAACGATTTTTCCACGCTCAACTCCTGGTACACCTCCAAGAAGAATACCACGTCCGCCGAAACTCTTCTGCATGAACTTTGCTCCTTCCTGAATACTGAGACGGCCGGCAATCTGACTCATTGGACGGAGACAAGGCAAATTGCCCTGCTTGTCTGTGATTGTCTCGAAAGCAACAGCCTTACATCCACTCTTCATTATTGCTTGCGCAAGTTGTGGATTTGGTGCAAGATGAAGGTATGTGAAAAGAATCTGATTCTTGCGGAGGAACTGATACTCGCATGGTTCTGGTTCCTTGACCTTAACTATCATTTCACTCTTTTCGAACACTTCAGCAGGAGATGCAATTATCTTTGCTCCTGCAGCCTTATATTCTTCATCAGAAAAACCAGCACCTTCGCCGGCTTTTGTTTCTACCAATACTGTGTGACCTTTTGCCACGAAAGCACTCACGTTTGCAGGTGTCAGACCTACTCTGTACTCATGGTTCTTGAGTTCCTTGGTTGTTCCAATAATCATTGCCGTTTGTTTTTATGTGTTATTGTTATTTTATCATGAAAATGAATGATTCAATTCATGTAGATATCGGGTACAAATATAAGCATAATAATTTATTTGGTATGCATTTTGGCTGACAATTATGAAATCAGGCATTAACCATGGTGATGTCAGTCCTACAAACCTATTATTTTTTCTTGATAGGATCACAAGTCAGCCCTACTCCCAGTTTCTTGAATATCTTGTGGTCTACTTCACTCAACATAACGGTTGAATGAACCTGACAGCCTTCCAATTCAGGAAGACATGAAAGAGCACGCCGGCAGTTCTCATCGTTAAGACTCAACATTGACAGCGCCACAAGCACTTCATCAGTATGAAGTCTTGGGTTCTTTCCATGAAGATAGTTTACCTTTGTATTCTGAATAGGTTCTATCATCTGCTGCGGAATGAGTTTCACGTCATGTTCAATACCGGCAAGATACTTCGTTGCATTGAGCAGCAATGCCGCACTCGGACCTAAGAGATCACTTGTCTTAGCGGTTATGATTGTGCCGTCCTTAAGTTCTATTGCTGCAGAATTAACACCAGACTGCAATTTCTTTTCCTTTGCAGCAATAGTTGTCTTACGGTCTTCCGTACTAATCTTTATCTGCTTCATCAGCAAGGCAATCTTGTTTGCTTCATTCTCGTCAGACTTTCCATTTGCAAGATTGCATAAAGCCGCATAATAGCGACGGATTATTTCGTCTTTGGAAGCCTTGCAGCAAATCTCATCATCGCTGATGCAATATCCAGCCATGTTTACTCCCATATCCGTAGGAGACTTATAAGGATTCTCTCCGTATATTCCTTCGAATATGGCATTGAGAACTGGGAATATCTCAATATCACGGTTGTAATTAACAGTTGTCTTTCCGTAAGCCTCCAAGTGGAACGGGTCAATCATATTTACATCGTTGAGGTCTGCCGTTGCTGCTTCGTAAGCCACATTTACAGGATGCTTCAATGGAATGTTCCATATTGGGAACGTCTCAAACTTTGCATATCCTGCCTTCACTCCACGCTTGTTTTCCTGATAGAGTTGAGAAAGGCACACAGCCATCTTTCCACTTCCCGGACCAGGGGCAGTAATGATTACCAACGGACGTGTAGTTTCCACATAGTCATTCTTACCGAATCCTTCTTCCGAACAGATAAGGTCCACATTCGTAGGATAACCTTCTATCATATAATGGAAATAGACCTTGATGCCAAGTCGTTCCAAACGTCCCTGATAAGCCTTGGCACTTGCCTGACCGTTAAAGTGAGTAATCACTACGGAACCAACCATCAAGCCGCGACTCATGAATTCATCACGCAGACGCAGTACGTCATTATCGTATGTTATATCAAGATCACTACGCACCTTATTCTTTTCTATATCGAGAGCACTTATGACGATTACAATTTCCGCATCGTCACGCAGTTGCATGAGCATTCTTAATTTACTGTCGGGTTGGAAACCTGGAAGTACACGACTTGCGTGGAAGTCATCGAACAATTTGCCTCCAAATTCCAAATACAGTTTATCGCCAAACTGAGCAATACGTTCCTTGATGTGCTCGGGCTGTATCTTCAGATATTTCTCGTTGTCAAATCCGTAGTTCATATTATCTTTTCTATTTCTTCAATCATTACTTCTTTCGGCATCTTATCGGCAGCAAGCCAATGAATGTCTTCATCGTGGGCATACCAAGTCATTTGTTTCTTGGCATACACCCTTGTATTTTTCTTAATCCGCTCAACAGCCATCTGCTGTTCCCACTCTCCGCCAATTACCTTAAACAGTTCCTTGTAACCTACGGTATTGAGTGAGTTGAGTTCACGTTTCGGGAACAAAGACCGTGCTTCTTCCATAAAACCCTCACGCATCATGACATCTACACGGCTATTGATTCTCTGAAAGAGGTTGTCACGATCACGGCACAATCCAATCTTGACTATCCTAAACGGACGTTCCTTCACAGAGTTCTTTCGGAATGAAGTGTATGTATGCCCCGTCTGATAACACACTTCCAAAGCATGCACCACCCTCTTATGGTTTTTCCTGTCCACAAGTTCAAAATACTCAGGGTCGAGCAGTTTAAGTTCACGCGTCAACGCGTCCAATCCTTCCGTTTCCAGACGATGACGCATCATCTCGCGCGTATCATCATTGATAGTCGGAATATCGTCTATTCCCTTGCATACGGCATCGGTGTACATCATCGACCCACCTACCATCAATGCGTAATCCCCTATCTTGAACTGCTCTTCCAAAAGTCTCAGCACATCTATTTCATACTGAGCAGCGCTGTAATAATCCTCAAGGTTTAGGATATCTATGAAATGGTGGCGTACTTGAGCCAACTCCTCACGGGTAGGTTTTGCCGTACCGATAGTAATGTCCTTGTATATCTGACGGGAATCTGCGGAAATTATATCACAACACAAAAGCTTAGCAAGTTGTATGCTAAGCTCTGTTTTCCCCACAGCAGTAGGACCTATCAGTACTACCAGCGTTTTCATTTATTCGAATGGATTACCGTCACTGATGTCCAATCCTTCAAGGTCGTTATCCTCTTCAGATATTCCATCGCCGTATAAATCTTCGTCGAGGTCAATTGCAGGCTCAGATACTAATGGATTGCGTGCAAAAAGTTCATCAAAATCTATTGTCTGTCTTGGAGCTTCGCCCATACTGCGTGACACCTTTGGAGCCTTCAGCGACTTGCCTGTGATAATCTCTGACAGTTCAATAAAGAAGTTGCGGTCAGCAAGTGGGTCATACGTATAAAGAAGATGCTGCTTCTCATCTTCCAGAAACTCATCAAGACAGGTTTCTGCCATTATGTAGGAATCCTGGTCACTTTCCGTGTCCATCTCCTCAAGAGTGATTTCCTGACATTTTTCCCAACCATTCTCACATATAGTGAAAGATGTCATTTGGTCATCGGCATACTTGCAGGCTTCCAGGATCGTCTTGTGGAAATCCAGGAAAGTGGCGTCTGCATTGATTTGAATTTCTCTCATGAAGTCTTCTGCTTCATCAGAGATTAGTGTGAATCTGAATATCATAATCAGAATATCTTTTATCTGATGATTCCTCGGCGTGTTGAGCTTACGAAATCAATAATATACTGAATCTCAGGAGACATTGGTATTTCCTCCTTGATTTTTTCCAAGGCCTCAACCACGCGTAAGTTACTGTTGTACAGGATTCGGTAAGTTTCATGTATGTTGCTTATGAGTTCGTTACTGAATCCACGGCGACGCAATCCGACGAGGTTGATTCCGCAATAGGAAACAGGATCTCGGGCAGCAATCACAAATGGTGGGATGTCCGAACCGGTACGCGTACCGCCTTGAGTCATGGAAATGCCGCCAATGCGTGTAAACTGATGTACGAGAACAACGGCACTGATGATTGCCTTGTCATCAACAATGACCTCACCTGCCAGTTTTGTTGAATTACCCATGATGATGTTGCTTCCGAATTCGCAGTCATGAGCGATATGTGCATTCTCCATAATCAGGTTGTTGCTTCCTACGATTGTAGTACCCTTACTTGCAGTACCACGATGGATAGTCACATTTTCACGTATCTTGTTGTTGTCACCAATCTGTACAGTTGTTTCCTCTCCACGAAACTTCAGGTCCTGAGGAACGGCACCGATCACAGCACCGGGAAACAGGACATTGCCACTACCCATACGGGTTCCGTTGAGCAGAGTCACGCTGTTCATCAGTTCGTTGTTGTCACCTATCTCCACCCCTTTATCGATGAAGCAAAAAGCACCAATGGTACAGTTCTCTCCAATCTTAGCCTCTGGGTCAATAAATGCTAAAGGACTTATCTTACTCATATTTATATATTATTTATTCTTCACTATCTGTGCCATGAACTCTGCTTGTGCCACAAGCGTGTCACCCACGAAGATGTATCCTGCCATTGAAGAAATTCCATGACGCACAGGACCGAGCAGTCTTACCTGGAAAATGAGGGTATCACCCGGAACTACCTTATGACGGAATTTCACATTGTCTATCTTCATGAAATATGCAGTCCATTTTTCAGGTTCGTCAAGTGTACTCATAACCAGCATTCCGCCAGCCTGTGCCATTGCTTCTACGAGAAGTACCCCCGGCATCACCGGTTCCTGTGGAAAATGTCCCTGGAAGAATGGTTCATTTACCGTCACGTTCTTTATTCCTATTATCTGATTCTCGTCAATGTCAATAATCTTATCGACAAGAAGCATTGGATAACGATGAGGAATTAGTTCACGTATGCGGTTTATGTCAATTACCGGTGCCTTGTTTGGATCATATACTGGTGCCTGCACCTCATGCTTGCGGATGTCTCGGCGGATTTCACGTGCAAACTTATTGTTGATGGTATGACCTGGTTTAGTAGCAATGATGCGTCCCTTGATTGGACGGCCTATCAAAGCAAGGTCACCGATTATGTCAAGCAACTTATGACGTGCTGTCTCGTTTGGCCATGTGAGAGGACGGGTATTGAGATAGCCCAACTGAGTGGCATCACGATGTGCAATACCTATCTTATCGGCAAGAGCATCGAATTTAGCCTGCGGTAATTCATTTTCGTAAATTACGATAGCATTATCCAGGTCCCCACCCTTAATCAATCCAAGTTCAAGCAAAGGCTGTACTTCACGTACGAATACAAATGTACGTGCCGAAGCCACCTCTGATGTAAAATCATTCATGTGGTCGAGTGTGGCAAACTGACTTGAAAGCACTTTACTGTTGAAGGCAATCATGGTGTTCACACAGAATTCGTCATCTGGTGTTATAATGATGTGTTCACCGTTGTCACCCTTAACTTCTATCTTCTTCTTTACTACATAAAAGTTCTTGTTGGCAGCCTGTTCCTCCAAACCCACCTTATTGATGGCATTCACAAAAAGTATGGCACTTCCGTCAAGGATTGGCATCTCAGGACCGTCAAGTTGAATGAGACAGTTGTCGATACCAGATGCATAAAGAGCAGCCATTGCATGTTCAATGGTACTGACCTTGATGCCGTCCTTCACCAAAACCGTTCCTCTCTGCGTTTCACCCACGTTTTCCGCTACACAGTCGATTACAGGTTGTTCCTGCAAATCCACACGCTGGATTTTATATCCATAGTCAGTAGGAGCGGGACAGAAAGTTGCAGTAATGAACTGACCGGTATGTAGTCCCTTTCCCTTGACAGTAAAGCTCTGTTTAAGTGTTACTTGCTTTTGCATTGCTTCAGTTGTTCTATTTCTTTTCTTAATTCGTTCACTTCCTTCACGAGTTCCGGCAGATTCTTCAGAGCGGCTGCAGAACGCGCAAAATTAGCATGTTCTATAGCCGGATAACCCATCACGGTACAGTTGCCCTGTTTGATGAGACGTCCTCCAGGAATACCTGACTGTGCTCCGGCGTTTACCCTGTCACCTACTACGATGTGACCGGCAACACCGACCTGACCGCCAAGCATACACCATTCACCGATCTTGGCACTTCCAGCCACACCAGCCTGGGCAGACATGACTGTATTGGCTCCCACTTCCACATTATGCGCAATCTGAACAAGATTATCGAGTTTTACGCCCCTATGGATGATTGTAGTACCCATCGTAGAACGGTCAATACAAGTGTTAGCCCCTATTTCAACATCATCTTCAATGGTGACTATTCCAATCTGCGGAATCTTTTCATAGCCATTAGCGGTAGGAGCAAAACCAAATCCGTCTGCTCCGATTACACAACCTGCATGCAGAATACAGTTGTTACCGACCTTACAGTCATGGTATACCACACTGTTGCTGTACATGATGGTGTTTTCACCCACCTTGGCACGTGCGCCAACTGTGGCATGCGGATGAAGTTGTGCGCCATCGGCAATCTCGGCATAATCACCCACGGCTGCAAAAGGAGCAAGAAAGACATCCTTACCAATCTTTGCTGTAGGAGCCACATAAGCCAATGGGTCAATGCCCACATGCTTAGGTTTCATAGATTCATACAGTTTCAGTAATACCGCAATTGATTCGTATGGGTTATCCACACGTATAAGTGTTGCAGCCACAGATTTCGTTGGCTTGAAATCCTTACTTACAAGAACAACACTTGATTTTGTCTCATAAATATAGTGCTCGTACTGAGGATTTGCAAGGAATGACAATGCACCCTCAAAACCTTCCTCAATCTTTGCGAAGTTATTAACCTTTGCGTCTGGATTACCTTCTACGACGCCATTAATGTATGCAGCTATCTGCTGTGCAGTTATTTCCATCTACAATTAAGTTATAATACTACAAAATCTTTGCAAAGTTAATAAATAATTATGAAAAAACACGTACAACCATACAAACTTTTAAGACGAACGACAAAATTATTCGACAAATATCCACAAATATTGAGTTTTTTCACAAAAAGCAAACCCGATTAGCAGCCAGTTCATACTTTCGAAAAAGTAATTATATTTATCCAACAGACAAAAAAATTTACTTTTCACATGTTCGAAATAACAAATGGCGACAAACATATCAATAATAAATATTATATTAATTTTACATATAAATCTACACCAAAAACACGCTTCATATTCAAGCTAACCCTACAGTAAATAATACAATTGTAAAATATATAAAATATATTCAATTTTTACTGATTTTCTATAATCAAACGTATACACATGATAGACGAGTAAACTATTAAATGAGTTTAAATTTTATCAACTAATTGCACGATATTTATCCACGAGTACATCAGCACACAATCAGGCGTAATTCAGATATAATCATGCCGAAAATTTCACCGCACTCAAGTTTTTTCATCACCAAACTCAAAATTAATCTTCATCGAACTCATAAAAAATAAATTCGTTCAGCCATATGTTAATTTGCCACATCGCAACAATCACATTCCTGTCCCTAGGCAAATACATATCCAAAAAAACACCTCCAAATTCACCACATACATCATTATTCACGACGTCATCAGAAAACCCTAAAAAATCAGAATGGAAAAAACACCTAATCCACGTATGCATATTGCACGAATACGGTATTGATTGTGTAACAAAATTTGTTTTTTTATATTCAATCAATGATTTTTAATCATTAGTACCACAAAATTGAGAAAGAAATCATGGTTAGGTGATTTATTATTTATAACTTTGCAAAACAAATTGGAATGATGATATATGAAGTAAGGAATAGAGTACTATAATTTAAGGATTAAATTCAAAACATAAACATAAAATGATTGCTGTATTAAAACAAGGCGTTACAGAAGCGCAGAAACAAAACCTCATAAATTGGTTGAAGTCATTAAATCTCGGTGTTCACGTATCTGAAGGTGAATACCAGACAGTTCTCGGACTCATAGGCGACACAAGTAAGGTTGACATCGACCTGCTGAGCGGTCTTGACATCATTGACAACGTAACCCGCATAAGCGAGCCGTTCAAATGTGCCAACCGTCGTTTTCACCCACAGGATACAGTTGTGGAAATAGGCAGCGGTGACAACAAGGTAAAAATCGGAGGCGGCAACTTTGCTATCATTGCCGGTCCTTGCTCCGTGGAATCAGAGTCACAGATCATTGAGGTAGCAAAGGCTGTAAAGGCATCAGGCGCTACATTGCTTCGTGGCGGTGCATTCAAGCCAAGAACTTCGCCATACGATTTCCAGGGTCTTCACGGAGAAGGTCTTGAATTGCTGCGCAAGGCGCGTGAAGCAACGGGACTACCTATCGTGACAGAAATCATGAGTGCCGCCCATCTCGACATGTTCATGGATGTGGACCTTATTCAGGTTGGTGCCCGCAACATGCAGAATTTTGAATTACTGAAGGAACTCGGTAAGATTAATAAGCCTATCCTTCTGAAGCGCGGTCTTGCAAACACGCTCAAGGAATTGCTCATGAGTGCAGAGTATATCATGTCGGAAGGTAACGAGAATGTCATTCTGTGTGAACGTGGTATCCGCAGTTTCGACACTTATACACGCAATGTGCTTGACCTTTCTGCAATTCCTGTTCTTCAGGAACTGACCCACTTGCCTGTCATAGTTGACCCTAGTCACGCTACCGGCAAATCCAGATTGGTAAAACCTATGTCTCTCGCCGCAACTGCCGCCGGTGCCGCCGGACTCATCATAGAAGTTCACAATGACCCTATCCACGCACTTTGCGATGGTGCTCAGTCGCTTACTCCTGAACAGTTCGATGATGTTGCCAGGAAAGTATTCCAACTGAGAGAATTCATCTAAATCAATTTAAGCAGAAAGAGATACAAACCAAGCAAGGTTGGAACTTGCGTAATTATAGAAACAATAATAAAGGAAATGACTGTAGGTGTTGTAGGATTAGGACTTATCGGAGGTTCGATAGCAAAAGCATACAAGGAAGCCGGAGAGACTGTATTCGGATTTGACATTGATAGGACGATTGCTGACTTTGCATTACTCTCGGGTGTACTTGACGGCATTCTTGATGACAGTAACATAAAGAAGTGTGACTTGATTCACATTGCGACTTATCCCGAAGCGGCCATTGATTACATGGAAAAGAATGCTGCAAAATTTGCCAAGAAAACAATCGTGATAGATGACTGCGGAACAAAGCGTAAGGTATGCGAAGCCGGTTTTGCACTTGCCGCCCAGCATGGCTATACATACGTTGGGGCACACCCTATGGCAGGAACGAAATTTTCCGGTTTCAAATATTCACGTGCCTCCATGTTCAACGGAGCCACAATGATTATCGTGCCACCGGTATTCGACGACATCAATCTTTACGACCGTCTCAAGACTATCCTGGCTCCGCTGCAACTCAAGGGTTTGGTGTTCACTACTGCTGAAGACCACGATCAAATGATTGCTTTCACGTCACAGTTGGCCCATGTCGTTTCCAACGCATACGTGAAGAGTCCATCGGCTCAACGCCAAAAAGGATACAGCGCCGGCAGTTTCCGCGACCTCACACGTGTGGCATGGCTCAATGAACAGATGTGGACGGAACTGTTCCTTGAAAACAAGGACAACCTCATCAGCGAAATCAGTACCATAATAGACAACCTCAGCCAATACCGCGATGCGATGGTCAACGATGATGCAAAGACTTTGAAGGAACTGCTGCGTGACGGAAGAATCGCGAAGGAAAACTGTGGATAATACAAACCTAATAATATTACTATGGACACGACTGAATTAAGAAAACAGATTGACGAGGTGGACAAACAGATGTTCACCTTAATAAAAAAACGCATGGAACTTGTGGAAGGCGTTGCCCAATACAAGAAGGAGCATAACTTACCTACAACAAACAAGAAACGCGAGAGAGAAGTTCTTACGAATGTAACGGATTCTCTCGGAAGTGATTTGGGTGAATATGGCAGGGCTATCTACCGAACAATGTTCGATGTAAGCAAACTTCATGAAGCACATCTGATTTGTGAGGAATACCCCCTCTATCAAAGAATCCAGAAAATGATTTCGGCAAGACCCGTACCATTTCCTAAATGTGCAGTTGTTGCCTGCCAGGGATGTGAAGGTTCATATTCACAAATTGCAACTGAACGTCTGTTTGAGGTTCCAAACATTACATTCAACAACTCCTTTGAAGGCGTATTCAAGGCTGTGAGTTGCGGATTGTGCGAGTATGGTATTGTTCCTATTGAAAACTCAACAGCCGGTTCTGTAAACGAAATCTACGACAAACTCAGCCAATACAACATCAACATCGTGCGCAGCGTGAGGGTAAAAATCAACCACAGCCTTCTTGCAAAGAAAGGCACGAAACTTGAGGACATCAAAATCATATATACCCACCAACAGGCAATAAACCAATGCACTCAATTTCTTGAAGGTCTGAAGGACGTGACTATCATTCCTTGTGAAAATACTGCAATGGCTGCGAAAAAGGTTTTTGAGGAAAAGGACAAGGGGGTGGCTTCCATATCAGCACATATCTGTGCCGACATTTATGGATTGGAAGCCCTTGCTGAGAATATACAGAATCAGGAAAACAACTACACGAGATTCATCTGTATCAGCAAGGAAGACAGAATTTTTCCAGGTGCCGACCGCACAAGTATCATGATGGTACTGCAGAACAAGCCAGGAAGCCTTTACAGCGTATTGTCAAAATTCAATGTCATCGGAGCCAACCTCCTGAAATTGGAGAGTCGCCCGATTCCAAACCGCGACTTTAATTTTGTATTCTATTTTGATGTGGAGGCTTCAATATACGACAACAAGTTTGCCTCACTTCTATGTGAACTGCAGGACGTGAGTGAAGATTTCAGATATTTCGGAACATATACGGAAATAATATAATCAGGAGTTAAGGAGTCGAGGAGTTAAGGAGTCGAAAAATAATCGGAGTTAAATAGTTGAGATTTAAAGAACAGACAATAAATAAACTGACAGATAGATGCAACCATTAGCAGAACGAATGCGCCCATTGAATCTTGATGACTATATCGGTCAGCAACATTTAGTAGGAGAAGGAGCCGTCATACGTCGCATGATAGATCAGCGACGCATAAGTTCGTTCATTCTTTGGGGGCCTCCCGGGGTCGGAAAGACCACGCTTGCCAATATAATTGCCAAGACTCTTGAAGTTCCGTTCTTTACTCTCAGTGCCGTAACAAGCGGTGTGAAAGATGTACGCGATGTTATTGAAAAAGCCAAGTCGTCACATTTCTTCAATTCAGGAAATCCGATTCTCTTCATAGACGAAATACACCGTTTTTCGAAAAGCCAGCAGGATTCTCTTCTCGGCGCGGTGGAACAAGGTACGGTTACGCTTATCGGTGCAACTACGGAAAATCCTTCTTTTGAAGTAATCCGTCCATTGCTCAGCCGTTGTCAGGTGTATGTACTGAAATCACTTGAGCAGGACGATCTGCTTGAATTGGCTAACAAGGCATTGAATCAGGACGACATTCTGAAGAAACGCCACATCGTACTGAAAGAAATCAATGCAATGCTTCGATACAGTGGTGGTGATGCACGCAAACTTCTCAACATTCTGGAGTTGGTGACTGAAAGTTGCGAAGGTGATCTCACGATTACCGATGAATTGGTTACTAATTGCCTGCAACAGAATCCGTTGGCATACGACAAGGACGGAGAAATGCACTATGACCTAATTTCTGCATTCATCAAAAGTATCAGAGGTAGTAACCCCGATGCTGCTATATATTATCTTGCACGCATGATTGAAGGTGGAGAAGCACCGGAATTCATCGCACGCCGATTGGTTATATCTGCAAGCGAAGACATAGGTCTGGCGAATCCAAACGCCCTATTGCTCGCCAATGCTGCATTTGATGCCGTACATAAATTGGGATGGCCTGAAGGACGCATACCTTTGGCTGAAGTTACGGTTTATCTTGCAACTTCACCAAAGAGCAATTCGGCATACATGGCTATCAATGATGCTCTACAGTATGTACAGCAAACAGGTAACCTATCAGTACCATTACATTTGAGGAATGCTCCTACCAAACTCATGGAACAGTTGGGTTATGCACAGGGATATAAGTATGCCCACAACTACGAAGGGAACTTCGTGAGACAGCAGTTTCTTCCAAACGAAGCAGAAGGACAGCAATTTTGGAAGGCACAGAACAACCCACAGGAAAACAGGCTGAAAGAACGCATGGACACTTTGTGGAACAAACAAGAACAGAACCAAGAATGATTTATCCAGATAATTTTGAAGATAAGGTTGGATTCTCAAGCATAAGAAAAATGCTTTGGGATGGATGTTTGTGTCAGTTAGGACGCGACAAGGTGGATTCAATGCAAATGAGTACTGACTACAATGAAGTCATGAGGTTGGTTACACAAGTCAGTGAATTCGTTAGGGTTCTGAAGGAAGAAGAATTCCCTGACCAAAATTTCTTTGATGTTCGGTCACCGCTCAGACGCATAAAGATTGCCAATACGTATCTTCTGCAGGAAGAGTTGTTCGACCTATGCCGTTCTCTTGACTCAATTCACAAGATTGTGCAGTTCTTCTGCAAGGATTCCGATTCGGAAACACCCTACCCTTACCTAACTCAACTTTGTCAGGGAATCAAGACTTTCCCTAATATTGTAAGAAGAATCAATCAGATATTGGATTCACATGGTGACGTAAAGGATTCTGCGACTGTTGAACTGATGAGAATACGTCAGGAAAAACGAAATATCACCAACAGTATCTCCAACTTGCTTCATCGTATTCTTCGGGATGCCAAGACAGAAGGATTGGTTGAGAAGGATTCTGCTCCAACCATGCGTGACGGACGATTGGTCATTCCAATTGCTCCAGCCATGAAACGCAAGGTAAATGGTATCGTCCACGACGAATCAGATTCAGGCAAGACAGTATATATTGAACCAGCAGAAGTGGTTGAAGCCAACAATAGAATCAGAGAACTCGAAAGCGAGGAACGTAGGGAAATTATTCGCTTGCTCCTCTTTTTCAGTGATTCCATACGCCCATATGTACTTGATATGATTCAGTCGTATGATTTCCTCGGAGATATTGATTTCATACGTTCAAAGGCAAGGTTTGCGATTCAAACGGATTCTCTTCTGCCTTCAATTGAAGCACACCCGCTTCTAGATTGGGGAACAGCCGTGCATCCGCTTCTAAAAATGTCACTTGAACGTCACGGAAGGAAAGTGATACCATTGGATATCAGACTGAACAGCGAAAACAGAATATTGCTTATTTCCGGACCTAATGCAGGAGGAAAGTCGGTATGTCTGAAAACCGTCAGTTTACTTCAATATATGCTTCAGTGCGGTATGCTTATACCTGTTTCAGAAAGCAGTAATGCCGGTATTTTCCAAAACATATTTATCGACATTGGTGATGAGCAAAGTCTGGAGAATGACCTTTCCACCTATTCTTCTCATCTGTTGAATATGAAGATGATGATGAAGAATGCAAACAACGCAACAATAATTCTTATTGATGAATTCGGAGGTGGAACTGAACCGCAGATCGGAGGCGCAATTGCCGAATCTGTTCTAAAACGTTTCAACCTAAAGAAAGCATTCGGCGTGATTACTACTCACTACCAGAATCTAAAGCAGTTTGCACAGGATACTCCTGGAATCATAAATGGAGCCATGCTTTATGACCGTCAGTTGATGCAGCCTTTATTCCAGTTACGTATAGGTAATCCCGGAAGTTCGTTTGCCATTGAAATCGCACGCAAAATCGGTATTCCGGAAGATGTGATTAGCGAAGCATCCGATTTGGTGGGAAAAGAATATGTCAGTGCAGACAAATACCTTCTTGATATTGCTCGGGACAAACGTTATTGGGAAAACAAGCGTCAGAACATACACGATAAGGAAAAGCAACTTGAACAGACGATACAACGCTACGAAGATGAATTCAACAAGATTCATTCACAGAAGCGGGAAATAATAGACAAGGCACGCAATGAGGCAAAAGAACTGATTGAAAACTCCAATGCTGAAATTGAGCGAACAATCCGCGACATCAAGGAAGCTCAGGCCGAACGCGAAAGAACAAAGCAAATACGCAAGCGACTACAGGAAAAAGTTCAAAATGCCCCTCAGCAAAAAGAAGAAAAGCCTTTCAGGATGCGCACTGGGAAGAAATCCGCATCACAGCCTTCCATTCATCAAAACGAAAGGCTCGATACTGAACATGCCACACACACATTCACAGTGGGTACATATGTCAAGATGAAAGGACAGAATACGATAGGACGCATTATCAAGATGAATGGAAACAAGGAAGCGCTTGTGGCATTCGGAACCATACAGACAAATATAAAAATTTCAAGATTAGAGCCATCTAATGCGCCCAAGCAAGAGAAACGTGCTGCTACATTTGTCACTACACAGACTCAGGACAACATGCGTGAAAGAACGCTTAACTTCACAGGTGAGATTGACGTAAGAGGAATGAGAGGAGACGAATGCATGCAGGAATTAAGTCTGTTTATTGATGATGCCCTTGTTGCAAATGTCAGCAGAGTGAGAATTCTTCACGGCACAGGTACAGGGGTACTGCGACAATTAGTAAGGCAATACCTCAATACTATTCCTGACGTAACTGCATACCGTGACGAAAACCCACAATTCGGAGGTGCAGGTATAACAGTTGTTGATATCGGTTGATTATCGGACTTTTAACAGATCTCCGGCAATAGGTGTGTAATCCGTACTCTTGAAATTCATCTTGTACAGTTTTTTCAGACTAATTCCATATTTCTGCGCAATACTGTACATTGACTCTCCATACTGAACATGATGCCAATATTCACCACCATACTGCTTGGCTGCTTTTGATTGTTTCTTTCCCAGGTAGATAAATTCACCAGGAGTGATTGGCATGCCATCGTACGCTTCGTTATACTTGATGAGCTTATTCTTACTGATTGCCATCTCTCTTGCAAGTGACTCCCAAGTATCATTTACATTGGCCACGATACATAGCACATCATTATTCTTATGTATTGGATGGACATTCAATACCACATCATTGACAGGTCTACGTTCCGGAATAATTACAGGGGCATTCTTATCTCTGTCAAAACGATTCAGTTCATACAACTCGATAATACCTATCAAACGATCCGCATAGGTAGGACTGGTAGCATAGCCACATGATTTTAGACCACGAGCCCAACCTTTGTAATCTGTAACACTCAATCTGTAAAGACGCATATAACGTTCCTTGTGCAAAAACTGAGAATGGTCTTCATAACTATCACGTACTGATTCATATACGCGGAAACATTCGTTTCGTCCGTCATCGAAATGTGTCGTCGTCGCACCCAACCAAGAACTTCCGCACTTGATTCCAAAATGGTTATTGCTTCGCTGAGCCAACGGACTTGAACCGGCTCCACTCTCCAACAGTCCCTGGGCCAAGGTGATGCTTGCCGGAATGCCATGTCTGTCCATTTGTTCAATAGCAATATCCTTATATTTTTCAATGTAGTCGAGGAATGCCCTGTTTTTAGTCTGAGCATTTGCACCAGTCGTTACATACAGACAACATAATGCGATGAATAAAAACTTAAGTTTCATACGTAAATGATTAGTCTTGATTTATTATCTGATATATTATTTTTTTCTATTCAGTTTTTTCAGCAGTCCCCTTGTCTGAGCCACAAACCGTTCATTGTTGCGCTTGTTCGTCATCAACAAATCCTCACTGCGCATATACATCATATTGAATTGTTCAACCAAAGTATTCTGGACATTTTCAACAGGGCCATAGACGCCCTCCTTGTTCGGGCAGACACATTGAAGTCCTTTAGGAACTATCGCAATTTCAACATCACTGCCAGATTCTGCAGGATCTCCATCATAATGAATAGCACTGGCACTCTGACGATGAATACTCAAACTGCGACATTGGAAAGTGCTGACGAACGGACAGTCATCAAGAGTTCCATTGAGAAGATGAATCGCTATCTGGGGGGCATCAATAATCGTAAAAGGATGAAGAATGGTAACATCCAGTAATCCATCCCTCACACTTGCTTGAGGCGCAATATATACATTATTTCCATATTGTGAGGCATTTGCCACTGAAATCAAAAATGCTTTCTGTTCAGAATGTCTTTCCTGTTCATCAACGATATCGAGCGTATATGTTTCAGAATTATAGTTTAGGCTTGATATCAACACATTCTCCATGTAGGTTAGAGGACCACGGAGCTTTGACTTTGCAAATTTCTCACTGACAAGTGCATCAAAACCAACGCCACACGTACAAAAGAATGGATGAAGATCAATAATACCATAATCCATGAGACTAATTTCTGTTTCATTTATCAATTCAATGGCACGTATGGGATCCAATGGAATATGTAAATGACGTGCAAGACCATTTCCAGAACCACATGGAATGATAGCCAAGGCCGCCGTAGTATGAATCAAAGCCCGTCCTACTTCATTGACAGTACCATCACCACCGACAGCACATACTATATCCGCCCCAGATAAGACGGCATTATGGGCCAATTCAGTAGCATGACCAGCATGAGCAGTCTTCTGAATCTCGTAATCAAACTTACGCAGATCCAGTTTTGTTCTGATTTGATTGAGTATCAATCTCTTACCAGATATACCAGACTTGGGGTTATATATAAATACTATTTTTCTTTTATCTACTATCATATTTGGCAGTGGCAATACTCTGCATAATACATCCACATTTCCCTAAATGAAACATGCTCAAATTTACAATCGTTGCAACATAAACTGTTTACAAGAAAGCAAAAGATATTCATATGCTATTATTGCCTATTAACTTGCAAAAGTATGAAAAAACATTCATTTTGACGTAATATTTTATGTATTTTTTCACCTATGGTACTTTTTTTTCATAAAACACAACAAAGTCTTGCAGTTTTTTCTTAACTTTGCACGCTGTACGGCCCAAAAGGCACGAACTAGACAAATAATAATCACAAAAAGATAAGAATGGGGGCGGTTATGTGTCGGCGACAACACTAAAAACTACCAATAAGTAAACAAATACTTTACCATTCACAAAGAATTATGGGTTTATTACAAGAAAGATTCAAAGAGTATAGGGATCCCCAAAAATATATGGAATTGGGAATCTATCCTTATTTCAGAGAAATTGACAGTCATCAGGACACAGAGGTGATCATGGATGGCAAAAAGGTCCTAATGTTCGGTTCCAACTCGTACATGGGACTTACATACGACAAAAGAATCGTTGACGCAGCGGTTGCTGCTGTAAAGAAATATGGGACAGGATGTGCAGGTTCACGTTTTTTAAATGGTACACTCGACCTTCATATTCAATTAGAGCATGAACTTGCTGAATTCGTTGGTAAAGATGAAGCTCTTGTATATTCCACAGGTTTCACTGTAAACTCCGGAGTTGTCTCACAACTTACCGGACGAAACGATTACATTCTAGGAGACGACAGAGACCATGCTTCAATCGTTGATGGCAGACGTCTTTCAATTTCTACATTCTACCATTACAAGCACAACGATATGGCAGATCTGGAGCACCTTCTTCAGAAGTGTAATCCAGAAGCATTGAAACTCATTGTTACAGATGGTTTGTTTTCAATGGAAGGAGACCTTGCCAAACTGCCAGAAATCGTAGAACTGAAGAAAAAATACAATGCGAGCATCATGGTAGATGAAGCTCATGGTTTAGGAGTATTCGGACGTAATGGACGTGGTACATGTGATCATTTCGGAGTAACGGAAGACATTGATCTCATCATGGGTACCTTCTCAAAGTCTCTCGCATCCATCGGCGGATTTATTGCAGCAGACAGCGATACCATCAACTATCTGCGACATACTAGCCGCACATACATCTTCTCAGCAAGCAATACTCCTGCTGCTACAGCCGCAGCCATGGAAGCCCTACATATTTTGAAGACCGAACCTGAACGCATCGAGAATCTCTGGAAAATCACCAATTATGCCCTTAAGCAGTTTAAAGAGGCAGGATTTGAAATCGGAGATACAGAAAGTCCTATCATTCCACTTTATGTACGTGATGCAATCAAGACATTCGAAGTTACAAAAAAGGCATTTGAGAAGGGCATTTTCATCAATCCTGTAATTCCGCCAGCATGTGCGCCACAGGATACACTTGTAAGAGTAGCACTGATGGCAACTCACACCAAGGAACAGGTAGATCATTGCGTAAGTGCATTGGTTGACACTTTCAAGGAATTGGGATTGCTCAAGTAACATCGGCTTATCAATAAGGTCCAAATATAAATCAAGGATGGTTCGGTAGCTCAGCTGGATAGAGCAACAGCCTTCTAAGCTGTGGGTCTTGGGTTCGAATCCCAACCGAATCAC
>JAKSJB010000015.1 GCA_024398475.1 Bacteroidaceae bacterium | reverse complement strand
TTGCGTTAGGGTTTGCGTAGGCGAAGCCTTTTGCGTTTGCGTTAGGGTTTGCGTTGCGGCTTTTCTAAAAAAGATGTCAAAAGGTGTGGGTTTCTCGGATTTTATTCGTACCTTTGTCGGAAATTATGTGCCTATGCTGATTGGATAATCTGTTCAAGTACTTTGTACACAGTGGTATAGGTGTGTTTTTTAGGTAAGAATCAGTAACTCATATAAATTCAAAAACAATGGAAAAAAGCGCATTACAGATTGCACGTGCTGCCTATCAGCCAAAACTTCCTAAGGCTCTTCAGGGTAGCGTAGTTGCTAAGGAAGGTGAGCCAACTCAGTCAGTGGGCGACCAAGCAGACATCAAGAAGTTGTTCCCTAATACTTACGGTATGCCGGTCATCGAGTTCGAGGCAGGTGAACAGAAGGCATTGGAACCATTCAACGTGGGTGTTATCCTTTCGGGTGGTCAGGCTCCTGGCGGTCACAACGTTATCAGCGGTATCTTCGACGGTATCAAGTCGCTGAACCCTGCAAGCAAACTCTACGGCTTTATCCTTGGCCCTGGTGGTCTTGTTGACCATAAGTACATGGAACTTACTCCTGCCATCATCGACGAATACCGCAACACCGGTGGTTTCGACATCATCGGTTCCGGTCGTACTAAACTTGAAGAGGAATGGCAGTTTGAGAAGGGTATCAAGATTCTGAAGGAACTGGGTATCAAGGCTCTCGTAATCATCGGTGGTGACGACTCCAATACTAATGCCTGTGTTCTTGCTGAGTACTATGCTGCCAAGCAGTACGGCGTTCAGGTTATCGGCTGTCCTAAGACTATCGACGGTGACCTCAAGAATGCTCAGATTGAAACTTCATTCGGTTTTGATACTGCCTGCAAGACTTATTCTGAACTCATCGGTAACATCCAGCGCGACTGTAACTCTGCCCGTAAGTACTGGCACTTCATCAAACTCATGGGTCGTTCTGCTTCTCACATCGCCCTTGAGTGTGCTCTCCAGTGCCAACCAAATATCTGTCTCGTAAGTGAGGAGGTTGAGGCAAAGGCTATGAGCCTTGACGATGTTGTTGCATACATCGCTGATGCTGTGGCTCTCCGTGCTGCCGACGGCAACAACTACGGTACTGTCCTCATTCCTGAAGGTCTTATCGAGTTCATTCCTGCTATCAAGAAACTCATTGCTGAACTCAATGATGTTCTTGCTACTGACGAGGCAAAGGCTGTAAGCCGCAACAAGCAACTCGACTATGTACGCGACCACATCTCTGAGGATAACCTCAAGGTGTTCAACTCTCTTCCTACTGACGTTGCTACTCAACTTGCTCTCGACCGCGACCCTCACGGAAACGTTCAGGTAAGTCTTATCGAGACAGAGAAACTCCTTTCTCACATGGTTGAGGTGAAACTCGAGAAGATGAAGAAGGCTGGCAAGTTCGACGGCAAGTTTGCTGCTCAGCACCACTTCTTCGGTTACGAAGGCCGCTGTGCTGCTCCTTCTAACTATGATGCTGACTACTGCTACAGCCTCGGTTTCAACGCTACTCGTCTCATCGCTAACGGTAAGACAGGTTACATGTCTATCATCAAGAACACTACTGCTCCTGCTTCTGAATGGATTGCCGGCGGTGTGCCTATCACTATGATGATGAACATGGAGAAGCGTAACGGTAAGATGAAGCCTGTTATCCGCAAGGCTCTCGTGGAACTCGACGGTGCTCCTTTCAAGTACTTCGCTTCCAAGCGTGAGAATTGGGCACGTTACACTTCATACGTTTATCCAGGTCCTATCCAGTACTTTGGCCCTACTGAGGTTTGCGACCAGAGCACAATCACTCTGAAACTTGAACAAGGTAAGTAAAAATACTCAGCGGCAGACGGTTGGCAGCAAACGGAAACCTACTTCGGCTGGGCGTGCTGCCGGTCATTCCGCAAAAGGTCGAAAGGGGAAGAATACTTCGGTATCTTCCCTTTTTAATCGTGTCGGTTCGCGGTTGTTCTGGATTGTCATTGCCGCTATTACGCTTATCCTTATAGTTTTTGTCGGGAAGGTTGTCATTGACCGTCCGTTCAGCATCATTGCCCGCTACGGTGCGATAAAGTATCCTAACGGTGACGTGCGCGGTATCGACATCAGTCACTATCAGCGCGAAATCGACTGGGAGAAACTTCAGAACGCTCAGATTAACGGTGTGCCGGTACGCTTCATATTCGTCAAGGCTACGGAGGGTTCTGACTTGCTCGATGAGAACTTCAACGAAAACTTCTATCAGGCGCATAAGCATGGTATCACGCGCGGTGCCTATCATTTCTTCTCCGTGAAGAGTACTGCCAAGGCGCAGGCACGGTGGTTCTGCAAGATGGTGTGGCTCGACGATGATGACCTGCCGCCGGTGCTGGACATCGAAACTGACGGCGGACTTCCTCCCTATCAGTTGAGGGCGCAGGCGCTGCAGTGGCTCGACCTCGTGGAGAAGCACTATGGTGTGCCGCCTATCCTCTACACTTCTTACGCTTTCCGCAGGAAGTATCTCTACACTCCGGAGTTTGACCGCTATCCTTACTGGATTGCCCACTACTATGTGGACAGCCTTCGCTACAAGGGCGAATGGAAGTTCTGGCAGCATACTGACCGCGGTACGGTGGATGGTATTGACTACAAGGTTGACCTGAATGTCTTCAACGGTAGTTACGACGATCTAATGAAACTTACTATAGGTGCTACGCGCAAACAATGAAACTTCTTCGTACATACTTGTTTCTCTCGCTGGTTTCCCTTCTTTTCTCATGCAAGGAATCTCCGAAGCACGTGAGTGGGGTGTTCGACACTCCCGGTGCTCCTACGGGTATGGATCTTGACGTGATTCAGATGAACGGGGAACTGATTGTGGTGGCTATGTACGGCAGTGATACTTATTTTGAATATTACGGTGAGGGTTACGGCAAGCAGTATCTCATTGCTTCGCAGTATGCCAAGAGCATCGGCTGTGCCATGAGGATTGACGTGATGCCCGACAGCGTTTCCATGATGCAGCGACTCAGCAATGGTGAGGCGGATATTGCTCTCTTTGCCGATGCCGACCGCTGGCAGGTGCGCTCGGATGCTCCCTTGCTTGCTGAATCGGTTCATCAGTGGGTGGACGACAACCGTAAGAACTTTGAGGCAATGACCACCATCCGTGTGTCTGACGAACACGGTCGTGTTTATACTCCGCGACGCCGTTCCTACAGCCCTATGCTCAATGCTTCTGCTGGTCAGATAAGCCGCTACGACCATCTCTTCCGCCATTATGCTTCTCAGTGTGGATGGGATTGGCGTCTGCTTGCGGCTCAGGCTTATCAGGAGAGTGCCTTCGATGCCGATGCGGTTAGTTATATGGGTGCTCTTGGGCTTATGCAACTGATGCCGCGTACTGCTGCAAGTATGGGGGTGAGTGTAAGTCAGGCTTTCAATCCCGAAACCAACCTCAGCGGTGCTGTCCGGTATATTTCCAAACTCAACAGTCATTATTCTTCCATTGCTGACCCGGGGGAGCGCATCAACTTCGTTCTTGCTGCCTACAACGGCGGCGAAGGTCACATCGACGATGCACGCCGTCTTGCTGCCAAGTTGGGACATAATCCCGACCGCTGGACGCAATCCGTTGACCAGGTGGTGCTTCATCTCAGCGAACCCCGTTACTTCAACGACCCTGTGGTGAAACGCGGCTACATGCGCGGCAGCGAAACCTACAACTACGTGTACAGCATACGTGACAGATGGGAACAGTATAAAAGGGCTGTTGGCCATTAGCCATTGGCTTTTCTTGAGTCAACAAGTCAACGAGTCAACAAGTCAACGAGCGGGAAACGCAAACGATAACGCAAACGCAAAAGGCTACGCCTACGCAAACGATAACGCAAAGGCTACGGCACACCCCTTCGGGTTGTGGGCTAAGGTAAGGTATTTTGTCGTTTCTCTATCCCCGCACACCACTACGTTCGGTGTACGGGGTTACCCACCGCTCGCTAAGGCTCGCTGTATCGCCCTCCAGGCGAATGCTATGGTTCGGAGTCATTGGTTGACTCGTTGACTCAAGAAAAGCTAATGGCTAATGGCTTTTTCGTCCGGATGGTTGCTTGTTGACTCGTTGACTTGTTGACTCCCAAAAAGCCAATGGCATTAAAATGCTTAACTCCCTTAACTCCAAAACTCCTAAACTCCTAAAGAAAATTATCAGTTTATCAGTTATCAGTTTTTTTAATTGGTTTTGAATATCCTTGTCACAAATACATCAATGCCACCCAACGGAAAGAATCCAAAGGGTGGCATTGTTGTATATGGTAGGATATTGGTTTTAGCACATATAGCATTCCGTAGGTGTTTCATGTCCCACTTTCAAGGCTGGTGCATTGTAACGCTTGCCGTCGAAGTAGATGCTTATGGTCTTTGCGCTTTCGAAGCCCATGTATTCGATGATAATGTTGTGTTTCTCGCCATTGGCTGGAATAAGATCTCTGAGGTCGAAGGCAACGACTCCCTCTTTCACCTTAGTGGCGCTGATGTCGCCGCCGTTGTCATGGTGAAGTTGGAATACGAGTGCTTTTTCGGTCTTTTGCAGTGTGAAGTGGTGCTCAATGTCCTTGTCGCCTGAACCTACTTCGTATGCAATGGTAAGATAGCCATCCTGAACGCAAGTCATAGGGGTGTTGAGTATCACCTCGATGCGGTCGTTGGATACGACACTTTCACCAAACTCAACTGGCTTGAAGGTTGCGATCTGTTCCATCTTCGTAATCTTGCCTGAATGCCATTTGCAGGTGTTGCCGAAAGGTGTGTCGATTTCTCCATGGTCTTCGTAGGTCACGATTACACGTCCGTCGGGAACTTGTGCGTAGTCATTCATGTTGGATGCCTGCAGTACGTTGTCCTGGTCAAGTTGCAGTATGCGGTTGGTTTCTGATAATGACCTGATGGTTGCGGCTGACTGCTTGGATTCGTAGTTGTTCTCGTCGTCGTCTGAGCAGGCAAAGGAGATAATGCCCGCGAGAGCAAGAATTGAAATGATTGCAAACTTTGTTTTCATAATGCTGATAATTTAAGTTAGTATTGATTTATTGATATGTTTCGGTGTATGCACCAGATGCTATTGCCCTGATGCGTAACTATGTATCGAACCGGTGCTGGATGGCAGGTAATAGACACCGTACCACGTAATCTGAATGGCAAGGAACGCAATGAGCAGTAATGTCAGGAGCATCTTTCCGTGCCTGTTCTTCAGGGGTGCGAGGTGGATGTATATGAGCGTAAGCAGCCATGTGACAGCCGCCCAGCACTCCTTGGGATCCCATCCCCAGTATCTGCCCCATGCCCGCTCTGCCCAGAAGCAGCCACACAGCATGCCGGCAAGCAGCAACGCGGAGGATACGCGTATGAGTGACTCTGACAATATGCCTGACTTTGTTGCGGTACCAGCCGACTTGTCACGCCTCAGGCAATCCGCTATGGCTAGTACTACCGATACTGCCATGGCTGAATATGCTACCATGTATATCATGACGTGTGGAACGAACCAGATGCTGTTGAGCGTAGGCTTGAGTATGCTGAAGTTGATTCTTGCCAATGAGGCAACGGTGAAGACGACGGTAAGGATGAGTATGGACGGCAGGAGTACATTGAGCTTCCAATGAGCAGAGAAGATAAGTAGTACGCCTGCGAGAAGCATAATCATACCGACATACACCAGCGGCATCCATGGATCCCTGACTATCGTTATCATGCTGTCTGCTTCTTCCGCACGGTCGAATGATGTCTGATACATCTTGTAGCCTTTGTATCTGCCTGGGTGGTTGACTGAGGTGGTGACTTTCACCGGTTCTGTTCCCGGTGTAGTGTCGCGCACCGTCAGTATGCTGGTATACTGACGGGGGCTTATTCCATCGTCATACATGTCTATGGTAAATTGGTCGAGTTGGAGCGAGAACGGAAGAATCATGGCATGACCGTCGCAGGAGGCGATGTTGTACTCCTTCTGGGCGGAGACGCTGATTCCTGCCTCAGTCACATCGGGCGCACCCCAGAACGACGAACCTATCATGAGATATACACCAAGGTGCGTGATGACGAAGTTACGGGCATGCGGATTATGTCTCAAGCCACCACGGAGTTTGGTCAAGACGGACAAACCCAGACACAGCAGGAATGCCATTACTATCACGATGAACGGAATGCTATGGTGCAAAGCCGTGCGCCACGTTCCCTCAACCATTACAAACGGTACCATGGCTGCCATACACACGGCACCTGCCTTCCAGCCGCCGAGAACGTGTACCACCTTGTTGCCTGCAAACCTGAAGACAAGCCATGTCAGCAGTAGGAACGCTACTGCCAGCACTACCGTCAGCGGATATTGATACAGGGATATGTTCATGGTGTGTTCAAATGTTCTTTTTCCTGCGGAAGAAGAAGGAGTAGAGTACTGGAATGAAGATGAGGGTGATGAGGGTTCCTACGAAGAGTCCTCCCATGATGGTTACTGCAAGTGCTCCGAAGAGGGCGTCGGGGATGAGTGGCAGCATACCGAGGATGGTGGTGAGTGATGCCATCATTACCGGACGTAGGCGGCTCTTGGAGGAGATGATGAGTGCTTCGCGCTGACTCAATCCAGAATTTACCTGAAGGGTGATTTCGTCCATCAGTACTATTCCGTTCTTGATCATCATTCCTATAAGGCCGAGTACTCCTACGATGGCTACGAATCCGAATGGCTTGCCTGAAATCAGTACGGTTGGGAACACTCCGATGAGTATGAGCGGTATGCAGCAGAAGATGATTGCGGGTTTCTTATAGTCGCGGAACAGCATGATGAGTATGATTATCATCATGATGACTGCCATCGGGAAGTTGGCAAAGAGGTAGCGCATGGAGTCGTCGCTTGCCTTCTTCTCGCCCTGCCACTGGAGGGTGTAGCCTTCGGGCAGTTCTATCTTCTTCAGTGATTCTTCGAGTTCCTGACGTGCTTCTTCTGTTCCTACTCCCGGACAAGGGCTGCATTGGAGCCTTTGTGCACGCTGACCGTTGTAGCGCATGACTACGGGATCTTCGTATTCCACGTTGATGTTGTTTGCTATCTGGCGGAGTGGGGTGGTACCGGTCAGTTTTTCTATTATGTCGTCCTTGTTGATTGCTCCGGACAGGAGTTTGCTGAGTGTCTCCTTCGATGTGATGCCGTTGATGTTTGGTATCATACCGAACACTTCCACGTTCTGGAGGTTGTCGATGTTCTTTCCCTGACTGTCCACGCACTTCACGTAGATGTTCTGGGCGTCTATGCCGTTGTAGAACGTACCGATTGGTATTCCTCCTGCATAGGCAAGGACGGAGGTTCCTACGTCGCTTCGGCTGAGGCCGCTGTTGCGTGCTGCTGCCTGATTGTAGTCGATGGTGAGTGATGGGAATCGTGGTTCCCAGTCGGTGGTTGGCAGGTACATCTTCTTGCTGCTGCGCACGATATTCATGGCTGAATCCGTGAGTGCATGGAGTACGGCTGGGTCGCTGCCGAGGAACATTGCCTCGATTGGGTATTTCTTGAACATGAGATTGTAGCGCTTGAGTTTCACGTATGCCTGTGGATAGCGGCGTGTGAGTTCTTCCTGTATCTCATTGATGTTCTTTACGAGTGATGACGGTGAGGTGAAATCTATGATGAGTTCGCCGTAGGAGAGTGACGGTGTGGCAATGCTGCGCACGAGGTTGTAGCGGCTCGGCGTACCTCCCACGGATGCGGTGATGTGGGTTATTTCCGGACGGGTGCGGAGGTATTCGCTTATTTCCCGCAGGTCGTTCTCTACCTGTGTGGAGTTGGTTCCTTCCGGCAACTTGTACTCCATGTAGAGTTGGTCGTACTCCATGTCGGGGAAGAATGCCTTGTCGATGTATCGGTAGGAGAAGATACTTGCCCCGAGGAGTACGAAGGCTCCGATGATGACGGCTATGCGGTGGCTGAGGCCGAAGTTGAGTATGCGGTCGAGTATTATGTATGCCTTCGACGTGTAGAGGCCTTCGCCGCTGTCTTCCGAGTCGTCGGTGTCTGTGACTGATACCTCGCTGTCGGCGTTTGTGGCGACGGTGTCTTCTTTCCAGTCAAACCAGCGCCGGCACATGATTGGTACGTGGGTGAGTGCGAGAATCCAACTGAGGAGGAGTGATACGGCAATGACAATGAAGAGGTCGCGCACATATACTCCTGCCGTGTCAGGGCTCAGGAAGATGGGGAGGAAGGCGAATATGGCTATGAGTGTGGCTCCGAGGAGCGGCATTGCTGTCTTCTTTCCTATGTCGGTGAGTGCCTGCAACTGTGGCTTGCCTTTTTCCTTGTCGATGAGCACTCCGTCAACTATCACTATGGCATTGTCCACGAGCATTCCCATGGCAAGTATGAATGCTCCGAGGGATACTCGCTGAAGTGTGCCGTCGAATGCTCCGAGGGTGAGGAACGAACCGAAGACAATCACTACAAGACTTATTCCGATGACTACTCCGCTCTTCCATCCCATGGTGAAAATCAGTACGATGATTACGATGAGTACGGATTCGAGGAGGTTGATGAGGAAGGTGTTGAGTGCGTTGGACACTCGTTCCGGCTGGAAGAACACCTTGTGGCATTCTACTCCTACGGGCATGTGGCTTTCTATCTTGCCGAGTTCCTTCTGTACCTTTGCTCCGACCTTGGTGATGTCGTGGTCGGGCAGGCATGCAATGGAGATTCCTATGGCGTGTTCTCCGTCGTAGGACAGTGAATTGCGTACGGGTGTTTCGTAGTCGGTGAGTACTTCTGCTATGTCGCTGATGCGTAGTTGCTCGTCGTGGTGTCCCTGAATGAGCATGTTGCCGATGTCTTCGGCATTGTTGAACTTGTCGTTTACGGTTACTCTCACGCGGTTGGTTCCGTTGTCGTAGTATCCTGAATAGACGGTTTTGTTCTGTCCGTTGAGTGTCTGAATGACTTCTATCGGCATTACTCCGAGGTTTGCCATCTTATCCTGCGACAGTTCTATGTTTATGCATTGGCTGCGCTTTCCGTAGATTTCCACACGACTGACTCCGTCGATGTCCATGAGCTTGCGCTTGATGAGTTCGGCATAGTCGGAGAGCGACTTGTCGTCCATTCCGTCGCCGGTAAGTGCATAGAACATTCCGTAAACATCGCCGAAGTCGTCTCTTACCTGAGATGGATTGGCTCCTGCAGGAAGGGTGCTCTGTACGTTGCTCACCTTTCGGCGGAGCATGTCCCATTCCTGTTCTATGTCCTTGGTGGTTGTCTGCAACTCTACGGTGATGAGGCTCAGGTCGTTCATTGACTGACTCTGAATGTTGTCAACGGCGGGTATCTCGCGGATTGCCTTCTCGAGTTTGTCTGTCACTTCGAGTTCCACCTGATGTGCGGATGCACCGGGGTATGTGGTGACTACCATTGCCTGGCGTACCTTTATGGCAGGGTCTTCCAACTTGCTCATGTCGTAGTAACTGAGAAGTCCTCCGATGATTAGTACGGCAATTATGAAGTTGACCAGTTTGGTGTTGTTTAATGCCCAATTTCCCATTTGTGTTCAGTTTTTTTTAATAATGAAAAAATGAATACTTCCTGTTTACAGAAGTCCTCCCACGTTGCTCTTGCTTGTCTTGGGCAGCGGTGTCACCTTCATTCCGTCGGTAAGGTGGTGTACACCGGCTACGACTACTTCGTCGCTGTTGTGAAGTCCTGCGCTTATCTCTGCCATTCCGTCGTTGTGAAGACGCTTTACGGCTATGTTGAGCATCTTGACCGTACCTGTTTCCCTGACGTAGATGTACACGTATTGCTTGCCTTCCTTTTCGAGTATGGCTGATACGGGTATGAGTTGGTTGTCTACTGCGTCGTTGTCTACTGTGGCATATACGATGGTGGTCATGCCCGGTGTGATTTTTGACCTGTCGTAAGGTCCTGCAAACTGAAAGCGTACGGTGTAGAGTTGGCTGGCATTGGCTTCGGCACTTATGCTTGCCACCTTGAGCGGAAACTTTTCGCCCGGAAGCAGGTCGAACACGCAGTAGGCGCTGTTCAGGCGGTCGCGGTTGGCATAGTCGTATGCGGAGATGCTGATTTCTACTTCAAGGGTACTGCTTCCGAACATTGATATTACAGGCAATCCGGCTGATACGGTTTCTCCTGCTTCGTGAAGTACGTCCTGAATGTAACCGTTCATCGGTGCGCGTAACTGTGTGTCGGCAAGTTGGTTGCGGTGGTTGTTCAGTTTCTGTGTTATCTGTGCCAATCCGTAACGTGCCTTGTCGTAGTTGGATGCTGTGGTGTTGCCTTCCTGATAGAGTGCGATTATGCGTTCGGCATCTGCCTTTACCTGCTCGTATTCTGCCTTTGTGGCATTGAGTTGTACCTGATAGTCGCGTGGATCCATAGTGGCAATGACCTGTCCCTTCGATACGTGGTCGCCGTCGTGTACGAGTATGCGGCTGATAGGGCCGCTCACACGGAATGCTACGTTTATATCGTCGATTGCCTTGGTGCGGCCAGGGAAGTTTACTTCTGCAAACTTGCTGGCATCGGCGATGGTCATTGTCTTGACGTATTGTACTTGCTTGTCGCTGTCTTTTTTGCTGTTGCACGACACAAGGAGCAGTGCAATCAGAAGTAGGTTAAAAATGATAGTGTGTTTCATATTTGTTGATTTTGAAGGCCTTTAGCCGTTGGCCGTTGGCCATTGGCTTGCCGTTTGATTTGGGTTGATTGTTGATTTTTTTCGAGGATTCGATTCTTCGATTTTTCGAGGATTCGAGTTATTGCCTATAAAGCCAATGGCCAATGGCTAATGGCTTTTATCTTCTTTCCAGCAGTACTACATTCTCAACGTGCTGTGTGTGTGGGAACATGTCTACTGGCTGTACTTTCTTTACTTCATAGTCGCAGTCGAGCAACTGGAGGTCGCGTGCCTGTGTCGCTGGATTGCAACTTACGTATACGATGCGCTTTGGTGCTGCAAACAGGATGGTGTCGATTACGTCCTGGTGCATTCCTGCACGTGGTGGGTCGGTGATGATTACGTCTGGCCGTCCGTACTGCTCTATGAACTCGCGGTTGAGAATGTCCTTCATGTCGCCGGCAAAGAAAAGGGTGTTGCCGATGCCGTTTATCTGTGAGTTTACCTTTGCATCCTCGATGGCTTCAGGTACGTATTCGATACCGATTACCTTGCCTGCCTTTCTGCTTACGAAGTTGGCAATGGTACCGGTGCCGGTATAGAGGTCATAGACGAGTTCGTTGCCGGTAAGTCCTGCAAAGTCGCGTGCTACCTTATAGAGATTGTATGCCTGGTCGGTATTGGTTTGGTAGAATGACTTAGGTCCTACCTTGAAGCGGAGGTTCTCCATCTCCTCGAATATGTGGTCGGTTCCCTTGAAGCAGATTACTTCCTGATCGCCGAAGGTGTCGTTGCACTTGTGGTTGTCAACGTACAGGAGTGAGGTGATTTCGGGGAATGTGTCGGCAAGGTGCTGTAGGAGCGCCATTGCTTCCTGTCTGTCTTCTGCGGTTTCCATACGGAACTGCAGGAGTACCATGAACTCTCCGGTATTGCTGTTGCGTACCATCATGGAACGCAGAAGGCCTTCGTTCAGGCGTAGGTCGTAGAATGTGAGGTTGTGGCGGAGGGCATAGTCGCGTATCTCGTTGCGCACACGGTTGGTGATGTCGTCCATCAGGTGGCATTTCTCAATGTCGAGTATCTTGTCGAATGCGCCTGTGATGTGGAATCCCAATGCGTTGCGGTTGCTGATTTCCTCTGAATCGCGTATCTCGTCTTCTGTCATCCAGCGGCGGTTGGAGAAACCGAATTCCAACTTGTTGCGGTAACCGAATATCTTTTCGCTGCCAAGTATGGGGGAGATTTCAGGCAACTGTATCTTACCTATTCGGGTGAGATTGTCAACAATCTGCTGCTGCTTTGCCTTCAACTGCTCTTCATATTTCAGACATTGCCACTTGCAGCCGCCGCATA
This sequence comes from Bacteroidaceae bacterium, assembly GCA_024398475.1. Classification (GTDB taxonomy): domain Bacteria; phylum Bacteroidota; class Bacteroidia; order Bacteroidales; family Bacteroidaceae; genus Colivivens. Next base: position 37,734 of record JAKSJB010000015.1, on the reverse strand, counting down.
CGCCGTAGTGCTGGCATACGGGGGTGGTGCGGAGTGGTGAATATTCGTGTATGTTTATGCACACGGCTTCCATGAAACTGTGTTTCTTCTTCTTGACCTGTAAATCAACCAAATCTCCCGGAACGACATAGGGTACGAACACTACTCGTTCATCTACACGTGCCAATGCCTTTCCTTCTGCTGCAATGGCTGTTATCCTTACGTTTTCCAGAATTGGTAACTTCTTTTTATCTTTTCCCATATTCAAATCGGTGTATTTGGTGCAAAGTTATGAAATTATTGTGAATTGGAATGATGTATTGCGAATTTATTAGTACCTTTGCACAAAATATGCGACTTATATGCAAACATTAAGCACCATAAAATGGGGATTTATCGGATGCGGAGAGGCTACCGAAACCAAAAGTGGTCCTGCTTTTGCTCAGATTGAGTGCAGTGAGGTGGTTGCCGTGATGAGCCGTGACGGGGAAAAGGCACGCAACTATGCCGAGCGCCACAATATTCCACGGTTCTATTCTGACCCAATTTCTCTGATAAACGACCCTGAAGTCAATGCTGTTTATATTGCTACTCCTCCTTCTTCTCATGCTACCTTTGCCCTCATGTCCATGCGGGCGGGTAAACCTGTGTATGTGGAAAAACCTCTTGCTGCAAGTTATGAGGATTGTATCCGCGTAAACCGTATTTCGGAACAGACGGGGGTTCCTTGTTTCGTTGCATATTACCGTAGGTATCTGCCTTATTTCCAAAAGGTGAAGGAACTGGCTCACAGTGGGGAAATCGGTAGGGTGATGTCCGTACAGATCCGTTTTGCCGTACCTCCGCGTGAACTTGACTACAATCAGAAAAACCTGCCGTGGCGTCTGCAGCCGGATATTGCCGGCGGCGGTGGCTATTTCTATGACCTGGCTTCGCATCAGTTGGATTTGCTGCAGGATATGTTCGGCACGATCATCGATGCGGAAGGTTATTGTGCCAACATGGCTGGATTGTACAAGGTGGAGGATACGTTCAATGTGTGCTTCCGCTTCCACAACGGTATTACCGGTTCGGGTTCCTGGTGTTTCGTGGCTCATGAAAGTGCCCGTACCGACCGAATTGAGATTGTTGGTGACAAGGGTATGATTTGTTTTTCGGTATTCGACCGTACTCCTGTGGCTCTGCATACTCTCAGGGGACGTGAGGAACTGTTTATTCCACATCCTCAGTATGTGCAGCAACCTTTGATTCAGTCGATTGTGGATCATCTGCGCGGAAAGGGTATTTGTGACTGTGATTCGGTGAGTGCTACTCCTACGAATTGGGTTATGGATCGTATATTAGGCAATATCTGATACATGAAAAAACTGTCTGCGTTTTGCATACTGATGATGTGCTGCCTGTTTCTGAATGCTCAGGAAGGGGTTGATTCCGTGTGTGCGGCAGATTCTGCACGTGTGGCGGATGTTGCGTATGTGGCTGATTCTACGGGTACGGCTGATTCTCTGCAGGTGAAACCAAGAAAGTCCTTCTTTAAGAAAATTCTGAACTTTGCCGATGGTGTCACCAACTTCTTCATGGGGTGCGACACGGATTATGTCACTCCTCAACTCTACGAATTTACTACTCAGGCAGAACTTTCCTACTGGCATGACTACTATCGCATGACTTCAAGTCATACGGGTACGAACAACAGTATGACTCTTCAGTCGGGCAATCCGCTTATTCTGGGTGGTTATGTCTATTGGAGCATCTTGGGTTACGGTTATTCTACGGATGTGAAGAACCTTAATTTTCGCGGTGGCTCAAAAATCACCAATCACAGGAATTCGTTCACTCTCAATACTGCAAGGATAGTTGCTGAAATCTATACCTTCAAGTCGGGAAAATCGGCTGAGATTACAGGTATCACCAATCTTCCGCTCAAGAAGGAGGATAAGGAGTTTGACGGCCTTTCAAGTGAGTGTTTCGGTATTGATGCGCAGTATATCTTCAACCATAAGCGTTATTCCTGGCCGGCTGCATTCGGGGAAAATGCCGTACAGCGCAGAAATCAGGGGTCATGGAAACTGGGTTTTTCCTATAATATCACTAAGGTGGATTTCGATGCTAGCCGACTTTCTCCTTATGTAGCCGAACATGTGGATAGTACCTTGCTGTTCAACCATGTGTCCTACAGGGATTATGCGGTAAGTTTCGGATATGGCTACAACTGGGCATTCCGCCGCAACTGTCTGCTGGCTGTGAGTGTGCTGCCGGCACTCGGTTACCGCCATGCCGATATTTCGGGTAAGGTGGAACACAGCATCCTGAGAAAAATCAGTACGGATGTGGTGTTCAGGGCAAGTATCTTCTGGAACAACACAAGGGTGTTCTCCGGCTTTGTTCTGGATTTCCATACTTATTCCTACCGTGAACATAAGTTCGGCCTTACCAATACCTACGGTACCTTGAAATACATCATCGGCTTTAATTTCCTGAAGAAAAAATAACAGACGCATTTTTTTTGTATTTTGATGTCACAAAATATATCTTGTTGCGTCATGTATTTGAACGACGTTGAAATTTATTATTTATCCTGACGTTGAATTATCAGACATTGAACACGGATTTTCCACATACAGTAAAAAGGCTGCGTCCGCAGTTGTTGCTTATTGCCGGGCATATTCTTGGCGATGAGGACGAGGCAGAGGATGTTGTGCAGGATGCTTTGCTCAAGTTGTGGCAACTGAAAGATGAACCTGTGCGGAACGTTGATGCATTTGCGAAGGTGATGGTGAGAAATTTGTGTATTGACCGTGTGCGGCGAAGGTGTAATATGGTTGATGTTGATGGATATGATGTTGCCGATCCGCCACCTGAAACGGAAAGTGATGCATTGATAGAGAGAATGCTGGCATTGGTGGACAAACTTCCTACTATGCAACAGACAATTCTGAAGATGCGACACATAGACGGTATGGAAATGAGTGATATTGCCTCATTGATAGGTACAAGTGAAGTTGCTGTACGACAGTCGCTGAGTAGGGCAAGACGAAAGGTTTTTGAACAAATGACGAAAGGAGATTCCGCTTTATGACAAACGAAGACATACATAGATTGATTGAACGTTTCCTCGATGCTGATACTACATTGGAGGAGGAACGCATGCTGTATGCTTTCTTTCAGCAAGGGGATATTCCGGAGGATTTGGAAGTGTACCGTGAGATGTTTGCTGGTTATGCCGACATGGTGCAACTGAAGGAAGAAAATGATGCAATACTGAAGGTTGTTGATGAAACGGAACTTGTGGGACAACCGATGGTTGTGGAACTGAAACCGAAGCCAAGACTTGGTTTATGGCTTAAACCTCTTGGTATTGCAGCGTCGGTGGCACTCCTGCTTGCCGTAGGAAAGGTGATATTGGACATGAACCATAAGGATGAGATGTTCATTACTTATGAGAACGGACATACCGTGACTGATGAATCGGTGGTGATGGCTAATATGGAAAGTACCATGAGTGGCTTGTTTGCCGATTATGAAGAAAACGATGTTGAACTTCAAATGAAGGAAATGCTAAAATGAAAACAATGACAGCACATATCAGATTGCTTGTACTCTTGTTCCTGGTGGGTGTCAGTATGACTGCATCTGCACAAAAGCATCGCTGGTTTGAGAGCCTTGACATAGTGGATTGCCACAAGGAGGGTATGACTCAGAAGGTTGTGACCAGTGTGGCTGGCGAGAAGGTGGCTAAGTATCACTTCAATCTCTTCCGCAGTGTGGAGGGTACAGCCACGCCAAAGGCGTTCCAATACATTGAACATTGTCTTGCCGAGGACGAGAAAGTGGCTATCGACAAGGAAATAAGGCGCGTGAATGGCGAAACAAGGTTTGCCCTTCTGCGATTCAGGCATCCTGACACTAAAAAGTTGTATGAACACGAAAAGTTTCTTGAAAACGTGTGCTACATTCTTTATCAGCGCAAGGATAGCAAGAACTTCACCTGCGTGTATATAGAAGGTACTGCCACAATTGAACAGTTAAGGAAAATGTTTTGTAAGTAAATAAATACAAGTTTCGCTGGGCTTCACTTTTAGTAGAAAAGTAGTCAGGAGACAGTAGTTAAGTAGGGCGAAGATTGAGTATCTTCGCTTGCGACGGCTGAAGATTTATCTTCACAAAGGAGTGCCGAAGGCTTAGAGAAAGCAAATGGCCAATGGCGAACGGCTAATGGCTAATGGCCAATGGCTAATGGCATTACAATACTTAACTCCTGAAACTGAGCAAGTCAGGAACTTGCGAAAGTTGAATAAATTAAATACACATAATATGAATACGAAAAGAATCTATGCAGCAATGTTGCTTGCTACTGCGTTTGCAATTACGGCAAATGCACAGGAGGAAACTCCTTTGGAAAAAACTACTTTAATGTTGATAACCCGTCCCGACAGAGTGTTGATAAACCGTACTGACAGTATGATTGACGTAGTTGTGGAAGGACAGGAAGGTGATCCTGATTATCGCTATGCTACAGAATTCTCTCTTGGTGAGAAATATTCTGAGTCAACTAATATGAATCATGGTGATTGGAATCTTTCTCTGCCATTTGGAATTGGTTCTGACGATACGGAGCATGATGGTAATTTCACTCCATGGTTCGGTGTGGGTTTTGTCAGTGGCCTTGGTACTCCTGGCGGAATGAATGTGCAGATGGGAGAGTCTTGGGAATTTATGTTGGACATTCTGAATATAGATGCATGTCCAAGTAATGATGGTCATTGGAAGTATGCTGTGGGGTTCGGTGTAAACTGGAAAAACTATCGTATGACAGGGCATACACGTTTCATGGAAACGGATGACGGAATAGCGCTTGGCGGTTATCCTGAAGGAGCAAAACCAAACTTTTCCCGCATCAAGGTGTTCAGCCTTACCGTACCGTTTACCGTTGCATATTCATTTAATAAACATGTGTCATTTCTGTTTTCTCCAATTCTCAATTTCAATACCCATGCTAGTTTGAAAACACGCTATAAGTTGGATGGGGAGAAACATAAGGAAAAAAGCAATGAGGTGAAGCATAATAGGGTTACGCTTGATTTACGCGCTATTCTCAGTTACGACAATATAGGTTTTTACGTAAAATATAGCCCTTGCAATGTGCTCAAAACTGATTACGCACCGGAATTCCATGGTATTTCAACAGGTGTCGTTATAGGTTTCTAAGCGACTCGTTGACAAAAAGGCTATTAGCCATTGGCTTGCATCTGGATGGGAGGTGGTAATGGCATTGGTATTAGAAAATATAGCACAAACGGCAACTATATAGTTGCCGTTTGTGATCTTATTTGTGCTAATTTAGACATCCTTGCTCGAAGTGTAAACTGCCGTAAGCATTACCGCTTTGAACTGAAATTTCAACTTTTCTCAATTGATTGTCATTTTGTTTGAATGCTACATCTACAAAATTATCTTTTATTTTTATTTCGCAGATGTGGTTCGAAAATTGTGAGTTGTCAGACAATTCTATATCCTCTCTATTGCCATCAATAATAATGTCTCTCAAACGTAAAGCATTATGGTTCGTACATTTCAATTGAAAATTTTCTCCTTGGGGAGATACGATGTAGTATTTCACTCCATTATTTTCATATTGTGAATAGTTGTTAGATTCCCATTTCAATGGTGAATAAAAACCTAATGGCTCATCTTTGTCACATGAAAATATTGAAATCATAGTTAAAACTAAAATGCAAAGGGATGAATACTTTTTGGTATTGCCTATAAATGTTCTCATAATCATTATTTTTTTAATTGTTACCAGTTCTTTTCGGATGGATACGTCAATGTAGCGTAACTTAAATTATATTGGTATAACTTTCCATTGGAATATTCTTCGGCATGATCTATGAATTTCTTATTTCCAGAGAGAATATAAGCTTCATTTGCATAGCCATTTCCCCATCCATAATTAATATGAAGATAATATGGGTCATCGTTTTTCTTTGACCCATTGTCTCCGTATTTTACGTATCCATCAGCAATAAAAGCATGCCCGTTATGATAATTTGTTTTTCTCCAAAATAATATTCCGCTTTTTGTCTTTGACGCATACCCACCAATTATTATTACGCCATGTTTTGTTTTCAAAACATCAATAGCACGTTTGCAGTCATAATCCTCTATTCCATATTTTTTCTTGAAGTATTTTATTAAATTACTCTTGCTCGCACCTGACCCACCTTCTTCAGCAGTACCGTAATTCATATTAACATTAACACCAATTTCATGGATGAGTGTTGCAATTTCATTCATAGTTGATGTTAATTGATATCTTGACAAAGTTGGATTTTCTGCTATTACAGCATCCCAGGAACTGATATTTGGCTCAGTCGGACGCAATATGGTTAGAGCTTGCGCACCTGCAATTGCTACACAACCAGCTAAAGCTTTTTTCCCATCATTTGTATAGCAATACCAATTGAATGGATGTCCTTGATCCCACCATACTTTACATTTAGGCTCTAATCGTTCTATAATAGTGCTTGTAACTGCACGTGTGGCGGGATTTTTAATACTGGCTTTCATATCAATATTTTGTTCTACTAACATTTGAATAATGAAAGAAAATGTATTAATGGTATCATTGAGTATTTCATTTATGTTAACATCGTTTTCTCCTTGAAAATATGCAAGGGGAGTAATAGTGCTGTTTTTTTCAGCAAGAAAAACTGTGCCCAAATTATTGTTCATTCCAACAGAATAAAACTCAGGTGTGTTTATGGTACCACTTGAGCGTGTTAAACTCTCATTGTCAAGATTTAGCTTTTGAATATTTTTTACTTGCAGATTTGAAAAAGTGCGTGTTGCTTTTCCTTCGTTTAGAGATTTTACAAATGATATGGCAGTTTGAGCAATTACATCATTGTTTGGGTTTTCATTACTGATATTGGTAAATGTTGTATCAATGTCATTGTTGTCACTACATGACGCATTTACTACCAATGAAATAATCACAATAATTAATCTTAAAATAGTCTTTGTTTCCATTTTCTTTTTGTGTTGATGTTTTAATTAATTTTAAATAATCTCTTTGTGCGCACATTGGGGAGTTTTGCATAATATTAAATCAATATTGTGTAGTTTGGCTTTTTTGTGGCTGCAAAGGTACTACTTTTTTTGAAAATAAGAACAAATATTACGAAGAAATTTGATAATTATTTATTAGGCCCATTTAAAAGTGGATTCAATAAATTAAAATGCATACATTCGTTGAATTAAATCTTCAAAAGTTAATTATCCGATATATTTTTCGCGGAAACGAAATTATAGATGTCATTCCATATTGTCTATGAAAAATTATCAGTTTATCAGTTATCAGTTATTTTAAATTGGATTTTAGGAGTCAACAAGGGGAAACGCAAACCCTAACGCAAACGCAAAAAAACTACGGCACACCCCTACGGGTTGTGGGCTAAGGTATTGGATTAAAATCTATACTGATGATACCCAACCCTTACGGATTGGGCTGTAGAGTTTCGGACTTTCAGCCCTTTTGCGTAGCCTTTGCGTTTGCGTAGGTGTTAGCTTTTTTGCGTTTGCGTTAGGGTTTGCGTAGGTGAAGCCGTTTGCGTTTGCGTTAGGGTTTGCGTAGGCGAAGCCTTTTGCGTTTCCCCATTTTGGGGTGCAAAAAAAGGATACTCTTTTTGGGAGTATCCTTTTCTTGTATATAAATAATGTGTCAATTATTTGTTGACCTGGAACTTTGTGCAACCGTCCTTGAAGAAACCAACAATCTGCTTTGCTGCTGCAATACCGGCGTTGATGTTTGCTTCTGCTGTCTGTGCACCCATCTTCTTTGGTGTAGAGAAGTAGCGACCTTCAAATTCCTTGAACTTGGTATCAGCATCTGGCATGATGTCTGTGATGTACTTGAGGTCGGTACGTTCGTTGAAGAGTTCGATGAGTTCTTCTTCGTTGATTACTTCCTTGCGTGCTGTGTTTACAACGATTGCACCCTTCTTCATTGAACCAACCAACTGACGGTTGATGCTCTGCTTTGTCTCTGCTGTTGCAGGGATGTGGAGACTTACGATGTCACATTGTTCGAAGAGTTCGTTCTGGCTCTTTGCTGCCTTAACTCCAGCTGCTTCGATTACATCTGCAGGACAGTATGCATCGTATGCCCATACTTCCATGCCGAAGCCCTTGGCGATGCGTGCTACGTTGCGTCCTACATTTCCGAATGCTAGGATACCGAGACGCTTACCCATAAGTTCTGTTCCGGCTGTACCGTTGTAGAACTTGCGGACAGCAAATACAAGTAATCCGAATACGAGTTCTGCTACTGCGTTTGCGTTCTGTCCTGGAGTGTTCATTACTACAACTCCGTGCTGTGTTGCTGCTTCGAGGTCAACATTGTCGTAACCTGCTCCTGCACGTACAACAATCTTCAACTGCTTTGCTGCATCAAATACTTCTGCTGTAATCTTGTCTGAACGGATGATAATTGCGTCAGCATCTGCTACTGCTTCAAGTAATTGTGCCTTGTCTGTATATTTTTCGAGCAATGCCAATTCATAACCGGCTGCTTCCACTTCCTTCTTTATGCCTTCTACTGCTACTGGAGCAAATGGCTTTTCGGTTGCGATTAATACTTTCATCTTATCTCCTTTTTTGATTCGGATTTAATGGATTAATGAAGTTTTTCAAATTCCTGCATGCAGTCAACGAGTGCCTGAACGCCTTCGATGTCCATTGCGTTGTAGCATGATGCACGGAAACCGCCTACTGAACGGTGACCCTTGATACCTACCATTCCGCGTTCTGTAGCAAACTTCATGAAGTCGGCTTCGAGATCCTTGTATTCGTCGTTCATTACGAAGCAGATGTTCATTACTGAACGGTCTTCCTTCTCAACTGTACCACGGAACAACTTGTTGCGGTCGATTTCTGCATAGAGGAGTTCTGCACGTTCGTGTGCTCTCTTGTCCATTGCTTCAACACCACCGTGTGCCTTGATCCACTTGAGGTTCTGGAGTGCGCAGTAGATTGGAACTACTGGAGGTGTGTTGAACATGCTGCCACCGTCGATGTGAGTTTGGTAGTTGAGCATTGTAGGGATGTAACGGCTTACCTTACCTACTGCTTCGTCCTTGACGATGACGAATGTAAGTCCTGCCATTGAGAGGTTCTTCTGTGCACCACCATAGATACAGATGTACTTGCTTACGTCGATTGGACGGCTGAAGATATCAGAAGACATGTCGGCAATCATTGGAACAGGGCTGTCGAGATCTTCGCGGATTTCTGTACCGTAGATAGTGTTATTTGTAGTGATGTGGAAATAATCTGCGTCGGCTGGAATTTCATATCCCTTTGGAATGTATGAATAAGTTGTGTCTGCAGATGATGCTACTTCAACTACTTCTCCGAATGCTTTTGCTTCCTTGATGGCTTTCTTTGCCCATACACCTGTGTTGAGGTATGCTGCTTTCTTTTCGAGGAAGTTGAATGGAACCATACAGAATTCAAGACTTGCACCGCCTCCGAGGAACAGTACGGAATAACCTTCCGGAATGTTGAGGAGTTCCTTGAACAAAGCAACTGCTTCGTCAACTACTGGTTGGAAATCTTTTGCGCGGTGGCTGATTTCCATAAGTGAAAGACCTGAACCGTTGAAGTCCAAGCATGCTGCTGCAGTGGCTTCAATTACTTCGCGGGGAAGAATTGATGGTCCTGCATTGAAATTGTACTTCTTCATCTGAATTTTTTTATTTTGTAAAAATTAATACTTACGTGTTTGCATAAAAAAATGTCACCGAGCGACATCTTTCGGTGACAAAGTTAAGCATAATATGTGAAACAGCAAAGATATGTTGGAAAAAGTGTTGTTGTTTATGCCTTACTGTTAGCACTTTGTTATTTTTTGCTCATTCGGATTTGCAAATTTGCTGATGCATTACCTCCGTTCATACTGTTTGCTGACACACGGAATGTTACATTCCCGCTTGAGGTTCTTGACTTGCAGAATGCCTTTGCCTTGTATCTTACTGTCTGTCCGGGAGCAATGGTTGTTGTGGTTGATGGTGAAAGGGCAAACTTGCGTGCGTCGTCTTCAACATCTACTTTCAGTATTACGTCGCTGTAGGTGCGATGTCCCTTGTTGGTTACTTCGTACATGATGTTTACTGTCTCGTTCCTTGAGATACGTCCGTCGCCGTCTTCGTCTTCAAATGTGACGTGACTGATTGCCAGGTCGCCGTTACCCATACTGTAACCGTTTCCGTACCTGCCGTTGAACTTGCTGTCGCTGCGGTTTCTTGAGTCGGGTACGTAGGTGTCGTGGCTGCCGTATTGGTTTCTGTTGTAACCCTCATTGTAGCCGTAGGTGCCATGGCTGTCATATCCTCCACCTGTCTGATAATCAGCATTGCCGTAATCCATGTCGTTCCTGCGTCCTATGTTTATTTCTTCTGCTCTGTCCTTGGTTATGGAATTTCCGATGGCAGCACCGGCTACAGTACCGATGATGCTTCCGAGCATGGCTTTACCAGGACCTGAATGGCGGTCGGTGGACATCCATCCCAATGCTTCGCCTACAACTCCTCCGATTTCAGCACCAGCCATGGTGCCGAGATAATTGCCGCTTGATGTATAACTGCAACTGCTGAATGCTGTACTTACCAACAATGCTGAAAGTGATAAGTTAATCCATGAATTTTTCATAACGCTGTCTCTTTTTTAGGTGTTTGAATTTTGAATTTGTATGTCTCTTGGTTTGGAAGTCAACAAGTCAACGAGTCAACGAGTCAACAAGTCAACGAGTCAACAAGTCAACGAGGAGCCCCCTAACCCCCTCAAGGGGGAATAACGCTAACCCTAACGCTAACCCTAACGCAAACGCAAACGCAAACGCAGAAGCCAATGGCTAATGGCGTTATTCGTCAACGGGAAACTTCTTATTATTAATCCTTTGATGGTTTTTATCCTTCAAGGTTTATTCCGATGCTGCATTTCTGTCTTCCAGATGTTGCCGCACTATCTGAATCTTCTCGGCTGCATGGAGTGTGGCTTCTATCCAGATGATAGGTGTGCCGCGTCTTTCCTCCATGCCTCTGAACCAGGTCATCTGTCTCTTGGCAAACTGATGGATTGCTATTTCCAACTGTGTGTACATCTCGTCGTAGGTGAGTTGTCCAAGCAGATAGAGTGTCACGAACTTGTATTCAAGTCCATACCTGATAAGCCTTTCGGTAGGAACGCCCTCGCCGATGAGTGATTTTATCTCGTCCACCATTCCTTCTTCCAGGCGTGCTTTCAGTCGCTGGCTGATTTTCTCGCGGCGGAGGTCGCGGTCAATCTTCAGGGCAAACACAATGCTGTCCACGGGTGGACATTCACGTCCGTCGAACTCGTATGCTTTCAGTACGGATTCTATATAGAGGCCTGTACCGCCGCATAGTATCGGTTGGCGGCCACGGCTGAGAATGTCGTTGTATGCTTCGTGGAAATCGTGCTGATACTGGTACACGTTGTAGCGCGTTCCCGGTTCGGCAATGTCGATGAGATGATAGGGTACGGCTTGTCCGTCGATGACATAATCGTCGAGGTCCTTACCTGTTCCGATATCCATCCTTCGATATACCTGACGGCTGTCAGCACTTATGATTTCTCCGTTCATCTGTGCTGCCAACTGTGCCGCAAATGTTGTCTTGCCGCATGCTGTAGGGCCGGTAATGACGATTAACTTATTTTCCATCAGGACGTTCTTCGTTTTCGCTCTCTTCCTCAGTTACTGCATAGTTGAACAGGAGGGCACGTTCTCTTTCCGCTGCTGCGGCAACCCAATCTTCGGGTATGAATTTCCAATGGTTGCGTGGGGTAGGGTAGATGTCACCCTTTTCCCTTACGTATTCAGTCATGTAGTGACGTATGTCGTGCTGGGTGGCTGATACGATTCGCATGTCAATGTCTTCCTTGGAAAGACCTGCTCCCTTTGTCAGGAGTTCTCCGCCTCCGTTGGCACGGTAGGCAGTCATGGCACAGGTGTACATCCTGTTAGGCATGAACTGCGCCCCTGTATCCGTATGCAGTACCGTGATGCGGCTTCCGCATGGCTTGCTGACATCTACGGTATAGTGGATTCCTGCTGCAGAGTCGAAGTTGAATATGAAGTTCTTGAATCCGATTCTGTCGGGAGTATTCTTCATAGGACATGTCTGGAGCAAAGGGTCGTCAGGACCTGTCATCTGATTGATCCATCCGTCATAACTCATTTCCAGATACGATATGATTTCGCTTCCGTAGAGTTTGACTGTGTAGAGTTTGTCCTCAAATCGGTAGATGTTGAAGAAATCGCTTATCTTCACGCTTCCTGCCTTGATGGTGGCATTGAAGAACAATGGTGCGGCAAACGAAATGTCGGCACCTGATACCTGCAACTGAAGCGACTGTATGAGGTCGATGTAGGATGATGAACCGAAATAGGCATCGGTGATGAGCATGTCGTCGTGGAAAGTACCGATTACTTCTGCCGCATATTTGCTTACCCCCTGATATTCACGGAAGAAGTTCTTGCGGAATTCCTGTCCGTGCATGTTTCTGACCGTACCGATGTAGTGTGTCTTCTTTTCTGTAATTCTGTTTTCGATTACCTTCCCCGATTCGTCGAGAGTGAACTGGATGGTTACTACAGCGGCATTGTGGGCATAACTTCCCGGATTTATGCAAAGGATTGGCTTGCCTTCGGGATTGATGATTTCTTCGGAATTGGCAGCATGGTCGTGACCGTAGAGTATCAGGTCAAAGCCTGCCACCTCGCTTGCAGTTTCCCTAATCGCATTCTCCTTGTATTGCTCGGTTACGATACCTTCTTCCATGCCGGAATGGAACAATCCGATGATGTAGTCGGGATTTTCTTCTTCCCTGACAATGTCAATCCATTTTCTTGCACTTTCCTTTATGTCTTCAAACTGAAGGTCAAACCACACGGCTTTCGGTATCCAATGCGGAATGGCGGGAGTGGTGAACCCGATAAGGGCAATCTTCACTCCGCTCCTGTAGAACACGGTGTATGGCTGGAAATATGGCTTGCCGGTAGTTGTGTCGATAACGTTGGCTCCAAGTATGGGGAAATTGCAGTCGTTTATGAATTTGTCGAATACCTCATGACCTGTCTCAATGTCGTGATTGCCCACGACACCGGCATCATATCCGATGAAATTGCACATGTCTGCAACTCTGTGTCTCTCTCCGTTGTCCACAAAGTTGAAGTAATAACTTGTAGGTTCTCCCTGAAGAATGTCACCTCCGTCAATCAGCAAAGTACTTCCTGGGTTGCGCTGACACTCCTGCGCCACAAAAGCATGCACTCTTTGAAGGCTGCCTTTGCCCCAGCGCTGGTGTCGGAAATCGAATGGGAAGTAATTGCCATGAATGTCAGATGTAAAAATGATTCGTACTTGTCGTTCGGTATTCATTTAAATTTATATTTGGTGGCAAAGATAATGAAAATTTTTGGGTTGACAATTGATATTGTGAAATTTCTTCATGGAAAGTGTCCGAAAATTGCGATAAAACACCTTCTGCCCGACTTTTTCTAGCTGCCAAACCGCCTGTACTGCAATTTTATCCTACTTTGTCATAAATCAGGCCTGTATCCGGTCTATCCCGAAAAATCCTCAGGTCTGCCAAATCTGTATGGAAAGTCAGTAACAGGTCAGTTATAAGTCAGTTGTGAGTCAGTAACGCCTCAGTATAATTTCTGCTATTCCTCTGCTGTACCTCTACAAGACCTCTGCTTCTCCTGAATTATTGATGTGTTTTTTGTTTTCCAATCACTACTGTTCCGTAAAAGTGGACAAACGATCTTTGAAATAGTTGAAACATAATCTATTAGAAGCAATCTTTCAAGTGCGACGATTTGATTTTGTAATTTTGCAGTCCATAATAGGATTTGCAAATGAACAAAGATAAATACGTTTTCGCTCAATTGATAGAATTTCTCGACAATAACAAGTTTCGCCATCTTGTAGACAAGTATGGAGGGAACCGTTATGTCAAGAGCTTCACCTGCTGGAATCAGCTCATGGCACTCATGTTCGGACAACTCTGTAATCGTGAGAGTCTGCGTGATGTTGTCGTTGCATTGGAGGCTCACCAATCCAAGTGTTACCACCTTGGCATGGGGCGTAATCCAATAGCGAAAACGACATTTGCCACAGCGAATCAGAATCGTGACTACAGGATCTTTGAAGACTTTGCCTTCTTCATGATGGAACAGGCTCGCAAGAAACGAGCAACCGACATCTTCAAGTTGAAGGGAAACGTTTATGCATTTGATTCAACAACGATTCCGCTCTGCTTGTCCGTGTTCTGGTGGGCAAAGTTCCGCAAGAAGAAAGGAGGCGTTAAGGCGCATGTCCTTTACGACTTGGAATCTCAGGTTCCGGCCTTCTTTCATATCACGACTGCATCGGTACACGATTCAAAGGCAATGAAGGAGATTCCTTATGAATCAGGCTCTTACTACGTATTCGACCGTGGTTACAATGCATTCAAGGAACTCTACAAAATTCGGCTGAATGAATCATACTTCGTGGTTCGAGCGAAGAAGAACTTACAGTACAAGTGCACGAAATGGAAACGCAGACTGCCTAAGAATGTACTTACTGATTCCGTTATTGAACTCACAGATGTGAACACCCAGAAGAAGTATCCTGAGAAGCTGCGACTTGTAAGATTTCACGATGACGAGCAAGATAGAGACTTCGCATTTTTGACGAATGCATTCCATCTTACTTCTCTCGAGATTGCCAATCTCTACAAGAATCGCTGGCAGATAGAGTTGTTCTTCAAGTGGCTCAAGCAGCACCTCAAGATTAAGAAATTCTGGGGTACTACAGAGAATGCTGTCAGAATACAAATTTGCTCAGCAATCATAACATACTGCCTTGTTGCCATCGTTCAACACGACATGAAACTGAAGCGGTCAACCTATGAAGTCCTGCAGATTTTGAGCATCTCACTCACAGATAAAACTCCACTGAGAGAACTCTTCGAAAAGACCAATTTCAACGATGTCAAAGAACTCGATTATCCCCTCTTTGAGGGATTATTTGATTAAATTTAACTTCGTCCAGATTTTACGGGACACTAATGTTTTTCAATGATGAAAATACAGTTTCTGCACGGAGAAACTACATTTCCCGAACGTGGAAACAATTGCAAAATTACCTACACTACCTACACCAGGCCGCCGAATCCCTTTATTCATGGGAGATCCCGAAGATATAGGCAGAAGTTGTACCTACACTCATTTTAACCCCTTTATCAATCGGAACTATTACTCTAAACACTACACCCACCCCAAGCCCATTATTCATCGACATTACAAACAATCCGATGTAGAGTGTGTAGTGTTTTTAATAATTCATGACAAAAATATCCAAAAGGGCTGAAAGTCCGAAACTCTATAGCCTTTTATTCTCTCTCAAATCTCAAATCACAGTTCAATTTTTTGAATTATTGTTTGGCACTTTCATTTCTTTTGTATATCTTTGCAACGTTCATTCAGAAGCCCGAACGGGTTTGAGAGGATGGACAGACATAATTAGAGAAGGCGTTTACTTACGCTTTGTCTCTTGGCTATCTGGAACTTCGCAAACTCCTAAATCACGCCGAGAACAAATGCAACAGTAGATGTCTATGGTGAATATGTACAGTCACATCTATGCTTGATTACATATAGTGTTTTGTCACTAGTATGTATTTTGTATAGTAGTGTTACATATTTAGCGTGGGCTTCTGCGTTGCTCGTTCAGTCGTGATTGGGCAATGCGAAGGCCTCAGGTAGCGGGACGAGTAACGGTACGGACTCTCACGCTTTTTTCTTTTGTGCCTTAATCAACGTACTTAATCAAAGCCTATTGAGAGTCTTTGGCGAATTTATTACTATATGGGACTATTCGGTTTAGGTACAGCCAAAGGTAAAAGTGGTGGAATAATGAATGTCATTCGCTGCGATGAACCTGAATATCTGGTTTGGAAATGGAGACCGGCAGGACAGGATGCAAACACCACCAGCCGTGAAAATTCAATCCGTTACGGTAGCAGTTTGCGTGTAAAGGATGGTGAAGTAGCAGTTTTTGTATATAAGCAAAAAGATGGTGCTGTTCAGGATTTCATTGTCGGACCTTATGACGACACAATTAAGACAGCAAACTTTCCAATACTCGCAAGTATTGTAGGACTCGCATTTGGAGGTGAATCTCCATTCCAGGCAGAAGTATATTTCATCAATCTTCAAGGCAATAATCAAGTCAAGTTTGCAATACCGTATTTTGATGTAGTTGATCCCCGTCTTCCAGACTTCCCCGTACCAGTTGCAGTTCGTGGTGCAATCACGTTTGCATTGGAAGATTACAGGAGTTTCATCAAACTCAACCGATTGATTGATTTTGACTTGGAAGCGTTCAAGAAACAGATAAAGGATGTTATGATGCGCAAGATCAAAGGTATCGTAACAAATGTTCCATCTGATTTAGGAATGCCGATTGTTCTGATGGAACGTAAGATTGATGAAATAAGCGAATTGCTGGAAACAAGATTGAAAGACCGTCTTGACGAATATGGAGTCAGCATGAAGCATATTGATATTAATGCAATTGAGATAGATAAGGATTCTGATGCATACGCAAGAGTTAAGGGACTTACGGCAGATATTACGGCAAGAACTATGCAGGCTCAGGCAAACCTCAATATTAAGAATCTGCAGGACGTTCAGGCTCTCAATACTGAAAACATGAAGGATACTATGCGGATACAACGTGAGGAAGGTCAGTATGCCCAGCATTTACAAACTCAGCAACTGAATATGGGTGCATATACAGCAGGATTGCAGGCTGATGTACTCAAGACTGGTGCTCAAAGTCTTGGTAAAATGGGAACTATCAATCTTGGTGGAGGAAATCAAGGAGGAATGAATCCTGCCGGAATGATGACAGGTATGATGATGGGTGGCGCAATGGGTCAACAAATGGCAGGAATGATGAACAATATGGGGCAGCAGATGCAAAATGCAATGAATACTCCTCCACCGATGCCGGAAATACAATATATGGTTTCAGCCAATGGTCAGCAATCAGGACCGTTCAATATGCAGCAATTGCAGCAGATGGTACAAACAGGAGTACTCACCCCACAGACCTATGTATGGAAACAGGGTATGCCACAATGGGAATTTGCAGGAAATGTTCAGGAACTCGCATCACTCTTTGCTGCGCCAGCACCACCTCCAGTACCTGGTGGAATGCCAACCCCTCCTACACCGTGATAGATTACGAACATTACCCAAACATTAATACTTATGAACGAAAACAGTTTTTATTCCATTGACAGACTTATTGAGTTTGGCATGGGAATGGCTATGGCACAGCAAATGATTGGTATGATGAACGAAACCATGAAAATCATGTATGTGCCAGGAGCGCCATCCAATATGATGTCAACAACCCCCTTTTCAATCTATGTAGGTATAAATAATCAAACTATCGGTCCACTTGATGAGAAGGATTTTGCTAAATTGGCAGCAGACAAGAAAATTGATTGTTCCACATTGGTGTGGATGCCAGGCATGACTTGTTGGAAACCTATAGAACAGGTACCTAATGCTTTGAGGATAATCGCGTTGACTCCACCGCCACTACCTAATATTTGAATAATATGAAAGCAAATGTAGTACTTCTGATATTAAGTATCATGGCAAGTACATTATTGGCATATTTTGTCTATGATGTCGCATTGCCTGACAATAACTCTGTCATTTGTGGAATAGGGGCATTTGTGTGTTTCGGCTCAACGTTAATACCTACTGTTGGCTTGAAATATCGAACAAATAAATTAGGTATCAACATCCGAATCCTATCTGCATTGTTTTTTGTATTGTTCGCAATCAGTCAATTTTGCTTTGCAGGCTTCGGCATTAAAATGCCATATTATGCTATAGTAAATGGATTGATATTGATTTCCTTCCTTGCTATTTTTTATAAAATGCAAAAGATAACTAACATCTAAATTTTTATTATTATGTATTCAAAAGAATTAGAAGAATTAATTGAAGCGGCAATTGCTGATGGTGTAATAAATGAACATGAACAATCTATATTATTTCGAAAAGCTCAGCAGGAAGGTGTAGATTTAAATGAATTGGCATTAATCGTAAATGGACGTTTGGATAAAATGCATCGCCAACAACAAGAATTAATTGCGAATAAGCAAGCATCAGAAAAAGTGGGTAAAATTCTTAAATGTCCTAATTGTGGGGCTATTATTGATGGAATGATGGGCAAATGTCCAGAATGTGGTCATGTCTTTTCAGGAGTAAAAGCCAACAATTCTATTGCAAAACTAAGTGAAGATTTGAATGCGACATCCTCTTACATGGGAATGGTAAATACATTTACTGGTTCTAGTCCTCGTGCAGATATATTAAATAACTTTCCGATACCTAATACAAAGGACGATTTAATGGAACTTATGTTTTTTTTAAAGAATAAAGTTCCAATGCAAGAGGTCGATGGAAAATTGAAAAGTGCCTATCGTTGTAAACTATCAGAATGTGTGGATAAAGCAAAATTCCTTTTTAGTGATGATAAGGATGTGATGTTACTTGCAATGCAGTGTGAAAAGATGATTTCAAAGGAAAATAAATCACGAAAAACAACGGTTATTGTTGCACTTATCATTTCATTGATAATATCATCATTAGGAATAATTATACCACTCGTATGCAATAGTTCAACAACTGAGAGTGAATCTAATGAATTAGATATGATTTTAGAACCTGTAGAAACTGAGATTTCGGGTGATATGGATGGCTGCTTTACTGTGGTTGACAAAAAGTATAAAGTTACCGATAAAATGGGTACAAAAATTATCACCGTAGAAATAGAAAGAACAGATGAAAAATTACCTTTTGAACTTGAAGGACGAGAATTATTCTCATTCAGCGAAGTGGGTCCCGTTGCCTATGTTCAGGTAGGCTTTGGTATAGAGTATCTTGACCAAGATGGAAATATTCTGGATAAGGTATCTGCAAATTCTGGAGGATACGATTCTAGCGAATGTGTAGCTCTTGTGAAATTAAATTCAGGTAAAAAGGGGACTATTCGTTTTTCTGTGGATGATTCAGCAGCAGAGGCTGTTAGTTTTAGAATAACTTCAGCGTATGAGGATAATGGTTCTTTAGAAAAAGATGACTATTCTTCAAATTCTGACGATATGGATACTAATAACACAGCAGAAGGTAACGCAACCGAAGAAACCGATGAAGGAAATTATCCGGAAGCCAGCAATAGATTGTTGAAAGAGGAGGAAATTGCTCAATATGACAAAGAAACTCTTAGATTTATTCGCAATGAAATCTATGCAAGGCATGGGTATATTTTTAAGGATAAAGAACTGAGGGAGTACTTTGAACATCGGTATTGGTATGTTGGGGAACATACTGATGTCTCAAATATGTTGTCAGATATTGAAATAAAGAACATCGAATTAATCAAAAAATTGGAATCAAATAAATAACTAAAATTAAGATACTATGGTAAATACTGCTAAACAATTGGATATCTTTTTCCAAAAAATAAATTTATCTCAGATATTAAATGGATATAGTTGTGGCGCAATTATTAATTTTCAAAATGCTCTGCGTGGTAATTTGATTAATGCGTTCCCTAATGTGAAATGGGATGGAAAAGAACATAAAATGTTTAAAACTGGATTGAGGGACAGAATTGATATTTATGGAAAAGCTTTTAACTCTGACGAAGAACCGTATTTTTTGATAATCATTGAAATCGATAATACACGAGCTGATCAGGTAGGAAAAAAGATAGCATCTCGCATTGCTTTTACCAATGGTATACCATGCATATACATTGCACTCTGTTATCCAGGAAACAAGTCAAACAAACAAGAGTGCGAAAAATATTTTAGCTATGGCGAACAATTACTTAAAAAGGAGAACAGTAAATCGATTTTTAAGGGTTATATCATAGAACCAAACCTGAAATTAACAATAAGTAAACCCTTATTATTGCCTTTCAATTATTAAAGAGAAAATGCTTTTCATAAGTTTTGATTAGATAAACAATGTTAAGAATGGCGATAATCTCGATTCCGCATTTGATGATTATAACCTGTTTGTTGGGGTGCTCCTCCGACATTCCAAAGCAGGTTAATCGTAATGAAATCACCACGGATTCGATACAAGAAACGAAAGTCGATATCCCTGACGGAGCACAGGTGCTAATAAAAGCGTATCCTCAATTGAATCTACGCTATGCAGACAATAGGATAATATTTGCTGATAGTAGTTCCATCATCTATGATGATAATCTTGAGAAGGATTGCGCTTCTAAAATGGATAATGCAGATATTGAAGATATGTTCTCTATTAAATATGACAGAGAAGATATTCCTACATATTTGGCAGATGGGGGGCGGTGCCGTTGTGAAGAGTTCTTTCGGAAAGTATATGGAAATACTAAACAAACTGTTTCAAATAAATTGGTTCGTATTGATTGGTTTGGTCAGAAACTTCCGATTACTACCGTAAACAGTATTGACAAACAGTTGAAAGCAGTGGCAAAAGAGTTGTCCCAAAAAACTGATTTGATAAAGTATTTGAAGAACTCGTCTTCATTTAATTGGAGAATGGTACGTGGCACAAATAATCGCCTTAGTGCTCATAGCTATGGTATTTCTGTTGATATCAATACTAAGTATTCGGATTATTGGTTATGGAAAAATCCAAAAGCATCAGAAACGGACACATTAAAGTATGCCAATCGCATTCCTAAGGATATTATTACTATTTTTGAAAAGTACGGATTTATTTGGGGAGGACATTGGTATCATTACGATACGATGCACTTTGAATATAGACCTGAAATCCTTATTAATGCAGGCGTGAATGTGGTGATTCTTTAGATAAGCTATATTCTGAAAGATGAAGCGTTGCCTCAACTCCAAGGCAACGCTTTTTCCTTAGAAATTAATCCGAAGCGACATAATAGATTCCCAAATCCGGTTTCTACATCATCAATGGTGTGAAGGAATACGTAAATCTCAAGTAGGGAATAAATCATTATTCAATAAATGCCATCCAATAGTGTTCTCACCGTTGGATGGCATTTTAATTTAAGTGTTATACAAATAGTGTCCGGAAAATATAAAAATTATACGAGGTGAGGTTCTTTTCCCTTCTTAGTGTAAACCTCTAAAATTGGTGCACCGAGAGCCTCTTCTATCTTTACCAATGTGTCAATGGTGAAGTTATGAGTTCCTCGCATCCACTTGCTGATTTCAGCCTCGGACTTTCCAAGCATGACTGCTAAATCTTTCTGCTGAAATCCTTTCATTTCAAGTATTTCATGTATTCTGTCCACAATCTGAAATGACAGACTCACTTTCTGACGGATGGCAGGGCTTACGCTTTTGCGCCTTGATTCGAGTATACTACTTCTTTTCATCTCTTGTAAAGTTTAGATTTCCGATAATTTCTTTGTCAACCAATAGAACAGTTCCGTTTTTTACTCTGGATGAAAGAAAACGGCTTGTGTCCATGAGTAGTTCAACATACGGAGAAAGAGTTTCGCTTTCTTCCCATGATTTGCTGTCTTTTATACCTCCGTTTCCGAATACAAGTATCTTGTCTGAAAGTCTTAGACAGTAAAGCCGTAACTTATTGCCGACATCTATGGGTATTACTCCGACGCCATCACCATATTTGCCTTCAGGACGGAAATAGCGTTCCAAAGCACCTTTTTCAGCAATCTTATCCATCCAAGACAAGATAACATCAACCTCCTCGTCGTATTGACATCCTTCAGGAAACTTTTCAAAGAATCGTTCCAGCTCGGTTAGTTCTTCTTCCTCCAAATGGATGCTGTAAAAGTTGATTTTTTCGTATTCTTCAACTAATTCAATACTGTACTTTTGCATTAGTCCTTAACTTTTGAGTTAATTCTGGCGCAAATGTAGGCATAATATTTGAAAGAACCAAACACTTAACCTAAAAGTTAAGAGTTTTTTTACTTTTATGTTGATTTAAAAGGTTGTTACCTCATATGGATGGCATTTTTCCTTGATATGTGCAAATTTTGCACTAACCAAGCCTTTCTTTAGTTCTCCCTCTTTGAGGATGTTCAGAATATGTCTGTAAATAACCGTTCTGTCGCGGTTGAAAAGTAATGTCATCTGTTCAACGCTAAGCTAGACGGTTCCTTTTGACTGAATAGACAAGAAAAGAAAAAGGAAAACTTGAACTGAAATCCCCTCCCCCGAAAGTCTTATTGCCTAACTTTCGGGGGGAATATTAATGCTAACTAGGATGCTTTCCTATTTTCTTCTCTTGATGATGAAACTGCCAATTGCGAGAAACAGAATTATACCTGTGATGACGCATGCCCAGATGTTTGTTTTTCTGGATGTTACGGATATGGTATAGTCGCTGTGTATTAGGTATGTTCCGCTGACTTTGAATATTGCTGTATTGTCCTCGGAAAAACTGTTGCCGCTGTCGGTTATGCTTCCTGGCATCACGAGTCGGTAAGGAATGCTGATGGATGCAAGATTCATTATCTTTCTTGTCTTGAAAGGTAGTTCTTCGTCGTTGAAAATGGAACTGTATGCATCGGTACCGAAGAATTCACTATAGCAGGTTTCTGCTTCGAATGTAAAATCACGGTTCCGCATGTTTTCCCAAAGGGAATCCTCCAGTTCCCTGAACTCCTCCTTGGTTACAGGTGCATTTTCAATACGGTCGTAATTGTTGTATATTACGTCAAAGACATCCTTGAAGGTATTGGCGTCTGTCCATTTGCTGCTGCGGTTTTCCAGGTCGTCGAGCAGTTTTTTTGCATCATTGCAGTCAAGACCATTCACCAGGTTTGGATATCCTGTACATTCATAGGATATTTCATCTTCGGTAAGATAGTCGGTCATAGGCACAAGTTCAAGGTCGGGTATCTTCCTGAATGTCTCTGTAAAGGTGTAGTCGGTATAGAACCACTTGAAACTCCGGTCAAGTTCAATTTCCGAAGTAATACCGGTTTCGCCGAATACCTCATTGGATGCCTTGCTCATTTCTTCTGCATCGGCGAAGGTACGGGTTGCATACACCACAACCGTATCACGCACATTCCTGCATTCATCCTTGTCGTTCAGTATTGCCTGAATGGAATCGTACTGATTTGCGGTCATGGGGTAGGTATGGCGTTCTTCCTCACCCATTATTGCCCATGTCTTTATCCATTCCGCGTCCTCAATGATGTTGGAATACCTGGTGTTTTCCTTACCCACCAAACCTGCTGAGTCCATCCTGACAGAAAATTCCCGGGTGCATGAACCGTCCTCGTTTACAACCGTAAGCATGTTCAGGGAATCATCCGTACAGGAACTGATCATAGTTGCTGCAAGTGCAAGAATTGAATATAACCTAATTGTTTTCATACTGTTCATTAATCATTTTACGAATTTTGCTAATACTGTTTTCTTTTGTCCTGCGCGATTCCATATAGCACATATATAATTCCGCGGGTGTGCTGTATCCGTCAATGCCGGACAGGTGGCTTGTATGTTCTGTTCTTTGCGTCAATATGTAGGCTTCTGTCTTTTCCGACACGTGTTTTCCCGAGTTGAGCCATATAAACAGGCCTATCAGGAAAACTGCCGCCACGGACAGGGTTGTTCTCAGTACAACGATTACGGAGCTTGTGATATTTCTGCCTGCCTGAACGGTATATGTAGGTGTCGCCTCCGTCAGTTCCTGGCAGTTTTCACAATCAAAGACAGGAAGTGACGCCATGATGGATTCTGTCAGTTCCTCTTCATCCTCCACATTCGGCTTCATGCCCTTGAGGTGGTTCATTATTTCGTCATATTTATTCATATCCCATGTCCTTTAATCGTTTTCTGATAATTTGTCTTGCTGCATACAGATTGCTTTTTATCTGCTTGGCATCCAATCCTGTAATTTCCTGTACTTCGCTTGAGTCAAGTCCTTCCAACTGACAAAGGGTAAATACCAGTTTCTGTTTCCCGCTCAACCCCTCAGCCAGTATCCTTACCACAGCCACCCATTGCCTGTTCTCCAACTCTGTCTGAGCATCGGCTTTCTCCGCGTATTCCCGAAATACCGACTCATCATCCGGCAAAGGTGACATCCTTCTCTTCTTTTTCAGTTTGTCAAGGCAAATGTGTGAGGCAATGGTGTATATCCAGGTACTCATGCTCACTCTTGAGTCGAATCCTGCAATGTTCTGCCACACCTTCAGGAATACGTCCTGTACGGTGTCCTTGGCATCATCTTCATCGCACAACATCTTCAGCGAGAGTGAGAATACCATCCTCTGATACGTATGTACCAGAATCCTGAAAGCCTCCCTGTCCCCCGTCTTGCAACGTGTCAATATGTCATTGCTTATTTGCTTCATACATCCATTATACGATTGGGTTTGCTGAAAGTCAAATTGTAAAGCCATTTTTTTCAAGATTTCAGCAAAGAACCACATTTTGTACAAAGGTGATCTGTCGAAATGTACCCTTTATGTACCACAGGGAACTTCTGAACTCTATAAGTCAGATGCAGTATGGGGAAAGTTTGGTGAAATTGCTGAATTTACCCATAACAACGTAATCACTTATGAAGCAACGGAGAAACTAGATGTGTCGGCAGAAGCCTTTAATGCCTCAATCGTCAGTCATGAGTTTAAGGACGGAAAGGGAACCATTATATTTGATGCTGATGTTACAAGTATCGGGGTAGGTGCATTCTATGAATGTTCCGGCTTGACTTCAATCAACATCCCAAGTGGTGTTACAAGTATAGGAGAGAGTGCATTTAGTTATTGTACTGGCTTAACTTCAATAACCATTCCAAATTCAGTTAGAAGGATTGAAAATTATGTGTTCAGCCGTTCAGGTTTGACTTCAATAGAGATACCAAGCGGCGTTACAAGTATTGGAGAAAGTGCATTCCGCTATTGTAAAGGTTTGACATCAATCACTATCCCAAATTCAGTTACAAGTATTGGAGATTTTGCATTCGATGGGTGTTCGGGTTTGACTTCAATAACTGTAGGAAGTGATAATCCTAATTATGACAGCAGGGACAACTGCAACGCTATAATAGAAACGGCAACCAACACTCTTATTGCAGGATGCATGAATACGGTCATTCCTAACTCCGTTACAAATATCGGAGCAAGTGCATTCTTAAACTGTACAGGTTTGACTTCAATTACCATTCCAAATTCAGTTACAAGTATTGGAGATTATGCATTCTGTAATTGTACCTCCCTTTCTTCATTTGAGGTGAATTGGACGACTCCGCTAAGAATTCTGTCAAATACTTTTATTAATACTGATCTGTCGAAATGTACCCTTTATGTACCACAGGGAACTTCTGAACTCTATAAGGCAGATGCAGTATGGGGAAAGTTCGGTGAAATTAAGGAAAACTCTGAAAATGCAATACCGTATGTCAGCTCATCCAACTCCGACATTAAGGTTTATGCTTCCGGCAATACCATCACCATCACCGGAGTATCTGCCGACGAACCTGTAGCCGTATATAATTCAAACGGTGTGAGGGTTGCCTTCGGTACTGGTAACTGCAGTATTCAGGTAAACGGAAACGGAGTGTACTACATAAGGATTGAAGGTCGTACATTCAAGATCTGCATGTAGTTTCCTTTGTCCTCATTACTGACACAAATGCCATCCTTCCTATTCTTTACGGAAGGGTGGCATTGTATGTATGATTTTATGCAAATTTTGAAAAAAGTGTAATTTTTTGATGCGTATTTTTGTGAAAAAGTGTAATTCCTTGATGTGTATAGGGCAAACTGTAATTCCTGAGGATGACTGTATCTTCTGATTCTCAAGGCAGTATATCAAAAAAGAGGCGATACTTCTCAGCATCGCCTCTCTGATAGACTAAAATTCATTAACCTTAAATAATCAAATCAAATGTGAGATATGTTTTGAGTTGTTAACCTTTATTTTTTAACCATGAATCTTTACCCCTCAACCGTTAACCCCTCAACCATGAATCATGAATCTTTAACCATGAATCATGAACCTTCAACCGTAAACCATACCTTATGCTATCTCAATCTGAGTGCATACTTTTGGCTCGTCCTTTACCACTACTTTTGGTAGGGTGATGGTCAAGACTCCGTTCTCGACCTTTGCCTTGATGTCTTTCTTTTCAACGTCATCGGGCAGGATGAGTGTCTGCTGGAACTTGCTGTATGCGAATTCGCGGCGAAGGTAGCGTGGGGTATTGGCTTGTTGATCCTTCTTCTCTTCTTCCTCCTGTACCTTCTTCTCCATCTTGATTACGAGGTCACCATTGTCGTTGATCTGGATATTGAAATCCTGCTTGCACATTCCTGGTGCAGCAACTTCTACCATATAGGCACTATCGCTTTCCATCACGTTGATTGCTGGTGCAGTTGCCTTTGTACGTGGCATCCATTCGTTATCGAAAAAATCATTGAAGATTTCTGGTAACCATCCGTTGGTTGTTCTTTGCATTTGTCTCATAATTTTGTCCTCCTTAGTTAGGTTTTAAGATTTTGTTATTTGTTTTTTATTTGTTATTTATGTTTGCGTCGTTTATCAACGCTTTCGCCAACGAAAGGACAATGCTGATGCCATGATGAAAAATATCTAATTATACTGACAATATTTCCGAAAGTACAGACAAATAGTCCGAAATATGGCATTTTTCTTACTTTTTACCAATTATTTGGCATAATGATTTGGTTTGTCAATAAACTTTTTCATATCTTTGCTGCCGAAATATTTGATAACTCCAATTTAATGAATTTTTTATTCTCAATAAACTAATTTTATTGTTTAACCAATTAATTTCAAGTAAAGCACATGAAGAAAGTTTTTGTTTTGGTATGCGGTATTGCTGCATTGGCATTCGCATCATGTAACTCTGGTCAGACAAATGCCGGCGCAGACGGTGATTCCCTTGCTACTGAAGATTCTGTAGTAGAAGAAGTTGCAGGTGATGCTACTGAAGATATTCAGGCATTGGCTGAAAGTATTGAGGCTGGTGACTCTGAAGGCTTTGAGGCAAAGGTCGCATCTTTCAAGGAGAAGATTCAGAAGTTTGTAGATGAAGGTAATGTAGAGGAGGCTCAGAAGTATACTGATGCTTTCAAGCAGTTTGTTGAGGCAAACAAGGAAAAGATTGAGGCTGTAAGTCCTGCTCTCGGCGAACTTGCAACATCTGTTGCTGATAATGCAGAAAGTATTGTGACTACTGCTGTTGCTGCTCTTGGTTCTACTGCAAAGGATGCTGCTGATGCTGTAGAAAATGCTGCCAATGATGTTGTTGAATCCGGAAAGGCTGCTGTTGACCAGAAGGTACAGGAGGCTAAGGATGAAGCAAATGCAAAGGTGCAGGCAGCAAAGGACAATGCAAAGCAGAAGGCAAATGATGCTATTGACAAGACTGCCAATGACATCAAGGGCAAACTCGGCTTGCAATAGTATCTGAATATTATTTTGAATAAGGAAAGGGCACGGTCAATGAGTCGTGTCCTTTTTTTTAGAGTCAACAAGGAGTCCCCTACCCCTTAGGGCGTTTCGTAGGCGAAGCCTTTGCGTTTTCGATTCGGCAATTCCGTTTCTGATACGACTGAAACATGTGGGTAAGTGTAATTATTGAAGCATTCGTGAACGTGTGTTGGATTTATTTTGTATCTTTGCCGTTGATATAGGGGTGTTTCCAGTTATCCCCGGTATAAAAAGGGTGTTTTCTACAAATTCCCCTTAACAATAGAATAATTACAAACAATAGGTGTGGAATGCTATGAACAAGAAGTTTTTCTGTGTAATTTCTGCTGCTTTCGGTCTTTTTCTCCTAACGTCATGCAATAATGGCAAGACCGGAATGATGGAATCGTCTATGTCTGATTCATTGGTATTAAATGTGGATAGTCTTGAAGCCGATGTGTTGGTTCAGATTGACAGTCTTACAGACGAGTTTGTTGCCTTGGGTAATAATGGACAGATTGTTGCCGCTAAGGACAGTCTTGCTGAATTGTCAAAGCGTGAAAAACTTCTTCGTCCCGATTATTTGCTTGATCCGAATGCTACAACGAAACTTGTAACACTCATACAGAAACGGAGTGCTCTGGCCATATTGCTGGTTGAGCGTTCTGTGAGGGATGCATACGGAATGCCTTTGACTGAGGCAGAAAAGGCTATTGCCCGCATGTCGCTTGAAGTAAACGATCCTGCGTTGGTTGCAGACAGTCAGAGTTCCCTGCCTCTTGATGAAATAATCCGTCTGAAAATTGACTATTACAGAAAACACAAGAGATTGGATAGTTTTTGGGGCTTTACGGAAGCCGTGCTTAATGAACAACTCTATCTGGCTGCACAGAATCCGGATTATTATCTGAATATGGTCAATGATGAAGATATTGCAACTCTTCACAGACGTATTGAATTGTGCTCGGAAGCATTGGATATTTATGCCCAATATGATCCGGATGTTGCAGATATCGTTGAGGTACGCAGCAAGAATTTGCCTTTGACTGATAAGAAGGCACTTGATGCTTTCTGTTCTGTTGAAAATTTCCGTAATTTCCTTATTGCGAACAAGGATGCAATTATCGAAGTCCGCAATTCCATGATTAAGTAGACAGTAGTTTTGGAGTCAACAAGTCTACAAGTCAACAAGTCAACAAGTCAACAAGTCTACAAGTCAACGAGTCAACAAGTCAACGAGTCAACAAGTCTAGAAGATTTCGAGATTTTCGAGGATTTGCGTTTGCGTTAGCGTTTGCGTTTATTAATTTTGCGTTTGCGTTAGGGTTTGCGTTATTTTTCTGCTAATCTTTTCAGGAGTTCAACAGTTACTTTCCATATATTGTCGGCTGTGTTGAGGTTGACGCGCTCGGAAGGAGAGTGAGGTTCGATGATTAACGGACCTATTGATGCAATTTCTGCTCCGGGGTATTTCTGCACGTAATATGCTGCTTCCAGAACGAAATGCATAGCCACTTTCCTCGGTTCAAATCCCAGTACGTCCCTAAATGTGTCGCACGTGAGTTTCAGCAATGGTGAATCACTCCTTTCCATCCATGCTCCCGTATTCATGATGAGTTTCGTGTCGTCGGCTCCTGCGCCACGGAATGTGTCCGTGATGCTTTTTCCTACCGTTTCCATTGTCCTGTCATCGAAACTGCGGGTATGGCATGAAAGTGAAATACAGGTGTCGCCTGTCTGAAGAACTCCGATGTTGTTGCTTGTCATCACAACACCTTCCATGTCGCTTCGCATCTCAATTACTCCGCATGGAAGCCTGTCTATGCAATTCAGGATATCACGGGCATTTGCCAGGTGCTGCGACATAGGACCTGTAATCTCCAAACCAAGATGAAGTGCGGGGTCGGTATCGGAATATCTGTCCATGAGACGTAGGCGTTCCTTTTCAAGTGCTTTTTCCAATTGCAGGGCATATTGTTCTTCGAATGCAACGACCACTTCTGCCGCGGCAGCAATTGAGGCATTGGCAGAACCTCCGTCCATGCTGCAGATGTATAAACCGAATCCGTCCATTCTGTTCAATATCCCTGCCAGTTCCTTGATGCAGTTGCACCTTCCCTTGTTGATATCTACTCCTGAATGTCCGCCCAGACCTCCGTCAAGGGTTATTTTCCTATATGAGAGTCCGTCGGGGGTATTCAGTACATTCTTTTTCCATATACCTGTCTGTAGGTACGCACCTGCAGCACCTACCGTGATTTCCTCGTATGCCTCTGAATCAAGGTTGATTATCCTGCGTCCCTTGATGAAATCGCTGCTGAGTGCTTCAGCACCACTCATTCCGTCTTCTTCGTTGGTGGTTGTCAGTACTTCAAGAGGACCGTGAACGATACTGTCATCGGACAGTACGGCAAGTGCCATTGACAATCCTATACCGTTGTCGGCACCAAGTGACGTACCTTCGGCTTTCATCCATCTCACGATACTTCCGTCTTCTTTCTTTTCCTCTTCGATGTAGGAACGTATTCCGTCGGTAAGAGGATTGAATTTCCTTCCGTCCCTCAGATAATCGTTCCTGACAGCACAGACCATGTCCATGTGGTTGAGAATCACGATTGGTTCGGATTCCTCAAATCCCGGAGTTGCATCTTTTTCGATGACCACACAGTTCCGTGCATCCCTTCTGTATCTCAATTCATGTCTTTCAGCAAACCTGCAAAGATAGTCGGCAATCTTTTCTTCGTGGTGCGAAGGGCGTGGAATACTGTTCAGTTCCTTGAAAATATCTAAATAAGTCTGTTTCATCTTTATTGGTAAATTTAGAAATACTCTATTCTGCTACGGGCATCTTCTTCAGTCGTGGCAAATCGAAAACGATACAGATAATCATGAAGAAGAGTAGGGCAAAAGGATAGAATACATATTGAATCATGGAAGATGTTGCTATGCCGCTCAATGCTGCAACAGCCAGCAGATGTGTGCTGTACGGTATAAGTTCAAGGGCAATACACGAACTTGTGTCCAGGATGCTGGCAGACTTGCGTGGATCAACTCCGAACTTCCTGCTTATTTCCTTTGCAGCATCAGATGATGTGATTATGGCAACGGTGTTGTTTGAAGTACAGATACATGTAAGCGCACTCAGTATGGCAATTGCA
Source organism: Bacteroidaceae bacterium (assembly GCA_024398475.1). GTDB lineage: Bacteria > Bacteroidota > Bacteroidia > Bacteroidales > Bacteroidaceae > Colivivens. Next base: position 7,033 of record JAKSJB010000015.1, on the reverse strand, counting down.
AACTCGGCGCTGCGACGTCCCTTTATCATCTTCTGACAGGCATTCGTAAGATACTCCATGCCACCGTTGTGTGCTATCACCGCCATCAAACCGGCAGCCAGCAGATATATGATGGTAAGTGAACCCATTCCAGTTATTCCCTTTTCAATAGAAGCCATCCATCCGTAGAAATCGAAGTCACCGTAAGCCATTCCCATAACTCCGCATACGAGAGTTCCTACAAGCAGCGTTATCAGTACGTCAACTCCTGAAATAGCCATGATGATGACCAGTATGTAAGGCAGAATCTTGATGTAGTCCACCTGTTCCGTGATTTCCACAGCCGACACACCTTTGCCGAGGAACAGATAGATACCCAGGGTTATCAGGGCAGCAGGGAGAGCCATCCAGATGTTCACCCTGAACTTGTCGCGCAACTGACATCCCTGAGAGTTGGTGGCAATGATAGTGGTGTCAGAAATAAAGGAGAGGTTGTCTCCGAAAATAGCCCCGCATACAACCAAGGCACATACCATAGGCAGGTTGAAGTCGGAAGCGCGAGCCACACCGATTGCAATCGGTCCTATAGCCATGATGGAACCAAGTCCGGAACCCGTAGCCATGGAGATGAAGCATCCGGCAATGAAGAGGCTTCCCAGGATGTATTGTGAAGGAAGGAACTTGAGTATGCAGTTCACCGTTTCGTTTATGCACCCCATGGATTCTGCGCAACTTGCAAATGCTCCGGCACAAAGGAATATCCAGATCATGAACATCATTCTTGTAGTTCCTGCTCCCCGTCCGAATACTCTTACCCTGTCTGGAAGACTTAATCCCTTTGTCGTAGCGATAGCGTAGATTGAGGCAAAAAAGAATGCCACAATTATAGGAACCTTTGAAAAATCTCCCGCAATAAGTGATGCTACCAGAAAGAAAAGAATAAATAATATCAATGGACTTAATGCCAAAAGACCTTTCTTGTTCATAATATTAAGTATTTTCATGTGATTACAAGGCAAAGTTACTGCATTATTTTGAAATATACAACAAAGATTGTAACTTTGTACAAAGAATGGTCGTCGAAGTCGACAAAAAAGCCATTAGCCATTGGCTTTTTTTTGAGTCTACGAGTCAACAAGACAACAAGTCAACAAGCAAAGCCATCCGGATGGTCACTCATAGACTCGAATCCTCGAATCTCGAATCCTCGTAGACTTGCCTCTCCCCCTTGAGGGGGTTAGGGGGCTCCTCGTAGACTTATAAAAATATGACAGAACTTGTTTTTAGCAGCAGAATTGCAAATGCGATACTTGCAATGAAGAATGAATCCCAGATAGCCAATCTTTCACGTTTCTTCAAGACTGGTAAGGGACAGTATGGTGAGGGAGATCTTTTTCTTGGAATCAAGGTACCCGAAACGCGTGCCTTGGTAAAGTCGTGCTGGAAGGAAAGTACGATGGATGATGTTCAGGAACTCATTACGTCACCTTACCATGAACACCGTCTGTGCGGACTTCTGCTTCTTGTGCAGAAATTTGCCCATGCCAGGAAGAATCCGGACGAACAGCAGATGTATGTTGATTTCTACCTTTCACACACAGGATACATCAACAACTGGGATTTGGTAGATCTTTCCTGCTATGAGATTTTGGGAAATTGGTTGCTTGCACGTCCGCGTACCATCCTGTATGATTTTGCACGCAACGGTGCCACTATGTGGGAACAGCGCATAGCCATCGTCACCTGCATGCAGTTCGTGCGCCACGGAGAATATGATGACTGCATACAGATTGCCGATATCCTTCTTCATCATCGTCACGATCTCATTCACAAGGCAGTAGGGTGGCTTCTGCGTGAAGTAGGGAAGCACGACGGAGAGTTGCTCCGCAGTTATCTGCAGCAATGCCGTGAAGGTGAGGGCAGCCCTCGTTATACTACAATGCCGCGCACAGCCCTGAGATATGCAATAGAAAAGTTTCCCGAAGAAGAACGTCAGCAGTATCTCAAACCAAAGGAATGAGAATGAATGATACCGGCAGAATAATCAGGGGCTAAAGACGTATGCCATCAAACAGTTCAGCCCATTCCCTGAACTTTGATGCACAATCCTCTCCCCATTTCGACACGGAAGCAAGAGCCTGTTCGGGAGTCTTTTCCCTGTCCAGTCTCGTCTTGGAGAAAAACTTGTCGGCATAGCAGATCAATTGTTCCTCCATGCTCACCGGACGAAGGTCGCGGTGAGGAATGGGAAGGTTGTTGCCGATGATGTAGTCGAGTGAAAGTCCGGTACCCGTGTGACGTTCACACACAAGTGCATGACGTTCAAATCCCTCGTTTCGGAGAATCTCGGCACCGATGCTGCCGTGGCAGATATAAGGTTTGGTACCGAAACAGAAAATATCAGGTGCATTACATCTGAAAACACCTATGTCGTGAAGCATCGCACCTTCTTCAATGAACTGCAGGTCGAGGTTCAGTTCCCCTTTCCTGCGTGCAATGTCCAATGCCTTGTCCGCCACACTCCTGCTGTGTGTCATTAGTATGCGGCGAAGGTCGCCCTCTTCCGGATAATACCTGTCGAGAATTGCCTGAAAATCCATCAGTCGTCGCTGCTCAGAATCAATAGTTCTTGTAGTATTCGCTTATCTTAAGGAATCCGGTGGAAGTAGTGCTGAAATCATACAGACCATACTTCACGGTAAATGCATCGAGTGAATCCACGTTCAGCGAGTCCCCGTTGTAAGACTGTGCCTTGGCCCTGAGGACGTTGCCGCTTATGCTGTTCAGTTTGTTGGAATATTCCGTATGAGCCTGCACCCTGCATTCATAGATTGCCTGTTCCAAAAAGTCACCTACGGCAGTAGTAGAGAACAGGGAACTGTCGCCGACTGCAGAAAGGGTAGGTGAACACAGGGCTTTCACAATGCACGGAATGAATACGGAGTCAGCAGGATCAGTAAGACCGATACTGTCGATGTTGCCGAAGAACCAGCAAGTGGCATCAGCCTTGTCGTCGGTATCGTCCAAACATGATTGAAAAGTAAGGCTGCATGTCACGATGGCAGCAATGAGTAATAACAGTTTTTTCATAATGTATCTAATGTTTTTGTTTATTTCCAATGGCAAAGGTAGTAAATAATTCATAATACATTGTCCCTAATTCATAAATTATTCATAATTTTGCATTCAAATAACGATAAGAGGGGCAGTATATCATGTGTGAACTGTGATAGAAGCCCCGTTTTTTTATTCTTACAAATCAAATAGAGGATTATGGAAACAAACATAAACAGCCGTGAGGACCAGTTGAAGGCATTCGGCAGGTTGCTCGAAGTGATGGATACCCTGCGTGAGAAATGTCCGTGGGACAGAAAGCAGACGTATGAATCCCTGCGTCCCAATACCATAGAGGAAACCTACGAACTCTGCGACGCTCTCCTGAAACACGACACCCGTAACATCTGCAAGGAATTGGGCGATGTGCTGCTGCATATAGTGTTCTATGCCAAGATAGGCAGTGAGGACCGTGACTTCGATATAGCAGACGTGTGCAACCAACTCTGCGACAAACTCATCTACCGTCATCCCCATGTGTATGGCGATACGTCAGTCAGCGGAACAGAACAGGTTCTTCAGAATTGGGAACAGTTGAAGACCAAGGAGAAAGACGGCAACAAGACCGTCCTCAGTGGAGTTCCGCAGTCCCTGCCTTCAGTAATCAAGGCAGACCGCATTCAGGAAAAGGCAAGCAATGTGGGCTTTGACTGGGATGACCGCCGTGATGTGTGGAACAAGGTGAAGGAGGAAATACGGGAGTTTGAAGCCGAAGTGGAGAACATGGACCGTGACAAGGCTACGCGCGAGTTCGGCGACATCATGTTCAGCCTAATCAATGCAGCCCGTCTGTACCACATCAATCCCGACACGGCACTCGAACACACCAACCAGAAGTTTATTTCCCGTTTCAACTATGTGGAACAGAAAGCCCGCGAACAGGGTAGGGCAATCAAGGACCTCACCCTTGCCGAAATGGATGCCTTGTGGAATGAGGCAAAAGAATTGGGTAATAAATGAATTTTGACAATAAAATGTAGGCAATGCTAAAAAGTGCAGGCTGGAATAATAAAAGACAAATTGAAATATGGTATTATATAGAAAGTCCGCTAACCAATACTGATTAGCGGACTTTCTCGTTTTTAATGTCGGTTAGCCGACGTGGGTTTTATTACAAAACCATCTTGTTGGTATAAGTCTTTCCGTCGTTGGTTACAACCTTAATGATGACTGTGCTATTAGTAATTGAACCTGTAGGAACAACACCAATGTGTGAATTTGGAGTATCATTGAAAATTTCCTTGCCATCGACTGAATATGCACATACATTCAACAATTCCTTACCGTCTATGCTGGAAACCATTATACGGCCCTCTTCCTTGCGGAATACTACAGCAGGCTTGACTGTGAGGCTCTGAACGTTAGTACCAGTATCTTCCTTTAAACTGAATAAGTGCCAACCGCTATTAGGTGCAATGTTGTATGGTGATGCACTTCCGATAAAGAGTTCGTCATTGCATATTGTGAAGTTGCGTACACCGTATGCTGTTCCATTGCCAAAACCATTCTCTGTTATGAATTCAGGTGCCTTGTCTGGATCTTGCATACGCAGAACTTCAAAGCCGTATTTCTCTTTTGGAGAACTAGGGATAAGTTTGAACATGCTGGAGAGTTTGCCATAATCTTTACCACTGCCTTTGCCACTGCCAGTATCTGTACCAGTACCGCTGCCGCTACTATTGCCGCTGTTAAAACTTCCGAAGACTATGTCAACATTGTTTGTTCCAAGATAGAGGTCTCCGTGGTATTCTGCCATTGTCCAAGTATATACTGCCCATGGGTTGCCATATCCGGCATGACCAAAACGAGGCTTATACTTCTTGACATTATCAATGATGCTCCAAGTGTCAGGGCCAATAGGTTTTTGGTTTTCGTCCAGTTTTGTATATTTATTCCATAGAGGCAACTTTTCTTCACCAAAAAGCAATTCTATCTCATCATTTCCATCAACGCGCCAGAGAGTTGTTTGACGAATAGTACCTAAAACAAATGCCAAACCTTCAGGTGAAAGAAGGCTTACACCTTGATTCTGTGCCATTTTTGTAATACCATAACTAAGGGTAAATGTACCCCAATATAACTGGTCTTTCCAAACCTGTAAGCATCCAACGTATGCATTTGCACGTGAAACTGGATTAGGATCATAGAAACTGTTTCTCCAAATAATTTCCCATTCAGGATCATCAATATCAACTTGATGAAGACCGTCTTCTGGAATTTCAGGTCCCTTTACTAATGAACAATCTCTGAAAGTTGCTGTGTTCCAACCACCGACATACATTCTGTTGTTATATACAGCGAGTTCTGCTGCTTCGCTTTTACACCAACCTACGATGTGGAACTGCCATGGATCATTTTTGTCTCCGTACCAACGTAATACCGCACCACGGTCGACGCCATTCTTATCGGTGATTCTGACACCACAATAAAGAACTCCGTTGTAGACAAGCCAACGTCTGACGTTTGTAACCCTGTTGCCGTCAACGTTATCCAAATTGCTGCATCCAATGTATTTCTTCGTTTCTGTATCGTATGCAAAGAAACTTGCACCTGTTACAGTTTGCATACTGCCTCCATATGCAGAAGGACCGCCAAAGAATACGATACCATTGTGTGAACCTGCAGAGCGAAGACCTTGACAGTTCTGCAGACGTTTAATATACTCTTCGCCATACTCTTCTCCAGGGGTGATATCTTCAACGACGCCTGTTGCGGGGTCATAACAATACATACGAGGAATACGTATGTCGCTATACTTAGCATATGTAGAATCTATTTTGGCGTGTACTTCCTGGCCATATTTACCTTTACTATATTCACAAACCCAGCAATCAGTCTTGTATCCACTTTGCAACTGGCTGTTGTTTGTCATATCCTGTAAGTCGGAAACGCTTGTACAGATATAATTGGTGTTGGTTGACCAATATACCTTGTTTCCTTCAGTCACAATTCCCCATACATATGATTGGTTGTACTTAGATGTAGCGCCTTCTTGAAGGCCTTTGGCTATCTCTTCGTCACTAAGTCCCATTGGGTTGTACAAGTTGCGCTCATCACCGATTCCGTAGAACATTTCATCAATAGGAGCAGCGGCTATTGTGTCGACTTTGATGTTGCTAACGTCTGCAACTCCTGGCAGAACGTTGTTGCCCATTAAATAATTATATAAAGGAAATGCATTGTTGGTGATGGTCAGAATTGTGTTTAGATAACCTTTTGCAGCATCATCTTCTTCAAATGTAAGTCTGGAAATGCGATCGATGAAACCATTGGTTATTTCACCTTCTTCGCCATTCCATCCAGTTTTGGCGCTGTCTATCGCATCCTGAATAATTTTCCGCCCGTCTTCCGAGTTAAAATCATCTGCAACAAATGACAGAATAGTTTCTATCAACTTGTCGGAGTCTTGATACTTAGGCTGAGGATTACCTATAGTTGTAGCTATAGCCTCAACAGGATTAAAAACATTCACTGTAAACATTAATAAAGTTGCAGCAACAGTGGTAAATAATTTTTTCATAATCATAGAAAATATAAAAGATTGAATAATACGATATTTGAAAAAAATGATATTTAAAGAAATCCGGTTATGTTCTATTTTGTTTAGGTGATTATTAATTGTCAAGATTGCTTTCTATAGTCATGGAATTGTTTTTAATTTTTTTAACAATTGCAAAGGTAATGTAAAAACATAATAGTAACAAACAATTTGTAAAAAAAAAGTAGAATATAATCTATTTTGTACGTTTTTGAATTTTTTTTTGTGTAAAATTTGTATATTTTTTCTTATGATTCAATTACCAAAATTGTCCTTTCTGTACACACTTTTTCCTTTGTTGGAAACTGACGGTCACATTTCATGGATTTGGTTTCATCCATGGAATAGCCTTGTGGAATGAGGCAAAAGAAAAATAAAAGGCAAAGCCTTATTTCCTGTCCG